>JBFLYO010000023.1:0-60845 GCA_040756745.1 Bacteroidota bacterium
GCGCTCTATTATGTCTGCTCGATGGCGTACGACTCCGCGGCCGGCGTCCTCTATTATACAACCCACAACAGCTCCTCCTGGCGTGACCTCCGGAAGGTGGATGTCCGGACGGGGGAGAGCGAGGAGTTGATCAACAACGGCCGCATCGGGGATCTGGCGTTCAACAGAAACGACCGGTCGCTCTGGGGGGTCCAGCATCATAACGGCTACTCAACGGTCGTTCGAATGTCCCCACCGTACACAACCTGGCGCGAAATCCTGCCGTTGAAATACGGGAAAGATCTGTACGACATCGACATCTCACCCGACGGGCAGCTCCTCACGGCATCGATGATCGAGGTGAGCGGAGCGCAGCGGCTCATTGCAATGAAGACAGACAGTCTCCTTGCCGGTTCATTTCCGTACGACGTCCTGTACGAATTCGACAACAACTCGTCGCCGATGAATTTTGGGTTCTCGAACGACGGGAAGTACCTGTACGGCACTTCATACTATACTGGGGTTTCCAACGTGGCGAGGATCAATCCGTCAACCAAGGAGATAGAATGGCTTTCGAACGTCGAGACCGGGCTCTTCCGTCCCGTCGAGTACCCGGGCGACTCACTGCTCGCGTTCCGGTATACCGGCAAGGGGTTCCTGCCGGTCGTCATCCCGCGGACGGTGAGAGAAGACATCAGCCCCATCGTCTATCTGGGAAATGCGATCATCGAGAAATATCCCGAGCTTGAAGCGTGGAAGATCCCTCCGCCTTCGGTCGTGAAAATTGATTCCCTTACCGTTGCCTCGGGCGAATATGAAGGATGGGATCATCTCGCGCTTGCGTCCGCATATCCGATTGTTGAAGGGTACAAGGATTACACTGGTGTAGGTGCGCGCGTGAACCTCCAGGACCCGCTGGGGATCAGCACAATTAACCTCACCGGCTCCTACACACCTTCTCCGGGCATCCCCGCGGCCGAGCGGTTCCACGCATCCGTCGAATTCCGGTCGTGGCAGTGGCGGGTGAGCGGTTCCTACAATGGTGCTGACTTCTACGACCTGTTCGGCCCGACGCGCACGAGCCGCAAGGGATACGCCGCGGGGATCAGGTACACAGACTTCCTCATCTTCGAGCGGCCGACGACGCTCGAGTACACAATCGCGGCAAACATCTACACCGGTCTCGAGCGCCTGCCCGATTACCAGAATGTGGCCGCATCCTTTGACAAGTTTGCCACGCTGAACGGCCGCCTCACATACGCCAGCTTCCGCCGGTCGCTTGGTGCAGTGGACGACGAAACGGGGATTGGAGCATCGCTGAATTCCCTGAACACGCTGGTCCGTTCGGAATTCATCCCACGGGCGTATGCAGCCGGAAACGCCGGCATCGCGCTGCCGATCGACCACTCGTCCCTCTGGCTGCGTGCTGCTGCCGGTTGGGGGGGAGGCGCACGTGACGACGTGTTCGGAGGGTTTTTCTTCGGGGGATTCGGCAACAACTGGGTGGACTCGAAAGAGCCGAAGCGCTACCGGGAGTACTACAGCTTCCCGGGTGTGCCGCTCAACAGCATCGGGGGCACGACGTTCGTGAAGGCCACCGGCGAGTGGACGCTGCCGCCGGTCCGGTTCCGCGAGTTCGGCATCCCGTCGTTCTATTGCACCTGGATGCGGAGCGCATTGTTCTCCTCGGCCCTCGTCACAAACCTCGATGCGCAGGAGCTACGGACGGCGGCGCTCTGTGGCGGCGTACAGGTGGACTTCAAGCTTGTCCTCTTCTCGCATCTCGATTCGATCCTCTCCTTTGGTTACGCGCTCGCGGCCGAGGAACATGCGCGGTTCACGCGCGAGTTCATGGTCTCGCTGAAACTGCTCTGATCGCCGCTGCCGATGGAATTCCTTCTCGGTCTGCTCCCGGTGTGTGCGTTTCTTGCCGCGCTCTTTTTCCTCGACAGCTACAAGCTGATTCCTCCTCGTTCCCTCCTTGCTTCACTCGGCGCGGGTTGTGCTGCGGCGGTGCTCGCATATGCCGTGAATACGATGCTCATGGAGGCGACAGGGATCCGGTTCGAGCTCTTCTCACGGTACGGTGCTCCCCTGACGGAAGAGGCCCTTAAGGCGATCGTCCTCGTGCGGCTTCTGTTGGCGCGAAAGACGGGATTTCTTGTGGATACGGCAATCCATGGATTTGCCATTGGCGCGGGGTTTGCGCTGGTGGAGAATATTGCATACTTCCTGACCCGGGCTCCCGGCACCATTGGGCTCTGGCTCGTGCGCGGATTCGGCACGGCGATGATGCACGGCGCAGTGGGGTCGATTGCCGGCATCATCGGCATCGTGCTGATCGAGCGGTCGGAACGGCCTGGCATCGCCGCGGTCCTTCCCGGAATTGCAGTCGCAATGGTGATCCATTCGGGGTTCAACCACTTCTTCCTTACAGCAGTTACGTCAACGCGGATTATCGTCCTCGCACTCCCGGTCCTCATGGCGGTCGTCTTCTGGCGCGGCGAACGGGCGGTCCGGCACTGGACCGGAGTGGGCTTCGACACCGACCGAGAGCTGCTCGAAATGATCACATCGGGGCGTCTGGGCGAAACCCGTATCGGCATGTTCTTCGCTTCGATCCAGTCCGGCTTCCGCGGCGAAGTGCTTGCCGACATGCTCTGCATGCTGCGGCTCCACCTTGAGCTGGCCATTGCCGCGAAGGGGCTGTTGCTCATGCGTCAGTCCGGCTTCGAGGTTCCGCCCGATCCCGAATGGAAGGAGAAACTTGCGGAGCTGAAATACCTTGAGCACAGCGTCGGCCGGACGGGCATGCTGGCCGTTGCGCCGTTCCTGAATACGTCAAGGCATCAATTGAACGAGCTCCTGAGGGGGTGACATACGCCTGGAGCCGGACCGGCTTGACCTTTTGCCGGCAATTGCATTTGTTGAATGAATTTCTCTCATGATGTGAAGGAGGCATAATGAAACGACTCGTTCTGCTTTCCCTGTTTGTCTCGTCTCTTGCGCTGGCCGGCGACGGCCGGATTGCTGTGCCTTACACACGGTTCACGCTCCCGAACGGGCTCGACGTGGTCCTGCATGAAGACCATGGCGTCCCGACGATTGCGGTGAACATCTGGTATCATGTCGGCTCAGGGAGGGAAAAGCCGGGGCGGACCGGCTTTGCGCATCTCTTCGAGCATATTATGTTCGAGGGATCGAAGAATGTGCCCGAAGGGAAGTTCGACGAGTGGCTCGAAGCCGCAGGAGGGGACAACAACGGGTCCACGACCACCGACCGAACGAACTATTTCGAAAACGTTCCGAGCAATGCGCTTGAGCTTCCGCTGTTCCTCGAGTCTGATCGCATGGGTTTCCTGGTCGATGCAATGTCTCCCGAAAAGGTCGATGGCCAGCGCGACGTGGTGAAGAACGAGCGGCGGCAGAGCTACGAGAACCGTCCCTACGGGCTTGCTTCGATCCTGATGAGCGAAAACCTCTTCCCTCCCGAGCACCCCTATCACTGGCCCACGATCGGGTCGATGGACGATCTTACAGCGGCGAGCTTCGATGACGTGGTGGAATTCTTCAAGACCTATTATGTACCGGCAAACGCGAGTCTGGTAATCGCGGGGGACATCGATCCCGCAAAAACGCGCCGGATCGTCGAGCAGTGGTTCAGCGACGTCCCCGCCGGACCGCCGGTTCCTCCGCAGCCCGCGCCTGTCGCCTACGTCACGGAGGAGAAGCGGATCGTCCATGAAGACAAAGTGCAACTGCCGCGGCTGTACATGGCCTGGGTGACGCCCCCGTTATACGCACCCGGTGACGCGGAGCTCGACATCCTGGCCAGCGTTCTGGCAGGGGGTAAGAACTCGCGCCTCTACAAGCGGCTGGTGTACGACATGCAGATCGCTCAGGATGTCTCCGCATTTCAGGTCTCCTCGTCGCTCGCCTCGTATTTCGAAGTCATCGTCACCGCTCGCCCTGGCCACGGTCTCAGCGAGATCGAAAAGGTCGTGCAAGAGGAGTTGAATGCGGTGAAGAGCGCGCCGCCGTCGCAGAGGGAAGTCGACCGCGCGGTGAACCAGTACGAAGCATCGTTCCTCGACCGCTTAGAAAACATCGGTACGAAGGCCGATCTTCTCAACGGCTATCTCACCTCGACTGGGAACCCTGATTATTTCAACGAGGACCTTGCCCGCTACAAGGCGCTCGATCCCAAAGATATCCAGTCGGTAGCGAACACCTATCTGCGCGATAACGGCAGGGTGATTCTGAGCATCGTGCCGGAAGGAAAACCTGAACTTGCCGCTTCGAAGGAGGAAGGGAAATGAAATCAGAAGTCAGTAGTCAGAAGTCAGTAGTCAGAAAGCAGCGGTGCGAACCGCCGGTTGTGGATTGTCGATTGTGGATTGTGGATCGTGGATTGCCAAGGCTTGTTATCTATGCGGTCGTCCTCGCACTCCTTGTCACTCACCTTACGACTGCATTTGCCCAGCCCGATCGCTCTGCTCCGCCGAAGCTCGGGCCGCCGCCGGCGCTGAAGCTCCCGCCGATCCAGCACCTGAAGCTCTCCAACGGAATACCCGTGGTCCTGCTTGAAAAGCACGCAGTCCCCGTGGTGCAGATCAACCTTGTCGTCCGGGGGGGTGCAGTAATGGACCCCCCCGACCGGCACGGAGTCGCCAGCATGACAGCGGCGATGCTGATGGAAGGGGCCGGCCCGCGCAATGCACTCCAGCTCGCGGACGCCATCGATTACCTCGGCGCCCGCATCGGCACAGGTGCGGGACAACATACCTCGGGGATCAATCTCCATACGCCGCTGGCAAAGCTCGATTCGGCGCTGACACTGCTCTCCGACGTCGCCCGCCGGCCGAGTTTCCCCCTCCCCGAGCTAGACCGGAAGCGCAAGGAGCGTCTCACCGCCCTGACACAGTGGCGCGACGAGCCCCGCGCACTTGCATCGGTCCTCTTCAGCCGCACGCTCTATGGTTCGTCGCACCCCTACGGAGTACCGACGATGGGGAATGAAGCCTCGCTGCGCAGCATGACACCCGGTGATCTGAAGAAATTCCACTCAGACTACTTTGTCCCCTCCAATGTCACCGTCATCGTCGTGGGCGACGTCTCGGGCACGATGATCATGCCGAAGCTGGAAAAGGCGTTCGGCTCATGGAAAGGGAAAGCCGCAGCGCCTCCGTCGATCCCCTCCGTAGGACAAATCAAGGAGAAGACGCTGTTGCTCGTGGACAAGCCCGGCGCGGCGCAGTCGGTGATCATGATCGGCCGCGTCGGCGTGAAGCGGATCACCGACGATTACTTCCCCATCGTCGTGATGAATACCATTCTCGGGGGGTCGTTTACCTCTCGGCTCAACCAGAACCTGCGGGAACAGCACGGATACTCGTACGGTGCCGGATCGCGTTTCGAGTTTCGCCCGCTCCCCGGGCCGTTCGTCGCATCAGCGTCGGTACAGACCGCGGTGACGGACAAGGCGCTGGTGGAGTTTATGAACGAGCTGAAGGGGATGCTGGAGGAGGTCCCCGATACCGACCTGGATCGGGCGAAGAATTACGTCGCCCTCGGTTTCCCCGGCGACTTCCAGTCGGTGGGGCAGATCGCAGGGCAGTTAGAGGAGCTGGTGGTCTACAACCTGCCTGACGACTACTTCAACAAGTACATCGGACGCGTGCTCGCGGTGACGAAGGAGGACGTCCTCAAGGCGGCAAAGAAATACATCACGCCGGACAACCTGGCGTTCATCATCGTGGGTGATCGGAGCGAGGTCGAAACGGGTGTGACAGCGCTTGAGCTCGCGCCGCCGACGTTCCTGACCGTCGACGAGGTGCTCGGACCGGCGCCTGCGGTCGAGGGAGGCCAGTAGCGCGTCGCCCTCGTGTCCCGAACAGTGAGACGTGATTCGGTTGAAGAGGCCCTGGCCGCGCTGCAGCGCGAGGTGATTGACTGCCGCCGCTGTGCGCGGCTGGTTCGCTGGCGTGAGGAGGTCGCGAGAACAAAGGTACGGCGCTTTGCGGACGAGGAGTACTGGGGAAAGCCGGTCCCAGGTTTCGGCGATCCGGCCGCTCGGCTTCTGCTTGTTGGACTCGCCCCCGCTGCGCACGGCGGGAACAGAACAGGGCGTATGTTCACCGGTGACGAGAGCGGGAACTGGCTCTTCCATGCCCTGTACCGCGCGGGGTTCGCCAGCCAGGCGGAGTCGCTCGACCGGTCCGACGGGCTGAAACTCCGGGACTGCTACATCACCGCGACCTGCCGCTGCGCACCTCCCGCAAACAAGCTCCTCCCTGCGGAGATCGCCAACTGCCGCCCTTTCATTCTCCGGGAAATCGCAGTGCTCACAAACGTCCGCGTGGTCATCGGACTGGGGCGCGTTGGGTTCTCGACGGCAGTCGATGCATACCGCGAGGCCGGTAGGATCACTCTCACGAAGAGACCTCGCTTCGGCCACGCCGCGCGATACGACATCAACGGTCTCACATTCATAGCATCATTCCACCCCAGCCAGCAGAACACATTCACCGGCCGGCTGACCCGCCCGATGTTCGACCGGATCTTCACGATGGCACGGAAAGCGATCGAGCGGTAGGGCGTCGGGCTGCTCCGGGGCGTGATTAAATCCACCGATTTTCGTATACTGTTCATCTCGTCACACCAACCGGTCTGAACAGGAACACCATCACGTGGGGAAACTTGCGTTAGTATTGTCCGGCGGAGGCGCGCGCGGGGCGTTTCAGGCGGGTGCGCTCGTTGAACTGCTCCGCTACTTCGCACGAACCGGGAAAAGAATCAACATTCTTTCAGGCACCTCGGTAGGGGCACTCAACGGCATGGGGATTGCCCAGGCACCGGACCTACGTGCGGCGGCAGAGGAGATCGAGCGGCATTGGAAAGACGTTTCGAATCCTGATGTCTACAAGATCCGCGGCTGGGAAATCTTCGGCCTGATCCTGAAATTTGCCACGACCAGAATGGACCTGTGGCCGACCGTCCGGGGGGTGGATTCGCTGTTCGATAATACGCCACTCTATACGAGATTCGTCCGGGACTACTTCCGGCACGACCTGGTCAAAGCCAGGCGGACGGTGGATGAATTTTACGTGAGTCTCAGCTCGCTCAACACAGGCGCCGCCTACTTGAAATCGATCACTGATGAGCCGGATCCCCGCAAGGCGATCGAGTACATCATGGCCTCCACCATCACCACGGTGGCCTACCCTCCGGTGAGGACGACGGTCGACGATTCGCGGATCCCCGCCGGCCTGGAGAGCGTTCCGCAGCTGTACGCCGACGGGGGAATCTCCAACAAGACACCGCTCAAGAGCGTGCTCAAATTCGGAGGGGTGAGCGAGCTGTTCGTCGTCAATACCTACCCATCGTACCCTAACATGACGGAGCACAGCATCCGGGCGGCGTTTCCGAACGTGTTTGCCATCCTGATGCGCACGGCACTGGAGCTCCTGCCGAATCTCTACTTCCTGCGCGACATGGAGACAGTGAAGGACGTGAACAACGATATTGCGGCGTTCGAGACGTTGAAGCGTGAGGCGCTTGCTGCAGCGCCCGATGAACGAACGCGTGCAACCCTTGAGGGAGTGTTCGCGTCATTTGCGGAGCGGTTCACGTTCAATGAGGGGAAGAAACACATCATCGAACCCGTGATCATCGCACCGGACGAAGAGCTTCCGGTCCAGGACACGGAATTCGTGCAGCCTAAGCTCGGGCAAACGTTTGAGATGGGAAAGAAAAAGGCGCGGGAGATCCTCGCGGGCAAGTAGCCGTCGTCAGCCGAGGCGGATGCGGAAGGTTGTGCCCGACCCTACAGCGCTCTGCTTCACGTAGAGCCGTCCCTTGTGGTAATCCTCGATAATCCTCTTCGAGAGCGTCAACCCGAGTCCCCATCCCCGCTTTTTGGTGCTGAAGCCCGGCCGGAAAACCTCCTTGTGCAGCTTGGGATCGATTCCCTTTCCTGTATCGGTCACGTCGATGGTCGTTTTACCGGCCGCCTGCGCGAGGCGGAATGAAATCCTGCCGGTCTGTGCGTCCATGGCGTCGAGCGCATTCTTCATCAGATTCTCAATCACCCACTCGAAAAGCTCGCGGTTGATCGGGGCGGGGAAAATTCCAGGTGTCTCGATAACGAGATCAACCTTCTTGCCTGAGCGGGGGATCCGCTTGGCGATGTAAGAGATCACCCCTTCGATCACCACGGTCAGGTTTTCCTCTTTCAGATCGGGACGCGAGCCGATTTTGGAGAATCGCGCTGCGACCTTGTTGAGCCGCGCGACGTCGTGTTCCATCTCCTGCAAACTCTCCACCACTGCCGGCGTTCGAGAACCGTCCGTCTTTGCACGCTCCAGCCAACCGATTATGCTGGACAGAGGGGTGCCGAGCTGGTGCGCGGTCTCCTTTGCCATCCCCACCCAGATATTGCTCTGTTCCGTCCGCTTGATGTAGCTGAAGCCGACATACGCGACAAGGATGAACACCGCCGCAAGGATGATCTCCAGGATGGGGAGCCAGCGGAGCTGACCGATGAGCTCCGACTCGCCGTAGTGGACGTAGTTCAGCACAATGGTGTCGTTGACAGCGATTCTGATGGGACGGTTTTGCTGGTCCATTTCGGCAAGTGTAGCGGTGAAGAACTCCTGCCGTTGCTCTAACGTCAGCGCGGAGTCGATCGTGAGGTTCTTCCAGTACAGGGGCGCGTTTGCGGCATCGGTCAGGATCACCGGAAAATCGATTGTGCGGATGACTTCGTCGAAGATGAAGCTGACGTCCCCGGTCGTCGATCGGTCGCTCGTGATGTACTCGTACGACTTTGCGAAGAGGTCCACCACCTGCCGCTCCCGTTCGAGGAGCTGGTTGGTGATCCGCTGCGAATAGATCAGCATGCCGAGGACGAAGATCGAGGCAAAGGCGAGGAGGAGGATCTTGAAATTACCCGCCTGCCCCACGGGGAGACCGGCAAAGGGGTTTTTCATGGCGGCCGATGCGCGGATGCGGATGTGGAGAGGATCTGCGGTCGCGTGTTTCGGTTATGCGAGGATCACGGTCTGATCACGGCGCGGGCCGACGGAGACGAGCCAGAGAGCCGTCCCGCTCAGCCTCGCGAGTGCCTCAAGGTAGCTCCGGGCGTTTGCCGGGAGGCGGTCGTACGACGTGACGGCGCCGACCGGGGCCCGCCAGCCGGGGAACGACTCATAGACCGGCGTCACCTGCCCGAGCGTCTTCAGGTCGGTCGGGAATGTTTTGAGTTTCTTCCCGTTGATCTCGTAGGAGACGCAGATGCGGATCTCGTCGAATGTATCGAGCACGTCGAGTTTCGTCACTGCAATGCGGGTGATGCCGTTGACGGTGGCGGAGTATTTAAGCGCAACCGCATCAAACCAACCGCATCGGCGTGGACGGCCGGTGGTCGAACCGAATTCGTGTCCCAGTGTGCGCAGCCGTTCACCCGTGGCGTCGGCCAGCTCGGTGGGGAAGGGGCCGTTCCCCACGCGCGTGCAGTAGGCCTTCACGATACCGGCAATGTCCGTTACGGCCGTCGGCGGTATGCCGAGCCCCGTGCATGCGCCGCCCGACGTGGGATTGGATGACGTGACGTAAGGATAGGTGCCGTGGTCCACGTCCAGCAGTGCGCCCTGTGCACCTTCTGCGATGACACGCTTCCCTTCGGCGAGCGCGTGGTGAAGATACATGGCCGTGTCGGTCACATACGGATCGATCTGACGGTCGAACTCACAGTATTCGGCGATCATCTGGTCGACGTCGATCGTCGTCTCGCCGTACACCTTGGTGAGGATTTTGTTCTTCTCTTCGAGGTTGGCTGTGATTTTCTGTGCGAGGACGTCCCGGTCCAGCAAGTCGACGATCCGGATGCCGGTGCGCATTGCCTTGTCGATGTACGCGGGGCCGATGCCGCGGCCCGTGGTGCCGATCTTTCCCGCCCCCTGTTCCCTGATCACATCGAGCAGCTTGTGGTACGGCATGATCAGGTGGGCGTTGTGGCTGATCAGCAGCCGGCCGTCGATCGTGACGCCGGCCCCGCGGAGCTGAGCAATCTCGCTCAACAGCGCGTTCGGGTCGATCACGACCCCGTTGCCGATGACGCAGGTGATGTGTTCATGGAACATCCCGGAAGGGATGAGATGCAGGACGTACTGTTTGTCGCCGATGCAGACGGTGTGACCCGCGTTGGCACCTCCCTGGTAGCGGGCAACGATGTCCGAGTGCTCTGCGAGGAGGTCGACGACCTTTCCCTTTCCTTCGTCGCCCCACTGGGCGCCGACGATCACCTGAACGGGCATAAAAAAACCCCTCCTTCCATCACTCTGAAAGGTGGGGGTTTCGACGGTGAGAAGCAATCACGTTGTGAAACTCGCGACGGCGGCATCCACGGTCGGATGGGTCTCGAACACTGCGCCGAGCTTCGTAATCTTGATCAGCGAGAGAATCTTCTCGGACGCGGCAGCGATTTTGAGCGATCCGCCTGCCGTGCGGAGCGTTGTGGCTCCGCCAATCAGCAGCCCCAGTCCCGAACTGTTCATGAACTGCACGCCTCCCAGGTCCACCACGACGCGCCTGGCGCCTCCTTCGATCAGCTCATGGAGCCTGGCATTGAGTGCGCTTGCGTCGGGGCCCCCCATCAGGTTCCCGCTCAGCGAGATCACCGTGACGTCGCCCCGTATGGTTGTTGTGAGTGTCATGTCGATCTCTCCAGATGAACCGGTCAGTCGATGAGCTTCCCCTCTCCCTTGCCGCGCAGCGTCCACTCGAGTGCCACGGCGCTGGCGATATAGATGGATGAGTAGGTCCCGGTGATGATGCCGATCGTCAGGGCGAAGGCGAACCCACGGTTGACCTCGCCCCCAAACACCAGCAACACGGACAGCACGATAAAGATCGTGCCTGAGGTGATGATCGTGCGGCTCAGGGTCTCATTCAGGCTCTTGTTCATGAGATCCTTGAGCGTCATGCTCCTGAAGATCTTCTGGTTCTCCCGGATGCGGTCGAAGATCACGACGGTGTCGTTCACGGAGAGACCGACCAGCGTCAGAAACGCTGCCACCATCGACTGGTTGATCTCGAGGTTGAATACGCCGTCGAAGATCGAAACTAGCCCGAGCGTAACGAGGACGTCGTGGAACAGGGCGGCCACAGCCCCGAGGCCATAGATGAACTTGAAACGGAAGCCAACGTACAGCCAGATGGCAATCAGGGAGGCGACGACCGCGTAGACCGCGCTGCGCCGCAGTTCCGCCCCCACTTTCGGTCCGATCTTGTCCTCGCGCAGGACGATGAAGGGGTTACCGGCGAAATGCTGCTGGAGCCCCGCCCGGATCCTGTCGCCAATCACATTGCCTTCTCCCTGTTCGACGGTGCGGATCAGGATGTCGCGGTCGCTGCCAAAAGTCTTGATCTCCGCGTTGCCGAACCCGGTCCTGTCCATCGCGGTCCGGACGTCGCCAATGCCGACGTCGGACTGGAACTGGACGATGAGCTCAGTCCCGCCGAGGAAGTCGATGCCGTAGTCGATCCCCTTGATCGCGAGGGAGGCCATGCCAACGAGGATGACGGTGGCGGAGACGGTGTACCAGATCTTCCGCGGGCCCATGAAATCGATTGATGTCTTGCCGAAAAAACGCATGGAGTGAGACTCCGGGTGAACGAATTAGCCGAAATGCACCTGCGTGCCGTACTTGTCCGTCAGCACGTTGAAGATAACCCGTGTGATGAAAATGGCGCTGAACATGGAGGCCACGATGCCGATCATCAGCGTCAGCGCGAACCCCTGCACGGGGCCGCTGCCGAACTGGAAGAGGATCACGCCGGTGATGAACGTGGTCAGGTTGGAGTCAAAGATCGCCGTGAACGCCTTCTCATACCCCGCCTCGATTGCCGCGCGCAGCGTCTTCCCGGCTGCCATCTCCTCACGGATGCGCTCGTAGATGAGCACGTTGGCGTCGACAGCGACCGCGAGCGTCAGGATAATCCCCGCGATGCCGGGGAGTGTGAGCGTCCCCTGGAACGCCGCCAGCACGGCAAGCAGGAAGAGGAGGCAGAAGATGACCGCGAAGTCGGCCACGGCCCCTCCGGTCCGGTAGTAGACGACAATAAACACGATGGTCAGGAGGGTTGCCAGCACGGCGGAGAAAATGCCCTTCCGGATTGAATCCTCGCCGAGCGACGGTCCAACCGAGCGCTGCTCGATGATGTCAACCGGAGCGGGGAGCGCACCCGCCTTGAGCACGATCTCCAGGAGGCGGGCCTCGTCGAGGTTGTCCATCCCCTCGATCTGGGAGTGCCCGCCGATGATCTTGTTCTGCACAACCGGCGCCGAGAAGACCGCGTTGTCCAGGATGATCGCGATGCGCTTCTTGATGTTCGCGCCGGTGATGCGCGCCCACTCGCGCGAGCCTTCGCTGTTCATCTCCATCGTGACGATCGGCTGGTTGAAGCTCGGGTCGAGCGTCGCGCGCGCGTTGGTGATCACGCCGCCTGTAAGCTCCGCAGCAACTTTGACAGGGTAGAGCGTGAAGTACTTCTTTCCGTCGCTCACGATGCTCGGCTTGGCGCTCCAGAGGAATTCCATGTCGTTCGGGATCAGCCGCCTGACGTCCTCCCGCTCCAGGATGCGGCGGACCTTGTCCCGATTCTCCTCCGCGACGATGGCCTCCCCGGGGAACTGTTGGGGATTGACGATGGCCAGTGCGAAGAGGGGGTGTTTCCGGGCGAATTCCTCGGGGGTGAGCTCCCCTTCGGGTGTGGAAATCCTGGAGGTATCCTGTGCCGCGACGGAGGTGGTATCCGTGGTGTCGGTGGGTGTGGCGGAGGCGAGCTGCGTATCGATCGCCTCCATCACCCGGTACGTCACTTCCGGTTCCTTCAGGAGCTTAAACTCCAGCAGGGCCGTGCCCTGAAGGAGGGAACGCACTTCCGCCTCGCGGCTGACGCCGGGAAGCTCCACGATGATGCGGGTGCCCCCCAGCTTCTGGATCGACGGCTCCGAAACGCCGTACTGGTCGACGCGCGTGCGAACGATCTCCATGCCGCGGTCGATGGCTTTGGTGGACTCGTCCTCCAGAAATGCAGTGATCTCATCGTTGGTATCGCGGAGGTTCCGGTAGTATCTGCTCATACGGATCTGCCGCGCCTCGAATCTCCGCCTGAGGAGCAGCACCGGCGACTCGTCGGACGTCCAGGCCTCCTCACGAACCTCCTTCATGATCTGGGCGAAGACGTCATCCTTGTTCTTTGCGAGGTCTTCAATAAGCTTGAGGACGTTGACTTCGAGGACGACGCGCATCCCGCCCTGCAGGTCGAGCCCCAGCTTGATCCGCTTCGCTCGGTATTCGCGGATGTCGCTCTCGTGGTCCTCCACGAACTTGAGGCTGTCGTCGCCATGCAGCCCGACGAGCGTCTTGTGCAGTTCGTAGTCCTGATACGTCGGCCAGAGAAAATAGACCGCGAGCCCCACAGCAGCGGCGATCAAGAAAAGTTTGCCGGTGTATTTTTTCACTACAACGCCTCCAAGGTCAAACGTACGGGGATTGGAACGGAACCATGGCAGGAAATCGCATCGAGTCGTCCAAGCCAATAAATATAACCGAGGGCGTCTACAAAGTCAACGAAAAAACCGTTGCATTTGCTCACCGTGTGGCGTATATTTTCAATTGCGTTCATCCACACGTTCCTCTCCCGTTCCAGGAGGTTTCGTTTCCGTATGCCTATCATGACCCGCATGCGCGACAGCATGCCGGTGATCCTCTTCGGTCTGCTGCTAGCGTTCCTCATTACCATCGTGTTCGAATGGGGGATGGACTATCTCGGCATCAGTGGCGGTCAGTCGGATGTCGTCGGCAGAATCAACGGCACAAAAGTCACGTACAAGGAATTTTCCGAGATCCTCAAGACCCTCTCCGACAACAGCAAGGCGCAGACCGGGGAGGAGCCCGATGAGAATGCAATGCAGCAGCTCCGCGAGCAGGCCTGGCAGTCGATCGTGAACGAGCGCCTCCTCGAAGAAGAGGTGAAACGTCTCGGCATCACGGTGAGCGACCAGGAGCTGCGCGACTGGGTGTTTGGCGAGAACCCGCCCGAAGAGCTGCGGCGCAACTTTGTGGACTCGACCGGGCAGTTCAACAAAGAGCTGTACGAGCAGGTCCTGATGAACCCGAACCAATACATCCAGGACCCCCGCGGCGAGGACCCTAACTTCGGCGTGAAACGCCTGCAGGAATTCGAGCGGGCGCTCCGGCAGCGGCGGATCCAGGAAAAACTCCAGAGCATCGTCACTTCCACCGTCCGCGTGCCGGAAGGGGAAGTCGCCGAGCGATTCGCGGACCAAAGCCGGAAGTACGAGGCGCTCTATGCGCTTTTCGATCCGGGGACGCTGGTAAAGGACAGTGACGTCGAGGTGACGGACGCGGACCTGCGCTCGTATTACGACGAGAATATCGATCAATTCAAGTACGAGGCGACACGGACGCTGAAGTACGTCCTGTTTCTTGAGAATCCATCCGCGTCGGACAGCGCCTCCCGGAGAAACGAGATCGAAGACGCCGCGGCGAAGGCAAAGAGCGGGATCGACTTCATCCAGCTTGTGTATACTTATTCGGACCGGCCTGACAGCGGGGCGTTCTTCCGTCACGGGGAGCTGAGCCCGGCGCTTGAGCGACAGGTGTTTGCGGTTCCCGTCGGTACGGTCGTGGGCCCCGTGGAGGACACTGACGGCCTCCACCTGGTGAAGGTCCTTGCTGAACGGCGCTCGGACCAGGAGTACGTTCACGCAAGCCACATCCTGATCCAGGTGAACCCCGGTCCCGACAGCGTTGCGGCAGGAGCGAAGGCCCAGGAAGTGGCGAAACTGGCCCGTGAGGGCAAGGATTTTGGTGAGCTGGCCCGCGAGTATTCGAAAGATCCGAGCAATGCGCAACTTGGAGGGGACCTTGGTTGGTTTACGAGGGGGAGGATGGTCGCCCCGTTTGAAAAAGCCTGTTTTGCGGCAAAACCGGGGCAGATTGTCGGCCCCCTCCGTACCCAGTTCGGCCTCCATATCATCAAGGTCCATGCGCGCGACAATCGCGAGGTGAAGCTCGCGCACATTCTCATGAAGTTCACGGCAAGCTCGCAGACCAGGAACGACATGTTCGACCGGGCAAAGGACTTTGCCTACAATGCGCGAGAGACGGAATTCGCCGGCGAAGCGAAACAGACGGGACTCGACGTGAAGGAGACTCGCATCCAGGAAAAGAGCGGAGTGATCCCCGGCGTCGGCATCAACGAGGGAGTCTCTCGCTGGGCGTTCGGAGCGAAGGTCGGAGCGGTCAGTGAGCCATTTACCATCTCGAACGGCTACGCGGTTTTCGCTGTCGCGGAAGCTAAGGATGCGGGAGTCCGGCCGTTCGACGAGGTCAAGGAGTCCTTGCGGCCCGCGACGCTCCGGAAGGGGAAGCTCGAGAAGGTGAAACAGATTGCCACGGAGGACCGTGCGGCGCTTGCGTCGGGCGAAGGACTCAACGGCCTCAGCAGGATCATCCCCTCCGTCCAGGTGCAATCCACCGGTTCTTTCACGCTGGCAGGCACGATTCCCGGCGTGGGGAGGGACCAGGTATTCATGGGAACGGTCGCCGGACTTTCGCCGGGTCAGGTCTCGCCCGCAGTCATCGGCACGCGGGGAGTATATCTCATTCAATTGACCAGCGTGTTGCCGTTCGATTCAGCCGCATATTCGTTGCAGAAGGAAGTGTTGCGGTCGCGCCTGCTGCAGGAGAAGAGGAGCCGCTTCCTGTCCGACTGGATCGCGAAGCTGAAGGAGAACGCGGACATTGAGGATCACAGGGACATCTTCTTCCGGTAAGCGCGGCGTTGCACGAATTGCACTGATCGCGTTCGCCTGCACGCTCTGCGCTCCCGGTGCCCGGGGCGGCGATGGACTCTTCACAGTCCTCGTCAAGGGCAACCTGACCACAAGCTCACAGCTCTTCGTCAACCCCGACGCGGCGGACATCGTCGCACGCGCCGAATCTCTTCCCCTCACCGATTTCTTCGGCGTCGGGGCGGAGCTGCGCTATCGCATCCCGGAGACCAACATCGCCGTCGGTATCTCCGCCGACTATATCCGTGCCCGGACCACGAGCTCGCTGAACGCCTTCCCGCGCATCACTGTGCCGGTCGACGATGGCTACACCGTCATTCCAGTGGAGGTGACGGGGTATTTTATCATCCCGTTCTCGAGCGAGACGTTCGGCGTCTATATGGGCGGCGGCGGAGGGCTGTACTTCGGCGAGCGGAACTACCGGCTGGGCAACACCGATGCGCCCTCCCGGGACGGGAAGGCCGGGTTCGGCATCCATGTGCTGGGCGGAGTCAGCTACCGCTTCTTCGGGCCGCTGGAGGTGATTCTGGAGATGAAATTCCGTGACCTGCAGTTTGATTCGCAGAACGCTTTCTCCGCGTCCCCCGTACGCTACAATGGGACCTCCATCAACGTAGGTACCAACCCCTTCAACTCGCGGGCACAAACCGACGGGATTGTGTTTCAGCTTGCGCTCGGGTTCAGCTTTTGAGAAGCAGATTGAGATTAAGATTGAGATTAAGGGGATTGCGCCTGCCTCATCCCTCAATCTTGATCTTAATCTCAATCTCGTGAGCCTTCTCCATGCCCCCCTCCCCCCGCCATCCTGCCCTCCGCGTCTACCTCGCCGGCTTCAGCGGGAGCGGCAAGAGCACCGTTGGACCCGTGCTTGCCAATGCGCTGGGGTTTGAGTTCGTCGACCTGGACGATGAGATTGAACGAATCGCTGGCGTTCCGATCGCCCGGCTCTTCCGCGAACGAGGGGAACAGGCGTTCCGAAGTCTCGAACGGGACACGCTCCGTGAAGTCAGCAGGAGGGAGCGCATTGTCGTCGCGCTGGGGGGCGGGGCGCTCGCCGACCCTTCTGCGCTCGCCATTGTCCGGGAGGGGGGCGTGCTCGTGTACCTCCGCGCCCCGCTTCATGAGATCATCCGACGGATGAGCCGGAAGGAAGACAGGCCGCTCCTCCTCGCCCCCGATGGTAGGCGCCTGTCGGAGAATCTCCTGCGCCAGCGCGTCAGTGAACTTCTCAAGATCCGTGAACCCGCCTATCTGACCGCCGACGTCACGGTCGATACGTCGGAAGGAGATTTCGGAAAAGTTGTCGACCACCTCACGCGCGCACTCTCCCCACTTGTCGCACGCTAACCTCCTTCCCGCGTCCCGTTAACTCCTTGCTTCTCCATCGGTTAATCGATATATTGCGCTTTTGAAAGGAACATGGTGGTCACCTTCTCCGAAGAACGCCTGCGCCGCCTTCTGGACCAATTCCGGGGAAAGAAGATCGCGGTCGTAGGCGATTTGATGATCGACCGGTACTACTGGGGGGAGGTACGCCGCGTCTCGCCCGAGGCCCCGGTTCCCGTCGTGGAGGTGGAGTCAGAGTCGGTCCGTTTCGGAGGCGCCGCAAACGTTGCCAACAACATCCAGGCCCTCGGCGGGGTGCCGTTCCTGGTCGGCCTCATCGGCGACGACCACCCCGGATCGATCTTCAAGAAGATGCTTCACGACCAGGGGCTGGATGACGGCGGGATCGTGGTTGACCCGGCCCGCGCAACAACCATCAAAACGCGGGTCATTGCTGCGGGGCAACATGTCGTACGCATCGACTACGAGTCGAAGCAGGATTGCCCCTCGTCGCTCCGTGAACGGCTGATCGGAGCCCTGCGGTCACACATGGGCTCCATCGATGGCGTGATCATTGAGGATTACAATAAAGGGGTCGTCACGCGTGAGCTCATTGGTGCAGTGGTTGCCGCAGCACGCGCGGAGGGGAAGCCGGTCACGGTCGATCCCAAATTCAACAACTTCTTCGAGTACCGCGACGTCACGGTCTTCAAACCCAACCGGAGGGAAGTAGAGGAGGTGGTGGGTGGCAAGCTTCGGACGAACGAGGATGTCGAGCGCGCCGGCCGGAAGGTGCTGCAGATGCTTGGGGCGCAAAACGTTCTCCTGACCAGAAGCGAAGAAGGGATGTCACTGTTCGAATCGGATGGATCAGTGTCGCACATCCCTACGGCGGCACACGTCGTGCTGGATGTCTCCGGGGCGGGAGATACGGTGATTTCCACGCTCACAATGGCGCTGGTTGCCGGCGCTTCGGTCCGTGAAGCGTGCGTGCTCGCCAACTGCGCCGGCGGCGTGGTGGTTGGTGCTGTCGGCATCGTGCCGATTCTTCCCGACCAGTTGCTGCAGGCGGCGCTCCGTTCTGCCGGCGGAGACCACCGCTGATGGGCCAGGTAATGACCCTTGACCGGCTCGTTCGATTGCGACGCCGGCTCGCGCGGCAACAAAGGAAAGTGGTCTTCACAAACGGGACGTTCGATATCCTCCACCGTGGCCACATCGAGTACCTCGCCGCGGCGAGGCGGATGGGAGACGTGCTGGTCGTCGGACTGAATACCGATGCGTCGATCCGCCGCATCAAGGGGAAAGGCCGCCCGATCAATCCTGCGCGGGACAGGGCGGCGGTCCTGGCGGCGCTGGCAAGCGTGAACTACGTCGCTCTGTTCGCCGATGACACCCCACTCCGCATGATCCGTCGCCTCCGGCCCGACGTGCTTGTGAAGGGGGCTGACTGGAAAAAATCGCAAATCGTTGGGGCCGAAGACGTGGAACGCTCAGGAGGCGTGGTGAAGACCGTGCGGCTGACACCAGGCCGGTCGACCACCGGAACGATCGGGCGCATCCTGCGTGCACATCGACGGCGGCTGATCTGAAGACATTCACGCGCTGCGGGGAGTGCATGTCGTGAGGAAGGTGCGTATCATCGCTGGGTATCTGCTGGCAGGGCTTTCGCTCTTTGTCCTGCTGGTGGGGGCGTTCACCCAGACGCAGGCGTTCCGGAACTGGCTTCGCAGTACAGCGCTTACGGGACTCGACTCCCTCCTCACTGCCGATGTCCGGATGGGGGAGATCCACGGCAATCTCCTCACCGGCTTCTCAATCGACAGTCTCAGCATTGACGTGGACGGCCGGCCGCTCCTCAGGATGGACCAGCTGTACATCGCCTATAATCCCCTCTCCCTTCCTGGCAAGGCGATCGCGATCAGGTCTATGACGCTCGTCCATCCCGAGATCTTCCTCTACCGGCCGGCCGGAGGAGAGTGGAACGTTGCCAGCATGATCCGGTCACAGCCGCGCGATACCTCCACAGGACCGTTCACGTGGACCGTGGCGCTCGATAGATTTGAAATCCGGGATGGAATGATCGCGCTGCTGGATTCCGCAGGACTTGCGGAAGCGGGGCACGCCGACGTGGACGGGAAGTCGTTCGAGTATCACTCCTTCACACTGAAAGACGTGGACCTGCTGCTCGCAGCACGTCTCAGCCGCCTCGAGCAACGCGCCACGATCAGGGCCTGTTCGTTCGAAAGCGAGACGCCGCCGTTCCGTCTGAAAACGCTGAGCGGAGTCTTCTCGCTGGCGCCGGGGGAGATTCGTGCGGACAGCGTCCGTATCGTTACGGGCGGCAGCAACCTCGCGTTGAACGCCTCGATGCGGGATGTCGATCTTGCGGCGGGAGTCGATCTCCCGGACCTGCGGTTTGCCCCCGTCGACCTCACCCTCCGTACCCATCCTATCGATCTTGACGAGCTGAGTGAGCTCCTTCCTGCGGTCGATTTCCTCACAGGCCCCGTCGCCCTCGATCTCCGTGCAACCGGCCAGTTCGGCGATCTGACGGTCCGACAGCTCGATCTCCGCACCGGTTTGTCCACACTCTACATGCGCGGCGGTGTAGCAAATCTGCACGACCCGGAACGGTTGCTGCTGGATGTCAAGGTGTCGGAGAGCACGATCGTCCCGGCAGATATCCCGGCCCTGATGCCCCGCTTCGGGATCCCTGACATGACGCCGATCGGTTCCACAACGCTGAACTTGGAGTTCGAGGGAATCCCGCTCGACTTCTCCACGAAATTCATGCTGGAAACAGGGGCAGGGCAGGTGCAGAGCTCCGGACTGAGGCTGACCATCGGCGGCCCGTCGGCCCTTGCGTACGACGGCGAAATCCGCATGATGGGACTCAACCTTGCTCCGCTGCTTGGCGACAACCGGCTGACAAGCAGCCTGAACGGCACCCTCCGATTAAAGGGGAAAGGGGTCGGCGTCCATCAACTCTCCTCGTCGTTGACGGTCCAGCTCGACTCTTCGTCGTTCAGAGACCTTCCGGTGGAGCAGACAGCCCTCTCACTGATTGCCGGGCGGAAGCAGTTCGCATTCGACGGGACCATCGGCCTGGGCGAAATGCGCGCCGACCTGCAAGGGACTCTGACGGAGCCTGATCGCAAAGCTCCTGCGTTCCAGCTCAGCGGCAGCGTGACCTCGCTGAACCTCGAAGACATCCTGCACGACCCGGCGTACAACAGCGACATTACCATGCGCATCTCGGCCGACGGAACGGGTCTGAGCTGGGGCGAGCTTAACGGCACGCTGGCCGTCGACCTTTCGTCGTCGCGTTACCGCGACTACGAGGTCACGCAGGGGGATGTCCATCTGACCGTGGATCAAGGCGATTCGCTCAACAAGAAACTGATTGTGAGGTCCAACATTGCGGATCTGACTCTTTCAGGCGGCTTCGATCTGAAATATCTGGTGCGGTTGCTTCCATACGAAGCCGAGCACCTCCGGGCCGCGCTCGGCGAACGAATCGCTCCGATCGATTCCGGCCTGCTGGCCGGGGTGGACAGAGACGACCTCGCGGCGCAGGAACGCGCACTCACCGAACGGCCGTCGCGGCTCGATGCGCGGTATGTCCTCCGGGTAAAGGATCTTGAGCCCATCTCCGCGGCCGCAGGGGAGCGGACCTTCAACGGCTCAGGGTTGCTGACGGGTATGATCCGCGGCGACGTGAACGAGCTGTCGCTCACCGGGGATCTCTCCGTGGATGAGTTCTTTTACGGGACTGCCGATGCGGGAGTTCTCATCGAGGAGGGACGCGCATCGCTCGATATCCGATCGCTCCGGCCTCAGCGCCCGCTCAATGCGCTCACGCTCCATCTGGAAACGACAGCCGGCAGAGTCCTCGTCAACCGCAACACGGTGGATAGTCTGGACCTGACGCTGGATTACCGCGACGAGGAAGCGGAGTTCGGAGGGGGAGGCGTCATCAACGGTGATTACCGGGTTCGGACGACGGGGAGCGCTCGTGTGGACGAGAGCAGCGTTACGACGATGCTTCACTCGCTTGAGCTTGGCTATCAGGACATCCGATGGCACGCCGACGCAGGCGCGGCATTCCGGGTAAACCACGTCGGCGCGGGGGTGAGCGGGCTCGTGATGCGGTGCGACAGCCAGACCGTGTCGCTCGAGGCATCCGTCGGACAGGGGCGCACGATCCGTGCGAAGGTTGACGGCCGCCACCTGACCATGGACGATCTCAAGTACCTCCTCACCGACGAAGAGCTCGGACCGCACGGCCAGGCATTTGACGGAGGAGCGTCGTTCCATGCGAGCGCCGACGGCACCCTCGATGACCCGGTCTTCAATGCGACGATTGCCGCCGAAAACGTCTCGTTCCGCACGCTCCCGTTCGGCAGCGTCGTTGGTGCCTTCCGCTACGAGGACGAGCTGCTCTCGTCACACGTCAGAGTCAACGGCATCGGCGAACGCCCTGAAGCGCCTCCCGTCATGACCATCGAGGGGACGGTGCCCCTTGATCTCCGGCTGCGTGCGATGGCGGAACGGGTGCCCGACGCGCCGATGAACCTCCGGATATCGTCACGCGGCGTGCAAATAAACGTGCTTGATCCGTTACTTCCCACGTTCAACCAGTTGAGCGGCGTCTTCTCATGCGACCTGACGCTCAGCGGTACCCTGCGGCACCCGGCGTATGACGGGACGTTCAGTCTTGCGCAATGCGGGTTCCTCTTCGTTCCGAACAACATCTATTATACGCTTGACGGCACATTCCATCCCTCGGCTGAGCGGATCAGCCTGGCCGATTGCGTCATCCGCAACGTACCGGAAGACAAGCGGTCGGGCAGGGTAGGCATGGTGAAGTTGAGAGGAGATTTCTCCCTGCGGGATCTCACGCCGGGGGATTTCAACCTGAGCGCCGAAGGACAGCTCCTGGTAGTTAAGGAGGCAACGCAGAAGTCGGCGCTGGAGGTCTACGGCGACCTCTTCGTGGAGATCGGCCCCGGCCCGCTCCGGTTCACCGGCGAGGTGGAGAATTCACTGCTCAAGGGTTCCCTCCTCATCAGGAATTCCACGCTCATCTTCCCGCCGACGCAGTCGACAGTCGCCCTGGAATCGCCGCGATCGGTCCCCGTGAGGGTCATCGATGACACGCTCACCACCGTGGTCCAGACGGAGCGGAGCTCGGTGGCCCGTTACTTCGGCAGCGGACAGACTGCTGCCGCGCAGGCTGAGGCGGAGTTGAAGAAGTCGAAGTCGTTCACCGACGGGCTCCATTACGATCTCGAGATCGAAACGGGGGGAGGGAACAGTGAGATCCGGATGATCTTCAATCCGGCCACCAGCGAAGAGCTGGTCGCGGCACTCGACGGCCGCTTCAACATCGCAGGCGACGGGAGGCGATGGACAGGAGACCTGACCATCGAGCGGGCGTACTACAACTTCTTCAAGCGGTTTGACGCCACCGGGACGATCAGGTTCACCGGAGACCTGATGGATCCGGAGCTGAATATCGAAGCGACGTACAAGGGGATGCGCACGCTCACCGACTCGACGGCGGCGGCCCGGCAGGAGCCCGTTGTCGTTACCGTGAAGATCACGGGCTCGCGGTATGAGCCGAAAGTGGACATCTCGATGACCGTCGACGATGTCGACTACTATGCGTACAAAGGGCTGAAGTCGAACGACGTCCAGTCGGATGCCATCCAGTTTATTGTTGCCGGCACCTTCCCGCTCACCACGACGACGCAGAAAACAGACCTTGCCTCCGAAGTGCGCGCCACGGCGGGGCTTTCGCTGCTGACCGGCGCAACCTCCCTGCTGACCGGCCGGTTGTCGGAATTTCTCCGGACCCAGACCTCCTTCATCAGCTCCGTTGAGCTCAGCTATGGCGGCAAGGAATCGACCGAACTGCGACTGAGCGGCACCGCATGGAGCGGATACTGGCGGTACGGCGGCACAATCCTGAACGACCCGCTGAACAACGCGAACATCAGCATTCTCTACTCTTTCGGGACGATCTTCAACAATCCCTCCCTCCGCAACCTGATGTTTGAGCTGGAGCGCCGCGTCGAGCCGGGCACGCTCGGTCAGACCAACGACCTGAAGCGGATCAATTCCGCCCGGCTCTTCTACCGAATTTCGTTCTGACACAATACCGGGGGTAATCATATCGCAACGCTCAAGCAGCGCACACTCGCCTATTTGACCGGCCACGGCCGGAAAGCCGTCACGCTCAAGGACCTCGCGAAGCACATCAACATCAGGAGGAAAGAGGAGTACCGTGCCCTTCGCGAACTGGTGGACGAGCTCGAACGCAGAGGGACCGTGGAGGCAGATGACCGGGGCAGGATCCGGTACGTCCGCAGCCGTTCGGAGAAGCCGACAAGCGTGAAGCGCCCGGGAAGAGTTGTCGGAACGATGAGCATGAACCGGCGAGGATTCGGGTTTGTCAGCGTCCCTGGTTCCAAGGAAGACATCTATATCGCTCCACGGTACCTCCATACGGCCCTCCACGGCGACGTCGTGGCGGTGGTTCCCTTCGCCGGCAGATCGTCGCGTCGAGGAGTCAGGGAGGAGGATCGGACGGAAGGCGAAATTGTCGAAATCGTTCGTCGGACCATCTCAACGGTCACGGGACGGCTGGAGCAGAGCCGGACGTCGTATTTTGTAGTCCCCGACGATGAACGGTTCACGCGCGACATCTACGTGTCGCGCGAGGATGCGGCACATGCCCGGCCGGGAGATAAGGTGGTGGTACGGCTGAACGAATGGATCGATGAGCATCTCAACCCTGAGGGAGAGATCACCGAAGTGCTGGGGCCGGCGGGCGATGTGCGGGTCGAGGTGCTGAGCGTTGCGCGCAGCTTCGGCCTGCCTCCTGCGTTTCCACCCGACGTCGAACGCGAAGCCCGATCGCTCGCCGGAACAATCGCTCCCGAGGTCCTTGCCGGCCGCGTCGATTGCAGGACAATGACGGTGGTGACGATCGACCCCGAGGACGCAAAAGATTTCGACGATGCTCTCTCGCTGGAACGGTTGGACGGATCGACGGTGCGGCTCGGGGTGCACATTGCCGACGTGAGTTACTATGTGCGCGAAGGGAGTGCGCTCGATCAGGAGGCATTCACGAGGGGCACAAGCGTCTACATGGTGAACGAGGTTGTCCCCATGCTTCCCGAACGCCTTTCCAACGACCTCTGCAGTCTTCGACCGGATACCGACCGCCTCACGTACAGTGCCTTTATGGACGTGAGCGCAGAGGGGACCGTCCTGAACTACAGGATCGCGAAGAGCGTCATCCACAGCGCGCGCAGGTTCACGTATGAGGAGGCGCAGAAGATCATCGACACAGGTAAGGGAGAGCATGCTGACCTTATTCTCCCGCTTCACGCGCTCGCGAAGACGTTGTTGCGCCGGCGTCGGAAGAATGGAAGCCTGGATTTCGACACCGGAGAAGCGAAGTTCAAATTCGATGCGGAGGGATTCCCGTCACAAATCATCAAAAAGATCCGCCTCGACTCCCACCGGCTTGTGGAAGAGTGCATGCTGCTCGCGAACCAGACCGTCGCACGGCACATCGGCGCCGCGAAACGGGAGGCGGAGGTCAAGCCGTTTCTCTACCGCGTACACGACCTTCCGGACCCTGTGAAGTTGAAGGAACTCGGGACGTTCGTGAAGCAGTTTGGCTATTCCCTGGACACCAAACAGGGGGTGAGCTCGCGCGAGTTGCAAAAACTGCTCGACAAGGTCGAGGGCTCCGAGGTGGAGAACGTGATCAACGAGATCGCCCTGCGGTGCATGGCCAAGGCGGTCTACTCCGTGAAGAACATCGGCCACTACGGGCTTGCCTTTTCGCACTACACTCATTTCACCTCCCCGATTCGCCGTTACCCCGATCTGATCGTCCATCGTTTACTCGACGAGTATGCCAGGGGGGTCTCCGGTCACCGACTCGAAGCGTTCCGGGAGGCACTCCCCGACATCGCCCGGCAGTCCTCCGACCGCGAGCGGCTGGCCGCCGAAGCCGAACGGGCCTCCGTGAAGGTCATGCAGGTCGAATACATGAAGCGGCACGTGGGGGACGAATTTACGGGGGTGATCACCGGAGTGACGAATTTCGGCATTTTCGTTGAGATTAATGAGCTTTTGGTCGAGGGGATGATCCCGATCAGGGAACTCACCGATGATTACTATCTTTACGACGAGAAACACTATGCTCTGCGGGGGCGGTCGCGAGGGAAGGTGTACCGGCTTGGAGACCACGTGGATGTTCGGGTGCTGAGGGTTCAGCCCGAAGAACGGCGCATCGATTTTGTGCTGGTAGAATAGGTATGAACCAATTTTTTGTCATGTGCGTTTACATAATGCGGGAATTGATTTTACTTTCCGGCTTCTGTAGTATCTAAGAGAGATAGGGTGTGTGGGCAATCACATCAGCCAATGAGGGGAGATATGCGAGCGATGTCGCGCGTTGTGGGCCGGGGTATCATCCCCATCCTCGTCGTACTGATCCTGGGCCTATCGGGAGCTTCAGCGCAGGAGGAGTTCGGCAAGAACAAGGTCCAGTATGTCAAATTCAACTGGTGGTTTCTTCAAACAGACCACTTCGACATCTATTTCTCCGACGGCGGACAGTACCTGGCGGAATTCACCGCGGCTGCCGCCGAGACGGCGTACACTGCGATCAGCAAGTCCTTCCGGTACCAGCTCGTCAACCGTGTGCCGATCATCGTCTACAATTCGCACAACGAGTTCCAGCAGACCAACGTTATCGCCGAATACCTGGAGGAGGGAATCGGCGGCGTCACGGAGCTCTTCAAGAACCGCGTCGTCGTCCCCTTCGAGGGAGAGTACAAGAAATTCCGCCACGTGATTCACCACGAGCTCGTCCACGCGGTGATTAACGACATGTTCTACGGCGGATCGATCCAGTCGATCATTGCCAACAACATCGCACTTCAGCTCCCGCTCTGGTTCAATGAGGGACTCGCCGAGTACGAGGCATTGAAGTGGGACACCGACTCGGACATGTTCCTGCGCGACGCGACCGTGCATGAGTATCTTCCTCCGATCAATCAGCTCTACGGATACTTTGCCTACCGGGGCGGGCAATCGCTCTGGTGGTACATTGCCAACAAGTACGGTGAGCAGAAGGTGGGCGAGATCCTGAACAGGATCAAGAGCACACGAAACGTCGAAGCCGGATTCCGCGGATCGATCGGCGTCGGACTTGAGGAGCTCAACGAACGCTGGCAGAAGGAGATGAAGGTCACCTACTGGCCCGACATCGCGAAGCGCGAGGAGCCCGCCGACTATGCGCGGCGACTGACCGACAACCGCAAAGACGGCGGGTTCTACAACACAAGCCCCGCAATCTCCCCGCAGGGCGACAAGATCGCCTTCATTTCGAACAGGAACGAGTACTTCGAAGTCTTCGTCATGAATGCGACCGATGGCACGATCCTGCAGAAGGTGGTGAGCGGTTCAACGACGAACAATTTCGAGGAACTCCACCTGCTGACCCCGGGCATCAGCTGGTCGCCGGACGGGAAGAAGCTGGCCATTGCCGCAAAGGCGGGGGCGCAGGATGCGATTCAGATCCTCGATGTGGCGGAAGGTGATGAGGAAGAGCTGACGTTCGGGCTGGACGGCATCTTTTCGGTCGACTGGTCCCCGAAAGGTGACGCGCTCGCCTTCGTGGGAGACACCAAGCGACAATCGGATATCTATGCCTACAATCTGAACACGAAGGCGTTGACCAACCTGACGGACGACACTTACAGCGACGGTCGGCCGGGCTGGTCTCCTGACGGCACAACGGTCTACTTCTCCTCCGACCGCGGGTCGGCTGGACGGGGTGACGTTCAGAACATCCGGTATCACGACTACAGCCAGGACGACCTGTATGCGGTGGATGTTGCGACGCGGAAGGTTGAACGGCTCACCGACTGGCCGCAGAGCAGCGAGAACTCGCCCGTGGTCTCGCCGGACGGGAGGAAGATGCTGTTCATCTCCGATCGGAACGGCATCAACAACATCTACGAGATGGACCTCGAGACAAAGGACTGGCGGCCCATCACCAACTCCCTGAGCGGTGTCTATCAGCTTTCCCTGTCGCGCGACGGATCGAAACTGGTCTTCTCCTCGCTCAACCATGGCGGCTTCAACATTTTCCTGATGCGGAGCCCGTTTGACCGCGACCTGAAGATCGCGGAGCTGGAGCCGACGGAGTACTACAAGGATCTGAAAACGGCAGCGGAAGGGAAGCCAGCCACAGTGCAGAAGGAATCGCCCGCTGTTGCCGCGGCGGCACCCACGGGGGCGCCGGAGGACACCACCGGACTGTATGGCAAAGACATCCAGATTGACTTCAGCAACTATGTCTTCAAAGACACCTACGAAGATACGGTGCCGAAAGATTCGACTATCCGGCGGCTGCCGAAGATCGCCGAGAACGTGGACGAGCACGGCAACTTCAGGATCAACAAGTACAAGCTGAACTTCTCGCCTGACATCATCTACGGCAACGCGGGCTACGATACGTTCTACGGCGTCACCGGCTCGACCATCATGGCATTCAGCGACCTGCTGGGCGACCATCAGATCATCTTCGCGACAAACCTGCTGCTCGATCTGAAGAACAGCGACTTCGCGCTGCAGTATTATTATCTCCCCAATCGCATTGACTTCGGCTTCGGGGGATTCCACAGCGCACGGTTCGTCAGTATCGGCGACCAGTATGGTGGCAGCATCTACCGCTTCCGCACGTACGGGGCGAGCGTGCAGGCGCTCTATCCGTTCGACCGGTTCAACCGACTCGACTTCGGCCTGAACTGGTTCAACATTTCGCGGGAGAACATCGAAGAACCGGCCGACCCCATTCAGTACCGCAGCGTGCTGGTGCCGAGCATTGCCTTCACTCACGACAATTCTCTCTGGGGCTACATTGCCCCAATGATCGGCACGCGCTACAAGGTGAGTCTGTTTGGCACACCGAAGCTGGGCGCGAGCGGGCTGAGTTTCGTCAATGCCACAGGCGATTACCGGACGTATGTCCGGCTCGGTCGGAACTACAGCTTCGCGTTCCGGCTGGCGGGGGGAGGGAGTTTCGGAAAGAACCCCCAGAAATTCATCATCGGCGGGACCGACAACTGGATCAACCGCACGTTTGAAGGGGACTACATCCCGCTGGAGAATGCGGAAGACTACATCTTCCTGCAAGCGGCACTGCCGCTGCGCGGATACAATTATAATGCGCAGATCGGCTCAAAGTACGGCCTCTTCAATTTCGAATTCCGGTATCCGCTGTTCGCATTCCTGCAGGCCGGACCGCTCCCGATCGGGCTGCAGAGTATCGGCGGGGTGATGTTCTTCGATATGGGCTCCGCGTGGAACAAGGAACGTGACTATGTTGCGTTCACCAAGAACGCGCAGGGTGCGACAGTCACGCGGGATCTTCTCATGGGGATGGGGACAGGCGCGAGAATCTTCTTCCTCGCGTTCCTGGTCCGGCTGGATGTTGCGTGGGCGTGGTATCTCGACGGGTTCTCGGAGCCGAAGTACTACATCTCACTTGGAGCGGACTTCTGACGGCGTGTGGGGTGGGCGCTAGTTCACCGGGAGTTTCACGGTGAACACCGATCCCTTTTGCGGTTCGCTTTCCACGCTGATGGACCCGCGGTGAAGTTCCGCGATCCACTTTGCGATGGAGAGCCCCAGCCCCGTTCCGCCCATCTCTCGCGACCG
Organism: Bacteroidota bacterium; assembly: GCA_040756745.1. Classification (GTDB taxonomy): domain Bacteria; phylum Bacteroidota; class Ignavibacteria; order UBA10030; family UBA6906; genus JBFLYO01. The sequence continues at coordinate 28,949 of JBFLYO010000023.1, forward strand.
CGCCTTGTCGACCCGGTAGAAGCGGTCGAACACCTTCGGGATGTCCTCCGCCGGGATGCCGATCCCCGTATCGGAAACCCGGAAGACCGCCGTCCCGTCCTGCCGTATCACCTCCATTGTCACCGCTCCTCCCCCCGGCGTGTACTTGATCGCGTTGTCGATCAGGTTGAGAAAGAGCTGCCGCAGCCGGAGTCGGTCCCCGACGATCGTGATCGGCGCGCCGGCGTTCAACGTAACGCGGATTCCTTTCCGCGACGCGAGCACCTCGCTGTCCTCATACAGTTCCTCCACGAGCGTCTTCAGATTGACCTCCGAAAATTCCGCGCGGTAGAGTCCCTGGTCCGCCTTAGCAAGCGTGAGGAGATTGTCGATGATGGAGGTGAGCCGCAGGATCTCCTCAAGTGTACTCTCCAGAACGCGGCGATACTCCTCGGGGGACTTCGGGCTCCGCAGGGCAAGCTCGATCTCTCCGCGGACGATCGTCAGCGGCGTCCGGAGCTCATGCGACACGTCGGCCGAAAATTGCCGCACCTGGGCGAATGAATCGCGCAGCCGCCTGATCATGTCGTTGATCGTCAGCGTCAATTGCCCGATCTCGTCGTTGGGCGTTTTGACGGGGATCGTCTGGTCGAGATTCTCGGCTGTGATGCGCCGGGCGCGGGTGGCGATCTCCTTGACGGGGGAGAGAGATTTGTTGGCGAGGGCAAGCCCGCCGAAGGCCGACACCGCGAGCGCGATCGGCGCGAGGATCAGGAAAATCACGTAGAGACTCTGGAGAAGCTCACGGACTTCGGCCAGGGGGTAGCCAACCAGATAGGTATAGTCCTTGTCTCGGTTCAGCGCGATCCTGATCGGCTCGCCGTTCAGCCAGCCGGTAGTCAACACGGTGGCGTTGATGCCGACCGTGTCCGTGAATACGAGGCTGTCCGTCCCGAGGTTGTACGAACGGTAGATGGCCGTCCCGCGCCGGTCGGTGAACTGGATGTAGGTCTTCTTGGGGCTCTGCAGGGTGTGCTTGAAAATCTGATTCCAGATCTCATCGGCCTCTTCTGTCGAGTCCTTTTCGGCGTCGGCCGGGCCGGATGGCATCTGGCCCGCTTTCTTCCTGATCATCGTGTCGATGGACCGCTTGCCCGGTTTCACTTTGCCGGCCTGCGGCTGGATGAAATCGCGCACCCAGCGGACCTCATTCTTCAGGGACAGGTCGAGGTTTTCTGAGAGCGTCCGGCTCGTGAAATAATAGGACGTCGTGCCGAAGAGGAGAAGCGTGGAGAGAACCAGCAGGGTGTACCAGAACGTGAGCCGGGCGCGGATGGACTGGATGCGAATGGTCATGCGGTCATCCCTCCCGCAGGACGTACCCCACGCCGCGTACGGTGTGGATCAGTTTAGCGGACCGGCCGGTGTCGATCTTGCCCCGGAGGTGATTGATATAGACATCGATCAGGTTGGTGCCGGTATCGAAATTGTAGTCCCAGATGTGCTCAGAGATGATCGTGCGGCTGAGCACGCGGTCCTTGTTGCGCAGGAAAAACTCCAGCAAGGCATATTCTTTCGTAGTCAGGTCGATCACCTTTCCGGCGCGCTTTGCCTTATGCGAGACCGTGTCGAGCTCGAGGTCGGCGATCGAGAGCACGGTGGATTTTTCCAGCACGCCTCTCCGGAGCAACGAACGGACGCGTGCAAGGAGTTCGGCGAATGCAAACGGCTTGGTGAGATAATCGTCGGCCCCGCTGTCGAGTCCTGCCACCTTGTCGTCCGTCGCAGTCTTCGCCGTCAGCATCAGGATGGGGGCGGTGCCGCCGTTGCCGCGGTACTCGCGCGTGAGCGCGAGTCCGTCCTTCTTCGGCATCATCAGGTCGAGGATCAGCAGATCGTAGTCGGTGTCCCGTGCCATGCGCAACCCTTCCTCCCCGTCGTTCGCGGTGTCCACCGTGTAATGCTCTTCCTGCAATCCCTGCTGGATGAACCGGGCGACTTTCTTTTCGTCTTCGACGACGAGAATGCGCATGACAAAAATTACGGGATTTCCCGGCCAGTTGCAAAACAGGCGCGGTGGAATCTTGGGTGCCAATTGGCTATATTGGCCCGACATGAACGTCAACTCTCACACGGTCCCGTCCCGGATTCTGGCAGTGACTGTATGCTGCGCGTCGATTGTGCTGCCAGGTTGCCTGCAGCAGATTGCCGTATCAACGGTCGGCGGCATGGTGGATGAGGGGTTTGAGGCATTCACGTCCGAGAGCGATCTGGAATTCGCTGAGCAGGCGCTTCCTGGAAACCTCAAGCTCCTCGACGTCATGTTGAAGAATTCCCCCGACGACGAGCGGCTCCTCCGGCTGGCGAGCGAGGGATATGCAAGCTATGCGCTCGCGTTTCTTGAAGGGAAGGACGACGAGCGCGCCAGGGCGTTTTATCTCCGGTCGCGGGATTACGGCCTCAGGATCATGCGGAACGACGGTGCACTTGCGCGAGCGTTGGACGGGAGCCTCGAAGACCTGAAAGGGGAGCTCGTCCGCCGCGACAAGGATGACGTCCCCGGGGCGTTCTGGGCTGCGTTCGGATGGGGGGGGTATATCCAGCTTTCACTCACTGATCCGGCAGCGCTTGTCGACCTGCCGCGTGCCCAGGCGCTGATGGAGTTCGTCGAGCGGGTTGACTCGACCTATTACTTCAGCGGTGCGCACCTGTTCCTGGGCACGCTGTACGGCAGCAGAGCCCGGATGCTGGGCGGCGATCCTGAGAAATCCAAAGCCCATTTCGAAGCGGCGCTCAGGATCAACAGAGGGGCCTTTCTGCTGACCTATCTCTATTATGCGAAATCGTATGCGGTCCAGACACAGAACGAGGCTCTGTTCGAAGAGCTTCTCATGAAGGTCCGTGACACCCCTGTCGATGTCCTGCCCTCGTACCGTCTGGCCAACACCATAGCCAAAAAGAAAGCCGAGCAGCTGCTCGGCAAGAAATCCGATCTCTTCTGAACGTGACTGCACCCATGAAGACTATCATGAGCGTTTTCCCTCGTGCTCGTTGCATTGTTGTGGCGGCGTGGCTCCTCGGCGCAGCGTCTGCGCAGGCACAGCAGTACACAATCAAGTTCGCCTCGATCGCACCCGACGGAAGCACGTGGGTGAACGAGCTCAGGGAGTATGACAAGGCCATACGAGCTGAAAGCAACGGCCGGCTCGGCTTCAAGATCTACCCCGGTGGAGTGCAGGGGGAGGACAAGGATGTCATCAAGAAGATCCGGCTGGGCCAGCTCCACAGCGCCGGGTTTACCGGCGTGGGGCTCGGCGAGATCGCCCCCAAGGTGCGGATCCTCGATGCGCCGTTTCTCTTCCGGGACTACGCAGAGGTAGACTATATCTACGGCACGTTCAAGGACGAATTTGAACAGGCATTCCGCGACAACGGGTTCGTGCTCCTCGGCTGGGCCGAGGTGGGGTTCGTGTACGTGTTCACCAATACGCCGGTCCGGACACTGGCCGACATGAGCGGCGTGAAGATGTGGATGTGGGAAGGAGACGTGGTCGCGGAGGCAACGTTCAAGGCGTTCAAGATCAACCCGATTCCGCTGTCGGTCGTCGACGTCCTCACGTCGCTCCAGACCGGCCTGGTTAACGGCGTGTACATTTCTCCTTATGCAGCAGTGGCGTTGCAGTGGAACACGCGCGTGAAGTACATGATGTCCGTCCCCCTTGCCGACGCGTGCGGCGCGGTAGTGGTGTCAAAGAAAATGTTCGATACCCTTCCCCCGGACCTCCAGGAGATCCTGCTGCGCAACGGCCGGAAATACCTGGCGCAGCTGACCAGGAAGAGCCGGCAGGAAAACGCCGACGCGATCCCTGTGATGAAGAAAAACGGGTTGCAGGTCATCGAGGTGAATTCCCCCGCAACGATCAAGGAGTACGAGGCGACGGGGAGAATTGCCCGTCGGTCACTTGTCGGAAGGCTATTCGCACAGGATTTCCTTGACCGGGTGGAGCAGGCGCTTGCAAGTTCCCGCGCCGGGAAGGCCCGCGGCAAATGAGGGCTCTCCGTGCGCTGAGTGGGCTGCTGACGCGCATCGAGGGGTGGGCCCTCGTCCTCTTCCTGAGCATCATGATCGTCCTCTCCTTTGCTCAGGTCCTCCTCCGTAATCTTTTCGGCAGCGGCCTCATATGGGGTGACCAGCTCGTCCGTCAGATGGTGATGTGGACGGGTTTCACCGGGGCTGCACTGGCTGCCGCGGGCAACAGGCATATCAGCATCGACGCGCTGACGAAGTTTTTGCCGGCGAGGGTCAGACATGCCTTGCGCGTGCTGACCAATGTCTTCGCTTCGGTCGTCTGCGTGTACCTCATGCTCGCAGCCTGGGGACTGCTGCTTTCGGAGCGCGAGTCGGGGGGAGAGATGTTTTTGGCGATCCCGGAATGGGTTGGACACGTCGTCATCCCTGCGGGCTATGCGCTCCTTGCCATTCACTTCCTGATTAACGCGGTCGAGAACGGCAGGGCGGTCTTCATCAAGGTGGGAGGGAAAGGCTGAGTCATGGAATCCCTCCTGATCACAGTCGGGCTTGTCCTGCTCGCCTTCCTCGGTGCACCGCTGTTTGCAGTCTTCGGCGCAGTCTCCATGCTCGCCTTTGCGGCGGAGGGGATCGACCCGTCGGTGATCATGGTTGACCTCACCCGGATCTTCACTAACCCGACGCTCGTCGCAATTCCGCTCTTCACGTTTGCAGGGTACATGCTTGCGGAGAGCAAAGCGCCGGTACGGCTGGTCAATCTCGCACGGGCGATTTTCGGCATGATTCCCGGCGGGCTCGCCGTTGTTGCGCTCGTGACGAGCGCGATGTTCACAGCGTTCACCGGCGCATCGGGGGTGACAATCATCGCGCTCGGCGGATTGCTCTATCCGATTCTTCTCAAGGAACAGTACCCGGAAAAATTCTCGCTCGGGTTGATCACCACGACGGGAAGCTTGGGGTTACTCTTTCCTCCCAGCCTGCCGATCATCCTGTATGCACTCATTGCGTCGATCAGCATTGACAAGCTCTTTGCGGCGGGAATTGTGCCTGGTGTGTTGTTGGTTGCCGCTTTGACGGTCTACAGCGTGAGGCAGGGGAAGAAATTCAATCTTCAGCGACATCCTTTCGTCTGGTCCAACGTGCTCTCCTCGCTCCGCGCGGCTGCGTGGGAGCTGCCGTTACCGATTGTGGTGGTCGCAGGGATTTACTCCGGCGCGTTTACGGCGACCGAAGCGGCGGCGGTCACCGCCTTTTACGTGTTGGTGGTCGAGGTCTTTGTCTATAAAGACCTCACCCTATTCAAGGACGTCCCACGCGTCATGCGCGACAGCATGACGCTTGTCGGCGCGGTGCTCATGATCATCGGCGTGGCAATGGGACTGACAAATTACCTGATCGATCAGGAGGTGCCGAACAGGCTGTTCGAGATGACGAGGACGTTCATCGAGAGTCCGACGATGTTTCTGGTGGTGCTGAACCTCTTCCTGATCGTCGTCGGCATGATGATGGACATCTTCTCCGCCATCATCGTCGTGGTCCCGCTTATCAAACCCATTGCCGAGGCCTACGGGATCAATCCGGTGCATCTCGGCATCATCTTCCTCACCAACCTGGAGATCGGCTACCTCACGCCGCCGGTCGGGTTGAATCTGTTCATCTCCAGTCTCCGCTTCGAAAAGCCGGTGTTCACCGTGGTACGGGCGACGCTGGTCTACATCGGTATACTGCTGGCGGCGTTACTCGTGATTACGTATGTGCCGGCGTTGAGCTTGTGGCTGGGGGAGGCGTTGGGAGTGAAGTAGGAGCAGAGCAGGATCGAGATTAAGATTGAGATTAAGGTCGAGATTGAGGGGAAGAGCATCACCCCGCAGCAGTTGACTACTGCTTGCTGTGCCGGTATTTGATGACACGCATTTTCTCCAGCGTCACCAACCCCTCCGTGACCCTCTCGTCGATAAAGGGCATCAGCTTGTTGATGTTCTCTTCGGTGTCAACGATTTCAATCACCATGGGGAGGTCGACTGACAATTCGAGCAGCTTTGCTGTGTGAATTCGACTGTCGGCCCCGAACCCCATGATTCCCCGGAGGACGGTCGCCCCGGCAAGATTGAGTTCCCGTGCTTTCAAAACAATCTGCTCGTACAGGGGCTTTCCGTGGTACTGGTCCGACTCACCAATGAACACTCGCAACAGCATAGCATCTTCCGGAAGTTTCATGGTTTGCCTCTATGCAAGCAGCCTGAGAAGGAATCGGGACGAATAGATCCCGAGCACGACGAAGAGCAGTCCGACAAGATTGCTGGCGAGGACGTTGACCGCTGCCAGCTGCAGCTCTCCGTCGCGAATGAGGTTGACTGTCTCCAGCGTGAACGTGGAAAACGTCGTGTAGGCGCCGAGGAAGCCGATCGTAATAAAGCTCCGCCACCCGGAGGGAATCACCGCGGTATCGAACAATTCGATCAAGACGCCGATGATGAAGGAGCCGGTGACATTTACGACGAGCGTTCCCCAGGGGAACGTCCCGCGTGTGGCGTGATAGACGAACGTCGATACCCCGTACCGCGCGACGGCTCCAAGCGAACCGCCGGCGGCGATGAGCAAGATCTGCTGCATCCTGAAAAATCCTTTCTGTGGGTAGGAGTCATCAGACTCGATACTCTTCGAGCCGGTCCGGGGCGAACTCCATCGCCCGTTGGGCTATTTGACCTCCTGCTCAAGCATCATTTCGCCTGCCTTGAGTCTGACCAGATACTTTCCTTCTCCGAGCAACCTTCCTTCCATTCCCACTACATACGTGCCGCGTTGCTGAACGCCGCGGGCAAGTGAGGCCACGACTGTTTCCTGCCCGCGGGAAGGCCTGCTGACGAGCGTGAGCTCCACATTGGTCGGCCGGGAAAGCGAGTAGGCAATCAGCGGAGGTGCGTGAGCTCCCGCGGGAAGCGACACCGAAAGCGCCGTCGGTTCCGAAAGCTTCCCGCGAAGAGCAATGAACTCCCGCGTCGTCGCGTCGGTGGTCGGTGATGGCGGGCCTTCGTTGCTTCCCTTATCAACCGCGGTAACGGCGTAGTAATACGTCGGTCCTGCAGGCGCTACAACTGTGTCGAGGACCAAAGTCTCGTTGCGCGGAGTGATGCCGGCAACCGACCGCGCATCGTCAAACGGGATCCGGCGTTCGGGCCAGCGATAGTACACGTAATGATGCGCCCGGTCGCCGTCGCGCGCCGGGGGCGGCTGGAGCCACTCCAGCTGAAACACGTTGGCGGCGACTTCGCTCACGCCGACATGCGGAGGTGCAAGCGGCGGTATGGAGTCCTTCCAGGCCATTGGGGGTATTCCGGCAGGGTTTTCATATCGCGCGGCAAGCGCAGTCATGCCTCGAATGCTCCCGTACCTGAAAAAGACCTCCCCCCCTCCGCCTGCTGTGCGCACCGTGTCGATCTGTGCGGTAATCTGCCGTGCCACTTCGGGCTTGTATGCACCAATGCCTGCATACACGTGCCTCCCATTCGCTGCCCCGAGCCAGGCCCGCACCAGCACTGCAAAATCAGGTCCGCCACCTGGCGCGTTCATGTCCCAGTAGATCTGCGGCGAGACGTAATCGAGCGTCCCCGCCTTGAGCCACCGCTTCGCATCCTGCGCGTATTCTTTGAGTGTGCCGGCCGACGGATCGGTTTCAATAACAGAAATGGCGAGCGGCGATGCGCCCACCTTCATCATCGGCTTCAGCGTGTGAACCTGCGCGTAGCAGTCCGCAACAAACCTGTCGATGTTAGAGATCCGCCACTCCTCGATCTTTGCCCCGTTTCCGTACCGATAGAAGGTCCAGGCATCCGAAAAATCACGGCCCGGATAGCGGCAGTAATCAAGGTTGACCCCATCGAGATCATACTTTCCCGCCAAGTCCGCGATCACGCCGGTCAGATACGCCCGCACCTCCGGTTTGCCCGGATCGAACCATCCTTCTCCTGCATAGTTCACCGTCCATCCGGGATGCGCACGCGCAGGATGGGGCGGCGTGCTGTTCGCAACAGCCCCCTGTCCCCGGATCTTGAAGACGTTAATCCATGCATGGACCTCGATTCCTGCCGCATGTGCTTCGTCAATGAGAAACGCAAGTGGATCCCAGCCAGGGTCCGTTCCAAGCGTGCCCGTCAGGTTCTCGGCCCACGGCTCATGTGCCGACCGGTAGTACGCATCTCCCCGCGCGCGCGCCTGAAAGAAGATCGTGTTGAATCGCGCACGCTGCAACGTTTTTACGATCTCGCGAAGGGACGATTGCTGCTCGTTCTTATCAGTGGTTTTCGGCCAGTCGAGCCCCGACGCGGTCGTCAACCAGACCGCGCGAACTTCGCGCTTTGGCGGCGGAGGAGATGAAGGCTGTGCAACGGCAGCGAGCGCTGCGATGAAGGGGAGGGTGAGGAGAAATTTTTGCGAGCTCGACAATGATCTGTCGGACAAGTTCACCCAATATACTCATGCATCTGCGCACATGCAACCTCCGGGGCTCAGGTTGAATCTGTCGGCAGCCGTGGGTATATTGCTGTCCCGCAATGAGATCGAGCCGCAGTACATACGTTTGTCAGACCTGCGCATACGCTTCCCCTCGCTGGCTCGGGAAATGCCCGAACTGCGGCGCCTGGAATTCGTTCGTCGAGGAAGTCACATCAGGCCGTAGACAGAGCCAGAAGGCGAAGGGGAAAGGCCAAGCCGCGTCACCCGTCCCAATAGATGAAGTGGAGGTGTCGGCGGAACCCCGATCGCCGACGGGGATCCCCGAGTTTGACCGGGTGCTTGGCGGCGGCATCGTCCCGGCTTCGGTGGTGCTGGTGGGGGGGGACCCCGGAATCGGGAAGTCGACGCTGATGATGCAGATGGCTTCGGCGCTCCGGAATCGGACGACCCTCTATATAACAGGAGAGGAATCGGTCGGCCAGATCAAGCTCCGCGCCGGGCGCCTTGCAGTCACTCCTCCTCACTCTCTCCTCTTGCTTGCCGAAACGAACCTCCAGTCGGTCGAAGCGGCCATCACTTCGTCGAATCCCGACGTGGTGATCGTTGATTCCATCCAGACGATGTATTCCCCCGACCTCGAGAGTGCGCCCGGAACCGTCAGCCAGGTGCGCGAGGCGACCGCGCTCTTCATGAAGCTTGCGAAGACAAGGGGAGTGCCTGTCTTCCTGATCGGCCATGTTACCAAAGAAGGCGTGATCGCAGGCCCGAAGGTGGTCGAGCATATGGTCGATACGGTGCTGCAATTTGAAGGAGACCGGCACCATGCGTACAGAATCCTGCGGGCGATGAAGAACCGGTTCGGCCCGACGAATGAGTTGGGGATTTTTGAGATGCACGACGACGGCCTTCGCGAGGTGGCCGATCCTTCAGAGGTATTCCTTGCTGAGCGTAAGTTCGGCACATCCGGCTCCGCGGTCGTTGCGAGCATGGAAGGAACGCGACCGCTGCTCGTGGAGGTGCAGGCACTCGTTGCACCGACGAGCTATGGGGTCCCTCAACGAAGCTCTACAGGTTTTGATCCGCGTCGACTGCAGCTGCTCCTCGCAGTACTGGAAAAGCGCGTAGGTCTGCACGTCGGCCAGTTCGACGTGTTTGTTAACGTCGCCGGCGGCATCCGCGTGGAAGAGCCGGCAGGTGATATCGGGATGGCGGTCTCCATCGTCTCCAGTCTGCGCGAAGTGCCGGTCGATTCAATGTCCGTTGCGATGGGAGAGATCGGGCTCGGTGGCGAAATCCGGACGGTGAGCCAAGTGGAAAAGAGAGTGACGGAAGCGGCGCGACTCGGCTTCGCGCGCTGTGTCCTTCCCCGCGCCAATGCACGCAACCTTCGCATGAAAGACGGCATGGAACTGATCGAGGTGGAGACCGTCGATCAGGCCATCGCCGCGCTGGTTGGCTCCTGATGGCGATGGGAGCACCTGCGCGTACCCTCCTCAAGCCGCGATGGATCGTCACCATGGACGCCACGCGGCGGGTCCTGCAGAACGGCGGCGTCATCGTGAACGGCTCGTCGATCGAGTCGGTGCTGACTGCCGAAGAACTGGCCGGCGTGCAGCACTTCAACGGCACGGTCGCTAATGCAGGACAGCTTACCCTCATTCCGGGGTTCATCCAAACCCACATTCATCTCTGTCAGACCATTCTTCGCGGGCTGGCGGACGACCTCGACCTTCTCGACTGGCTCACCCTCAAAATCTTCCCGCTTGAGGCGGCCCATTCGATGGGCTCCATGCGCGCTTCGGCAATGCTCGGCATCGCTGAACTGATCCGCTCCGGGACCACGACGATCATGGACATGGGGAGCATCCATCACGAAGAGGAGATCGCGGCTGCGATTGAGGAGACCGGTCTGCGTGCGTTCATCGGCAAAGCGCTGATGGATGTGAACGAAAGCTATCCGCCATTGCGCGAGGGGACAGAACAGGCGATCCGGTCTGCTGTCCGACAGGCGGAGTTGTGGCACGGGAAGGCGGAGGGGCGGCTGATGTATGCTGTCGCGCCTCGTTTCGTTCTCTCATGCACCGACCGGCTGCTCCGGGAAGCGTATGAGATGACGTGCAGTGCGCCCGGCATGCTCTTTCATACGCACGTGGCGGAGAACCGTCGGGAGACGGAAGCAGTCAGAAAACGGTGCGGAATGGACAATGTGGAATTCCTCGGCTCGCTCGACCTCCTCCACCCGAACTCCTGCCTTGCCCACTGCATCTGGCTTACCGAGAAAGAACTCGGACTGCTGCGCGACCATCGCGTAAACGTGCTTCATTGTCCCACATCGAACCTGAAGCTCGGCTCCGGGATCGCGCGGGTGCCTGACATGCTCAAGGGGGGTATATCAGTCTCGCTGGGAGCCGACGGCGCCCCCTGCAACAACCGGCTCGATATGTTCGAGGAGATGCGCCTTGCAGCACTGATCCAAAAACCGCTCCACGGCGCTGCCGCCATGGATGCCGGCACTGTGTTCGCTATGGCGACAATCGGCGGAGCACATGCGCTGGGGCTTGAGAGAACAACGGGAAGCATCGAACCAGGGAAGAAGGCCGATCTGGTCTTGCTCGATCTCGATCGCGTCTGGAATCCCTCTGGTGAAGAATCTCTCTATTCGACAATCGTCTACTCAGGGTCAGCAGAAAACGTCCGGTCAGTGATGATCGATGGGGCATGGGTGTATCGGGACGGGACACATACAAGCCTCGATGAACGGGTCGTCGTCGAAAACGCGAAGAGGGAACTGAAGAAGATCACGGATCGAGTCGTCGGGGTTTGAATCATCAAACCCCGTAACGATCTCCGGGTCGGGGCATGATATATCATCCACGTATATAAGGGTTCGATATATCGAACCCCAACAGGGAAGCAACGATTACACGCATGAAACGATTGGTCCTCGCCACGCATAACAAACACAAGGCCGACGAAATCCGCGCGCTGCTCTCGGATCTCTCGGTCGAGGTGCTCACGCTCGACAGCTTCCCGGCCGTCGGGGAGATCGCCGAAGACGCTGAAACGATCGAGGGGAATTCGCTGCTGAAAGCGGGAGCTGTCTTCCGCGCAACCGGGTTGCCATCGCTCGCCGACGATACCGGCCTCGAGGTGTATTATCTCGCTCTCGCTCCCGGCGTCCGTTCTTCGCGGTACGCCGGGGAAACGGCGACGTACGCCGACAATGTGGCGAAGCTGCTCAAAGAGATGCAGGGAGTCCCCCCCCGGCGGAGGGGGGCACGGTTCCGCTGCGTGCTCACGTTTCTGGCACCCCGGAATCAACCCGTGACGGCTGAGGAAGTCTGCAGAGGGACGATTATCACGGAACCAAGGGGAACAGGCGGTTTCGGTTACGATCCGGTGTTTCTCCCCCTCGACAGCGCCAAAACCTTTGCTGAACTTGATCCGATGGCGAAGAATGCCCTCAGCCACCGCGGAAAGGCTATCGCCGCCATACTTCCAGCCTTACGAGATTACTTCAAATGAGGGTTTGTTGTTGAAGTTCCGTCAACTGATTGTTATCTTGTTTGAAGATTTTAGCGAATAGATTCACACCCGACGCAGTGCATGCCATTTTTCCGTTCCGGACGGAGGCGCAGCTTTCGCCCATTCTGGGAATATCGGTCGAAAGGAGTCATCTGGCGTCTTCAACCGGCAGCGGGCGGCATGCTCGTCGGCGAAGAACGGGATCTCACCGCGAAAACGGTCGCGTTCTTTTGCATCGATCTCTCCAACGGCAGGGCTCTGTGGAAGGAAAAGGATTTCGGAGAGCAATGGTGGACGGGGATCGAGGCTGTGTATCGCGACACGCTCATTCTGCACGGGTACGCCACTCCCGACCTGCCGGAGCCGAAGGGGATCACGGCGGTCGACATCACCACAGGCCGGCTTCTCTGGCGCCGCGACGATCTCAGATGTATTGCCACACTCAACGGTTGCATTCGTGCGTCGCGGCCGGCGGCAAGCGTTGTTGAAATCGACAGACGCACAGGCGCACTGGTGCGGGAGATGGAGGGGAGCGAATCTGGCACCGATCCGTCGGCGGAACGGTCCGACGAGCAACTCGATGATGTCGTCTATCCCCGGGATCTCGAGGACGACCCGGCTGCGTTTCCGGAACGCGCGGAGCTCCTGCGCCGCGTTTGTTCTCGGGAAAAACTTGCCGGCCCGGTCTCGTACATCGAACTCGGATCGGCGGTGGTGTTCGGCTACTCCGAGCGGGTAGAATCGACGGAGGGATCTCCACCCACGTTCCGTACAATGGTTGCGCTCATGGCGCGAGGCGAATCGGAACCCCGTTTTTCCGCAACCATCGATGAATCGAAATCGTTTCCGGTGTACGGGACGTTTCTGGTGCGTGAGGGGGTCCTCCTGTTTGTGCGGGAACGAAGTACGCTGACGGCCATGGCTGTGCGCGATATGTAAACCTGCCACCCACGCGATGAAGATCAACGTAAAACAGGTTGATGCGTTTACCGAAGTTCCGCTGACCGGCAATCCTGCGGGGGTCGTGCTGACGGGGGACGGGTTGTCCGAGCGGCAGATGCAGATGATTGCGCGGGAAATGTCGGTCCCGGAGACCGCGTTCATCCTTCCGCCGACCCTCCCTGGTGCCAACCTCCGCATCCGCTGGTTCTCTCCCACCGTCGAAGTCCCGCTCTGCGGCCACGCCACGGTGGCAAGCTTCCACGCCTTGGCCGAGGAGGGGATGCACGGGATGGAGGACCCCGGTGTGTACACATTCGCGCTCGAGACACGCTCCGGCATCCTGCCCGTTACGGTCAACAAGACGCGCGACGGGATCGACGTGCTCTTCGGCCTGACGCTCCCCGAGTTCACCCGGGCCGGACAATACAAGCTCGACATCATGCGGATCCTGAACATTACCCTGGAAGAATTCGAAAACAGGATGCCGATCGTCGTTGCAAATTACCTCTACGTTCCCATCCGACGGCTCCACACCATCTTTTCGATGAAGCCGAATTTCTTCGCAATGTCCCAGTTCCTCACCAACCGCAATCTGAGCGGTCTCTGCGCCTTCACGACAGAGACGGTCGACAAAGGGTCGCACGTGCATTCCCGCTTCTTCGCGCCTACCATGGGGATCAACGAGGATCCGGTGACAGGGACCGCAAATGGACCGCTCGGTGTCTACCTGTACGAGCGTGGCGCGGTGGAACCCGTGGGGGACAGCGTGACGATCGTGGGCGAGCAGGGGGACGTGATCGGCCGGAAGGGACGCGTGACGGTCCGGCTCTCGCTGCAGGGGACGCAGGTGACTGCGGTACAGATCGGCGGCCGGGCGGTAACAGTGGTCGAAGGCTCGATGATGGTGGAGTAGTGCCATACCCCTCGCGTACATAACAGGGGGACTCCCCCCCAGCCAGGACTTCTCATGCTCCCCGAATCCCTCTTCTTCTCCGTCTTCCTCGTTGCAGCGCTGGCACTCTTTGCGTGGAACGCCCGCCGTCTGGTTCGGTATCTGAAGGTCGGGAAGAAGGAAAACCGGTTCGACAGAGTTCCTGAACGGCTGAGGCGCGTCTTTGCGATCGCTCTGGGACAATCGAAGCTGCTACGCGAGCCGCTTGCGGGAGTCCTGCACGCGCTGATCTTCTGGGGATTCGTCATCCTCCTCACTGCCATCCTCGAATCGATCGGTGAGGGAATCGCTCCCGGCTTCTCCCTCGCATTCCTCGGCTCTCTCTATCCGCCGCTGATCTTCATCGCCGAACTGTTCGGCCTACTGGTGCTGATCAGTGTCGTTGTTTCGATTTTCCGGCGACTTGTCGCCCCTCCGGAGCGACTGCGCGTTTCGGGACACGCCAAGTGGGATGCGGTCCTCATCCTCTTCCTGATCCTGGTGGTGATGGTGACGATGTTCGGGCAGAACAGCGCGAGGATCGCGCTCGGCCTGGAGACCGCCCCGGCGGCCCGTCTCGTGTCGGCGGTATTCGCCCCCTCGTTCACGGGCGATGGCACGCATATGTGGTTCCGGATATTCTTCTGGGGCCACATGATCGCGGTCCTTGGATTCCTGAATTACCTGCCGTTCTCCAAGCATCTTCACATCCTCACCTCGATTCCCAACGTTTATTTCTCCAGCCTCGGCCCAAAAGGCGCGCTAGCTCCGGTGAATCTTGCGGACGAGTCGGCGACGAAGTTTGGCGCCACTGACGTTGAGGATCTGACGTGGAAACAACTCCTCAACGGCTACACCTGTACCGAGTGTGGACGCTGTACATCCGCCTGTCCTGCACATTCCACCGGCAAGCTCCTCAACCCGAAGAAGATCATCGTCGACGTACGGGCGAGGACGATGCAGAAGGCGCCCCTGATGCTTGCCGGCACGACGGAAGGAGCAGCGGCAGGCAATACGCTGCTCGATCATTTCATCACCGAGCAGGAGCTCTGGGCCTGCACCACCTGCATGGCGTGCGTGCAGGAGTGTCCGGTCATGATCGAGCATGTTGATACGATCGTTGAGATGCGGCGTGGGCTTGTGCTCAACGAATCGCGATTCCCCGATGAACTGAAGACGACGTTCAGCAATCTTGAGCGCAACTATACGCCGTGGGGATTCGGGCATGCATCGCGCGCCGACTGGGCCGAAGGAATTTCCGTACCGCGGATTGCGGATTGCGGAACGGCGGAGATACTCTTCTGGGTTGGGTGTGCCGGGGCGTATGACGCCCGCTACCGGAAGGTCTCGAGGGCGTTCGCCCAGCTGCTGAACAGGGCCGGCGTCAACTATGCTATCCTGGGAACGGAAGAGAAATGCACCGGCGACCCGGCACGTCGCATGGGGAACGAATACCTCGCGCAGTCTCTTATCACGGAAAACATTGCGACACTCAACAAATACGCCGTCAAAAAGATTGTTACTACCTGCCCCCACTGCCTGCAATCGCTTGGCAGAGAGTACCGACAATTCGGCGGGAACTATGAGGTGGTCCACCACACGACGCTGCTCAACGAACTCGTGGAGAAGGGGAAACTATCGTTGCCTGCCGCCGTCGCATCGAAGGTGACATTCCACGACCCTTGCTACCTTGGCCGCTACAACGGCGTCTATGACGATCCGAGGGACCTGCTGGATCGGGTTGGCGGCATCACCAGGGTGGAGATGAAGCGGGCCGGCGACAGAAGCTTTTGCTGCGGCGCCGGTGGCGGGAGAATGTGGATGGAAGAGCGGGAGGGGAAGCGGGTCAACATCGAACGGACGGAAGAGGCGCTGGCCACCGGAGCGGATACAATTGGCACGGGGTGCCCCTTCTGTATGACAATGTTGACGGACGGAGTAAAAGAAAGGGATCCAGCAGGAAGTACAAAGGTTAAGGACGTTGCGGAACTCCTCTGGGAAGCGATGGAGGGGAGCAATGACAGATAGATCCAGACGGATTGTGAATGCGGTTGCGCCGATCAGGGTCTGTGATATCGGCGGATGGACCGACACCTGGTTTGCAAAGCACGGGGCGGTATTCAACATCGCGGTCTATCCGTACGTCGAAGTGCAGGTCGAAGTAACCGAGCACGCGGAAGGGGCGGAACGGGTCACGATCTCGGCCGAAAACTTCGGTCAGACCTATGCAATCGACCCCGAGCATATCGTGTACGACAAGCATCCGCTCCTCGAAGCGGCGATCGACGTGATGCGGCTGCCGCCTGAGATTGGGCTCCGCATCAATATTTTTTCCGATGCGCCGCCGGGCGCGTCTACGGGCACTTCGGCGGCGGTCTCGGTGGCGCTCATCGGGGCGCTCGACAGTCTGGTCGGCGGAGACCTCGGTCCGCACGAGGTCGCAGGGATGGCGCACTTCATCGAGACCAAGAAGTTGGGGCTGCAGTGCGGGATACAGGACCAGCTCGCCAGCGCGTACGGGGGGATCAACTTCATCGCGATGCATGAGTTTCCGTCATCGACCGTTACCCCCATTCGCATTCCAAACTCCATCTGGTGGGAGCTCGAGCACCGTCTTGCCGTGATATATATCGGCCGGCCCCACAGCTCCAGCTCGATCCACAACAAGGTCATCGAGGAGTTGGGAGAAAATGCCTATGCAGACCGACGGCTCGACCGGCTCCGCGGGCTCGCCGTTGAAGCGCGTGATGCCGTGGTCGCCGGCAATTTTCGTGCGCTGGGGAGGGTGATGAACGACAACACCGATGTCCAGCGAGAACTCCATCCCGCGCTGGTCTGCCCGAAGATGGAAGAGATCATCGCGGTCGCGCGAGAGTTTGGCGCACTGGGCGTCAAAGTGAACGGGGCGGGAGGCGATGGGGGATCGCTGACGATCCTTACCGACGGTGACATGTCGAAGAAACGCTCCATGCTGCGGACATTGACCGGACATGCGTTCACATCACTTCCGCTGTACCTGTCGCGCCAGGGTCTGCGGGTCTGGTAACCCGTGCAGAGTCGCGAGCGCAAGCATTGCATGCATTCACAAGGTGACGAGTGGCGATTTCACTGATCAAGCGTATCGGCGATTGGTTCAACAGGTTTTCCAAGGGCAAACCCGTAGAGGCGCTCCCCCCA
Source organism: Bacteroidota bacterium (assembly GCA_040756745.1). GTDB lineage: Bacteria > Bacteroidota > Ignavibacteria > UBA10030 > UBA6906 > JBFLYO01. The sequence continues at coordinate 45,985 of JBFLYO010000023.1, forward strand.
TCGACTCCTCCTCAGCGAGGACGAGAAAGGGAATGGAGAAAACAAGACACGCATCCATCACGTGAGCGGCGGCCCCAGCGCGCCCCTCGGCCGCCTCGTCCGGGCGCGCCGGAACCGGTCCGCGTTGAACGATGGGATCCCTCCAGTTTCAGAGTCCCGCCCGCCGAAGGGAAGGTCAGATTCCATGACTTCGATCTTCCTCCGGAGCTCATGCACGCAATTGCCGATCTGGGATTCCGCTACTGCACGCCGATCCAGGCCGGCATACTCCGACAGACTCTCGAAGGCTTGGATGCCACCGGTCGGGCGCAAACCGGGACGGGTAAGACGGCTGCATTCCTGATCACCATCCTCGCTCATTTCCTCCGCCATCCTGCACCGGAGCCCCGCAAACGCGGGACACCGCGGGCGCTAATCCTCGCTCCCACGCGCGAGCTTGTGCTGCAAATCGAGAAAGACGCACACGCCCTCAGTAAGCACACACGGTGCAAGGCGATGGCTGTCTTCGGCGGGATGGACTACACGAAACAGCAGCGGATGCTGCGTGAAGGGCCAATCGATATCGTTGCGGCGACGCCGGGACGGCTTCTGGATTACAAGCGCAAAGGGGACATCAACCTCAGCAAGGTCGAGGTCCTCGTCATCGACGAAGCCGACCGGATGCTCGACATGGGGTTCATCCCCGATGTCCGGCGCATCATCGAAAGCACGCCGATGAAGGGGAAGCGACAGACGATGTTCTTCAGCGCCACGCTGACACCCGAGGTGAACCGTCTGGCCGCCTCATGGACAAGGAACCCGGTGCAGGTCGACGTCACGCCGCCGAAGGAGATCACACTTTCTACGATCGATCAGGTCGTCTATATCATTACCAATGAGGAAAAACTGACGCTGCTGTACAACCTCATCACAAAGTACAACCTCGAGCGGGTGATGGTGTTTGCGAATCGGCGCGATGAAACACAGCACCTCAAGGACCGGCTCTCCGCCTACGGCATCAGCTGCGGGCTGCTTTCGGGAGACGTGTCGCAGGAACAGCGGCTGAAGACGCTGGAGGCGTTCCGGAACGGCAGGATCAAGGTGCTTGTCGCAACCGACGTCGCTGCGCGCGGACTGCACATTGAAGGGGTGAGTCATGTCGTCAATTATACCCTGCCGCTCGACCCTGAAGACTACGTTCACCGGATAGGGCGAACCGGGCGCGCCGGTGCCACCGGCACGTCGGTCAGTTTTGCCACCGAGACCGAAGCGTATGAGATCCCCGATATCGAGCAGTTCATCGGCCGAGCACTGAAGGCGATTCACCCCGATCCCGATTTGCTTGCTCCGCTTCCGGCAGGAGTCGTTGAACCACAGATGCATCACCGTCGACCTCCGCACGGCGGCGACCGTGGCCGCCCGCACGGACGTCGGCGCGGCCACGACCGCGGCGGTCGGCATGGCGGGCATCGAAGACACTGACATTCCTCTTCTCCCACTCCGACATTCAGGAATAGACGTCATGAAAGCCCTGCACGCATTCGTGATCCTCGCCCTGGTCTGCGGGCTGAGTGCAACAGCTCAGAAGAAAGGTCCAGCTTCCAGGGATGAGGGATCACTCCCCGCATTGGTGCTGGACGGCTTGAAGTTTCGATCCATCGGGCCGGCACTCACGTCCGGGCGCATCGCCGATATCGCTGTCGATCTGCACGACCGGAGCCGCTACTTCGTCGCGGTTGCCTCCGGCGGAGTGTGGAAGACGACCAACGCAGGGACGACATGGACGCCGGTGTTTGACAAGCAATCCTCGTATTCGATCGGATGCGTCGCAATCGACCCCAGGAACCCTTCGGTCATCTGGGTCGGAACCGGCGAGAACAACAGCCAGAGAAGCGTTTCCTACGGCGACGGTGTGTATCGCTCCGAAGACGGCGGCAGCAGCTGGGAGAACATGGGACTGAAATCGTCTGAGCACATCGGCAAGATTCTTATTGATCCCCGCGACTCGCGGGTAGTCTATGTGGCCGCGCAGGGACCGCTGTGGAACCCGGGAGGTGACCGCGGGCTCTACAAGACAACCGACGGCGGAAAGACCTGGGAGGCGGTGCTGACCATTAGCAAAAACACCGGCGTCACCGACGTCGTGATGGACCCCCGCAACCCTGATCTGCTCTATGCTGCTGCGTATCAACGTCGACGCCATGTCTGGACGCTGATCAACGGCGGACCCGAGTCAGCCATCTATCGGTCAGAGGACGGTGGAGCAGACTGGAAAAAGCTCACCTCCGGACTCCCTTCAGAAGACATGGGCCGCATCGGGCTGACGATTCCCCCGACGGCCCCCGACATCGTGTATGCGACCATCGAAGCGGCGCTGGGGAAGGGAGGGCTGTATCGATCGACCGACCGTGGCGCGTCCTGGGAGAAACGGGGGGACTATGTCTCGGCATCCGCCCAATATTATTCCGAGATCTTTGCCGACCCAAAGGACCCGGACCGCATCTATTCCATGGATGTGTATTTGAAAGTCTCGACCGACGGGGGAAAGACCTTCAAGAACCTCGGGGAGAAAAGCAAGCATGTCGACAACCACGCCATGTGGATCGATCCCGAGAACACGAACTACTATCTTGTCGGGTGCGATGGCGGGTTGTATGAGAGCTTCGACCGTGGTGCGACCTGGAATTTCAAGGTAAATCTCCCGGTCACGCAGTTTTACCGGGTGAACGTCGATAATGCAATGCCGTTCTATAACGTATACGGCGGGACGCAGGACAATTTCTCGCTGGTCGGACCCTCGCGCAACATGAGCGCAACCGGTATCGAAAACGCACACTGGGTCGTGACTGCAACCGGGGACGGATTCGTCACACAGATCGATCCGGAAGATCCGAACATCGTCTATGCCGAATCGCAGTACGGCGGGCTGGTCCGTTACGACAAGAAGAGCGGCGAGATCATGGGGATCAAGCCGCAGGAAGAAAAAGGGGAAGCCCCGCTCCGCTGGAACTGGGATTCGCCGCTGCTGATCAGTCCGCACTCGCATACCCGCCTCTACTTTGCCGCGAACAAGCTCTTCCGCAGCGACGACCGCGGCAACACATGGAAGCAGGTGAGCGGCGACCTGACACGGCAGATCGACCGGAACAAGCTTCCTGTCATGGAAAAATTCTGGAGTATCGATGCCGTTGCCAAGAACGCATCCACCTCCTTCTATGGGAACATCACCGCGCTGGCGGAGTCGCCCCTCAAGGAAGGGGTGCTGTTTGTGGGAACCGACGATGGGCTGATCCAGATATCTGACAACGGCGGCACGGCCTGGCGCCGCGTGGAATCATTCCCCGGCGTCCCGCCACAGACATACGTCAGCCGACTTGAGGCGTCGCGGCACAACGTAAAGACTGTCTTTGCCGCGTTCGAGAATCACAAGAACGGTGACTTTGCGCCATATCTTCTCCGCAGTGATGATGGCGGAATATCGTGGACTTCGATATCCGGAAATCTCCCGGACAAGGGGGCTGTCTACGCGTTGGTCGAGGATCATGAGGACCCGTCGTTGCTCTTCGCCGGCACGGAGTTCGGGGTGTATGTGACGACCGACGGTGGGAAGGACTGGACCCGGCTTACAGGGGGACTGCCGACAATTGCCGTGCGGGACATCGCCATCCAGCGGCGGGAGAACGACCTGGTGCTGGGGACGTTTGGGCGGGGTTTTTATATCCTTGATGACTATTCACCACTGCGCCATCTTGACAAGCAGATGCTCGGCAAACCGGCGGCGATCCTCCCGGTCAAGGACGCGCTCATGTACATCGAATCGCGTCCCTACGGTCTTCGTGGCAAGGCATTCCTCGGCGAGTCGTTCTTCGCTGCCAAGAACCCGCCGGTCGGCGCGACGATCACGTATTACATGAAGGACAGCCTGAAGACGAAGAAGCAAATGCGCCAGGCGCGCGAGAAGGAGCTGTTCAAGAAAGGCGAGCCGATACCATATCCAACCGCCGCCGAGCTGCATGCGGAGGAAGTGGAGGAGACACCATCACTGATCTTCATAATTGCGGACGAAGAGGGGAATGTCGTCCGTCGGCTTTCAGAGCCAGCCGATAAGGGTGTCCACCGGGTGGTCTGGGATCTCCGCTATGCGGCAATCACACCGACAAAGTTGACGGTCCCGGCCGAAGAAGATCCGTTCTCCGAAGGTGACATGGGACCTCTTGCGATGCCGGGTGTGTACGCCGTCACGATGGCCAAGAGAGTCAATGGAGAGGAAACACTGCTGGCAGGTCCGGTGGAATTCACTGCAAAGGTACTAGGAAGCGTTTCATTGCCTGCAGTTGACCGCAAGGCGCTTGTTGCGTTCCAGGAGAAGGTGGCCGATCTGCAACGCGCTGTGCAGGGCGCTTCACGGGCAGCCGGTGAAGCACGCACTCGGATCGATCACTTGAAGAAGGCCGTTCTCGCAACTCCCGCCGCGCCGGCGTCGGTTTCGGCGGGTCTGGATTCAATCGAGCGCGGCATCCGGGAGATCCAGCGCGTGCTGAACGGCGACCGTGCGCTCAGGTCGAAGAACGAGCCAGATGTCCCGTCGATCACAGAGCGGGTCAACGGCATCGTGGAGGACCAGTGGCAATCCACCGGCGCGCCGACGACCACGCAGCAGCGGTCATACGAAATCGCCGCGGATGAATTTGCGTCGCGCCTTGAGGCGCTGAGGAAGCTGATCGAGACAGACTTGCACGCGGTCGAAGAGACGCTTGAACGCGCGGGAGCTCCATGGACGCCGGGCAGGGTTCCGTTATGGATGAAACGCTAGAGAGTAGGGCGGTAGGGAGGTAAGGGGTAAGGGGCTTAGTGGTTCCAATTCAATCCGCAATTGACAATCCACAATCGGTCTCCCCCTACTCCTTACAGCCATACTCCCTACTCCAGGCGGTTTACCTGACGAACCTGTTTCCCTCGAACAACCGCTTCACCTCAGCGCTCTCCTGAATCAACGCTTCATAGCCATCCTGTGCATCGATATCCAGATAATACGGATCCCACCCCTTCTGCCCGGGCTTCCAGCGACGCAGCACGACCGGGTCGCCGACAATGTTGTCCTTCACGGTGACGACGGAAAAATCGAACGCGTTCCAGTCGTACACATCCATCCACCGGCCGCCGAATGAAAGGTTATTGACGATCCGGTTGTACTTCGGGACCGCCGGCTCGCCGTCGTATTGGCGCAACAGCTCCGGGTATCGCACGCTGTAGGGGGGCTGGCTGTAGTTCATATCATCCATCTTGGTGAAGAGCTCCGGATAGGTTCCGTCGAAGTAATACGACGCCCAGCCGAGTCCTCGCGCGTCGACATGGATCGACGGACTGCATTCAATGTAAGAATTGCCATCCACAAGGTTGTCCCTTCCCCCGCCGATCATCGTCGCGCGACCGGCACGGTAGAACACGTTCCCGTACACCTTGAAGCCGCTCGCCCAGTCGTCGAGATACACGGCCATCACGCCGTGAAGCCCTGGTCCTTTGAGATCGCGGAAATAGTTGTAGCGTATCACGTTCCCCCGCCAAGTCCAGTCACGTCCGGTATGGATGGCGCCGGCGTCTCCAGTCTCCTTCATCAGGGCATAAAATTCACTCCTCTCGATCAGATGGTCGTTCCCCTTGATGTAGATTCCTTCGAATGGCGAGTCATGGATGAGGTTGTTTACTACGCGGTGTCCTACGCCGTCCATCACCACGGCATATTGTCCAGTCCGCAACCAGGTGCTGTAGTGGTGGATGTGGTTGTCAATGGAAAAGTGCGCGCCCGGGTTGAGTGTCTTCCTGTCGCCGCCCCGCAACATAATCCCTCCAAGACCGACTTCATAGATCGTTGAGGCGGCAACACCGTTGCGAACTCCGCCATCGATCGTGACTCCGTCTCCCCCAAGTGAGTGCAGCGTGCATCTTCTGATGTCGACGTCATGTCCGCCGTTGATCGCTATCCCCGATCCGCGCGAATAGGCAAGGTGAAGCCCCTCCACAACCAGCCAGGCCGAACTGTCGATCCGGATAAGTGGCTGCTCCATGAGAGAAACCTCCACCGATCCTTTCCGTAGAGGTGCTGGAGGCCAGAAATAGAGCTTGCCCCAGGCACGGTCGAGGTACCATTCGCCGGGAGCATCGAGCTCCTCCAGGACGTTCAGCACGTAATATCGCTGGTTTGTTGTATAGCCGTAGTGATGGTGCGGAGGGCGGATGAGAAACTCCTGATTTACCGTATCGATCGAGGTGACGTGCTGGTACGAATCGCTCCAGTCAAATGTCCAGTATCCGTGCAGTATAATGTCGGCCGCATGTGTCCACATGGACGGGCGGTTCCCTGCATACGTGATACGGCCATAGTGCCGTCCGGCAGGGACCCCCTTGAAGCGTTTCTCCCGGTCGAGTCCCTTATTGAAGAGCGTATCACCCGACTGCGGCACGTCGGCGATCCTAATCCATCCGCTGTTCGGGTATCGGGCGACGGTCATCCGTTCTCCTTCGAAAAAGAGCTCCATCGGCGGACCACCGCGCGGAGGGAGTGTTTCGAAACTGCCGATGCCGTTCGTGTCGATATCGGCCACAAGGACTTCATCGCGTGCCTCGGGAGCGAGTCGGGCACGGACCGTCGTGTCAGTCACCGGCCTGAAGCCATCAATCATCCGGCTTCCCGTGAAGATCACCGTTTCGCCCTGATATGCCCGCCAGAAATTCAGAAAGTTCATCATGCCAGAATCCTGCTTCGAGAGAATGAAGCTTGAATTGAGGCGGTAGGTGCCCTGACGGATGAGCACCGTCACGCCAGGTGCATCCCTCGATTTTCTCCATTCGCGCGCTGCGTCCCGCGCGCGTTCGAGCGTCGCAAACGGTCCGTCGCTCCCTGCGTAATTCGGCGCGGCAAGCGTGCCGGACCAGTGGTCGTTGCCGTTTTGCGCGACGAAGAATTGCATCAGACCCTGCGCTCCCGCCAATGAACTGGAGAGCAGGAAGAGAAAGAGAAGTGAACGAAGCATCGGAGTCGGGTCGGGGGATAAGTGAGGTCTGGTGAAACGCAAAATCAATATAACGGCGGAATTTCCTCAATCGCAAGCCACTCTTTTCTTTGAATGTTGATGCGAATCGCGTATCTTTAGTGATACGGCACAAGCTTCACGCATGACATCCAGAGACCGCGTCCGCACGGCGTTCGCCCACGGAACGCCGGACCGTATCCCCATCGATTACCTCGCCAATCCCGGCATCGACCGCCGGCTGAAGGAGCATTTTGGTCTTGCGGCTGGAGACGATGAAGGGTTGCGGCGGGTGTTGGGAGTCGATTTTCTTGAGATCACTCCGCAGTACATCGGCCCTCCGTTGCATCAGCAAGTCGATGGGCGGAAAATCGATATCTGGGGGATCAGGACCCGCTGGGTGAACCACGGGAGCGGCGGGTACTGGGATTATTGTGACTTTCCTTTGAGGATTGCCGACGAAGAGGCGGTGGAGCGCTGGCCGATGCCATCGCCCGATGATTTCGATTACGAAGGTGCCCTTGCTTCATGCAAGCTGAACAGAGATTATTGCCTGATCATCGGCAATCCCGGAGCGGGAGACACTATGAATACCGCCGGGATGATCAGGACAGTCGAGCAGATGCTTCTCGATCTGATGGAAGAAAACTCCCCCGGGCTCAGATTCATCGACAGGAAGAATGCCGTCCAGCTCGAGGTATATGAACGAATGCTGGATAAGGCCAGAGGGATGTACGATGTTCTCTGGCTGGGGGAAGATCTCGGGACGCAGCGGGGGCCGATGATCAGCACGTCAGTGTTTCAGCGACACATCCGTCCGCGGCACCAGAAGTTCGTCGACCTTGCCCGCGCCTATGGGCTTCAGGTGATGATGCACTGCTGCGGATCGAGCAGCTGGGCGTTTGACGATTTTCTTGAGATGGGGATTACCATTGTGGACACGTTGCAACCCGAGGCCGCAAACATGTCGCCGGCATATCTCAAGCACCGCTACGGAAACAGGATGTCATTTCATGGCTGTATCTCCACTGCCGGCAATATCTCATCAGGCACAAAGGCCGACACGGTGCGGGAGGTGAAGGAGACGCTGGACGTGATGATGCCTGGAGGAGGATACGCGTTTTCCCCCACGCATATGTTGCAGGATAACTCGCCCACGGAGAATGTCGTGGCCGCATACGAAACCGCGCTGAGGGACGGGCAATACCGATGACCTCATGGACCATGCGGCTGATCGCCGCCAACGTGATCGTCTACCTCCTGAACATGCTCGCCCCCGGGCTGACGCCAGCCATGATGCTTGTGCCGGCCGATGTGTTCGTCCGCCCCTGGACGATCGTCACGTACATGTTCATGCATGCCAACCTGACGCATATTCTTTTCAACATGCTCGGGCTCTTCTTCTTTGGTCCGCGACTGGAGCTCGAACTCGGCGGCAAGCGATTCCTCTTGCTCTACTTCATCAGCGGAATATCGGGGGGAGCTCTCTCATTTCTCTTTACTCCCTACTCCGCAATCGTCGGCGCCTCGGGGGCTGTCTTCGGGGTCTTCCTGGGCTTCGCCTACTTCTGGCCCCGCGAAAGGATATACATTTGGGGAGTCCTCCCCGTTGAATCGCGGATCCTTGTGATCATCATGACCCTGCTCTCCCTGTACGGCGGGTTGGGCGGCGGCGGATCTGACATCGCCCATTTCGCTCATCTCGGCGGATTCGTCGGGGCCTATTTGTATCTCAAGTGGGTCGACAAGCATTCTCCACAAGCGGTCATGATGAAGGCCATGACGCCGCCAAATCCATCACGCAATGCCATAGAACGGTGGGGCAAAATCGACAGGGAAAAATTGCACGAAGTGAACAGGGCGGAGCTCGACAGAATCAGGGAGAAGATGGGGAAGACGGGGGCGGGAAGGCTGACGGAACAGGAGATATCGTTTTTGAACAGATTCAGTGAAGAGTTATGAGTGATGAGTCAAGAGTAGGGGCAGAACATGTTCTGCCCAATTGAAGATGGAGGATTGAAGATCGAGGATTGTGAATGATACGGTGCAATGACCCGATGATTCAATGTGACATTTACATGGAGACCACACATGAAACAGAGATGGCTGTACCTGGCTGCGGCGCTGACCATGCTGGGGAGCGGCGGCGTGGCTAAGGGGATATTTCCGTACAAGGTCGATACGAGGACGCTGCCCAACGGGCTGAAGGTCATCATGATCCCGATGTCGTCACCGGGGCTGGTGGCGTATTATTCCGTCGTCCGCACAGGAAGCCGGGATGAGGTGGAGGCGGGGAAGTCTGGATTTGCCCATTTCTTTGAACATATGATGTTCCGCGGCACGAAGAAGTATCCAGGATCGGTCTACGACAGCATCGTGACCAGCATCGGCGCGAGCGCCAACGCCTTCACTTCCGACGACATCACGGCATATCACCTCAATTTTGCCGTCGAGGATCTCGAAAAAGTCATCGACATTGAGAGCGACCGCTTCCAGAACCTCGACTACAGCAAAGAAGAATTCCAGACAGAGGCCGGCGCCATTTACGGTGAATACCGGAAAAACGTGACCAGCCCCTTCGCAGTGCTGGATGAAAAGATGCGCGACCTGGCATTCGACGCCCACACCTACAAGCACACCACGATTGGCTTCGAACGGGACATCAAGGCGATGCCCGAGGGATTTGAGTACAGCCACTCGTTCTTCCATCGCTTCTATCGGCCGGAGAACGTTGTGCTCCTCATTGTCGGCGACATCAAGCCCGATGCGGTCATGAAGCTGGTGGCGAAGTACTATGGCGGCTGGAAGAAAGGGTATGAAGCACCGAACGTCGTGCCCGAACCGCCGCAAATGGGGGAGCGGTCGGCCGATGTTTCATATCAGGGGAAAACACTGCCGATCATCGACATTGCATACAAAGGGGACGCGTTCAACCCGTCGAACCGCACCTATGTGGCGGCAGTGATGCTCGGCGATCTTGCCTTTGGCAGCACGAGCGATCTCTACAAGAAGCTCTATATCCAGGAGCAGCGCGTGGATATCCTGGATGCAAGCATCCCGATGAACCGGGATATGCCGCTCTTTGAGATCCTGGCGCGCGTCAAGAAAGAGGAAGACGTCCCCGCGGTCCGGGACGAGGTCTACAACGCCATCGCGACGTTTCAGTCGACGGCGGTCGACGCAAAGCGCCTCGGCGACGCCAAGAAGCGGAGGAAATACGCCTTCCTTATGAACCTCGACACCCCGAACAAAGTCGCGGGCGGGTTAGCGTACACTGTTGCCATCACCGGTGGCATGGAGGCGGTGAATGCGCTTTATGCAGAGATCGACAAGCTGACGCCCGACGACATCATGGCCGCAGCCAAGCAGTACTTCTCTCCCGAGCGGAGATCTGTCGTGGTCCTGAAAGGAGCCGGCCAATGAGAATCATGACTCTGACACTCGCCATGGCGCTGCTTGGCGCCGCAATGTTCACCATCGGAGAAGCCGCCGTGAAGCCCGGAGATGCTGTTCTGCTTCCCGTCCCGACCGACGCCACCATCTGCTTCCGCATCTGGTTCAAGGTCGGTTCGCAAAACGACCCGTCCGGGAAGGAGGGACTCGCGAACATTACCGCAGCAATGCTGACAGAAGCATCGACGAAGAAAAACAAGTACGAACAGATCCTGGACAAGCTGTATCCGCTGGCCGCCTCGTACGACGCCGTGACGTCGGTCGAGATGACGGTCGTCTACGGCCGCGTGCACCGCGACAACCTCAAGGAATATTACCCGCTCTTTGTCGATGCAATCACCGCGCCCGCATTTGAGCAGGCTGACCTCGACCGGATTAAGAGCGAGGTGCTCAATTTTCTGGAAAACACGCTACGGTACTCGAGTGACGAAGAGCTCGGAAAGGCAGTATTGTACGACGATATCTTTGCCGGAACCCCCTATGGGCACATCACGGCAGGGACGATCGGCAGCGTCAAGAGCATTACACTCGATGACGTGAAAGAGTTCTACAAGAAAAACTTCACGCGGGACAATCTCGTTATCGGTCTCGGGGGTGGATACCAGGCGTCGTTGCTGACGACGCTGCGGAAGGACCTGGCAGGTCTTCCTCCAGGTGCCCCTCAGCCAATTCCGCCTCCCCAGCCGGCCCACATAGAAGGGTTCCGGGTCACGATTGTAGAGAAGGACGCGCCTGCCGCAGCGATCAGCATGGGAGTGCCGATCGACATCCTGCGTGGATCGAAGGACTGGTATGCGCTGGCGATTGCGAACTCCTGGCTAGGCGAGCATCGCAACTCAAGCAGTCATTTATACCAGGTGATCCGCGAGACGCGCGGGCTGAACTACGGGGATTACTCGTACATCGAGAACTACCCGCGCGGAGGGATGCTCAGCAAGCCGCCCCAGAACGTCTGCCGGCGAAAGCAGATCTTCGAGATCTGGATCCGTCCGGTGCCGCTGGAGACTGCGCATTTTGCGATGCGTGCCGCCCTGCGGGAGTACAGGCGGCTCGTCGAGAACGGGATGACGAAAGCCGAATTCAATCTCACCAAAAACTTCCTGAAGAAGTACGTCCTCCATTACGCGCCGACGACGATGGAGCGGCTTGGCTACGCATTGGATGACCGGTTCTACGGGATCAGCGGGAGTCATCTGGCGAAGTTCCGCTCCATGATGAACACCCTCACGCTGGCCGACGTCAACAGGGCGATCAAGAAGCATTGGCACTACGGCAATATGCAGATTGCGGTGATCACGAAGGACGCGAAGGCGTTGCGCGATGCGCTCGTTGCGGATTCTCCGAGTCCGATCGCCTACAAGACCCCGAAGCCGGCCTCGGTGCTTGAGGAAGACAAGCAGATCGAAGCATTTCCGGTGAAGGCGACGCCGGAGAATGTGAAGATCGTAGAAGTGAAAGAGCTGTTTAATTGAATCGCTGAATCGATATCAACGTTCAATTTTCGGTGGAGTTCCTGGGTTCAGTTTTGGTATCGTAGGAGCGTGACGATTCCACTACTGTGTCCAATTCTGTGAAGAGGGAGTCATGCCACAGTTGCCATCCCCCGCCGAGATGGAGCGGGCGTATTTGAGAAGTGATCCGTCGTACGACGGGGTCTTTTATCTTGGGGTCCGCTCGACGGGGGTTTTCTGCCGGCCGACGTGCGGTGCAAGGAAGCCGATGCCGCGGAACGTCGTGTACTTTGCGACCCCGCGCGAGGCATTGTTCGCGGGATACAGGCCGTGCAAGCGGTGCAGGCCGCTGGAGGCGATCGGCGAGCCGCCGGAATGGGCGGGGAAGCTGTTGGCGGAGGTTGACAGGGACCCGTCGGGGCGGTTCAGCGATGCCGACATCCGCGGGCTGGGAATCGACCCCGCGCGGGCCAGGCGTTTCTTCCGGAAGAGTTACGGGATGACGTTTCAGGCATACTGCCGGGGCCGGCGGCTTGGCAAGGCCCTCGATCAGATCCGCCGCGGAGTGAAGCTCGACGATGTGTTGTTCGGTTTCGGGTACGAGTCGCACAGCGGCTTCCGCGACGCGTTCACGAAGGCATTCGGCACAACGCCGGGGAAAGCGCGGGTGGCGGATGCGATCAAAATCGCCTGGATCGAGAGTCCGCTGGGTCCGCTCGTCGCGGCGGCCACCGATGAATCGCTTGTGCTGCTTGAATTCACCGACCGGCGGATGCTTGAGGCACAGTTCAGGGCGCTGCGAAAGCATTTCAAGCGGCCGATTGTGCCCGGGAGCAACGACGTGCTCTCGCGGCTCCGCACAGAGCTGCGAGAATACTTTGCCGGCGAGAGGAGAGATTTCACAGTTCCGGTCAGTTTTCCCGGGAGCGTGTTTCAGCAGCGGGTCTGGCGGGAGCTCCTCCGGATTCCTCATGGCCGAACGATATCCTATGAGGAGCTGGCGAAACGAATCGCTTCACCGAAGGGTCAACGCGCCGTCGGCACCGCAAACGGGCTCAATCGTATCGCCATCGTGATTCCCTGTCACCGCGTGGTGAACAAGAGCGGGGAGCTCGGGGGATATGGTGGAGGGATGTGGAGAAAGCAAGCGCTCCTGGAGCTAGAGAGAGGCGAAAGAACCTACGAGCAGATGATCAAGAAAGAGGAGAGAGGAGAGAGAAGAGAGTTGAATTCCCAATTCATCGTTCACCGTTAATCGGATCGAACGTGACCGTTCACAGTTGAACGCTCGAAAGCTGAGGAGCGTGGCGAGCGTGCCTGACCGCCAATTGTGAATTGCGAAGGGCTATCCGATTAACGGCGAATGGTGAATTGGGAATACAACTCACGACCAATCGTTCGCTGGCTAGATCAGCGATAGAAACTCCCCAGCCGGCGCCATGATCACACCGGCCGTCGTCATAGTAGTCCTGAACCCCTCCGGGTGCCTGACGACCTGAATCGTGAACTTCGGCTTCAACCGCTCAGAGAAATAGCGTAGACTTGAATCAACGACACGCGCACTCAGTTTGGCCTCGATCATGGCATACGGTTTCCTCTGCTCGGTAATCAAGAAATCCACCTCCCGCTTCTCCCTGTCGCGGATATAAGAGAGCTCGAACTCTCCATACCCCCAGTCGGTCCAGGCATCCACAAGCTTTCGCAGGTGTAGCGCCACCACGTTCTCGAATCGCGCCCCCGGATTCTCGATTTCCGTTGGGTCATACAGATACACCTTCTCAGCGAGCCGCAGCGTTCGCGTCAGCCTCCCGGAAAAAGGCCTGATCGTAAAAAGGAAATAGAGGCGGGACATTGTTTCTATCCAAGCCCTAACTGTGGCAAAGTTTACGCCGAGGTCCTCGCTGAGGTTGTTGATCGAAAGAGGTGTGCCGACGCGCTCAGGAAGCAGGTAGGCAAGCGTTTCCACGAGTCCGACATCGCGAATTCTCGACAGATCGCGGAGGTCCTCACGCAAGACGAGAGTGCGGTGCGCCTGACGCCATCTCCGAAGGCGGGCCTCGCTCCCCGAGAAGAGAGGTTCAGGAAAACCCGTGAAGCGCTCAATGTCGTCCAGGAACTCTTCCGCTTTCTCGAGGGACCGACGCTGTGTCAACGCCTTCCAGAACTCATCTGGCGACCGGACGGAGAGACGTCTCTCTGCAACCAACTCCCCAAGAGTAAACGGGTGGAGCCGGAACATCGTGTATCGACCGAAGAGCGAATCCCCACCCCGCTGGTACAGATCGAGCCGACCGCTTCCTGTTACGATGATCTGGACCGAGCCGCCATGTTCGTCGAATAAACCTTTGACGAATCGCTTCCATCTCGGGTACTTGTGGATTTCATCAAGCACGATCCGGGGCCGGCCTTTCTGCGGGAGCGGCCCGATGCGCTGCCAGAAATCTCCAGGGTTTCGGATGAGAAGCTTGCGGTGGGCGTCGATGTCCCAATTGAAGTACAGACCGTCGGCACCCGTCTCGTACAAAAGGCGACGCGCAAGCGTGGTCTTGCCGACCTGCCGCGGTCCGGGAACAAAGACCATCTTGCGCTCGTGCCGCAGTGAACGCTCAATTTCGGCGTTGAGATACCGCAGGCCGGGGGTTTCCATATTCCTATAAAAATGTCATGACAATTTTATAGGAATATATAAATTCAACCGACGAGGTGCAATAGAAGTGCTCCCCACCTCCCCTTCCCCTTTTCAAGTCGAAGACCCGGCGATCTTTGACGGGAGGAGGGCAGGGGAAAGGGTTCCGTAGTGCGAGGAACGGGGGAATCGTGGCGAGAGAGGTACGTCATGCCTCTGTCGAACGCCACATTCCCAATTAATGATTCGGCATTAATCGGATACGATATTAACTGTCAACTGTTGACTGTTAGAGACCCATCCGAATAACGTTGAACGGCGAAT
>JBFLYO010000024.1:0-60276 GCA_040756745.1 Bacteroidota bacterium
CCGGATCATTGCGGCAAGCAGGAAAACGGCTTCGGGGACACGGCGGCTCGACCCAGAAAAAGAAATGCCCGGATAAGCCGGGCTTTTCTGTCGTTGAGCTATGTCGATTGACAATGGACACTTGACACTAGACAATTGACAATTCATGGTCAATTGTCAATCGTCAATGGTCTATTGTCAATTGGTTGTAGCGGGGGTAGGACTTGAACCTACAACCTTCGGGTTATGAGCCCGACGAGCTACCAATTGCTCCACCCCGCGATCAACATACAATATACCGAAAGGTTTCGCGTAAGTCAAGCCTGGTCGCGTCTAATCGCGTAACTGAACACCCCACGTCACGGGGAGTATTCAGTAGGCAGAAATCAGTAGTCAGAAAGATTGACTTGCGTCAAGATCAAGTTTGGATTCCAGGGGCACTCAATCGCTGCCGGTCATTCTTTCTGATTTCTGAGTACTGACTTCTGACTACTCCTTGCGCTTCCCTCGCTCAAAGCCAGCCCATCTGCTTATACCATGCAACCGTGCCCCTGATCCCCTCCTCAAGCCCAATCTCCTGCTCAAACCCCAGCTCTCTCCTCGCCTTCTCCCCACTGCACGTCCAGTAGTCCTGCACCATGTCGCGCGCTTTTTCGTAGTTGATCAGCGCGGGCCTGCTGCTGAATAACGAGAAAAACTCTGCAAATGTCGCTACTGCGTAAACCCCAAATTCCGGAATCTTCAGCCGCATCGCCCGTTTGCCCAATACCCGCCGCGTCACTTCGCCAACTTGCTTCCACCCGTACACGCCACTGCTCGATATAAAATATGTCCGCCCCCGCGCGACTTCCGCCTCCGCCGCCATCAGAATCCCCCGCACCAGATCTCCCACATGAATCAAACTGACATATTTCTCGCGCATCCCGACCATCGGCTGTAACCCGCGGCTCATAGTGGCGAAGAACTCAAAGACGTCCTTATCGCGCGGACCGTACACCGCAGGCGGCCGGACAATTGTCACGGGAACCTCCCCAGCGACCGACCGGCACGCTTCCTCCGCCTCCCACTTGCTCCGGCCGTATGTCGTGATCGGGCTGGCCGGCACATCTTCCGCAATCGGAACCCGCGTCGGACTCGGCCCCACAGCGGTCTGACTGCTGATCTGGACGAATCGCTTGAGCGTGGGGTTCACCCTGCGCACCGCATGGAGTACGTTCCTCGTCCCTTCTGTATTTCCCCGAAAATAATCCGACTTCTCCTTCGCCTTCGTCACACCTGCCGAGTGAAAAATGTACTCTACGCCCCGGACCGCGTCGTCCAACGCGCGTGCGTCGAACAGATCACCATACACCATCTCCACGGGAAGATTCCTGATCCACGTGAGATCACTGGTTTTGCGCACAAGAATGCGCACGGCATAGTTCTTCTTCAGGAGGAGCTCCACCAGATGACTGCCGATAAACCCGGTGGCTCCGGTCACGAGTGCTGTCACAGAATTGTGCTCGGCGGGGAAACGGTGGTGGGAGAATGCATTGACTTTCTTGCCGGGTTCCGCTATATTAAAATAAGTTAAGATATTTCCTGAAAAGCAAACCTGCGCTTCGGATGCGGACTCCGCCTCTTGCCACTGCGCAGCTGCAGCTCCACTCAACCCGTCCATCCATCCGAGGAACCTTCCCACGTGACTCAGGAAGCCAAGACCGCCGTTGACCTCTTCCAGAAGTGCTGGTCGTTCACCCGCGCCGACGAGATCAAGGCCAACGGCTACTACCCGTATTTCCGCCCGATCGAAGAGAACGAAGGGCCGGTGGTGACGATCGAGGGGAGGAAGATCATCATGGCGGGCTCCAACAACTACCTCGGCCTCACGGCGGACCCGCGGGTGAAGAAGGCGGCGATCGAGGCAGTCGAAAAATACGGCACCGGATGCTCCGGTTCGCGCTACCTGACCGGTACGCTCGACCTCCATATCAAACTCGAGGAGCGGCTCGCCGCATTCTTTGGCAAAGAGGCCTGCCTCCTCTATAGTACCGGCTACCAGACGGCACAGGGGATTATCCCTACCCTCGTCACGAAGGGCGAATACGTTGTGTCGGACCGGGACAACCACGCCTGCATCGTGGCGGGGAACCTGATGGCCAAGGGGGCGTTCGCAGAATTCGTCCGCTACAAACACAACGACATGGAGGATCTCGAGAAGGTTCTTTCGCGCCTTCCCCACGAAACACCGAAGCTGGTGGTGAGCGACGGCGTCTTCAGCACGTCGGGCACGATCGTCAACCTCCCGGCACTCGTGGCAACGGCGAAACGACATAATGCGCGCGTGCTCGTCGACGATGCGCATGCCACCGGCGTGATCGGCAAGGGTGGGCGCGGGACCGCAAGCCACTTCGGGCTCGAAAAAGAAGTGGACCTGACGATGGGGACGTTCAGCAAGACATTCGCTTCTCTGGGGGGCTTCGTCGTCAGCGACAAAGCCGTGATCAACTGGCTGAAGCATACGGCTCCCGCGCTGATCTTTAGCGCCAGCCCTACCCCCGCGTCCGTCGCCGCTGCACTTGCGGCTCTCACGATCCTCGAGAATGAGCCGGAACGGATCAATACCCTGGTTTCCAATGCGCAGAAAATGCGCGACGGATTCAAGAAGATGGGATTCCGCATCATCGACGGGCAAACGGGCATCGTGCCGGTGATCATCGGCGACGATACGAATACCTTCATCTTCTGGAGAGCCCTCTTCGATGCCGGCGTGTTCGTCAACGCCTTCATCAGCCCCGGCGTCCCGAATGGCATGCAGATGCTCCGGACAAGCTACATGGCTACGCATGAGGACAAGCACCTGAACAGGATACTGGAGGTGTTTGGGGATATTGGGCGCAAGCTGGGTGTTATACATTAGCGATACGGGAGAGTGTCTTTTGAAACTCAGGGAGTAGGGGGTATGGCGTAGGGAGTAGGGAGCACGCGATTGTGAATTGTGGATTGTCAATTGTGGATTGATTTCCTCCTTACCCCCTACTTCCTTACTCCATACTATAAGCTGAACCTGAGCTATCAGCGTGATTGACCAGAACCGTGCCATTATGCCAGCGTGCGAATGAACAACCTCCGCGTCCGCCCTGTTCTTTCCAAAGCTGACGAGAAGAGATTTATCAAGTTCCAGTGGGTCCCCTACGCCGGGAACCCATACTGGGTGCCGCCGCTGTTGATGGACCGGCGGAAGCTCATCGACCGTAAGAACAACCCGTTCTACCACCACGCGGCCATGGAACTCTTCCTCGCGGAGCGGGATGGGGAGATCGTCGGACGGATCGGGGCTGTCGTCAACGACAACCATAATAAAGAGCATGAGGAGAACATCGGTTTCTTCGGGTTCTTCGAGTGCATCGATGATCAGGAGGTCGCGAACGCACTCTTCGATGCCGCGGCAGGATGGTTGAGGAATAAAGGGGTGACCGCCATGCGCGGACCCGCAAGCCCCTCGGTGAACGACGAATACGGCCTCCTGATCGAAGGGTTCGACCGGCTGCCGGCGGTGCTGATGACCTACAATCCCCCCTACTACCAACGGCTTGTTGAGACGTACGGCTTTGCTAAGGCACAGGATCTGTTCGCGTACTATATTCATAAGGACAAGGTCTTTAACGAGAGGTTCACCCGCATTGCGGACGTCGTCAACAAGCGCGAGGGGCTGAAGATCCGCCAGCTCGACATGAGCCGGTTCGACGAGGAGGTCCGGTTGATCCGCGAACTGTACTCGCGCGGCTGGTCGAGGAACTGGGGGGAAGTCCCTATGACGGAGGATGAATTCAACTACGTCGCGAAGGACCTCAAGGCGGTCGTCGACCCCCGCCTGGTCATCATCGCCGAATCGAAGGGGAAGCCGGTCGGGTTCGGGATGACACTTCCCGACATCAACCAGATTCTGGTCCGCAACAGGCATGGATGGTTGGTTCCGGCGATCATCCGGCTCCTGCTGTTGAAGAAGAAGGTGGACAGGGTCAGGATCGTCATCCTCGGCGTCCTGCCCGAGTATGGGAATTCGGGAATCGGCGCCGCGCTCTTTTACGAGACCGGCCGCCGGTGCGTGGCCTACGGCTACCCGCACGGCGAGGCAAGCTGGGTCAACGAGGACAATGTCATGATGAACCGCGGTGCCGAGCTCATGCAGGCGACCGTGGACAAGCGCTACAGGATCTACCAAAAGCCCCTGTAGGACCGATCCACCACGCATACACGAGGTCTCCGATGCCCGTCAAAAAAGTCGAAAAGATCTGGATGAACGGGAAGCTCGTCAACTGGGACGACGCCCGGATCCATGTCCTCTCCCACGTGATCCACTACGGCTCGTCCTGGTTTGAGGGTATTCGGTGCTACGAAACTACGAAGGGTGCCGCAATCTTCCGGCTCGACCGCCACCTCCGCCGGCTCTTTGATTCGGTCAAGATCTACCGAACCGAAGTGCCGTTCACCGAGAAACAGATCGAAGATGCGATCTTCGAAACCATCCGCGCGAACAGGATGCGCGAATGTTATATCCGCCCGATCGTGTATCGCGGCTACGGCGACGTAGGGGTCAACCCGCTCCCCTGCCCGGTGGACGTCACTATTGCGGTCTGGGAATGGGGGAGCTATCTGGGGCCGGACGCGCTCACCGACGGCATCGACGTCATGGTATCGACCTGGAACCGCCCGGCGCCCAACACCCTCCCCGGCATGGCCAAGTCGGGAGGCAACTACATCCTCTCCCAGCTCATGAAGGTCGAAGCCCTGCAGGCCGGGTTCAAGGAAGCGATCGCGCTCGACGTGAACGGCTACCTGAGCGAAGGAAGCGGGGAGAACATCTTCGCGGTGAAAGACGGCGTCATCTATACACCCCCGATTTCCTCGTCGCTCCTCCCCGGCGTTACCCGCGCGTCGGTTCTGCAGCTTGCGGAAGAAGCCGGCATGCGGGTGAAGGAGATGAATATCCCCCGGGAGATGGTCTATGTGGCCGACGAGCTGTTCTTCACCGGCACCGCGGCCGAAGTGACGCCGATCCGGTCGGTGGACAAGCTGAACGTTGGGAACGGCAAACCCGGTCCGGTGACGATGGAACTGCAGAAGAAGTTCTTCGACATTGTGAAAAACGCCAACGACCCACGGCATTGGTTGAAATTCGTGTACAACGACTGACGGCGTCTCTCCGGCGCCGGCCCTCGGTCCCGTTCAACCCCTGATCCCCACGGGAGGTGCGCCATGAAGAAGAGCAAGAAAGCCGCTTCGAAACGACCCGCTCCGCGGCGGAGGGCAAAGTCACGCAGGCGGGCAGCCCAGCAGTCGCTCGGCATCCGCTCCATTCTCGTTCCGATCGACTTCTCCGTCCATTCAAAGAATGCACTCAAGTATGCGGTGCCGATTGCGGAAAAATTCAAAGCATCGCTCCATCTGGTTTATGTCGTGGAGCCGACGATCTATCCGGCCGATCTGGGCTTCGGGCAGGTGGTGCTTCCGGGTGTGGAAGACGAGCTGAGGGAAAAGGGGGGAGAGGAGCTGGCAACGCTGATCAACCGGGAGATCCGCAGGCGCGTGAAGGCATCATCGTCCGTGCGGACGGGCAACCCGCATCAGGAAATCCTGCGCGAGGCGGAAGAGCGGGGAGTCGATATGATCATCGTGGCCACGCACGGCCACAGCGGCGTCGAGCATATGCTGTTCGGCAGTACCGCAGACCGCATTGTCCGCCACGCGAAATGCCCGGTTCTGACGGTGAGGCCGGAAAGCTGATGCAGCGCCGGTCGGTCATTTCTCCCTCGTTATAACGAAGTCCGCAAAGGCGATCAGAGCATCCTTGCTGGGCGACGACGGGAGGATCTCCAACTGCTCCTTCGCCCGCGCCACGAAGGCCTCGGCCTTGCCCCCGGCATACTCCAGCCCGCCGTACGATTTCACGAAATCGACCACCGCCCGCACCTTCATCTTCCTCCCGCCGTTCCGGATCATCGCCAGGATTTCCTTCCCGTTCGATTTGGGCGCTTCGCGCAGGGCGTGGATTAACGGCAGGGTCAATTTCTTCTCGTTAAGGTCGAGGCCGGTCGGCTTCCCGGTGATGCTCCGCCGTCCCACGTAATCCAGCACGTCGTCTCTGATCTGAAACGCCATCCCCACATTCTCCCCATATTCCCGGAGGCGACGGTGCAGCTCGGGATCCACGCTGGCGCTCGCCGCACCTATTTCACAACAGACCGACAGGAGTGATGCGGTCTTGTCCCCGATGATCTTCAGATACGTCTCCTCATCCATGTCAAGCTTGCGGCTCTTCTGGATCTGATGGATTTCCCCCTCGCTCATGCGGCGCACGGAGGTGGAGGTGATTTGCAGGAACTGCACGTCGCCGTGCTCGAGCGAGAGGAGGAGGCCGCGGGAGAGCAGGTAGTCGCCCATCAGGACGGCAATTTTGTTCTTCCAGACTGCATTGATGGAAGGGAGTCCCCGGCGAGTGTCGGCGTCATCCACGACGTCGTCATGCACGAGCGTGGCAGTGTGCAGGATCTCGACGAGCGTCGCACCGCGGTAGCTCTTCTCCGTCACTCCGCCGCACGCCTCGGCGCTCAGTAACACCAGGATGGGGCGTACCCGCTTTCCTTTCTGCCTCACCAGGTACTTGGTGACGAGCTCCACGAGCCCGACGTTCGACCGGAGCGCCTGGCGAAAGACCTTCGGAAAGGCGTCGAGGTGAGGCTGGATGGGTTGGGAGATGTCTTTCAGGTCCAACTCAGTGAGATCGAGATTGAGATTAAGATTGAGGTCAAGGTTAAGGTCGAGGTCAAGGTTAAGGTCGAGGTTAAGGTCAAGCTCGAGGAACCAGAATCAATTCTCAATTCTTAATCCTCAATCCTCAATCCTCAATCCTCTTCCCCCTACCTCCCTACCCCATACTCCTTACTCGCGTTGCTTACACACTTCCGGTCTTTTGTTTCCCCCGCCATGCCCACGCCGAGATCCAGATGCTGATCTCATACAACGCGATCAGCGGCACGGCGAGCAGCACCTGGCTCACAGGGTCCGTGCCCGGCGTGAGGAACGCGGCAAGCACGAAGATAACGACAATGGAATGCTTTCGATAATGCCGCATGAAGGCCGGCGTCAGTATCCCCAGCTTGGACAGGAACCAGGAGACCATCGGCAGCTCGAACACAACCCCCGCCGCCAGCATCACACTGATGACGAAGTTCATGTACTCGTTGATGGCAATATTGTTCTGGATCACCGGAGTGCCGAACCCCGCGAAGAACTGGAGCGCCGCCGGCAGCATCAGGAAGTACGAAAAAGCGACGCCGGCCAGAAAACAGAATGTGGAGAAGAAGACGATCCACTTGATGTACTTCCTCTCCCGCGGCATCAGCCCGGGAGCAATGAACGCCCAGAACTGATACAGGATATAGGGGAGACTGAGCAGGACGCCGCCGACGATCGCCACCTGCATGTACAGAAAGAGTTGTCCGAACGGCTTCAGGTTCTGGAGATGGATCGGCTGCTGCCCGGGGGAGAGGGAGGAGTTCAGGATCGTAATGGGGCGGAGCAACACGCCGTCCATGATCCAGTCGATGAACACCCAGCAGATGATCATGCCGGCGACGATGCCCAGCAGGGCACGGACGATGCGCCAGCGCAGCTCCTCGAGGTGGTCGAGGAACGACATCTCGCTCGTATCGTCAGTTGCGCCGAGTTCGGTGATTTCATCCGCCATGACGGGCGCCGGTGGTCATTGGGAATCGGATCAGGCCCGGAGTTCCGGGTAGAGAGGGAAACGGTCGCAGAGCGCCGTGACCTTCTGCGCAACGGCGATGTACGCGCGCGTGTCCCCCTTATGGGAGAGCACTTCATCAATCAGGTCGCCCACCGTGGCCATCTCCTCTTCCCCCATCCCCCGCGTCGTGAGCGCCGGCGTGCCGATCCTGATGCCGCTCGTGATCAACGGACTCTTATCGTCGAATGGAACGCCGTTCTTGTTGACGGTGATCCCCGCCTCATCCAGCGCCTCCTGCGCCTCCTTGCCCGTCAGGTTCTTGTTGCGGAGATCGACGAGCATGAGGTGGTTATCGGTCCCTCCGGAGACGACGTAGTAGCCGTGCTGCATCAGTCGAGCCGCAAGCGCCTGTGCATTACGGATGACCCTGCGCCCGTATTCCTCGAACTCCGGCTGCAGCGCCTCCCGGAACGCCACGGCCTTGCCGGCGATGACGTGCATGAGCGGTCCTCCCTGGATGCCGGGGATGACCATCGCATCGATCAGCTCGGACATTTTCTTGGTGCGTCCGGACTTCGGCGCGACCTGGCCGAATGGATTGTCGTAGTCCTCCCCCATGAGGATCAGGCCGCCACGCGGACCGCGCAGTGTCTTGTGCGTGGTTGATGTCACCACGTGGCAGTGAGGGAGAGGATCGCTCAGGAGTTTCTTGGCGATGAGGCCGGCGGGATGCGCGATGTCGGCGAACAGGAATGCGCCGACCGCATCTGCAATCTGCCGGAATGTGCGGTAGTCGATGTTGCGTGAATAGGCGCTGGCGCCGACCGTGATCATCTTCGGCCGGTGCTTCTTCGCGAGGTCCTCCACCTCATTGAAATCGATGACCCCGGTCTCCCGTCCCACGCCGTACGCAACGAACCTGTAGAGCTGGCCGGAGAAATTCACCGGCGACCCGTGCGTGAGGTGGCCACCGTGGGAAAGGTTCATCCCCATCAACGTATCGCCCGGCTTCACGAACGAGAAATAGACCGCCATGTTGGCCTGCGAGCCGGAATGGGGCTGGACGTTCGCGTACGCGGCGCCGAAGAGCTGCCTCGCACGGTCCCGCGCGAGGTCCTCCGCCACGTCGACGAATTCGCACCCGCCGTAATACCGCTTTCCCGGATATCCTTCCGCATACTTGTTGGTGAGCGGCGTGCCGACCGCCTCCAGCACTGCGCGGCTGACGAAGTTCTCCGACGCGATCAGCTCGAGCTTCCCGTGCTGCCGGCGGATCTCACCGATGACGGCGGCATACACGTCGGGGTCGAACGATCGTAAATGTTCCATGACGCGTCTCAGTCTTCCTCGTAACGGACGAACCAGAGGTCGCTGATGTTCAGCGAGAAGGTCATCCGGAAAATCCTGTCCCGAATCAGTCCCCCCTCCGTCGCACCGCGGCTGCCGTATTCGGCGGCGACGTTCAGGCGGGACTCCCCGCTGAGCGGGAAAGCCATTCCCGCCGTCACGGCCCATTCGTCGACCGGGTGGCCGCCGGGATTGAAATACGTTTGATGGAATGTGAACCCGAGCCGGTACGAGAGTCTGTCCAGCCACGGCGCTACACTTTCGCGTGAGCCGGCACGTTCGGCCCCGATCCCGATCCTGTAGCTGTCGCGGATCCCCGCAGGCGTCGCGCCTTCGAAGTCTGACTCACTCCACGGTTGCGCCGTGTAATCCACCGCAATCGTCCAGCGCTCGGAGGCCTGATACCCGATGCCGACCCCGAAGGAGAACGGCACCCCGATCCTCTTGTACTGTGCCGCCGACGTGTCCCGTTCGAACGTGTAGTCGTACGTGACATCGTCGATGGTGTGAAGGTTCGCGCGCGTGGTCACGACGGCGCCGAGGGAGAGCGGGCGCAGGGATTCCGTGATGCCGCCGAGGGTGCTGACGAGTACCCCCGTTGTGAAATTCAGTCCGCTGATGCTCTGGTTGCTCGTGAACGTCCCGCCGCTGAAGCCGCTCTGCACGGGGATCTGCTCGGAGCTGCGCGAGAGCGTGCCGAACATGTAGTTCAGTGAGGCACCGACGGAAAAGGCCTGCGCCGGCGCACACGATGCCCCCAGGACGGCTCTGGTAATGCCGCCCGAACCGATGTGGTGAAGGCGGTAGCCCATGGTGACGGTGTCGGTTCCGACCCGGCTGTACAATCCCGTTGTGTATGTGTCGTAGCCGACCTGACTGTACGGAAGAAAGCCGCCGACAAGGACGAGCCCGTCGGACGGAGAGATCGGAATGGCGAGAAGCGCACCGTGGAAATCGAGACGTGCAAGATAACGCGACCGCGCGCCATCGGTGGAATTGAATCCCTCGTAGAGCGCCGCGCCCTCCAGGCGTGTGCGGTCGATCCGGAACCAGGAGGCGGGAGACGCCGCATTGATGTAGAGCGAGGGAGCGAGGCCGATTCCCGTATAACCCATCCCCGCCCCCCGCGAGCCCGGCGCGTAGCGGATGTCGCCGATGCCGAGGATTGAATACGCCGAGCCACCGCTGCCGGCGACCGCCGTGCCGAACCACGCCGCGGAGAGCCCCAGCACCGCCGTCAGGAAAGGAAGAACTCGCTGTCGCTTCAACATTCCGTCACCTACAGTGGAGTCGAATAGATGATCTTCAGCATCGGCCGCCGCAGCGGATCGGATGCGCGCTCGTTGTAAAATGTCAGCAGGTCGGGCGCAACAAACTCAAACTCGAGCGAGGGGCGGAGTGCGAGCCCGTAATTCGGACCGTGCACCCAGAGCTGGACCGATCGCCGGACGTCGGTGCTGAAAGTGAACGCGGTTCCCGCCTTCCGTCGACCGTCCTGTGTGACAATATCGAGTACCGGCGGCTGGGCAGATGTATAGATTGTCTGTGCAACGATGGCAGTGTCGGCGGTGAACTTCGATACCCGCGACGTTACAGGGTCCCGCTGCAAGAGAAGCTCCGCACTATTGACGACCGCTCCGCGGGGAATGAACGACACGTCGAATTGCATCGACGCCCGGTACCCCACCCCTGCATGCAGGTAGAGCAGCTGTGGGTCAGTGGTCAGATTGTCGATATTGCCGACGAACGTATCGATCCCCTGGTAGTACGTTGCCGTATCCCGGCTCGGCCCCGTGGGACTGCCGGCAATAATCTCGAGCTGCGGTTGAAGGTGCGTCGAATCAGAATCAAACGCCGTAAACCCCCGGACGATCGTGCACGAAGGGTCGGGAACAAGGACGAATCCGTAGCGCGTATCGGTGCTTGTCGGCGTCATAAACCACTCACGGACGAACGCAGTGTCAAGCGAGACCGTGACAACCTGCGTGTCCGGGCCGGCTCCAGTGAGCGAGCTCCCCTGGGAGGCCGATTCATAAAACCCTGTCTGGGCGGAGTCCCAGATGAGCGTTGTCTGGCTCCAGACTTTCAGGATCCGGTGCACGGAGAAGGCAAACGTGCCGGTGGAGTCGCCGTGCCAGGTGATGCAGCGGAGTTTGAGTCGTGCGGAATGAATCAGCGCGGTGTCGCGAGCAGGAAAGAGAGAAGGATAGAAGTTCATTGCAGTGAGGGCCGTGTAGTTCCCCGTCTTTCCGAGGAGGTTGATCGCTCCGTCCATCACCTCGAACTGACGGTATGTCGAGCTGCCGGTCGCCGTGATCACAGTATCCCGCACCACCACGTCGCCGTGCGGCAGAGAGGCGGTCAACGCGTTCAACTCTGTGGGTTCCTCGCTGCAGCCGGCGGCAGCCAGTGCCATCACGATGGCACACGCGGAAAGGAATGCCGGCATGGTCTTTCTGCGTCCCCGATCAGTCATGCAGAGTGCTTTCTTTGCTCATTGTGCAAGATGAACTCAACTGCTTCCACGATCGACGCAGCTGTAAAGTGTGGCGTAACGCTTGCCTGGCGGCATTCGTCCCGGGCGATCGTCCCCCAGCCCGTCAGCACAAGGATTCCCTGCGCGCCTGCCGCCTGCGCCGCCTGGACATCCACGATCCGGTCGCCGACCACGTATGACCGTTCAAGATCGAGTCCGAACTCTTCCGCCGCCCGGCGGAGCATACCCGGCCGGGGCTTGCGGCAGTCGCATTCGACGTTGTATGGAGGGAGGCCGGCGATGGGATGGTGCGGGCAGTAGTAGATCCGGTCGATGCGCGCTCCTTCCCGTCCCAGGTCCTGCATCAGCTTGGCGTGAATCGGGACAAGATCAGCTTCCGAAAAGATTCCGCGCGCGACCCCGGATTGGTTGGAGATAATGCAGGCGTGGAATCCCCCCGCGTTTATCGACCGGACGGCGCCGGCGGCGCCGGGGATCAACCGTAGCTGCTCCGGTCTGCTCAGGAACTCAACCTCTTCGTTCAGGGTGCCGTCTCGGTCAAAGAATACCGCGGCACGGCCGGCACTCACTTGCGGACAAGGCTCCTATAGAGCTGGATATATTTCTTAGCCGACGCCTCCCAGGAGAAGTCACGCGTCATCCCCTTCTTCATCAGCTTTCGCCATCCCGACTGATCCCTGTACGCCGTAACGGCGCGGTGCAGGACTTTCATCATGTCAGGCGCCGCATACTGCCGGAACTTAAAGCCCGTTCCCTCGCCCCCATGAACGTCATCGATCGTGTCTTCGAGTCCGCCGGTCGCACGGACGACCGGAATCGTTCCGTACCTCAGGCTGTACATCTGGTTCAGGCCGCAGGGCTCGTAACGCGACGGCATGAGAAACATGTCGCTCCCCGCCTCGATCAGGTGCGCCAACTCGTTGTTGAACGTCAGCGACGCGGCCACCTTCGCCGGGTATTTCCTCTGCGCCCGCTCAAACAGGTCGTGGTACTTCTTTTCCCCGGTCCCGAGCACGACGAGCTGCAGATCGAGTTTCATCATATGATCAAGCGCCTCGCCGATCAAGTCAAACCCCTTCTGATCCGCCAGCCGCGAAATGATCCCCACGACGGGGACCTCCTCCCTGAACGGCAGTCCCATGCGTGTCAGCAGCGCTTTCTTGTTTTCCACCTTCAGGTCGATCGACTTGATGTCGTATCGGACGGGGATCAGCGTGTCGACCGCGGGGTCCCAGACCGAATAATCGGCGCCGTTCAGGATCCCCGTCAGATCGTTCCGCCGCTTGCGCGCCACCCCTTCAAGACCGGCCCCGAACTCGTGGCTGGACTGTATCTCCTCGGCGTACCTCTCGCTGACGGTCGTGATTGCGTCGGCGAACACGATCCCCGCCTTCAGGAAGTTCAGATGCCCGTAGGCCTCGACCCCCTCCATCGACATCAATGACTCCGGGAGAAGGGTCTTCCTGAACGACTCTTTCGGGAAGATCCCCTGGTAGGCCATGTTGTGGATCGTGAAGACTGACTTCGTGTCCCTGTAAAAGGGATCATCCCGATACAGGGTCTTCAGGTAGACCGGCACAAGCCCCGTCGGCCAGTCGTTGCAGTGAATAATGTCGGGCTTCCAGCCGAGCTTCTTGAGTACCTCGAGGATCCCCCGACAGAAAAAGATGAACCGCTCGTCGTTGTCGTGGTAGTCCTTTTTTGTGTCGGGGTGGACATACAGGCCGGACCGCCCGAACAGATGCTGGTTGTCCAGAAAGTAGACCTGAACCTTGACCTGGTTATTGACGATGAACGACGATTTCACGCTCGCCTGCCGGGGCTTCGGGCCCATCGGGATCTCGACCTCCTTGAGGCGGATCATCTCGTGGAGACGCGATTTCCGCTCGTTGATGCTCCCGTACCTGGGCATCATCACGCGGATTTCATGTTCTGACTCTTTGATGGTCTGGGGGAGGGCGCCGGAGACGTCTGCTAATCCTCCGGTCTTGGCGAACGGCTCAACTTCGCTGGATACGAACAGGATGTTCAGTGGCTTCGCCATGCGGGTCCGCTCGAGGTGCCTGGGAACTGTAACGGTGAAAGCTAATAAATTTAACCAATATTGCCCTCAATATCAACCGAACGGCCGTTGCACGAAGGGACGAACGCCTCACCTTGACTTTCTGTCGTGCAATCTCTATATTTTTATCACAGAAGAACGATGTTTGATCCGGGGCTCCGCCTATAGAGGTATTCGCTTAAAGGTTTGTACGATCCGCCGCGTGCTGAACGAGACGCGCGGCGCACGCCCTCAGTGATGAGCGGCTGATCCTTTAACGAATACCACGTGACAGGTCGGGCGACCGCGATCAAAGTGCGCCGAATGTTGCAGGTGTGACGTTCGGTTTTTTGTTTTTTTTCCCCCGTGACTGAGAAACGATGCCTCAGGCCTCTCCCATACGCTCTCTGATCGCAGCTGCGCTCGGCATCTGCCTGACGGTATCCGCCTCACGGGCAGATGTACCGGCGTCCGATGAAGACATCGTTGTACTCCGTTCCGATGCGCAATCTGTACTCATCGAATACCGTCCTCAGTACACGGCGTCACGGACGATCGAACAGGGAGGGAGGAAATTCCTGATCCAGGAGTTTGCAGGGATGACCGGTCAATCACCCGCACAGTCACCGGGCTCACCGGACATCCGTTCCAGGGCGATTCCCCTCGCCTTTCCAACGTCGAAAGGGAACGTCCTTCGGGTCGTTGCCGCCGACTTTGAAGAATTGCGCGGCGCGCCGATCGCTCCCGTGCCGCTCATCAGGATGCCCGGTGGACTTGCGGATTCACCGGCCTTCGAGCCTGATCCGCAGTGGTACGGCGAACGCTCCTTCCTCCCCGCAGCGGTTGCAGAACTCAGTCCGGTTGGACGGGTGCGCGAACTGCTTCTCGGCAGCGTCAGGATCTATCCGCTCCAGTGCAACCCCTCGGCCGGCATTGTGCGTCGGTACTCGCGCATCGTGGTTGAGGTTGTCTTCGGCCCCCCAGAGCCGCTCCCGCGTGTCACGGAACAGCAATCATTGCTCTCATGGGTTCCCCTTAATTATGCGTCGGCGAGACTCTGGGGCGGCCTTGCGCGGTCAGCTGCAGCGCCCTCGCCCGGCGTGCTGGCTGCAGGCGACTGGTACCGCCTGACGGTGACGGACGACGGCATGTACCGCCTCGACGCGAATTACTTCGCCGCCATCGGCGTCAATCTCTCAACGCTTGACCCGCGCACGATCAAAGTCTACGGGAATGGGGGGAAGGAGCTTTCCGAAAACCCCCTCCAGCCGCGGCCGGCGGATCTGACCGAGCTGGCCATCTTCGCGTCGGGGGAAGGGGATGGCAGGATGGACGCCGGTGATTTCGTTGCATTCTACGGCAGGGGGGTGCGGGGATGGACGTACGACCCGGCGCAGAAGACGCTGAGGCATTACATCAATCACTACGCCGATGTCAACTACTATTGGCTGACAGCCGGCGGAGCGGCGGGAAAACGGATGGCCGACCAGCCATCGCTTCCATCGTCGCCCGGCGACCTCGTCGTGGAGCGGTTCACCGACGGCGTTGCAGTGGAGGAAGAGAAGTTCAACATCCTCGGATCGGGGAAAAGCTGGGTGGGGCAGAGCCTCGAAGCGGGTAATTCGTTTACGCACATGCATGTGCTCCCGAACCTCGTTCCGAACGACCAGATCCGCTACAGGTATTCACTCGTTGCCTCAGCCCTCCAGGCTCCCAGCTTCACCGTCCGCGAGAATGGATCGGTCATCGGAGTGCATGCGTTGAATCCGACGTACTGGTATGTCGTCGCCACAAGCGGCGTGTTCACAGTGACCGGTTCGTCGTCGCTCCCCTCATCGACCAGCCAGCTTGCATTTCAGTTCAATGCGCCGGGAGTCTCGCCGAAGGGATGGATCGACTGGATCGAGATCCTGTATCCACGCATGCTCTGGGCAGTCGGCGATTTCATCGGATTCCGGGGCCCGGACACGACTGCAATTGCGGAATACCGGCTTCAGCAGTTCTCTGCGACGCCGATGATCTTCAACGTCACATCGCATGCCGACGTGAAATTGGTGTCAGGAATCACCGGCTCCTTCACATTCCGGGCTGCGGAGACTTCAGGCGGCGTGTCTGAGTATCGGGCGGTCGCCGGCAGCGGCTGGAAAATCCCCGGCGCCATCGCGAAAGTCCCCAACCAGGATCTCCATGGGTACGCCGCGGGGGCCGATTTCATCATTGTGACGAGTCCCGAATACCGCTCCGCTGCCGACCGGCTCAAGGCGTATCGCGAAGATCCGGCGCACGGAGGACTCAAGACTCTTGTTGCAGATGTCAACCTCATTTATAATGAGTTCGGAGGGGGCATCCCCGATATCACGGCGATCCGCGATTTTCTCAAGTATGCGTATGATAATTGGACACCCCGTCCCCAGTTTGTCCTCTTGATGGGACAGGCATCGTACGACTACAAGGGGATTCGTGGCGTGAAATCGAGCTATGTCCCCACCTGGCAGAGCCCGGAGTCGTATGACGACGTCTACAGTTACTGCACCGACGATTTCTTCGTGAAATTCGGGGCCTCCAACGCCCCTTCCCTTGTCCTGGGACGCGTTTCTGCCCGTACGCTCGGAGAGGCAGAGGCGTTTGTCGATAAACTCAATCGCTACGAGGCAAATTCGGCCGCGGACAGCTGGAAAATGCGCATGCTTTTTATCGGGGACGATGCTTGGACCAGCGAGGGAGGGGAAATCGGCGACAGGACCCTGCACAGCGACGATACCGAGACGCTCGCCCAGGGGTTCACCCCTGAGGAATTTGAGAAAAAGAAAATCTATATTGCTGAGTACCCGACGGTGTACGCTGCTCAGGGGCGCCGCAAGCCCGCCGCGAACAAAGCCATCATCGACCAGATCAACCAGGGGGTCTTGATCTCGAATTACACCGGGCATGGGAATGACCACCTGCTGGCACACGAGGATATCTTCGACGTCGCCACCTCCATCCCGCAGCTGGTCAATGCCGACCGGCTGACGGTGTTCATTCTCGCGACCTGCAATTTCTCGGAACTGGACGATCCCGAAGGTCGGACGGGCAGCGAGTACCTGATCAACAAGCCGGACGGGGGGTGCATCGGTGTCATCTCGGCGACGCGCAAGGTATTCGCGCCGTCCAACGCGTGGCTGAACCAGCAGACATACCGTCGCCTTTTCGGACGCGATGCGATAGGGCGTCTGACAGTCGAGCGCCCCGCTACCGCGCTCTTTCTTTTCAAGCTGCTCGGCAACGACGAGAACGATCAGAAGTTTTTCTACATGGGCGACCCGACGATGCGGCTGCAGTTCCCGCGCGGGTACGCGACCATCGACAGCATCAACGGTGAGCGGGTGGACAGCGTGGGAGGAGCTCCCCGCATAACGCCGATCCAGCTTCGCTCTCTTGCCCGGGTCACGGTCAGCGGCACGGTGCGGAACACAGCGAACCAGCCGGATCCATCCTTCCGCGGCCGTGTAGTGCTTGCGGTCAACGATGCCACGCGACGGCAGACGATCGTGAACTTCTATCCTGGGACGAACTGGGATTATACGGCGACCGGCGGCACGATCTACCGGGGGGTCAACTCCGTGGCGGGCGGGAGGTTCAACGCGGCCTTCATCGTTCCCAAGGACATCCAGTATGCGGACTCGACGTCACGAGGACGGCTCATTGCGTATCTCTCCTCCGACGACGACCGCACCCTCGACGGGCAGGCATACACGGGGCTGATCCGGATCGGCGGCACCGACTCTACCACTGTCAACGATTACAAAGGGCCCACCATCGCGATCTACCTCGGGAACAGGAGCTTCCGGCCGGGGGATCTGGTGGGAGAGAACACGGCACTTGTTGTGGACCTTGCCGATTCGTCGGGGATCAACACGTCGGTCTCGGGGATCGGCCACAGGATCGAGGCGTGGGTCAACAGCGAGTCTCAGAGCAGGGACCTCACTGACGCCTACACCAGCAGGTTAGACGATTTCCGCCAGGGCACGGTGCAGTTTGCGTTAAACGATCTCCCTCGCGGGAAGAACTCGATTCGCGTTCGGGCGTGGGATTCGTTTAACAATTCCGCGACGGCTGAGTCGTTCTTTGAGGTGGCGAGCAGCGAACGGCTCACCGTGACGGACGTGTTCAATTTCCCCAATCCGTTCGGGGGGGAAGGGACTGACTTCACATTCCGCCAAAACCAGTCGAGCCCGCTCAGCGTGACCATCAAGGTGTTCACGCTCGCAGGACGGCTGATCATGACACTGGAGGAGACGACGCCTGGTGATTCCTTTGTCAGGGTCCGGTGGGACGGGAGAGACAGGGATGGGGATGTGATCGCAAACGGAGTCTATTTGTACAAGCTGGTCGTGAAGACCATTGACGGCCGGTTCACGAGCGAGATTCTCGGTAAACTGTCGAAAATTCAATGACCAACGAGTGTGTGAAACGATTTCTGTGGAGGATGTCAATCATGAAGAATCTTTTATCGTTCATCCGGGCCGCCGCCCTTCCGGGCCTCGTGCTCATCGCCTCGGGCGTGTTGCCTGAGCGCGCTGCGGCGCAGGGTGAGTCGGCCGTCCCGTTCTTGCTGATTGCGCCCAACTCGCGGGCCGCGGGGATCGGGGAGGCAGGAACGGGAACCGTCGACGACGCGTCCGCGATTTTCTGGAACCCGGCCGCGCTGGCCTTCCTGGAGGGCCAGGAGGTCAGCATCACGCATGCAAACTGGCTCCCGCAGTTCAACCTG
Organism: Bacteroidota bacterium; assembly: GCA_040756745.1. Classification (GTDB taxonomy): domain Bacteria; phylum Bacteroidota; class Ignavibacteria; order UBA10030; family UBA6906; genus JBFLYO01. The sequence continues at coordinate 18,347 of JBFLYO010000024.1, forward strand.
TCGGATCTGTTCTATGACCACCTGAACTACCGCATGAGCATCGATGCGATTGGCGGGACGGTCGGCGCAAGCGTGACCTATCTCAGTCTCGGCGAGTTCTCCGTCACGAACTCTTCGGGGCCGACGGTCATCGATAAGTTCAAATCGTTCGAGTATGCCGTCACTGCCGGCTACGCCACGAAGGCGTATGACGACCTCGGCATCGGCGTCAACCTCCGGTTCATCCACAGTTCGCTCTCGCCGATCGGGACAGAGACTGAACGCGGCGACGGCATTGCTTCCACGATTGCCGTCGACCTGGCCCTGATGTATCGCCCCGAGGTGCTCGACATCCCCCTGCTCGGGGACATCGGCAAACGGTTCAGCCTCGGCGTCGATCTGTCGAACATCGGCCCCAAGGTGACCTACATCGACGCGGCGCAGGCCGACCCGCTTCCCACAAATCTACGCGTGGGCCTGGGGTACAAGCTGGTTGACGATGAGTACAACAACCTGACGGCCTCGCTCGACTTCAGCAGGCTGCTCGTGAAACGCGACACGAGCGGTTCGTCGGATCCGGTGTACAAGGCGCTCTTCACGTCGTGGGGCGACGGCGGGCTGAAGAAGGTCATCGTCAGCACCGGCGTGGAGTACTGGTACGGGTCGCCAAGGCTCCTGGCGCTCCGGCTTGGCTACTTCTACGAGAACCCGAAATTCGGCAACAGGAAATTCCTGACGTTCGGTGCGGGGATCCGGTACGACATCTACGGATTCGACTTCAGCTACATCTCGGCCGCGGAGGGTCATCCGCTCTCGGATACCATCCGCTTTTCCCTCCTGATCGGCTGGGGAGGAAAGTAGCGCGAGCGGCATGACCGCCGGAACGGGTATCCTCCACAGTGAATGCGTCAGTGTCCATGATGTCGGCGGTTCGGTCGTCTCTTGTTGCCCTTGTCGTTCTCCCCTGCGCGGCATTCAGCCAGCAGTTCAGTCATCCCGTGAGCGCTTCACGGGATGACGCCTTTCTAGTGCTTCCCCGGGCCCGTCCCTTCCCTGACACCGTGCGGGTGCTCGCGGCGATGGTCCAGTTTGCGCAGGATAGCGACGTGCGCACAACGGGAGACGGGAGGTTTGCCACTTCCGCTGGTCCCGACTCGGCGCAGATCGATGCACCTCCGCGTGACCGCCGCTACTTCGAAGACCACCTGCAGTTCCTCGAAAACTACTACCGCAGGGCATCGAAGGGCAAAGTCGTGCTGCAATGGGCCGTCGTCGATTCGGTCTACACGCTCCCTGCCGTCATGGGTTCCTACAGCCCGGCAAAGGGGGGGTCGAACGCGCCGGTCGCTCTGCTGGCGCGGGACACGTGGCGCACCGTGGATTCGTCGGGGCGGGTGCCCGACTTCAGCCGCTACGATTGCTTCGTCCTCTTTCATGCCGGTGTCGGCCGTGACATTGATCTGGTGTCTCTTCTCGGCTATGACCCTTCGCCGCTCGATATCCCGTCGCTCTTCATCGGCCCTCAGGCGTTTACCGGTCTGCTCGGCGGCGGCATCAGTGTCAACGGCGGCTCCTTTTCGATCACAAACACGATCGTCATGCCCGAGACCGAGACCCGCTCCATTCCCGGCGTCACGGGGTCGGTCGTGCTGGAGCTCGGCATCAACGGACTCCTCTGTGCTTCCTTCGGGAATTTCCTCGGTCTTCCCGATCTGTTCGACACGAAGACCGGACGCTCCGGGATCGGACGATTCGGGTTGATGGACGGGCAGGCGATCTTCAGTTTCGCCGGGACATTCCCCCCGGAACCCTCCGCCTGGGAAAAGTACTGGCTCGGCTGGATTCAACCGCTCACGGCTCCTCCCGGGGCAACCGTGTGGACCCTTCCCGCTGTTTCGCTTGCGGATTCGATTGTCAGGATTCCCGTGTCGGACGGCGAATATTTCCTTATTGAGAACCGTAACCGCGACTCCGGTCAGAACGGGCAGCGCGTGACGATGATGGTGCGGGGCGTACGGCGCGAGCAGACCTTTGCCCGCGATACCACAGGCTTCAATGCGTTCGACATCTCGGCCCTTGCCGGGAATGTCACTGATGTGGAGGATTTCGACTGGAGTCTTCCCGGGGGCATCGGAAGCGATGGAACATTCTTCGATGGCGGCGTCCTGATCTGGCACATCGATGAGTCGGTGATCCGCCGATCGATCGCCTCCAACGGCGTCAATGCCGACCCTGCACGCCGGGGGGTCGACCTCGAAGAAGCCGACGGTTCGCAGGATATCGGCCAGCAATATGAGCAGTTCAGCGCCGGCTCGGGATCGGAGGAAGGGACGGCACTCGACTTCTGGTTCAAGGGGAACGGCTCCCCCGTCAACAAGAACGAATTTTCCGCAGCCTCATTCCCGAATTCCAATACCTCACTCGGGGCATTGAGCCATGTTGCGGTCTCAGGGTTCGGCGACCGCGGCCCGAGGATGTCGTTCACCGTGTCGCGCGGCGACGATGCGGCGTCACCCCTCCCTCCGTATCCCCGATATCTCGGGCAGAGCATAGCGGAACGCGGATTGCTGATTGCGGAACTCGGGCTTTCGACAGGCTTGGAAATCCTTGCGGCGACGACGGGCGTTATGGACTCTGTCTACTCCATCTCCCCGAACGCGTCGCTTCTTCTCCTTCCTTCGGATTCAACCGGTTTCCTGCCGCCATTCAGGCGCAACGGCGTCGGTGCCCTGGCGGACTCCTATCCGAAGAGTTCGTTCGTTGGTCCGGCCGTGGCTGATCTCAATGCGGATGGCGTGCGTGACATCGTGACTGTTGAGAACCCGACCGGCCCGTACGGTCCCCCCATGCTGCGCGCCTTCTCAGCCCGCGATCTGAATGCTGATAGTCTTGCCGATAATCTCCTCACCACCCCCATCATTGCCGGTGCGGTGACGGGGATGACCGTCGCTGATTCGCTCATCGCGATAGGGGGGACGAACGGAAAGGCGTTCTTCGTCCGGTTCAACGGGGCCGTGGCCGACAGTACCGTCGCGTCGACCGCCGGCCCGATCGCAGGAGTCAGTCGATGGACCGGGACAAATTCATTTCTCGTAGCGGAACCGGCGTCACTGCGGCTCACCGTCCGTAATCCTGATGGACGGGCGGCACGCCCCGATATCGTTCTGCAGGTTCAGGACGGGATCACCGGATCCGCAGCGACGGGTGAATTCGCGAAAGCAGGATCGGCTTCGTCCCCATATACCGCATTTACAACAGCACGGGGTGCTCTTTACCTTGTAGATTCCGCGCTTGTACCTCTTCCCGGTTTCCCGGTCTCAGCCGGCGGAGGAGGGACGCCCACTCCTCCGGTCTTGGGCGATATCGACGGTGACGGCGTTCGGGACATCGTGTTCTTCACCGGCAACGTTATGCATGCGTATAACATTGCCGGCGTGTCGCTCGACCGCTTTCCCATCACCGTGCAGGGGGCTGATACACTGCTCTCACCGCTCCTTGGTGATGTGGATGGCGACGGACGCGTGGATATTGTCGGTGTCAGCGCCAACGGGCTCGCTGTCGCGTATCGACCTGACGGGAGGCCGGCAGCGGGGTTTCCGCTCACGGTGGGGACCGGTCGCGGTCAGTCTGCCGCGATACTGGCATCTCAGGGCGTGATCCTGCTCGTCACCGGCTCCGCTGACGGTTCATTGTCGGTCTGGAAGACCGGAACCTACCCGAGCGCCTCCGGTGCAATGGAAAGCCGGTGGTATCCCTGGCCGCAGGCGGGGCGGGATGAGCGGAGAAGCGGGCGGGATCTTGCCCCAGTTATGGGGGCTCCGTTGACTTCGGAATTCTTTCCGAGGGATCGCGCCTACAACTGGCCGAACCCTGTCTACAGTACCACGACGCATTTCCGATATTTCGTCAAGGAGAACGCCGACGTGCATATCAGAATCTTTGACCTCGCCGGCGATCAGGTCGCGGAGCTCACCGGACATGGAGTTGGTGGCATGGACAACGAGATCTCCTGGGACCTCGCCGGGATCCAGAGCGGCATCTACTTCGCGCGCCTTGAGGCCACATCCGCCGGCAAGAGCGGCTCCGCCATCATCAAAGTCGCCGTCGTCCGCTGATAAGGTCTGCCCCCATGCGCTCCACCATCTCACCCTCATCCTTAACCTTTCCCTTAACCTTACCCTCAACCTTAATCTCAATCTTAATCTCAATCTCGATCTCAATCTTTCTCTCCCCCCCCGCCATTTCCCAGGACTCCTTCACCCACCCCGACCTCGACTGGAAGACGATCGAAACCGAACACTTTCTCGTCCACTACCACTCGGGAGCGGAGCGGACGGCCGGGGTCGTGGCGACAATTGCCGAAGACATCTACGAGCCGATCACGTCGCTCTACCATCATCAGCCGTCGCAGAAGGTCAGCTTCATCATCAAGGATTACGACGACATTTCGAACGGAGCGGCCTACTTCTACGACAACAAGATCGAGCTCTATGCGCCGAGCATGGATTTTGAGCTCCGGGGAACGCACAACTGGCTGAGGAACGTGGTGACGCATGAGTTCACGCACATCGTGCAGATCCAGACCTCCATGAAGTTCGGTCGCCGCATGCCCGCCCTCTACCTCCAGTGGCTCGGTTATGAATCGGAGCGCCGTCCCGACGTATTGTACGGATACCCGAACGTGATCGTGTCGTATCCGCTGTCGGGCTTTGTCGTCCCGGCCTGGTTCGCCGAGGGGGTCGCGCAGTATAACCGCAAGGAACTCCGGTACGATTTCTGGGACACGCACCGCGACATGATCCTCCGCTGTTATGCGCTGGACAGCACGATGCTGACGTGGGAGCAAATGGGAGTGTTCGGCAAAACCAGCCTGGGAAACGAATCGTCGTACAATGCCGGCTTCGCGTTCGTCAGTTATCTTGCGCAGCGGTATGGCGAGGAAACGCTCGCGCAGATCTCGCGGAACCTCGGCACGCTGACCGAGGTGACGATCGACGGCGCCATCCGACGTGCGGTGGGGAAGAGCGGCTCCGAAGTGTTTAACGAGTGGGCTGACGAGACGAGGCGAGGCTACATGGCGCGCGTGGCGCAGGTCAGGGCCCATCTGCGGGAAGGAGAGCTGATGCACTTCGGCGGCGGGCATGAGGTCGTCAATCCCGAGGACCTGCAGCGGATCGAGACGATGCTCCGGGATAGGGCATTCCAGCCGGAATCGGGCGCCCGCAGTTACCCCTGCTGCCGGGCCGAAGCATCTACCGGCTTTGCGAATCTCTATCCGGTCTTTTCACCCGACGGCAAGAAGCTTGCATACGCCAGCGCGAAAGGGGGGGATTACTTCATTCTCTCCTCTCTCTACGTCTATGACTTCACGACACGGCAGGAAACGCTCGCAGTTCCAGGTGTTCGTTCGTCCCCCTCCTGGTCGCCCGATGGGCGGTCGCTGTACTACGCAAAATCAACGAGAGACAACCCCCACTGGTCTCTTCAATACGACATCTATAGGTTTGACCTCGCCGAACGCGAGGAAACGCGGATCACAACGGGACGAAGGGCCACGACGCCTGCCGTATCGCCGGACGGGAAGAAGATTGCCTATGTGGTCAACGCCGACGGGACGACGAACCTCGCGATTGCAAACGTCGACGGTTTGGAGGAGAATATAATTACGCCCTATGCTTCGGGCGAGCAGGTCTACAACCCCCGGTGGAGCCCCTCAGGCGACAGGATCATTTTCGATTACTCCATCAAAGACGGGCGCGACATCGCACAGATCCGTCCCGACGGGACTGACCTCCGTTTCCTCATCTCAGGCCCCGATGACTCCCGCACCGGAACGTTCACGAAAGACGGTTCGGCCATTCTCTTTGCCTCTGACCGGACGGGGATATTCAATCTCTACTATTATAAGGTCGACGGAGGGGAGATCGCGCAGGTGACCAACGTGCTTGGAGGGGCATTCTGCCCGGCCGAGGACAGCGCGGGCACAATCGCCTATTCGGCGTATACCTCGGGTGGCTACAAGCTTGCATTGCTCAGGAACGCCGCGCCCCTTCCGCCCGGATCCGGTGCCTATCTTGCCGGTTCTCCGAACGGAACAGATGGCTCCGTCGCTTCCACCGGACCGTTACCCCCGGCAGTGTCGCAGTTTGACTGGAACCGGCTGCGCACCTATGATGACACAAATGTCCAGGTACCGGCCTCCCGACCCTACAAGAGCATCTTCACCAGCGTTTCCTTTGTTCCGTTTCTCCGGGTCGACAACTACAACACGAAAAACAAAGCCCTCGACGTGTTGAAGCCCGGTGTGTATCTCTTCTCCAATGACGTGCTGGAGAAGACCGGATTCTTTGCAGGAGCGGCGCTCAACCGGCAACTGGAGCGAGACCTGTTTCTACAGTTCTTCTACAGGTCGAGAATCCCGATCCTGTACGACATCGGCCTGGAGCCGGTCGCCTCGTTCGAGGTGTACAACGTGACACGGAAGACCGACAACGTGATTGCGCTTCCCGCCTCAATCATCCCGGTATCGGTAACGTACAACCTGCTGGAGTTCGACCTGGCGCTCAGCCAGCCGTTCGTGTCGCAGTTCAGCTCCGTCGAGTTCCGCTATGCGCACAGCCGGTATACTTCGATCATAGAGAATTTCATCAACCCCGAGACCGACCCCCCTTCGCTTGTCCCCGGATCGAGCGAACTCTACCTTATCGCGAACGCCCTGAGCCTGACGCTGAAATCCGACGCCGTCGTTCCATCCAGCACGATGGATATCAACCCGTCGGGCCGACGCGTCATGCTCCGCATCGGGAGGGAGCTGAACAAGTTCAACGGCGACGGGGAATACGAAATCACACCGACGGGCCTCCAGCCCCGCTACAAGACGGTGAATTTCACGCGCGTTGAGCTGAACTGGCGGGAATATATACCGCTTTTCTTCAGGAACCACACGCTGAATATCTCCCTCCGCGGCGGCACTATCCTTGAACACTCGGTGGATGAGTTCTTCGACTTCTATGCCGGCGGGCTCGTCGGCATGAAGGGGTATCCCTTCTACTCCATCGGCGGGAACGAGATGGCTGTCGGAGGGATCAGCTATCGGTTCCCGATTGCGGAGAGCCTGGATGCGCGCTTCCTGCAGTTGTACTTCGACAAGCTGTACGCGTCGGTGTACGCAGACGCCGGGAATGCCTGGACCAGTGAAAGGCCCAAACTCGCGGAGTGGAAGACCGACGCGGGGATTGAGCTCCGGCTCGAATCGTTTTCTTACTACGCCTATCCCACGCGGATCTTCTTCAACGCGTCGTATGGGTTCAAACGGTTCGATCGCTTTGTCCGCACCCGGAACGAAACCATCTCGTACGGCAGAGAGTGGCGGTTCTATTTCGGGATCCTGTTTGGATTCGACTTTGAATAATCGCGCAGGGGTACGATCATGAGACGCCTGCTGTTATTTGGCTTCATAGGCCTCCTGTGTTCCCGGTCGGTTCTTGTGGCGGGGGAGTCGACGCGGAAGGAACGCGCGCCCACCGGGAACGCGCGGATCGACATCGTCGGCTTCCTCGAGCCGGGTGTCCGTGGCGGATCGCTCCAGGATGCAGTGGGCGAGGCGGCCGTTGAGGCGAGGAAATCGCCCTGGCTCGCTGCCGGGCTCTCGCTGGCGCTGCCGGGCGCGGGGGAGTTTTATGCGGAGAGCTACTGGAAGTCGGCCGCGTTCTTTGCCGTGGAAGCGGCTGTCTGGATCGTTGCATACACCTACGACAAAAAAGCCGATCGACAAACCGACTTCTTCCAGAATTACGCAAATGAACACTGGAGCGTCTACCGCTATGCCGTGTATGCGCGGGATAATCTGGCGCCGGCCGCCGGAGATTATTCCGGACTGATCATCCCCGGGACGGACGGTCGGTACCCGTGGGAGCGTGTTGATTGGGTCGTGCTGAACAGGATGGAGCGGGACATCGGGGGCTACTACTCACACACGCTCCCGCGGTGGGGTGAGCAACAATACTACGAGCTGATCGGGAAGTATCCGCAATTCAACCAGGGATGGGACGATGCGCCGCCGGCATTCAATTACGGCGACCCGCTGACGGGGCGGTTCCTCTATTATGCGGATGAGCGAGGCAAAGCGAACCGCTATTACGAGACCGCGTCGACGATGGTCACGATCGCGATCGTGAATCACATTCTGAGCGCCATTGACGCGGCCTGGTCCGCGGGCTCATATAATAGGGGTCTGCATGCGGAGGTGATTCAGCGTACGGTGCCGACGCCGGCTGGGCTGCGTGCGGTGCCGATGCTGCAGGTGAGCTACCGGCCGTAGGGAGAGAAGATTGAGATTAAGATTGAGATTGAGGTCAAGGTCAAGGGAATCCGTGATCGGCCCTTAACCTTAACCTGCTTCACCCCTTAACCTCGATCTCAATCTCGATCTCACACTGCTCCTGACTCCCTATTTCTGTCCCCTCACAATCACCACCACCGCCCCCGCCAGGAACAGCAGATTCGCCGACCAGGCGGTAAGCAGAGGATCGATATCTCCGTTGTACCCGAACACCTGGCTGACCTTCATGAAGATCAGGTAGACGAAGCAGATGAGGAGACTGATCCCGAGCTGGACGCCCACGCCGCCGCGCCGTTTCTGTGAGGCGAACGGGACGCCGAAGAGGACGACGATGACGCTTGCGAAGGGAAACGAGACCTTGCTGTAGTAGTCGACCAGCCAGCGCGAGACATCCTGCCCCGCTGCCTCCTGATTCCTGATGAACTTCTCAAGCGTATAGTAGTCCATTTCGTCCGGCTTCTCCTGCTTCTTGCGGAGGTCATCCGGATTGAAGTGCAGCTGGCCCGCGGACTGCGACACGAACTGCTCGATCCGTTCCGTCCCGCCGTCGAACCACCGCCGGGTCCCCGTGTTCAGTATCCAGCTATGCGACGCCGAATCCCACATCATGCTTACCGCATCGACCCGTTCCCGCATGACCGTGGGGTCCTCCGGGCTGAAGTCCTGAATGCTGATGCGCGTGGCAATGTTGCGGAAGTCGTCGAAATATCCGATCGAGAGGATGCGGGCGCGGCTGTCCTGGATATAGATATTCGACCCGGAGGCGTTCACAATGTCCTTGTGGAGGTAGACCCGCTCAATCGTGAACTTCTTCTGGTTTGCCAGCGGCACCACCCACCCGTTGAAGTAGATCGAGACGATGCTGACAACAAGCGCCACCGCCACGTACGGCACCATCAGACGGTAGAGACTCACGCCGCCCGATTTCATCGCGGTCAGTTCGTTCTGCGTCGAGAGCCGGGCGGTGACGAAGAGGCTGGCGAGCAGCATCGCCACCGGGATGATCAGTTTGATGATCTCGGGAACGAAATACAGATAGTAGGTCAGGATCACCTCCGTCCCGGCCTGCTTGTCGATGAAATCGTCCAGCTTCTCCATCGCGTCGATCACAATGAACACAAGGAGCACGGCGACCAGCGAGAAGAGTGCGGTGGTCAAGAACTGGCGGACGATGTAGCGGTCGAGCAGTTTCAGGATCGTACCTCCTCGGCTTCAGTGGTGTTGAGCCGGGCGCGCCAGCGCGCGGGGATGAAGCGCAGCGCGGCCTCCCAGTGGATGACGACGGTTTCGCGCGCGACGCGCACAGTGAGGAAGGCGCCCATCAGCCCGATCACGATATTGGCAAGCCACATGCCGATGAACGGCGAGACAAGGTCACGGTCGGCGAGTTTTTCGCCGCCGATGAGACAGGCGTAGTAAAAGACGAAAAATCCCAGGCTCAGCGTCGCCGCCGTGCCGAATCCGCCGCGGCGGGCCATGATGCCGAGCGGGGCGCCGATGAGGAGAAACACCAGGCAGGCGGCAGGGATGGAGTATTTCTTGTGCACCTCTACCATGTACTGATCGATCTGTCGGTTCAGGGCCTCGATGCGGTACAGTTCGGTCGAGACCATCGTCGTGAATGCGCGCGCGTTCCCAAGCGGCAGGGACGAGGCGCGCCCTCCGAACGGAAGTGCGTACGGCGATGGGACCGTGTCGGCTCTCCCCTCCAGCCGGAGCGCCGCGCTCCGCGTGAGGCGCCCGCGGAGAGCAGCCTCCAGCGCCGAGCGTTCGTGTTCAAGGCTGTCGACAATCCTGAGCATTGCCGGAGAGCCGAGTTCTCGATCACCCCGCTGGAAGGCGGATTCCGACGTGCGCGTGAAGTCGAACCCCTCCACATCCATGGCAATGCGGTGGCTCTCAAACCGGAGACGGCGGTACGAGGTCATCTTCTGAAGATCAAGTTCGTGGATCTCACCGCGATGGAGATCCATCACCAGCTTCCGGAAGTCGGGGGAAAACGAGATCGTTCCGCGCTCGGCGGTGATCACGACGTTGACGCCGGGATTCGTGTAGTCAAACAGCGTCACTCCTTCCAGATCGTTCGTCTTTTCGAACGTCTTCCGGACGAGGATGCTGTAGCCAGGGATGTCCTGCGAGAAGATCCCGTCGCGAAGGTTGATCGTTGGTTTCTTCCGCTTGATGTCCAGGCTCAGGGCGCGGAGGCGGTGGTTCGACTCGGGGAGGACGTAGTTGTTGAACCAGACCAGCATCCCGCCTACCACGAGTGCTGCGAAGAGGACCGGGAGCATCATCCTGTAGGTGCTCGTCCCGCTCGCTTTCATTGCGGTGATCTCGTTGCGGGAGGAGAGGTCTCCGAATGCCATGAGCGTCGCGACCAGCACCGACATCGGGACGGCGAGGACAAGCATCCAGGCGAGACTCAGCGCGATGAGCTCCGTGATCACCCATGCCGTCAGTCCCTTCCCGACCAACTGGTCGATGAATTTCATGATGAACTGGAGGAGGAAGACGAACATCAACGTCACGAGGGAGAAGAGGAACGGGCCTGCGTGGGAACGCAGGATATACCGTTCGACCAGGAACCGCCGGGGAAGGAGGGAGGCCATTGCCGCAGTAATATACCGCACGCCCCGTTCTTTTCCAACGCCGGCGGACCGCCTGCTTGATATTGTCGCACCGTTTGGGTATGTTACCCGCACCTCCGCATACTCGAGGAGTCCCGTATCGACCGTGTTTGGTAATGATTGGAGGAGTGCCCGCGTTTAGCACGTGGGGCACTCCAGACGATGCCGGCCGCACCGCGGCAGCATGCGGCCGGCGCGGACAGTCCCCGGCAGCTGAGTACGCTCCGGGCTGGTGACAATCAAGGCTGATCGACGTGGACTTCTCCTGCCACACGCACAGAGCACGCATACGCTTCCCTGTTGCTGACGCCGCCGTTCTTGCCCTGGTGAGCTGTGGATTCGTGATCGTCGTTGCATCTCCTCGCGGAGAAGGGCTGCCATCCTCTTCCCCGCCATACGCTGCGGCGAATCCGCTTGCACAGGTCACGGGAGCCCAGGATACGACGCGACGGCCGGGAGCGCAGGACACCACGGGACGGCTTCCGCAATTCGTTTTTCCTCCAATCGACTCCACCGGACGTCAAGGGATGCGGCTCACTGCCGTAGACTCCCTTGCCGCAGCCCGCGCCGACTCGGCTCGCAGGGATTCAATCGCGCGGCGCAAATTCGTCATCTCCGATTCGACGTACGTTGTCCTCCTTGACTCCTCCGCGCGACTCCGGCAATTCACGCACGTCCGAAGAGACCCGTTGACGGCAACCCCCTTTGCAGACCATACCTACCCGCTGTACGCCTTCGCGAATTCCGGGATGCGGCGGAAAGAAATGGCGCTCGATTCCACCGGAGCGCGATTCAGCGAGACTGTCGGTGGGGTGGACGTCAAGATTCCGGTTCAACTCTCGTTCGACGACTACATTGCCCTCCGCCGTGCGAACGACCTGCGCCGCATGATCGCCGAGGAGGCCCGCAGGCCGAAAGCCCTCGTTGCCAGAGACGACCTGGGAGATATCCTGAGCAACATCACCAAGATCAGCATCCCGGTCCCCCCCAATCCGCTGTTCAGCATTTTCGGCAAGCCGGAAATTGTGATGAACATCAGCGGCGCGGTGGACATCAAGGCGGGGTTCCGGAACACGAAGTCCGACCAGACCACCATCTCACGCCTCGACCAGAGCCGCAACGAGCCCGACTTCAGCCAGGAGGTGCAGGTCAACGTCAACGGGACCATCGGCGACAAGCTGAACATCATGGCCGACTGGAACACCCGACGAACGTTTGAGTACGAGAACCAGCTCAAGATCAAGTATACCGGCTACGACGATGAGATTGTCCAGAGCGTCGAGGCCGGTAACGTCTCCCTCCAGACCCCTTCGTCGTTCATCGGCAGCAGCCAGGCGCTGTTCGGCGTGAAGGCGAAATTCCAGACCGGCCCCCTGACGCTGACCACCATTGCGACCCAGAAGAAAGGACAGATCAAGGAGGTCGCGGTATCGGGAGGCGCACAGGAGCGCACGTTTGAAATGCGCGCCTTTGAGTACGCTACGAACCACTTCTTCGTGGACACGTCGTACATCAAGTACTACGAGCAGTATTACCAGAACGAGCCAGCGCTCGTCAACAGCGCCACGCAGATCGTCGAAGAAGAAGTCTGGGTCCTTCGCCAGGGAGGGATCCCCGACCCGAACGAGCGGCAGGCGATCGCCTATATCGATCTTCCCCCGCGTCCACCTGCCGGCTATGACACGACCCTCAGGAATGTCGGTTTGAACCCACCTCCGGGCGTCGTCGAGACCGGCGCGTTCATACGGCTCGACCGCTCGCAGTACGAGCTGGATGGCGACGGGTATCTGGGTGTCCTCTCGCTCAACGTGAATGTTGGAGACCAGCAGATCGTCGCGATTGCGTACCGGCGGGCCGACGGCACGCAGTTTGGCGAGCTCACGCGGAATGTCGGCGACAGCGCGACGACATTTATCCTCAAAATGGTGAAGCCAAAGAATCTGATATCGACCGGGCCAACGTATAGACTCGCATGGCTTCAACTCCTGAAGAACATCTACCCGATCCAGGGAATCGGTCGTAATTTGAAAAAGATCGGCTTCGGGCTCGACATCCTTCGGCGCATCCCCGGAAGCGAAGATCAGAACAGCATCCTCAACGAGCCGCTTCTCCGCGTGTTCGGCGTCGACAAGTACAGTCCCGACGACACGCCGCTGCCCAACGGCGATGGGCTCTTCGATTTTCGACCCGGACGCACGATCAACCAGGCGAGGGCAGAGATCATTTTCCCGTATCTGCGGCCATTCGACGAGGGGATCAAGAAGTACTTTCAGGACAAACAGCTCGCGCTGACCGACACCTCGCTTATCTATCCGGAGATCTACGACACCACCCAGACATTTGCCCAGCAGAGCCTGAGGAACCGCTACATCATGAGGGGGAAGGCGACCGGCGAAGCGTCGTCGCGCTACTCGCTCGGATTCAACGTGGTCGAAGGGAGCGTGCAGGTGTTGCTCAATGGCAATGCACTCATCCCGAACGTCGACTACACCGTGGACTACATCATCGGTGAGGTGGTGATCAAGAACGCCGCTGCGCTCGTGCCGGGGGCCAACGTGCAAATCAAGTACGAGCAGAACGACCTGTTCAACCTCGCATCGAAGACGCTCCTCGGCGCGCGCGGCGACCTTGCGCTCTCGCCCACCACTAACCTCGGGTTCACCATCATGAACCTGAACCAGCAGACTCTGAGCGACAAAGTCCGGTTGAACGAGGAGCCGAACAACAACACCATCCTTGGCCTCGACGGCGCGACAAGCTTCAACCTCCCGTTCCTCTCGCGCGCTATCGATGCCCTTCCCATTCTGAATACCCGGGAACCGTCGTCCTTCAGGATCAGCGGCGAGGCGGCCTACATGCTCCCTGACCCGAACACCAAGAAAAGCACCATCCCGTCCGACGGCGGAGAGGGAGTGGCGTACATCGACGACTTTGAGGGGGCGCGACGGACCATCCCGGTTGGGATCGCATTCAGTGCATGGACGCAGGGGAGCCCGTTTGCAGGCGCTCTTGCCAATGCGACGCTCGGCGTTGCCGACACGACAAAAATGAACTCCAAAGGGCGGATGATCTGGTTTAACCGGCTGCCGACCGATGTCCGTCTGACTGAGGTGTTCCCGAACAAAAAACCGGGCAACGCGGCGAACGACCAGGCAACCGTCCTCGATTTCCGCTATTTCCCTCTCTCGAGGGGGCAATTCAACTACACCAGATCTCCCGCCACGACGCTCACGCCGGCACGCAACTGGGCGTCGGTGATGAAACCCCTGTCGGTCTCCGCGGTCAACCTGTTGAAGGAAAATGTCAATTTCATCGAACTCTGGATGCATGTGGAGAAGGCGCCCCCTGGCGGGAAGATGATCATCGACCTCGGCTCAATCAGCGAGGATGCAATCCCGAACCGCATCCTGAACTCCGAGGACCTGGTCCTCAGCTCAAGCCCGAACGGCGTCCTCCAGGACGGGGAGGACGTTGGGATTGACATGCTCAACGATGCTCAGGAGCGCGCGCTCTATCCGGATCTCGGGGCCGACCCGAGCGGCGACGATTACTCGTTCTCCAATGCCACGGTCGGAACCCCGCAGGAAGATTTTTCTCACATCAACGGCACCGAGAACAACAAGGATGGCCCCGGCGGCAGGATTCCGGATACCGAGGATATCAACGCGAACGGGATTGTCGACCTCGCCAACTCGTATTTCGAGTACGAAGTGTCGCTCGACACCGTCGCCAGCCGGAATCCGCTCATCGTTGGGGGCGGTGACCCGCGCAGCGGGCCTCGCCAATGGTACCAGTTCCGCATCCCGATCCGCGACACCACCAGGACGATCGGCTCGCCGACGTTCGAGAACATCGAGTACATCAGGGTGGGGTTTCTGAACACGGACACGACGTTTGTGCGCATCGCCGATTTCAGCCTCGTCGGCAATCAGTGGCAGAAACAGTCGAAGGATCAGAATGACAGCAGCTTTGCCGTGACCGTCGTCGGCGTCGAGGAAAACCCGAACTATTCGAGTCCCCCCGGCGTCGTGCGCGAGCGCGACAAAACCCGTCCCGAAGAGGACGTCCAGGCGAACGAGCAATCATTGGTGCTTCTCCTGCGCGGCCTGCCCGACGGAGAGGCGCGCCAGGCGGTGAAATTCTACACCTACAGGGCGCTCGACCTCTTTAACTATCGGGTGATGAAGATGTTCGTCCACGGCGACGACAACTTCAGGTACGTCGATCCCGCGAACTACGATGCGGAAATCTTCTTCCGCTTCGGGCTTGACAGTCTGAACTACTACGAATACCGGGCTCCTGTCCGCCCCGGCTGGGACCCGCTGAACGACGTGGTCATCAGGTTTCAGGACCTGACTGCCATTAAACAGGGACGCGACTCGGTCAACAGAATATCCGATCCGATTCCCGTCGCCGGCGGCCCGCCGGACGCCACGTACCGGGTGCTTGGCAACCCGTCGCTGACGCAGATCGTGTATCTTGCGCTGGGCGTGGAGAATCCACTCGGGAAAGGCACGAGCAATCCGCTGCGGGGCGAGATCTGGTTCGACGAGCTCCGCCTTACCTCCGTGGACAACACCCCCGGATGGGCGTATCGCTTCGACACCCAGCTCAAGCTGGCCGACCTCGGGACGGTTGCCTTCAACTACTCACGCGTCGACCCCGCCTTCCACTCGCTGGAACAGCGCTTCGGCTCCCGCCAGCTCACGACGAGCTGGGGTCTGGCGACAAGCGTCAACCTGGACAAGCTCTTCCCCGACGACTGGGCAGGGACGTCGATTCCGTTCTCTTACTCTCACACCGAGGCGGACGTCCGGCCGAAGTACCTCCCCAACTCCGACATCGACGTCAACGAGGCGGCAAACCAGCAGAAGCTGAAGGTGCTGAGAAAAGGAGGGACCGAAGAAGACGCGCAGGCCGAGGCGTCACGCATCGTCTACGAGTCTCAGACACGCAGGGTGTCCGACACGTATGCCCTGCCGAACTTCAGGATTGCCCTCCCGTCGCAGGCATGGTACATCCGGGATACGTTCAACAAACTCGCGTTCGGGTTCACCTACACCCGCTCGACCGAGCGGAACCCGGCAATTGTTCGAAGCCTGGCCTGGTCGTGGAATGCCCGCATCACCTATGCGCTGACCCTGCCGCCGGAATACTATATCATGCCCTTCCGCAACCTGTTCGACGGCGTCTGGTTTCTGGATGAGTACAAGAACATCAGGCTGTATTTCCCCCCGACCGGCTTCAACTGGTCCTTCGGCGCGACCCGCGTGCGGAGCGTCTCGCTCCAGCGTGCCGCCGGCGCTCAGGAGATTACGTCACGGCAATTCACGGCGTCGCGCGGTATGGGTTTCGGCTGGAAGCTCACGGAAGGAGGTCTGACGAACCTCTCGGGCGACTACAACGTATCGGTCGAGTCGAGCCTGCTTGACTTCGAGCTGGATGCAGCCAAACGGCAGCGGTCGTTCTCTCAGATTCTCGGCGACATTTTCTTGAGCAGCCGGTTCATCAACTTTGGACAGGACACCAGGTTCTCCCAGCGGAACTCGTTCAACAGCAAACCGAACATCCCCAACATCTTCAATATCAAGAAGTACCTCGACGTCTCGGCATCGTACTCCGTGGATTACAACTGGCAGAATACGCTCACGCGTGGTGACCTGGGGAAGTCGGCCGGCTTTGCGAACTCCATCAACCTCCAGATGAACTTCAAGCTGAAGCAGCTGATGGACCCGCTGTTCGAGGAGAAATCCGCCGCAGCGCCCGCTCTCGGTTCGCGGGGGCGAAGGAACGACGATGCGATGAGTGCGACGCAGGATACTGCAGCGGCGGATACGGCGAAAGGGGGAGGGCTTGACAAGACGCTCGCTCAGCTCAAGTCGCTTGCGAAGGTCCTCTTCAAGATCCCGTTCTTTGATTACGACAACATCAACATCTCGTTCACACAGACCAACGCGGCGCAGAACAGCGGCGTCGTCGGAGGGACTGGCTTTGTGAATTTCTGGGGACGCATTCCGTTCTTCCAGGAGGCCGTTCCGCGGTACGGCCCGTCCCGACTATACCAGCTCGGGTTGATCTCCGATCCGAGTGGACGCCTGACGAACTTCGGAGCCCGATCGAGTTTTCCATTCTTCGGGTGGGACGTCGAGCCCGGCCTCCGCGCGCGGGGAGGGGTTCTGGTGAACACGTACCGGCAGACCAACCGGCTCAGCTTCAAGACCACGCGGGAACTCTGGGAAGGGGCCCGCCTCGACCTGAACTGGAACGTCGGGTGGTCGTACAACCGGACGCAGAACGTCCTCACCGATACGCTTATTGGGATCCCGACGATCGTGAACCAGACGATCACGGGGAGCGTCGACCGTTCGTATCTCACGTTCCCTGATGTCCTCTTCCTTGGTGTGTTTAAAACGAGTCTGAAAGAGGTGAGCAAGAAATACGCCGCGCTCAAGGCGGCACGCGATTCCACCACCAGCGATGAGGAGAAGCTGAGCAAAGCCTTCGAGGAGGGATTCGAGGCGCTTCCGTTCCTTCGCAAAATCTTCGGCCAGTACTATCCACGCATCAACTGGACCCTCCGGTGGGACGGCCTGGAAAAGATCCCTCTGTTTACGAATTTCGTGAGCCGGCTCTCGCTCGACCACGCCTACACCTCCAACTACACGCGGCAGTTCCAGAACCGCCCCGGGGGTGGGGGCGAACGGACCGACGGGCAGCGGGTAGCCTACGGCTTCTCGCCTCTGGTCGGTCTCAACTTCACCTTCAAGGAGCTCCTGAAAGGAAGCTTCGGGGCGAACTTCCGGTACAATACGAACACCTCGTACGACCTCGCAACGTCGTCGAGAAACATCGTGGAGACAGTCGCGCAGGAGATCTCGATCACCGCATCCTATTCGCGCAAGGGATTCGAAATCCCGTTCTTCGGACTCTCGTTGAGCAACGACATCGACATCAGCGCGTCATACTCGCTCACGAGGAACTCCCGCCGCACGTACGATGTCTCCAAGCTTGACGTGAACGTGACCGGCGTCCCGCTCGAAGGGACGACGCGCACCGTGATCGAACCGCGCATCCGGTATGTGCTCAGTCTCCGTGTGACCGCCTCGGTCTATTACCGCTACACGAAGATTGCGCCGGACGACTTCGGTTCGCGCATTCCGGGAAACACGACGAATGAGGCGGGACTGGATATACATATTGCTATACAATAGCAAGGGTGCAGGGGAGGAGAAGAGATGAGAGGAGAGAGAAGAGAGAAGAGAGATGAACGGCTCCTTTTTGGCCGGAGGTCATTTCGGATTTGGGATTTGAGTTTTGTTTGTGATTTGGTGCTTGAGATTTGGGAATTCTCCTGGCGCGTGGGGGTATCTTTCTCCCTACTCCCTACTGCACACTGCTTACTCCGAGCCTAATTCCAGCCAAATGTTGATATTCGCTAGCCAATTCGTTATGCTCGTAATGATAAGGAGCCTGGGACGCTGCAATGGAAGAGCAAAAGGGCAAAGTCCTCTGGGTTGACGATGAGATCGAGCTGCTCCGGCCGCACGTGCGGTTTCTGACGGAGAAGGGGTACGCCGTCGAAACAGCCACCAACGGCGAGGACGCGATCGCCATGGTCAAGGACGAAGAGTTCGACCTGGTGTTCCTCGACGAAATGATGTCGGGCATGGGAGGGCTCAGGACGCTGGCCGAGATCAAAGACCTGCGGCCGAATCTCCCCGTGGTGATGATCACCAAGAACGAAGAGGAATCGCTGATGGAGGAGGCCATTGGCTCGAAGATCAGCGACTACCTCACCAAGCCGGTCAACCCGAGCCAGGTGCTGATGGCATGCAAGAAGTTTCTGGAGGGGAGGCGTATCACGCGGGACGCCGTCTCGAAGGATTACATTCAGGAATTCAACGAGATCTCCCGTGCGCTGATGGGGGATCTGACCCACGAGCAGTGGATCGACCTGTACGTTCGCCTGGTGGGGTGGGGGCTGGAGCTCGACGAACACCCGGAACTCGGACTGAAACAGACCCTCCTCGATCAGACGCGCGAGTGCAACCTCGCCTTCAGCAAGTACGTCGAACGGAACTACCGCGACTGGGTGGAGCGAGCCGGCGGACACCCCGCCCTTTCCAACGAAGTGGTGGACCGCTACGTCATCCCCGAGATCCAGCCGGGCGTGTCGGTGTTCTTTTTCGTCATCGACTGCCTCCGTCTCGACCAGTGGCTGGTCATGGAGCAGCTGCTCGGCGAGTATTTCTCGATCAGCAAGGAATACTACTTCAGCATTCTGCCGACGGCAACGCCGTATTCCCGCAACGCCATATTCAGCGGGTCGTTCCCATCGGATGTCGAGCTCCGCTTCCCGGAGCTCTGGGAAAAGAGCGAGGACGACGAGAACAGCCGCAATCGCTACGAGAGGCAGTTCCTCGACAAGCTGCTCGAGCGGCGCAAGATCGTCCTGAAGCCGGAAGCGAAGTACATCAAGATCCTTGATGCGGAGTTCGGCCGAAGCGTTGAGAACACGATCAATTCATACACGCAGTCGCGGTTGACCTCGATCGTTGTGAATTTCGTCGACATGCTCGCCCACGGCCGGTCCGACTCGTCGCTCCTGAAGGAGATTGCACCGGATGAATCGGCCTACCGCTCGCTCACGCGCTCCTGGTTCCTGCATTCCTCGTTGTTCGGGATGCTCAAGACGCTGTCGCGCAACCCCAATGTGCGTGTGATTCTGACAACGGACCACGGGAGCATACGGAGTCTGCGGGGATCAAAAGTGCTTGGAGACCGGGAAGCATCGACGAACCTCCGCTACAAGTACGGACGGAACCTCAAGTGCGAGGAGAAAGCCGCCATCTTCGTGAAGGACCCGCTCGAATTCCGGCTTCCCCGCCGGGGCGTCGCCACCAATTACATCGTGGCCAAGGAAGATTACTATTTCGTCTATCCGACGGACTATCACAAGTACCTGAACCAGTACCGTGACAGTTTCCAGCACGGCGGGGCATCGATGGAGGAGATGATCCTCCCCGTGGTCCGCCTGGAGCCGCGCGGATGACCGGAACGGTCTCGCGCTCGGCGGAAGAGACCGAGGCGCTGGGACGCGAGTTCGCCCATCAGCTCAGGCCGGGTGATGTCGTCGCCCTCATCGGCACGCTCGGCAGCGGCAAGACACGGTTCGTGGCGGGGGTCTGCTCCGGGCTTGGCGTCTCCGCGAGGGTCACAAGCCCGACGTTTACGCTGATCAATGAATACCATGCCCCGTTCGGCCTCGTTGCGCATGCCGATATGTACCGCATCAGGCGCAGGAGCGAGGTCGGCGAACTGGGGCTGGAAGAATACTTCAACGACCGCTGCATCTGCCTGATCGAATGGGCGGAGACGATCCTGGATCTCCTCCCCCCTCTCTGTTGGCGGGTCACGATCACTCACGGTGCAGCGGACAACGAACGCCTGGTGGTGACGGAAGTGCCGGCGGGGAGAACGGCGTGACGGTTCTCGGGATCGAGACCGCAACCGCCGTCTGTGCCGCAGCGGTGATCGACCAGGGAAGGGTGTTGGCGGAGGCATCGCTCGAAGAGAAGAATGTTCACGCAGAGCGGCTCCTCACCCAGATCGACCGCGTGCTTCACGACGCGGGGACTCCCCTTCGCTCGCTGAACGGAATTGCGGTCTCCATCGGGCCGGGTTCGTTCACCGGGCTCCGGATCGGGCTGAGCGTTGCAAAGGGCCTCGCCTATGCCGCGTCTGTCCCGCTCATTGCCGTGCCGACGCTGGAGGCGCTGGCGCGGCATGCTGCTGCCGTTGCGGCCCCTCAAGGCGAGATGTGGGTCCTCGCCGCGATCGATGCGCGCCGCGATGAGGTGTACTGCCAGCTCTTTGCGCATGGGGAGGGGGGCTGCACGCCGCTCCGGCCGGTCCGGGACATGGGCGTCGCTGAAGTCCGCGCCGAGCTTGCGGGACACGACGTGCTCGTGGCCGGGGACGGTGCGATGAAGGTCGTTGGTGATCCCGGGCCTGAGGGACTCCTGTTTGCCGGAACCGAGGCATCCCGCTGCAGCGCGGCAGCCGTTGCGCGGCTGGGGAGTGAATTGCTCGCGTCGGGCCGTCGCGACGATCCGGCATCGCTGGAGCCGCAGTATATCAAAGAGTTCTTTCTGAGAACACGCTAACGACAGTCAGGACACCCCCGCCATGGCGTGGTTCAAGCGATCAAAAGAAAACATCGCCTCCGAGACGCAAAAGAAAGAGATCCCGGACGGCCTCTGGACCAAGTGTGACCAGTGCGGCGAGATCATTCACCGGATGGAACTGGAGAAGAACTTCTTCACCTGCGCGAAATGCAACGCGCACTTCCGCATCGGCAGCAAGGAGTACATCCAGATCCTTCTCGACGAGCATTCGTTCAAGGAGCACGATCGGCGCATGCGCTCGGCCGACCCGTTAAGATTCGTGGACACGAAACGGTACCGCGACAGGATCCCCGAGGCGATCAAGAAGACAAAGCTGTTCGATGCGGTCCGGTGGGGGACCGGTGCGGTGAACAAGCAGCCGGTTGTGTTCGCGGTGATGGATTTCTCCTTCATCGGGGGGAGCATGGGCTCAGTCGTCGGAGAGAAGATCGGCAGGGCGATCGACCGATCGTTCAAGACGAAAACGCCGCTCGTGATCATCTCCTCGAGCGGTGGGGCGCGCATGATGGAGGGAGCTCTTTCCCTGATGCAGATGGCCAAGACCAGCGCGAAACTCGCCCGGCTCGCGCAGGCGGGAGTCGGCTATATCTCGGTGCTCACGGATCCCACCACGGGCGGCGTGACGGCGAGCTATGCGATGCTGGGAGACGTGATCCTGGCCGAGCCGGGAGCGCTCATCGGCTTCGCAGGCCCACGCGTCATCAAGCAGACCATCGGCAAGGATCTTCCCCCAGGGTTCCAGCGTGCGGAGTTTCTCCTGGAGCACGGGTTTGTGGACATGGTCGTCCACCGGAAAGACCTGCGTAACACGGTCTCGCAGCTCATCGGGTACTTCACTTCCTGACGCACCGGACCCACGTGCGGGAGAACCTTCGCATTCATTTGCTGGGTGTGCCGGGTGTGGGGACCCCGGTCAAAGGAGGACTCGATTACCGCGAGGCACACCTGATCATGGAGAGTATTGCCGACGCGGGGGTGATGACTTCGCTCGCCGTCGAGGAAGTCAATCCGATCCTGGACGAGAACAACCGCTCCGCCGAATTTGCCGTGGAACTGATCCAGTCCGGCTTTGGGAAGAAGATCCTCTGAACCGATGAAGACGATTGCCGATCCTCGCGAGATGCAGAACGCGGCTGAGTTGCATCGCCGTGCCGGCAAGCGCATTGCGGTCGTTCCGACGATGGGGGCGTTCCATGAGGGTCACCTTGCGCTCATACGCGATGCACGGAAACGCGGCGAGGTCCTGATCGTGACCCTCTTTGTCAACCCCGTGCAGTTCGGGAAGGGTGAGGATTTTGAGCGATACCCGCGCGACCTTGAGCGTGATACTGCGCTCGCACAGGAGGCGGGTGCAGATTTCCTGTTCGTGCCGCAGGCGGCTGAAATGTACCCTGAGGGGTATCAGACGTATGTGACCGTAGAACGGGTGGCGAGGCCCCTCGAGGGGACGGTGCGCCCCGGCCATTTCCGCGGCGTCGCCACCGTGGTCGTCAAACTGTTCAACATCACCATGCCGCACATCGCCGTCTTCGGCCAGAAAGACGCCCAGCAGGTGGCGGTGATCCGCCGGATGGTCAGGGACCTGAACCTCGGCGTCGAACTGGTCGTGCTACCCACCGTGCGCGACGCCGACGGCCTGGCGCTCAGTTCGCGAAACGCGTACCTCACGGCGGAACAGCGTTGTGACGCTCCGGCACTCTACGCCGCCTTGCAGCATGCCGGGGCAATGGTCACGAGGGGTGAGCGCTCGGCGCCGGTGATTGTCGCCGCCATGCGGGCGATGTTGCGGGAACGGACCGCCGCGGTGATCGACTACTGCTCCGTCGCCGACGCAGAAACGCTCGAGGAGTTCGAATTTATCCCCGCCGGAAGGCAGGTGCTGATTTCGCTCGCGGCGCGGTTTGGGACTACCCGACTCATCGACAACATTCCACTGACAACCTGAAGACTGCATGGATGCCCGGCTCGCGGTGGTCATTATGGCCGCCGGCAAAGGAACGAGGATGAACAATCCGGCGATGGCGAAGGTCATGTACATGATCGACGGTCGTCCTCTGGTGGACTGGGTCGTCGATCGCGCATCGGCGCTCGAGGCCGCGCGCACCGTCGCCATCGTCGGCTGGCAGAAGGAAGACGTGATCGCCCATCTTGCCGGCGTTGCCCCTCACGTGGCGTGCGTGGAACAGACCCCGCAGCTCGGCACCGGACACGCCGTGATGCAGGCGGAGCCTGCGCTCCGCGGCTTTGCGGGGGACGTCCTCGTGCTCTCTGGCGACGTCCCGATGCTGACGACCGTGACCGCACGGCGGCTGATCGAATCACATCGGGGATCGAACGCGGTTGCAACCGTCCTCACTGCAGTCCTCGAAGATCCGACGGGCTACGGTCGCATCCTGCGCGACGGGAACGGAGCTGTCACCGGCATCATCGAGCACAAAGACGCGACGGAGGAGCAGCGGTCCATCCGGGAGATCAATTCGGGCATCTACGTTTTCGATGCTTCCGCATTGTTCGACGGCCTCCGTCATCTGACGCCCGACAACGTGCAAAAGGAGTACTACCTGACCGACGTGGTGCGCCACCTCACGCGCAACGGCCGGCGTGTCGCAGCCCTGGCCGCCGATGATCCGGAGGAGGTTGCGGGGATCAATACGCCCGCACAGCTTGAAGCGGCCCGCCGCGTGCTGACGGGGCGCGGGAGTTGACAAAACCCCCCAATTTCAGTATTATGAGGCAGGTTGAGAGGAGTACGCCATGAAGACGTTCAGTGTGTTGGTGTTCGCGGCTGCGATCGTCTGTGCGGGAAACGAGGCGCGGGCTCAGTTCAAGGGGCAGATTGAACGGGAGATGAAACCAACGGGAGAACTTATCACGCAGCAATCGGCACCGTCGCTGCTTTTCGGCTGGTTCGACCCGAACAGGTTCATGATGCATCATTCGATCAACCTCTCCTACCAGACCATCGGCGGACAGGGGATGACGCTCGGAACCTACACGAACAGCATGCTGTACCGGTTTGCCGACAACCTCGATGCGCGGGCCGACATCAGCATGAGCTACTCCCCGTACAACTCGTTTGCGACGTTCAACGGCAAGGGGGGCAAGGACTTCAGCGGTCTCTACCTCAGCCGCGCGCAGCTCACGTACCGTCCGTGGGAGAACGTGACGATGCAGCTCCAGTACCGCCAGCTCCCCTACGGGTACTATTATTATTCCCCCTTCTATCACCCGTGGTACGGGGAGAACGGATTCTGATCAAAGGGACCACACACCAGCCAGACATACGCAGGACAGTACTGCACGGCCAGGTCCGGGCATCCTCCTCCGCGCTCCAGGGAGGAGATCCCGGTTTTTTCGTTTTGCCGGGCAGGGCATGACGCTTCACGGCACCACACCGCCGGCGCCCGCACGGCGCCGCGCACTCCTTTCACGGTGGGAACCCCGGATCCTCGCGCTGAACGTCACCATCGGCGTGCTGGGTCTCCTCGTCGTTGTGCTCGCGTACGCCTTCATCCACCGTACCTTCCTCCAGCCTCCCGTCGATACGTCGCGCGAAGGGGGCGGGAGCGACGGGATCATCCAGATCGACGTCCTGAATGGCTGCGGCTCCTCCGGCGCGGCGACCACCTTCACGGCGTACCTTCGCGCGCGAGGGTTCGACGTGGTGGAGGTCGGGAACTACAAGAGTTTCGATATGCGCGAGTCGCTGGTGATCGACCGGGCCGGCAACGCCGCCAACGCCGAAAAAGTTGCGTACGCCCTCGGCATCAGCAAGAAGAACATCATCCGGCAAATCAACCACGGGTATTTCGTGGACGTCTCGGTCGTCATCGGCCGCGACTTCCCCTCACTGAAACCATCACATTGAGGATGGCGCATTGAACTCCGCCACACTGGCTAAAGCGATCGCCCGGCTCAGCCTGACCAAGAAGGCGGCCGACGTGGTGATCATGGACCTCAGAGGACTCACCAGCATGGCCGACTACTTCGTCGTCTGTTCGGCCGATTCTGACGTTCAAATCAAAGCGATCGCCGACGCAGTCGAAGAAGGCATGGAAGCGAAAGGTTCACCCGCCTGGCACAAAGAGTCGGGCAGCATGAACTGGGTGCTCCTTGACTACGTCGATGTCGTGCTCCACATCTTCCATAAGGGCACCCGCGCGTTCTACAATCTTGAACGGCTCTGGGGCGATGCGAAGATGACCCACGTCGGCGATGAGCTTGCTCCGCGCAAGAAACGGACGTCCAGGGCGTCATGAGATCCTATCTCCGCGGACAGATCACAGGAGCACTGCGCGAGATGGGGATCGCGCTTGCCACGCCCATCTCGTTCGATACCCCCCGCCAGGCGGACCACGGCGACCTGACCACAAACGTCGCCATGATGGCCGCACGGCAGGCGGGGAAGAGGCCGCGCGACCTTGCCGCCGAAATCCTCTCCCGGCTGCAGCTCGACCCCGCCCTCATTGCGAAGTGCGAAGTCGCAGGACCCGGGTTTATCAATTTCACGTTCACCGGGACCTACTACCTCCGGCAACTGGCGGAGCTGATCGGCGACGGGGACCAGTTCGGACGTTCGGATGCTGGGCGCGACAAGAAAGCGCAGGTGGAGTTCGTCAGCGCCAACCCCACGGGCCCTCTCACCGTCGGTCACGGCCGGGGCGCGGTGTACGGCGATACGATCGCCAATCTGCTGGAATGGACGGGCCACGCCGTTGAACGGGAGTACTATTTCAACAACGCCGGCCGCCAGATGCGCATCCTCGGCGATTCCGTCCGGCTCCGATACCTCGACCTGCTCGGCGAATCGCAGCCCTTCCCCGACGACTACTACCAGGGAGAGTATATCCGGGACATCGCAAGGCATCTCAAAGATGCCCACGGCGACGCGCTCCGGACGGAGCCTGCAGAGGGTAGGTTCAAGGAGGAGGCCGAGTCAGAAATCTTCGCCGACATCAAGAAGACACTGAAATCGCTGGGGATCGAGTTCCAATCGTTCTATAATGAGCACTGGCTCTACGAGCAGGGGAAGGTGGCCGAGGCCGTCGAGGCCCTCCGGGCGCACGGACTCGTCTATGAACAGGAGGGGGCGGTCTGGTTCAAGACCAGCGCACTGGGCGGGGAAAAGGACAAGGTGATCGTGAAGAGTTCCGGCGAACCCACGTACCGCCTCCCCGACATCGCCTACCATCGTGAAAAATTCCGGCGGGGGTACGATCTGATGATCGATGTCTTTGGGGCCGACCATGTTGCCACGTACCCGGATGTGCTGGCCGCGCTGAAAGCACTCGACTACGACGTCACCAGAATCAAAGTGCTCATCCATCAGTTCGTCACCATCCTCCAGGAAGGGGAGGTGGTGAAGATGTCGACGCGGAAAGCCAACTTCATCACGCTCGACGAGCTGATCGCCGAGGTGGGGGCCGACGTGGTTCGCTATTTTTTCCTGATGCGTACCGCCTCGAGCCACCTGAACTTCGATCTTGCCCTGGCGAAGAAGCACTCCGACGAGAACCCCGTCTATTACCTCCAGTACGCCCATGCGAGGATCTGCAGCATCCTGCGCTATGCCGGCACTTCGGGAGAGTCGACGGCCATACCGCCCGACCTTGCGCTCCTTGCGGCGCCGGCCGAAATCGATCTGATCAAAACCCTCCTCCTGTTCCCCGAAATGGTTGAGTCATGCGCTGGTGCCTTTGAACCTCACCGGCTCGCTGACTACCTCCAGGGGGTCGCGACAGCATTCCACAAGTTCTATCATGAATGCCGGGTGGTAACGGAGGACGCCGCGCTCACACGGGCCCGCCTGGCTCTTTGCCGCGCGACACGCATCGTCCTGCGCAACGGCTTCACAATTCTTGGGGTTTCCGCGCCGGAGCAGATGTAAGTCCCTGTACAACGAAAAACTGCGGTTTTGCGCCTTGACGGGCGTCACTTGAAGTCATCCCCATCTTGGCGTACATTGCACTACTGTCCCGAACCTCGTTCACCCACTCGTTGCTCATCATGAAGTTTCACAAAGACGTGCTCCGCCTCGACATGGAGTCGGAGATCAAGGAAATCGCCGGCGCCATCCGTGATGCCGTCTTGAAAACCCTCAAGCGGAAGGGGGCGGTCGTGTCGGTCTCAGGAGGGATCGATAGCGCACTGTGCGCCGCGCTTTGCACTCACGCTCTCGGCAAGGACAACGTCCTCGCCCTCTTCCTCCCCGAGCGCGACTCCTCGCCGGAATCGCTCAGGTTCGGCAGGCTGCTGATCGACAAACTCGGCATTCATTCAGAAACCGTCGAGATCGCTCCTCTCCTCGAAGCCGCCGGGTGCTATCACTCGCAGCGTCAGGCGGTGCGGATGGTCTTCCCCGAGTACAACGACGGGTGGAAGTTCAAGATTACGCTCCCGTCGATACTCTCCGGCAACCGGCTGAACATCTCCCGGCTGACCGTGCAGATGCCGAACGGTGAGGTCACTAGTGAGAGGATGCCTGCCGCGGCCTACCTGCAGCTCGTTGCGGCCACCAATTTCAAGCAGCGCACCCGGAAGATGCTGGATTATTATCACGCCGACCGCCTCAATTACGCGGTCTGCGGGACGCCGAACCGCCTCGAATACGACCAGGGATTTTTCGTCAAAGGGGGAGACGGGCTGGCGGACTTCAAGCCGATTGCCCATCTGTACAAGACTCAGGTGTATGCCATGGCGCGCGCGCTCAGCGTGCCTGATGAGATCTGCAACCGCACGCCCACCACAGATACGTTTTCCCTCCCGCAGACTCAGGAAGAGTTCTATTTTGCCCTCCCATACGACAAGATGGACCTGTGTCTCTATGCACACAACCACGAGGTTCCACCGGCCGAGGTGGCGCCCGTCGTCGGCCTCACGCTCGAACAGGTCGAGTGGGTGTACCGCGACATCGAAGTAAAACGCCGGACCACCCGTCCGCTCCACCTGCCGGCATTGCTGATGACCGACGTTCCGGAAATCACGGAGCTCAAACAGGAAGCAGTTGCACATTCCCTTCACAACTGAATTGCCATGTGCGGGATCGCCGGCATAGTGAACTTCAGGGACAGGCACGAGACGCCGTCGCGTGAACTGCTCACCGCGATGATCAGCGCCATCCGGTATCGAGGCCCGGACGAGTACGGGATGTACCGCGACGTGCGTGCGGGACTTGTGCATGCGCGGCTCTCTCTGATCGACCTTACCACCGGCCAGCAGCCGCTCGCCAACGAGGACGGCTCGCTCTGGATCGTGTTCAACGGAGAGATCTTCAACTACGTTGAGCTCAAGCGAGACCTTCTTGCGCTTGGCCACCGCTTCCGCACAAACTCCGATACTGAGGTGATCGTGCATGCCTACGAAGCATGGGGCGATGGCTGTTTCCCGAAGATGAATGGCCAGTGGGCGCTCGCGATCTGGGACAGCCGGGCCCGGCGGCTCATTCTCTCCCGCGACCGCATCGGTGTCCGGCCGCTCTACGTCCGTGAGCGCGACGGCCGCGTCTGGTTCGCGAGCGAAGCGAAGGCGATGTTCGCAGATCCTTCCGTGCCGCGCGAAATCGACCCTCGCGGGCTCGATCAGACCTTCACCTACTGGGCCTCACTCCCGCCGGTCTCTCTCTTCAAGGGGATCGAAGAGCTCGCACCAGGATCGACGCGGACCTATGAGGGGGACGGTTCGTCTCGCGATACGATCTACTGGCGGCCGTCGTATCCGGTCTCCGCGCCCGAAGAGTACCCCCTGACGCTCGATCAGGCGACCGAAGCGCTTGCCGAGAAGATCGAAACGGCAACGCGCCTCCGCATCCTGCGCGCCGATGTACCGGTCGGCAGTTACCTCTCAGGCGGGCTCGACAGCTCGCTTACCGCCTGGATGGGGAGGAAAGCCAAAGAAGGGGTCTTCCAGACCTATTCCATCCGGTTCGAGGACGCCGAGTACGACGAGACGGAATATCAGCGGGCGATGGCGGCGACGATCGACAGCAACCACCAGGAAGTCGTCATCCGCCGAAGCGACATTGCACAGGTGTTTCCCGAGGTGGTCCGCCACGCGGAGCGTCCCATCCTCCGCACCGCGCCGGCTCCGCTGTATCTCCTGTCGAAGCTCGTCAGGGACTCCGGCATCAAAGCGGTTCTCACGGGTGAAGGCGCGGACGAAATGCTGGCGGGCTACGATATCTTCCGCGAGGCAAAGATACGCCACTTCTGGTCGCGTCAGCCCGAATCCACCGTGAGGCCGCGGCTTTTCGAGCGGCTCTACCCCTACCTTGCACGGTCACCCCAGCAGGCCAAAGGGATGGCGCTCCAGTTCTGGAAGAAAGGGCTCGATCGCGCCGGACAACCCGGCTTCTCGCACGACCCGCGCTGGTGGACCACGTCACAGTTGAAGCGGTTCTTCTCCCCCGACATCCGGGCAGCCGTTGCAGCACAGCCGCCGCAGGACCTCCTGGCCGAGCTGCCCCCCCAGTTCGGGCGCTGGGATCCGCTTGGCCAGGCGCAATACCTCGAAGTGGTCACGCTCCTGTCCGGATACCTGATCTCCTCTCAGGGGGACCGCATGCTCATGGCGCATTCCGTCGAAGGTCGCTTCCCCTTCCTCGATGCCGAGGTGATGGACTTCTGCAACGGGCTTCCACCCGAATACAAGCTCGCCGGCCTCAATGAGAAATTTATCCTCAAGCGCGTGGCTCGGGGCGCGATCCCCGAGAAGATTATTAACAGGCCGAAACAACCCTACCGTGCTCCCGATGCCGCGAGCTTTGTCGAGGGGGACGCACCGGAGTACGTCGCAGAGCTGCTGTCCGAGGACTCGCTCCATCAGGCAGGACTCCTCGAGACCGGGGCGGTGCGTGGGCTCTATGCGAAGTGTCTCGCACGCGCACGGGAATCGGGTGGCGAGGCGGTCTTCAGCAATGCGGACAACATGGGGCTCGTCGGTCTGATCTCCGTCCAGCTCCTCCATCAGCAATTCATCCGCGGCGACGGCAGCGCGCCGGGCGGCGGCATAGTGTATACCACCATGATCGATCGCGCACCGTTACAACAACTTTCGGGAACAGCATGACAGAGGCGGACATCCGTTCAAGAGTCCATGAATTCATTCGCAAGAACTTTCTGTTCGACGATCACATTACGGTGAAGGACGACCAGTCCCTGCTGGGGACCGGCGTGGTCGACTCCACCGGGATCCTCGAGCTCATCGCCTTTCTGGAGGGCACCTGTGGGGTGAAGTTCGCGGACAGCGAGCTCGTAGCCGACAATTTTGACAGCGTTGACAAGATATCTTCGTTTATGGCAGGCAAACTCCCGACACCGAAAGCATGACATCATGTTGTTGCGCGAATATCTCAGCCGGTCTGCCCGGGCAGTGCCGGACAAGACGGCCCTTGTCTCCGGCACAGAGCGGGTCACATACCGGGACCTTGCGGCTTCTGCATCGTCGTTCGCAGGATACCTGGTTGCGAATGGACTGAAGCGGGGGGACCGGGTCGCGATCTTCATCGACAGCAGCCCGGAGACCGTCGTTGCGATCTTCGGGGTGCTGGAGGCGGGGGGGTGCATCGTCGTGATCAATCCGGTCACCCCGACAGAACGGCTGGCGTATATCCTCGAAAACTGCAACGCCTCGTTCCTCGTTGCCTCCCCGCTGAAGCAGGGAGTGGTGGCGCAGGCCCTGGCGGCGAACGCCGTGAAGCCGGTCACTGTGTGGGCGGGTGGCGATGTTCCTCCCCTCGACGGCGTGGGACTTGGCACAATCCTGGCACACGGGTACGCTCCGCCGAACGTCCGCCTCATCGACGTCGATCTTGCCGCGATTATCTACACGTCGGGGTCCACCGGAAAGCCCAAAGGAGTCACCCACCTCCACCGGTCCATCGATACGGCGGTCGAGTCCGTCAAGCAATATCTGGATAACAACGAGGACGACGTAATTCTCAATGTGCTCCCTCTCTCCTCCAGTTACGGTCTGCTGCAGGTGCTGGTCACGTTCCGGACCGGGGGACGGGTGGTGCTGGAGAAGGGCCTCGGCTATCCGTACGAGATCATCAAGCGGATGAAGGAGGAAAAGGTCACCGGGATGGCGGGGGCTCCCACGATGTGGGCGATCCTCCTGAAACTGGAGGGGCTGGAGAAGGAAGATTTCTCATCGCTGCGGTACATCACGAACGCGGCGGCTGCACTCCCGGCAAGCTTCGTCCCGCGGCTTCGCAAGGTCTTCCCGACGACGAAGATCTTCCTGATGCACGGTTTGACGGAGTGCCTCCGCACCACTTACCTTCCTCCCGAGGAAGTGGAGACACGCACGACCTCGGTGGGCACCGGCATGCCCAATGTCGAGCTCTGGGTCGAGGACGCCGACGGCAAACGGCTCCCCCCCGGTCACGTGGGAGAGATGATCGTGCGGGGCTCGACGCTCATGCAGGGATACTGGAACGATCCGGAAGGGACGGCGAAGGCGCTGATCCCGGGGCCCTATCCATGGGAAAAAGTGCTGCGGACGCGAGACCTCTTTACGATGGACAATGACGGGTACTTCCATTTTGTAGCGCGGTCCGACGAACTGATCAAGAGCCGTGGGGAGAAGGTGAGCCCGATCGAGATCGAGGATGTGATTTACACGATGGACGCAGTGCACGAGGTGCGGGTGATCGGCGTGCCCGACCCCGTGTTGGGGCAGGCGGTGCGGGCAGAGATCGTCCTGAAGGACGGCCGGACCATCGAAGCACAGGAAGTGAAGGCACACTGCCGCCGGTTCCTCGAAGACTTCAAGGTGCCGCAGATCGTGGAATTTGTTGCTTCTCTGCCGAAGACGCAGGGGGGAAAGATCAAGCGGACGGCGTAGGAGGCGGGTCTCCCGCCTCGTCAAGAGGTGGCAGGTTACCCGCCATGGCGGGGCACGGAATCCTTTTCGGCGTATAACGACGGGAACACAACGACCTGCATTGGGGGGGCCTGCACGAGCGCATTGTCGGGGACATCCTTGTTGACCATGGCATTCGCGCCGATTCTCGCATTGTTCCCCACGCGGATTTTCCCTGAGACGTTTGCCCCGGGGGCGATGTAGACGTTGTTTCCGATCACGGGAGCTCCCCGCCGGCGCCCTTCGCCCGAGAGGCCGATAGTGACGTTGTGAGAGATGCTGACGTTGTTGCCGATGACGGCCTCGGATCCAACGAAGATGCCGCCGTAGTGGAAGATGAGGAATCCCTCGCCGATCTTCGTCTCCACGTCGATTTGAATCCCCCATTTCGCCATCATCCGGTGGTTCAGATATACGTAGAAGATTTTGAGCAGGAACTTCACCGGCAGTGACTGGTGGAGGAGCCAGTGGCCGAACCGGAAGATGATGACGGCGTGGAGGCCGGGGGAGCGATAGCAGGTAAGAAGCTTGCGCAGTACTCCCCCCTGCGAGAGGTTGTACCTCCTCATGAAGTCAGACTTCACCATGAAGTGATCCCTGTAGTGTCGGATTGCTGTCTTTCGTTGCACAATGTAACGCCCACGGCTCTGAATTACAACTGATGATCCGGAGAGGGGATGAACCCGTGAGGAACGTGTCGGAGCAATCGCGGACTTGCGGACGCATGCTCAGTTGGGCGGGGCTCCTGTTGCTGGGTCTCCTGGGATCCGCAGAGGCGGGTCAATTCCACGTCGCGCCGACAGGGCGTCCGGGCGGCAACGGCTCGCGCAATGATCCCTGGGACCTGCAGACCGCGCTGAATCAGCCGGCGGCTGTTCGCCCCGGCGACACCCTCTGGCTGCACGGCGGACTCTACTCAGGGACATTTCGCAGTAATCTGAACGGGACGCAGAGCCAGCCAATCATCGTCCGGCAGTACCCGGGTGAGCGGGCCATCCTGGACAATGTCGCCGGCGTGAAGGAGTTCGGGCTTTACATTAGCGGAAGCTACACCTGGTTCTGGGGATTCGAAGTCCGCAACACGTCGTCCTCGATTTGGAACATCTCGGGCGTTGCCATGGGAGGACCGGGTCAGAAACTCATCAACATGATCATCCATGATAACCTGGCTACGGGCGTGACATCGTTCTCCGCAGCGGCAGACGGCGAAGTGTACGGGTGCCTGATCTATTTTAACGGGAGAGAGACCGAGGATCAAACGAACCGCGGGTATGGGATCTACACGCAGAACAACGTGGGACGGGTGAAGCCCTTCAAGGAGAACATTATCCCGTTCTCCTGGGGCTTTGGCCTCCACGCCTACACGGCGGGGAACAAGATCGACGATTTCCTGTTCGAAGGAAATGTCATCTACAACAGTGGAATTCTCTGGCGCGGTAGCCAATACGAGCGGAATTTCTTCATCGGATCGGATGACACCAGCGTCGTGGCGGCCGATAACATCTTTCGCAACAACCATTCGTATTACCCCGCAACGCCCTCTGCTGGTGCGCGCAATACGTTTGGGTATTTCGGCGGGACCAGGAATCTTGTGCTGACCGGGAACTGGTTCGTTGGCGGCGCATTCGACGTGAGCGGCACGAACCCGACGATCACCGGCAACACATTCTACCGGACCAACGGCTTCTCCGGTTCGGGCAACACGTACCTCACATCGCCGTCGGGCACAAACATCTTCGTCCGTCCAAACGCCTATGAGGGGGGGAGAGCAAACATCATCATCTACAACTGGAGCCGGGCGAGTTCGGTCAGTGTCGACCTGTCGGCGGCGGGACTGCGGCCGGGTGACGGGTTTGTAGTGCGCGACGCCTTGAACTGGACCGGCCCGGCGGTGGTGACGGGAACATATACGGGGAGTTCAGTTGCGATCCCGATGACGGGGCTCAGTGTTGCGACACCGGTCGGTACGCCGGCCGTCACGCCGACACATACTGCGCCTGAGTTCGGCACGTTCGTCATTCTGCCGACGCAAAGCATTGCCGCCCAGCCGCAGGGATCGCTGGACGCCGACCCCGATTCGCTGGGGGAACTGGGGGGGAACGTGACCCTCTCGTGGACGTCGCTCAACGCCGCCACTGCAAGCATCGACCACGGCATCGGATCGGTTCCGTTGAACGGATCGCGGTCTGTGCATGTTCCGGCGACGACACTCTTCACATTGACACTCTCTGGTCCGGGGGGTGTGGCGACGACGAGCGCACGTGTCGTCGTGGCCGGGCCGCCTCCCCCCGGCGGGCCGTCGCCTCGGGAGTTCGCCCTGGAACAGAATTTTCCGAATCCGTTCAATCCCGGCACGACCATTGTCGTGGATGTTCCTGTCGCATCGGAGGTCCAGCTCATCGTGTTCGATACGCTGGGCAAGGAGGTGGCCCGGTTGATCGATGGGTACAGGGCGGCGGGGAGGCACCGGGTCGATTTCACTGCGCGTGGCATCGCCAGCGGGGTGTACTGGTATGTCCTGCGTGCCAACGGGAGCGAGGAAGCCCGCAGCATGCTCCTGCTCAGATGAATGACCTGGCGGGGAATCGTTGGACAGAGTTCAACAAGCATCGGGGGCAGAAATGTCGGGAGTGAAGAGGAAACAGATCCGGGGTACGGTCATCGCTGCGGCCGCGGCCGTTCTGCTCTCCGCCGGCTGCGCCGATCACGAACAGAGGAGTGGCACACCAATGGACGATGCGTTGCGAAGCGATATTGAGGCGGCGGCCAACAAGAGGATCTTCTTCGGCCATCAATCGGTCGGCGTGGACATCATGCAGGGAGTGCGGGACCTCGCCGCGGCGGCGGGAGCGCGGATGCGCGTCGTCCCTCTCGATTCGCTCACAGGTCCTGAAGAACCCTACTTCGCTGACGCGCTGGTGGGAAAGAATTCCGAGCCGGATACCAAATGCGATGCGTTCCGGAGCGTGGTGGAGCGTCTGGCGGCCGATTCCCTTGATATCGCCCTCCTCAAGTTCTGCTACGTCGATATCAAACAGCACACGGACGTGCAACGGATGTTCCGGTACTATACGGAAACGATGGAGGATCTGAAGCGCAGATTCCCCGGTGTGACATTCGTCCATGTCACCGTCCCGCTCACCGAACGGACTGCCTGGTGGCGGAGGACCGCAAAAGCACTCCTGGGCCGCGATGACGAATGGGATGCCGCAAGCATCAAGCGGACGGAGTTCAATGCGATGCTTCGTCAGCGCTATGCACATGAGCCGCTGTTTGATCTTGCAGCGATTGAGGCGATGTCCCCCGACGGCACCGTGAGCAAGTTTGAATCGGGAGGAAAGGAGGCGTACACACTGGTTCCCGCGTACACGCGCGACGGTGGACATCTCAATGAGTTCGGCAGGAAACATGTCGCGCGCGAACTCCTGCGGCTGCTGGCGGAAATCAGTCGCAGGGGGACGCGATGACGAAAACGCTTCTCGTACTGGCCGTCGCATGCGTGATTGCGGTTCCGGGCGGCGCATTCACTGGCGGCCGGTTTCACGTCGCGCCCCACGGCACGGCGGCTGGGAAGGGGAGCAAGAGTCACCCCTGGTCACTGGCGTACGCGCTCGGTCATCCGGCTGCCTTGAAGCCGGGGGACACGTTGTGGCTGCACGGAGGGACGTACGAAGGGGTGTTCACCAGCACGCTGAGGGGAGCGCCGGGGAAACCCATTATCGTGAAGCAATATCCGGGAGAGCGGGCAGTGCTCGACAACGTGCAGGGGATAAACGGGTTCGGGCTCTTTGTGCAGGGAGAATACACCTGGTACTGGGGATTTGAAATACGCAACTCATCCGGCGCGATTTATAATGACGCGGGGGTCTCGATGGGGGGGCCCGGACAGAAGCTCATCAACCTGATCATCCATGATCATCCCGGCAGCGGGATCACCTGTTATTCTGCTGCCGCGGACGCGGAAGTGTACGGCTGCCTCATCTACTTCAACGGCGGGCAGTCGGAGATTCCGGGAAAGGGATACGGCATCTATACTCAAAACGACGTGGGGCGCGTGAAAGCGTTCAAGGAAAACGTAGTTCCTTTTTCGTGGGGTTTCGGCCTTCATGCCTACACGGAGCGGAATAAGCTCGACGACTTCCTGTTCGAAGGAAACGTGATCTACAACAGCGGCATCCTCTGGCGGGGGATCCAGTACGAGCGGAATTTCTTCATCGGTTCGGCCCGAGTGACGGCGCAGGGAAACACGTTCCGTGACAATCACTCGTATTACCCTGCCACGCCGACCGCCGGCGCGCGGAACACCTTCGGGTATTTCGCAGGGACGAAAAACCTCGTGCTGACAGGCAATTGGTTCATCGGTGGCGCATTCGATGTGAGTGGCGAGGATCCAAGGATCATGGTGAACACGTTCTACAGGACCAACGGATTTTCCGGGGACGGCAACACCTATCTCTCGGCGCCGAAGGGGACAAACGTCTTCGTCCGTCCCAACTGGTATGAACGGGGAAGGGCGAACATCATCATCTACAACTGGAGCAGGGAGGGGTCGGTCCATGTGGACGTGTCGGCGGCAGGGCTGAAGCCGGGTGATGAGTTCGAACTGCGCGACGCATTGAACTGGACGGGCGCACCTGTGCTCTCGGGGAAATACACCGGGGGGGCGCTCACAATCCCGATGACGGGGCTGAGCGTTGCGTCCCCGGTCGGGACGCCTGCCGTTGTCCCCACGCATACCGCTCCGGAGTTCGCCGTGTTCATTATCAGGCGATCAGGGCAATAGATCATGATCAACGTCTCGCACAGGCCGGAAGGGCGGACTCAGGCCTTCGTTCGGTGCGTCCTCGCCCTCCTGATTGCAGGGAGCGGGGCTGCCACGGGGGGCCAATTTCACGTGCACCCCGGAGGTTCTCCGATGGGGGATGGGAGCGCGACACGCCCCTGGGATCTCAGGACAGCGCTTACGCAGACGGCAGTCGTTCTGCCCGGAGACACGGTCTGGCTGCATGGCGGAAGATATTGGGGGACATTTGAGAGCTTTCTTACGGGGACGCCGGCGGCGCCTATCTTTGTGCGCTCCTACCCGGGAGAGTGGGCAGTGATCGACAACGGCGGATCGAATGACATGGCGCTCTGGCTGAAGGGGGGCTACACCTGGTTCTGGGGGCTTGAGGTGACCAATTCGAACCCGTCGCCTCCACGCAATGAAGGCGGCGTGAATTTCACCTCGAGCATCGGAAACAAACTGATCAATGCGCTCGTGCACGACATGGGCTCGACCGGCATCAATCCGTATGTGCCGTCGATTGATGCAGAAATCTACGGGTGTCTGGTCTACTACAATGGCCGGTTCGATGACACCAACCGCGTGAACGGCTATGGGATTTACGGCCAGAATGCCGCCCCGAGCAGGAAACTCATCGCCGACAATTTCTTCTTCAACATGTTCGGGGTGTTTCCCGCCCACATGGCGGGATCGTCGACGGCGAAAATTGATGGGATGAGTTTCGAAGGGAATGTCATCTTCGGACACACGCTGTACGACGGCAAGAACGTCATTGCGGTGTACGGAAACTTCGAGCCGGGGGCGGGGAAGAATCTGGAGCCTGAGTGGAAATCGAATTTCTTCTACCGCTCGGACCTCTGGCTTGGCTACAACGGCGACGGCGTTGACAGCGCCACTGTAACGGGGAACATCTTCTACCGCGGCGAGCTGAGCGAACATCCTGCGAACACCTATCGCCTGAAGGCGGACAATGTCCTTACGTCGGATGAAGACACCGTCATCGTGCGCCCGAACAGATTCGCCGATTCGTACGACCCGCGACGGGCCAACATCGTCGTGCTGAACGGGAGGGGTGCGATGCAGGTGACGGTGAAGCTCCCGCCGGGCGTGCTTGTGCCGGGGGACAGCTTCCAGGTCCGCGATGTTCAGAACTACCTCGGTCCTCCGGTGGCGGCCGGCGTTTTCACCGACAGCATAATCGTGATTCCCATGCCCGGGTCCAGTTCGCCAATCATGCAACCCCGATCGATCCCGGCGCACCGTCCGGGGAGTTCGCTTCCTTCTCACACAGACAGGGAGTTTGGTGCGTTTGTGCTCCTGGCCAACCTCCAGAGGGGCGATTGGCCGCTGGCGGTAGGAGGGAGTCCATACGTCGGTGAGTACGCCCTCGCGCAGAACTATCCCAACCCCTTCAATCCTTCCACCACGATCACGTTCATGCTTTCTGCCCGCACGTATGTCCGCTTATCGGTGACGAACATCCTGGGGCAGGAGGTCAGTACACTTGTCGACGGCATGCTCGAAGCGGGGAATCATTCCGCGGTCTTCGATGGATTGCGGTCTGCAAGCGGCGTGTATTTCTATCGTCTCGTGGCCGGTGACCATTCATATGTAAAGAGGATGGTTCTTCTGCGTTGATTTCCGCAGTTGTTTTTCCCTGCGTGCCCGCTTTCTTCTCTCCGGTGTAGAAACTTCTGTCGCATCTCTCGTCTTGTTTCTCCCCCTCTGCGCATCCGTCGTGAAATCCGGCTAATTCCCGACACGCCAACACATTGTGCACCGATCTGTGATCCACAGCACAGATTGGCATGGGGATTGAGCCAGCCTACGCAAACACATTAGAGCAATAAAATTCAAGTTCGCAATATTTTACTGATGAATTGCTTGACAAATATTGCGAATATTTATATAATCGTTGTGTCCTGAGAGTCATACAGGACGATCAAATCCACTTAAAATTGGGGGGAAACGCCATGCGGCACACTGAAAGCGTTGCAAAGACGCGGTTTGCACTTGGTCTCCTCGTTCTCCTCTTCCCCATGTTTTTCGCTCTTGGCCGGGGGTTCCATGTCCGGCCGAATGGATCCTCGTCGGGGGATGGGAGTGCATCGAGGCCGTGGGATTTGAGGACCGCATTCAACAAGACGGGTGTCATCCTTCCGGGTGACACGGTCTGGCTCCATGGGGGAGTCTATCGCGGGACGTTTGAAAGCTCCCTGGTCGGCACTGCTTCATCGCCCGTCGTCGTCCGATCATACCCGGGGGAGTGGGCGGTGATTGATAACAACGGGACGAATGACAACGCACTCTGGCTGAAGGGGGCCTACACCTGGTTTTGGGGTTTCGAGGTCATGAATTCAAACCCGAACCCACCCCGAGGCGAAGCAGGCGTCAACTTCGCGGCAAGCACCTCGAACAAACTCATCAACGTCATCATTCATGACGAAGGGGCCACAGGAATCAACCCGTACTGGGCGGCGATCAATTCGGAAGTGTACGGTTGTCTCGTCTACTACAATGGCCGCATGGACGACCCCGAACATGCAAACGGCTACGGCATTTACGGCCAGAACATCGCGCCGGGGAGGAAGTATGTTCAGGACAACTTTTTCTTCAACATGTTCGGCATCTTTCCAGCGCACATGGCGGGATCCTCCAACGCGCGGCTCGATGATATTTCTTTCATAGGCAACACGTTCTTCGGGCACACGCTGTACGACGGGAAAAACGTGATCGCGCTCTACGGGAACTTCGAGACGGGTTCGGGCAGGAATCTGAACCCGGAGTGGCGGTCGAACTTCTTCTATCGTGCCGATTTCTGGCTCGGTTACAACGGGGACGGCGTCGAGAACGCGGTATACACGGACAATTACTTCTTCAGGGGAGGCGCCGTTGAACATCCCGCCAATACCTATGCGGCGAAAAGCGGGAACGTGTTCACCTCCAGCGGCAATCAGGTGTTTGTGAGGGCGAACCGGTACGCCGACCGGTACGAGCCGCGTCGTGCAAGCATCATCGTGTTTAACGGCAGCGGCGCGTCAAGCGTCTCGGTGACGCTCCCGGCGGGAGTGCTGAATGTCGGCGACAAATACCAGGTGAGGGATGTGCAGAACTATTTCGGCACGCCGATCACGTCCGGCAACTATACGGGGGGTGCGATCACCATTCCGATGCCGGGCTCGGGAAGCCCCATCGCCGCCCCCCGGTCGATCCCCGCGAATCGCCCCGGCCGCTCGCTTCCGCAGCACACGAGCAACGAGTTCGGCGCGTTCGTTCTCCTGGCAAACGCCGTTGGGACCTGGCCCAACGACGTGGTAGAGCTCCCGGGGGTTGCCACCTCGTATGCGCTCGAACAGAACTATCCGAATCCCTTCAACCCAACGACGCGGATTGAATTCGCCATTCCTGAGGCGTCGCACGTCAACCTGACCGTCTACAACATGCTCGGACAAGAGGTCAAGACGCTTGTCGACGAAAACCTCCCGGCCGGGCTGCATCGCGCCACATTTGATGCAGCGGGTCTGCCCACCGGAGTGTACGTCTACACAATTACGGCGGGAGAATACGTCAGCAGCCGGAAGATGGTGTTATTGAAGTAAGGAGTGTCGGTGACGTTCAAAAACGGGGGCCGAAAAGGCCCCCTTTTTTGTTGCATTTTTCCACACGTATTCGTTTACATCCTCATTTTGCGACCGCATATTGCCAACTTCGCGCGTTTCTGTTCCTTTTCCCCCTGTCTTCCCCTCTCCCTCTCATCACACTTGACTCCCGTCACAGTCCACTTTTCATTTCGCCGGTAATATATTTACGGGGGATTTGCCTGCTGTCGGAATAGTGTGAGAAGGGGCACAAGGGGCCCTGCAAGAGTTGTGCCGATTGTCGGGCCATGTGTTTTTGAGCACTGCTTTAATTCCGAATTTTCCACTATATTAGACGGGATAGTCCGGCAACATCCATACGCATCCCTCATTCCAGGCATTTCATTTCGATACACCTGATGGGCGTGCTGCAGAACTTCCAGCTCCGTTCCAGGCGGCTATGTTTTGTCATGGCCTGCCTGATGCTTCTCCCCGTCATTCCACTGCGAACCCGCGCGCAGGGTGAGGAGCCGACCACAAAGAACGTCAGCTTCCGCGTGACGGGACAGGTCGTCGAGATCTACTACGATCTCATCGCCCCTGCGGAGCAAGTCTATAACGTGACGGTGATTCTGAAGCGACGGTTTGAGAAAACTTATTCATACGTCCCGGTCGCCACCTCGGGAGACGTCGGCCCCGCGGTGATCCCGGGAGAGAACCGGAGGATCACCTGGAAGCTGACGGATGAGTTCCCGAACGGGCTTCCGGGAGAAGATTGCTTCTTTGTTATCGAAGCCCAGCCGGGCGCCCCGGTGTCCGGCGGGATCAGTTCCATTGTGTGGATCGTCGGCGGGGCGGCCGTCCTTGGCGGCGTGCTGACCGCCGTACTTCTTTCTTCCAAAGGGAATGGCGGAGGTGGACCCCCTGTAATCCCCCCTTCGGACTTTCCGAATCCCCCAGGAAGGCCCTGAAGCGCCGCCGCAACGGCCGGCGATCTGATTCTCTCACTCTGACATCGGCATGAAAAAGACCGTTCTTCTGATCAGCGGCTTCTTCACCATTCTGCTTCTCAGCAGCTCGACTGCCCGTGCGCAGGCGACGCATCTTGTTGTCACGTCCGTCAATGGCGGTGTCAACCCTCAGGCCGGCGCGCCATTCAACGTCGTGGTAGTAGCGAAGAACGCTCTCGAGCAACCGGACACCGTGATCACGAATACGACGGTTACGCTCACTCTTAACACGGGAACCGGAACACTCGGGGGTACTCTCACAGCGATCATTAACTCGGGCGATTCCACGGCAACCGTAACCGGCGTAACCTATACGAAAGCTGAGTCTGGGGTGATCCTGACCGCAAGCGCGACGGCTGGCGATCCGCTTCTTCCGGGGAACAGCCCATCGTTTACCGTTGATCCGGGCCCGGCAGCACAGCTTACGTTTGGCGTGCAGCCCTCGAACACGGTTGCCGGGGCAACGATGTCGCCTGCGGTAACGGTGAGGATCGAGGATGCCAACGGTAACCTCGTCACGACGGACACCCGCAATGTGAGTCTGGCCATTGGCACGAATCCC
>JBFLYO010000025.1:0-58385 GCA_040756745.1 Bacteroidota bacterium
GAATAAATTCTG
The DNA here is from genome assembly GCA_040756745.1 of Bacteroidota bacterium. Classification (GTDB taxonomy): domain Bacteria; phylum Bacteroidota; class Ignavibacteria; order UBA10030; family UBA6906; genus JBFLYO01. The sequence goes on from JBFLYO010000025.1 coordinate 13, forward strand.
CCCTCAGGGGTAGGGAGGGAATACATTCTGCCCTTTGGGGTCGGGGGCGCGTTTCGCGCCCCCCTCACGGTTTGACCGCCGTCTCCAGTAGATGAACACCGGAACGCCCGCAGCAAGGAAGAACAGTCCAGCCCATGCCTGCTCCGGCTTCGAGATCAGTGTGTTCACAACGAACCAGACCGAGATAGCGATGAAGACGACCGGCGTGAATGGATATCCCGGCGTTGAGAACCCGCGCTCGATCCCCGGGGAGCGTTCCCTGATGATGAAGATTCCAGCAGCGGCAAACGCAAAGAAGATCCAGTCGGTAAATACAACATACGAAATCAGATTCTCGAACGTTCCCCAGAACAGAATGAGCGCGCACGCCCAGAGGGTTTGTACAGTAATGGCCAGCGCGGGGGTGCCGTACCGCGGATGGAGTGAGGCCAGTCCGCGGAAGAAGACGCCGTCGCGTGCCATGGCGAAGTAGATGCGCGGCGCGGTCAGCGTGTAGATCCCCGCAGTGCCGAATGTCGACACGAAGATCGCGGCGGCAATCACCTGCCCTCCCGCAGGCCCCATCACCGACTCCATCGCATCGGCCGCGACGCGCGACGAGCCGCCGATGAGCGGGACGGGGAGAAGCATCATGTAGGAGAGATTCGCAAGGAGGTAGACCGCCACAACGACGATTGATCCTGCGACCATCGCGAAAGGGACGGTTCGCTTCGGATCCCTTGCCTCAGCCGCGGCAAAGGAGGCGTGCTGCCACCCTCCATACGACCAGAGCACCCCGACCATTGCGACGGCAAACGACAGTCCGAGTCCGCCGGCGTTCCCTGCGAGGGGAGCGGCGAAGTCAATGTGACGGAGAGATCCCCATCCGATCCCCGCGGCGATCAGGAGAAGGATGCCTGCAAGTTTCAGAAGCGTGAAGATATCGGAGAACACACCGCCGGCCTTGACGCCACGGATGTTCAGGAGCGTCACAAGTACAAGTCCGATGATTGCCGCCGTACGTATGCCGCTTGGGCCAAGCGGAATGAAGTACCCGAGGTAGGTTGCGAATGCCAGGCTCAGCGCGGCTATCCCGCCTGTGTTGACCACGAGAAAGTATGCCCATCCGTACAGGAACCCGGCCAGAGGCCCGTATGCCTCGCGGAGATACACGTACACGCCGCCTGCGCGGGGAAGGAGGCTCGCGAGCTCGGCGAACGTGAGCGCGCCGGTGAGTGCCACCACTCCTCCAGCGATCCAGACTCCAAAGATGAGCGGCGCCGAGGGGAGCGACTGGGCGATCAGGGCGGGCGTAAGAAAAATGCCCGAGCCGATGGTCGACCCGATCGCGATCATGGTCAGGTCAAAGCGGGAGAGTGCAGGCCTGAGTTCAGGCAAGGGTCAGGCATTCCTTCGTCAGTTCGGCCGCACGGCGCATGTCATCGCTCGAATTGTAGAAATGGGGGGAGTAGCGGAGTTTGCCTTCCCGCACAGCGATGGTCAGACCTTCCGAATCAAGCCGGCGGAAGACTTCGCGCGCATCCAACGCCTTGTTCAGCGAAATCGTGACGATGCCGGCCCTCTCGGCATCGGCTTCCGGTGTAACAAGCGTCGCACCGCCGAGCCCGCCCAACTGCCCAATCAGTTCCCCCGTGATTGCAAGGATGTGGGATTCAATGCGTGATGGCCCGAATTCCATGATCGTCTGCAGAGCTGCCTGCATTCCCCAGAGCCCGGGCATATTGAGACTTCCCCCCTCGTAACGTCGCGCACCGCGGGCAAGCGCCTGGTCGTGGTCGTGGAATCGCCAGGGGTCTTCGACGCTGAACCACCCGAGATGTTTCTGGCGGATGCGGGATTGGAGTTCTTCTGTCAGATAGAGGAAGCCGGTGCCATGAGGAGACATCTGCCACTTCTGCGCGCCGGCGGAGAGGCAGTCAATTTTCGATCGCTGCACGTCGACCTGCACGGCCCCCACGGCCTGAATGCCGTCCACTGCGAACACGATCCCCCTGTCCCTGCAGAGATCTCCGACGGCATCCAGATCGGCCCGGTAGCCGGAGAGATATTGAACGGCGCTCAGCGCAACAAGCCGGGTGCGTGGCGTGACGGCGGAGAAAATCAGCTCAGGCGTGATGCGGCCATCGTCCGCGCGGAGAAAATCGATTTCCACTCCATACTGTTTCAGGTTTAAGTATGGGTAGACATTCGCGGGGAACTCGACCGCGCCAATGATGACCCGGTCGCCGGCTTGCCAGGGAAGCCCCGCCGCGACGACATTTATCGCGTCTGTTGTGCTCCCCTGAATCGCTATGCGCTCCGAAGACTCCGCATTGATGAGTCGTGCAACGATCCCGCGCAACGACTCCACCATCTCCCGGTCCTGCGGGTATGTCTCCAGCTTCCCCGCCGACCTGCGCTCGAGGTACGCCGTGAGCGCCGACACCACGCGGCTCGAGAGGGGGCTTGTACTCGCATGGTTCATGTACAATCGCCCCTCGCGCAGGTAGGGGAAAAGCGCTCTCGCCGCCGTCAGGGCTTCGTCCGAGAGTTTCATGCCGTAGAGGTATGCGTGTTCGGCCGCTGGGGTGTTCCCAATGGCGTCCTTTCCTATTGGAATAAAATCCTGAGGGGGTGCCCGAGAGACGAGGAACCCTGGAGTCTCCCGTCCATCCAGACGGAAAACTTCCTCCCCTTGATGATGACCCGCAACTTCCTGTCGCGCATGCGCACGTCGTCGATGAACACCCTGGCGAGGCCGAAGGGAAACGGATCGACGAGGCATCCACCCGGTTCAGGGCGGATGCCGCAGACATATGAGATGATGAGATTCACCACCCAGGAATGTTGGTAGTCATCGACCCCGCGATAGACGCTTGGCGTGCCGGTCAGCGGGTTATAGTGTTCAAAGCTGTTGGGCCGCTCCGGCTCTCCGTCGAAGGACATCATGTGGATGAACTTGCCTATGAACTCCGCCGTTCGGCGGCGGAGGAGAGTGTCGTTGAAGCGGACGGCCGTTCGCCCGAGCGCCTCGGCGATGTGGCTGTTGGTCATCGGCCATACGCGTCCGTTCCATGGACAGTTCATCCGTTTTCCCTTCCACTCGGGCTCTGCGCTGAACGTCTCGTCGTCCATCGCGGTGGAGGGGACCGGGAACGGAGACCAGAACTCTGCAGGGTTCAGCAGGTGCCGCTTGAGCCCGTCGAGGTACCCGGTCTCCACGATGTCGGTCATGTAGGGGTAGAAACAGGCGGCCGCCTTGACCATTGTCCTCATGCCTGTCGCCGGGTCGACGTCGAAGAACATCATCTCGGTCGGATCCCACATGATCGTGCGAACGGCCTGCCTGATCCTGTCGGCTTCGATGTCCCACAGCTCCGCTTCGCCCGGTTTGTGCAGCTCGCGCGCGGCAGCGGCAAGCGCGCGTTTCAACACATACAGGTAGACGGTGGCATCGACTCCTTTCAGACGGAAGACCTGCCCCCAGTTGTCCCTGTCCGCCTCCGGGTGCACGGCCGTGTACCGGCGCATGTACTCTTGACCGGTCTCGTAGTGATTGTTGATCGTATACAGCCCGCTCCCCTCGGTGTCACGGTGTTTGTCGAAATAACGGGCGTAGCGCGAGAGCCCTTCGTACGCTTCGCGGAGAAACGGCACGGAGGGGTGGAGATCGTGCAGGCCTTGAAGCGCCTCCCCCCAGTGGGCATGATAAAACATCTCCTCCCGTCGGCGGTTCACGTCGATGTAACCCGGGAACCCACCATCTTCACGTTGATTGTCGATGAACGTCATGAGCGACCCGCGGGCGAGCGAGGGATCATGGCGCCACCGATTCTCCAGAACATGACAGGGCGCACTGTATGAGATCGGCGCGCGGAAATATCCTGTCCCCTCGCAGACCACCGGACTGCGGTAATTTCCCTCGTCGCCTGCGAGTGTGTTCAGGCGCAGGCCGTACCACCGGTACCAGTAATAGCGCTCTATGTAGGGGTCCGAACACTCAAAGCGGGGGACCCCGTTGAAGGACTCTCTCCACGACGACGTGCTGATCATTGCAGGAGATTCGGCACGCATTGCGTCCCGAAGCGCACGCCGTGATTGCTCCGCGGCAGGGGATGCCGCGAACCCTATGCTGACCGCGTCCGGTTTCCCCGCGGAGAGGGTAAGGGGAATGTGCAGTGCGGCGTAAACGATCCCCTCGTCCGTCACGCCCGTCAGATGCACTGTGTTGGGAAGTCCGCGGCGGAATTTTTCGCCCATCGGTGTGAGCGCCCAACGGGGAAGAGGAAACTTTCCTTCGGATAACTGCAGAACGAAGGAGCGGGCGTTTCTGTTCATCCCGAAGGTGACTGCGACGGTGAGCTCAGGTCGCGAGGGGGGAACAATGTGCTTGAGGAATGAAATAACACCGTTCGCACATTCTGCTTCGGTCAGCCGGGAAGTTCCACCGGACGGCAGGTTCTCCTGAGCGGTCCAGGCGACCAGATGGAGCTTTGCCGTGCGTGCTCCGCGAAGCCGAAGGGAAATTCCGGAGGCCGCAACATCGTTCGGCAGGATGCACATCTCTTCGGTAACTGCGAGCGAGCCCTGAGGGAGGCGAGCGTCGTAAGTTTTTGTCAGTGCCGAGGGGTCCCATGAGCGGGAGACCGGGCGGAGCAGGACTTCGTTCCCGTCGTCGCGCAGCAGGGTCCAGGTAAAGAGCGGGCGCAGCTCGTAGTTGTAGTACTCCGCTGCATCCCAGATCCCGGGTGCATCGGGAAAGAGGGGGAAGGCCGGCGCCCAGAGCAGCCGGTTTCCCCCGCCGAGCGTCAGCTTGTCGTCGCGCCGGAGCAAACGGAGTGGAGTAATCACCAGAACACCTTGACCGTGACGATGCCATGGGCAGGGGTTGGCGTCGTCAGCGTTTCTCCCTCAACCGTCAACGGCGAGCCGTCGTCCTCAATGAAGTTTGAGAGGAGAGCTCTCTTTGGAGTCGCGGGGAGATCGACGCGCGCCATTGAGGGCTTTCCTTCGGTTTCATACCACTGCAAGACCCAGGCGTTCCCCTCTTCGCCCTGTTTGATCGAGGTGAGGACCAGATTCGAGGGGGAGATGGCGACGAACGAGGTGGTTGCCGGGAGAGAACCCGGGTGACGTGGGGTCATGCGGATGATCAGCGGCGTGTTGAACTCATATCCGCGCTGGACCGTTCCGGCCTCCTTCCAGTTGCCTGCGTGTGGATAGAGGGCGTACTGAATCCTATGCCGCCCGCGATCGGCAGTGGGGTCGGGCCACTTCGGCGAGCGGAGCAGGGAGAGCCGCATCGTGTTGCCCTTGATGTCGTATCCGTACTTCGCCCTGTTCAGAAGCGATACACCGTACTCGCCGGCGGAGACATCAGCCCACCGTTCGGCGGGGACTTCCACTTGTGCTGTCTCCATGCTGTTCCGCATCAGCGTGGAACGCCTGATTGTTCCATACGGCACTTCGAACGTCGCAGCGGTGTCCGTGAACGCAAGCGGGAACGCCACCTTTGCCATCGTCTTCTCCTCCCACCAGTCCGCATCCAGCGCGAAGTCGATCCGGTCGATCCCGTTATACAGGATCACGTCCTGCGTAAAGAACGACGAGGGAAAATCTTCGGTGGGAAAGTCCTTCTTCGTTCCGGGTTTCAGATAGTCGCGGTGCAGGCGGACGACTGATCTGACGGGACCGGCCTCGAGAACCTCGGCCTTTCGAAACGATGTCGGATATTGAGTGCCGGTTAGCCCGATATTCCACGCATCCCAGGCCCTGGGGCGGTCTTCCAGAAGCTGAAGCTCGTTGCCGTGTCCGGCAAGGATCTCGCGGCCGTTCCTTTTGTCGACAATGCTCTTCACCCACCCGCCCGCGCTGTCGATGGCGACCCGGAAGAGATCATTCTCCAGCGCGAAGGGGGAGACGCGCATGAGCGACGTGATCGCCCCGGGGATCCTTTTCCGCAGAGTGTATGTCGAGTATCCGAACGACGGGACCTTTTCGGCAATGAAAACGAGCCGCCGGTCGTACCGCGAATGCTGCACGGTCTGGGACGGGATCTCTTTCGCCATGCTGTTGAACACCGCATAGGGGGACGCATCGCCCTCGGGGAGGCGAACCTCCGCAAGGTCTGTCCGCTCCCAGGAGAGTGAGTTGAATACGATGAAAGGAGTTCCATCCTTGAACGAGGACGTGTTTACCTGTGACACAAGATGGTCGAGGGCGTTGGTCAGCTCGTACGTGCCGATCGCCGCTGCGTCACGGTGTGATTCGGTCGCGTCGATGTATACCTCCCGGATGCTTGATCCGGGGAGGATGTCGTGGAACTGGTTGAACAGCAGCTTCTTCCACGCATCGGCCATCGCGGGACCGTTGTACTGCCTGCCACACAGAGAAGCGAAGGTGGAGACTTTCTCGGCGTTTGTCAGAAGGACCTCGCTGGAACGATTGAAGGCCTTCATTGCTGCCTGTGTGGTGAATGTCCCCTGATGATATTCCAGATACAGCTCGCTCTTCCAGACGGGGAGCGAGGCAAGGTCGTGGCTGCGGAGCCAGTCGAGATATTTCGTTGCGGTCCCGTATTCGATGCGGGGGTAGAGGTCGACTGTCTTCAGCCGGTCGATCCGGTCGAGCATTGCGAGCGAAGGGCCGCCGCCATGGTCGCCGACGCCGAAGAGGATCATCATCTTCGTGAAGCCGGTGTTTGCCTCAAACTGGCGCAGCCAGTCGACGAGACGGAGGGGATCGTCGATCGTGTTCACATAGTCGAACGGGAAGTAGCTCAGAATGCGCGAACCGTCGGGCGACTGCCACCAGAAGAGGCGGTAGGGGAACACATTGGTATCGTTCCAGCCGATCTTCTGCGTGATGAAGGCGTCGATGCCGGCGTTCGCGTAGAAGGCCGGCATGTTCATAGTATAGCCGAACGAATCGGGATTCCACCCGATCTTCACGTCGGTCCCCAGTTTCGACCGGAAGTAGCGTTTGGCATAGAGCAGGTGCCGGGCCCAGGATTCGCCGGAGGGGAGGTTGCAGTCGGGCTCGACCCACATGCCGCCGACGATTTCCCAGCGTCCCTCCTTCACCCGAGCGGTCATCTGCCGGAACAGATCGGGGTAGAGACGCTCCATCCAGTCATAGTAAGCGGCCGAGCTCTGGGTATAAGTGAAGTCAGGGCGCTCTTCCATCATGCGGATCACGGATGCGAACGTGTTCCGGCAGACCATGATCGTCTCACGTTCGCGCCAGAGCCATGCCGCGTCGATGTGAGCGTTGGAGTCAAAGTAGAGCGTGAAGCGTTTGACGTACTCCGCCACTGGCGCAAGCCGTTTCCGTGCGTCCTCCAGCCCGGCGCGGAATGCGGGGACGTTGCCCTGACGGAGGGCGTCGACATTCATCCCTGCTGCGACGGATTGCAGAAGATCGTTCAGGCGCTGCTTCTCCCCACGGTCCATCGCCGACCTGTCGGTCCCGGGATCCTGCCTCCTTGTTGCGTTTGTCTGGTAGGTGTCGAAGCTCAGGAGCTTCTGCGCGACCCTGATGCCGAGCGTGAAATCTTCCACCGACCGGGCAAACGGCGATTCGCGTCCGGTGATGATCTGCGCTCTGATGAGCCGCAGGGGGCCGCCGGTGTTGATCGCCTTGATGGCGAGCAGGAACTTCTGCCCCGGTTTGGCGTCGGCGGTCAGCTCGAACTCACCGTCCCACGGGAAATGGCCCCTCGGCTGTCCGTTCACCCAGAGGTAGCCGTAGTCATCGACAGACACCAGAAACCTGATCGGGCCTGACACGGGCTCGCCGAACATCCGTTCGGGGAGGGTCACCTCCTTCCGGATCCAGCATGAATCGACGTAGATCGACTGGTTAAGTTGAAGCGCCTTCCAGGCTGCGTCGTTGAAGCCCGGCCGCGATGGATCGTCGGAGAAGTCCGTTCCGTAGCGCCAATGGTCGAGCGTCCCTTTGCTGAGCATGTCGAGCTGAGAGGCGAGGCGGTCGACCGCGGTTTGCGTGGAGGCAATCGGAGAAGCAAAAGAAAGGGCGAAGAGCAGAAATACTGGTCTCATGGCGAACTGTCCGTACGAATGATGAACAAAAACGTTACGCGCTGCGGCGGCGGAGCTGGTCCACCATCACCGCAAGGAGGATCACGGCGCCGACGATGACCTGCTGGACGTAGGAACCGACATTGAGGAGGTTGAGCCCATTGCGCAACACGGCGATGAGCATGGCGCCGATGAAGGTGCCGACGATCGATCCCTTCCCTCCCGAGAGGCTTGTGCCCCCGACCACCACCGCGGCGATGACGTCCAGTTCATACGACATCCCTGCCATCGGCTGGCCGGAGTTCATCCGGGAAGCCAGCAGTATTCCACTGAGGGCCGCGAGCATTCCTGAGAGGATATAGACGCGGTTGAGCACGCCATGCGTCCGGATGCCTGCAAGCCGGGCGGCTTCGATGTTTCCCCCGACCGCATAGACGTGGCGGCCGAAGCGGGTGCGGGTGAGAACGATGTGTGAGGCAATGAATGTCAACGCCATGATGATCGAAGGGACGGGAACGGCGAGGATCCTCCCGTTGCCGAGGAACGCAAAGATCTCGGGGAGCTCCCAGACCGGCCTGCCGTCGGTGACGACGAATGCCCCGCCGCGGGCGATCGTCATCGTGGCCAGTGTGACGATGAAGGGAGTGATGTTGAATTTCGTGATGCAGAAACCCGCAAATGCCCCTGCGAGCGCCCCCGCGCCCAGCCCCACGGCCAGCGCCAGTGCCAGTGCGACGCCGGCCGGCAGGTCCACTTTCAACACGCCTGCTGTGATGATCCCCGCAAAGGCGACGATCGACCCCACCGAGAGGTCGATCCCGCCGGTCAGGATCACGAACGTCATCCCCGCAGCGATGATCGCCGTGATGGATGCCTGCAGGGTGACATTGAGAAGGTTGTCGGGGGTGAAGAAGTAGGGTGAAAGGAACGCGAAAAGCACCGATTCCAGAATGAAAGCAATCCCGATCCCGAATTCGCCGGATAGTTTGAACGCCAGCGTGGGTCTCATCGCTGTTGGCGGTGAGTGGCGAATGTCATGATCGCTTCCTGTGTGGCGTCGCGGGCGTCCAGGGTTGCGGTGAGCCGTCCTTCACACATCACCGCGATCCTGGTGCAGATGCCGAGAAGCTCAGGGAGGTCGGACGAGATGACGATGACCCCAATCCCGTCGGCCACGAGCCGGTTGATCAGGGTGTAGATTTCGTACTTCACCCCGACGTCAATGCCCGCAGTTGGTTCGTCGAAGACGAGCACCTTCGCCTTCGTGTTCAACCAGCGGGCGAGGACCACTTTTTGCCTGTTCCCGCCGCTGAGGGTCTCAACGTTGACGCCGACATGGGGCAGCTTGATGCGGAGATCGTCGGTGAACCGCTTTGCCACGGCCTCCTCGCGCGCCCGGTCGATGAACGGGCCGCGGAGCAGAGCGGAGAGGCTGGCGAGGGAGATGTTCTCCCGGACCGACATCTGCATGATCAGCCCGTACTTGTTCCTGTCCTCGGTGAGCAGTCCGATCCCCGCTTCGATTGCCTCGTGCGGCGAGGCGGGGGCGATCTCCTTGCCTTCGAGCACAATGCGCCCGCCGGTGCGCCGGTCCGCCCCGAAAAGCAGCCGCGCCAGTTCGGTGCGCCCCGCGCCGACAAGGCCGGCAAGGCCCAGGACCTCTCCCCTGTGCAGGGCCAGGGAGACGTCGGACACTTTCGCAGAGCTGAGATGCTCGATCCTGAGGATCTCCTCTCCCGGTTGGAATTCCCCGCGTGGAAATTCGTTCTCCAGCTCGCGTCCCACCATGTGCCGGATGAGCCCTCGGCGGTCAATCTCGCTGACGCTGCCGGTATGAACGAGTTTTCCGTCCCGCAGGACAGTCACCCGGTCGCCGACCTCGAAGATCTCTTCGAGCCGGTGTGAGATGAAGATGATCCCGACGCCCCGCTCCTTCAGCGTCCGGATCACGCCGAAGAGGTTTTCGGTCTCGCGCTCGGTGAGCGGCGCCGTCGGTTCGTCCATTGCGAGGATGCGTACGTTCCTCGAGAGTGCTTTCGCGATTTCCACCACCTGCCGCTGGGCAACACTCAGCGTGTCGATCAGCGCGTCGGTCGGCAGTTCTTCTTCCAGCATCTGCAGGGCTTCGGCAGCCGCCAGGTGCATCCGGCGCCGGTCAATGATGGGCGTCCTGCCGACAACGGGTTCGCTGCCGAGGAGAATATTCTCCGCCACGGACAGGTAGGGGACGAGCTTGAAATCCTGATAAATCACCCCGATGCCGAGCCGCTGTGCGTCGCCCGGTGAGGAGAGATGCGCTTCCTCGCCGCCGACGGTTATGGTCCCCGCGTCCATCGGCGTCGCGCCGGAGAGAACCTTCATCAACGTGGACTTCCCCGCGCCGTTTTCCCCCACCAGACAGTTCACCTCTCCCGCCGAGAGGGAGAAGTCGACTCCGTCAAGCGCCAGCACCCCGGGATAGCGCTTGGTGATCCCCTGCATCTGAAGGAGCGACGGCATGGTCACTGGACCCCGTGCTTTGTGAAGTACTCCGCGTCCGCGATCCCGACCTCCACTGGAACGACAGGAGGAACTGCAACGCCCGCAAAATGGTCGCGGATCTTCTGGATGGTGATGGTGCCGATCTTCCTCGGATACTGGATGACGTCCGCCTTCAGGGGGGTCCCCTTGAGAATTGCGTCGGCGGCGGGTGGGGTGGCATCGTAGCCGACGATGATGATGCTGGTCCGCTTGAACTGCTGTACCGCATCGAGGGCGCCGAGTGCGGAGGCGTCGTTGATGCCGAAGATCCCATCCAGCACCGGGTTCGCCTGGAGAACGTCGGAGGTGACCTCGAGCGACTTGTCGCGCACGCCCTGCCCCTCGACATCGGCCACCACGCTGATCCCCGGAGCCGCGGCGATTGCTTCGCGGAACCCCTGCACCCGGTCGAGCACCGAGGTCACGACAGGATGATTAATGATGGCAACTTTCCCCTTCCCCCCGAGCGCCTTCACGAGGTATTCTCCCGCCAGCCGGCCGCCGGCGACATTGTCGGAGGCCACGTGACAGATCACCGATCCTTCCTGGGCGGCGATGTCTGCGGTAAAGACCGGAATGCCCGCTTCGTTCGCCTTGCGGATCCCGGGCCCGACCCCTTTGGAATCGACGGGACAGACGATAATGGCGTCCACTTTCCGCGCGACGAAGTCTTCTATCTGGCCGATCTGTTTTCCCAGATCGAATTCGGCCGAGGTGATAATGAGTTCGAACTTCTGCTGCGCCGCCTCTTCGCGAAGGCCCTCCTCCAGGTCCTTATAGAAGATGTGGCCGCGGGTCAGGAGCGCGACGCCGATCGTCTTCGACTGGGCGGGCCGGTCCTGACGGGCACATGAGAATGCGAACGCTGAGAGAATGACGAGGACACAAAGCGTGCGGTGCATACGGTGGTCTCCACATTGAGAGATGTACGAATGCCGTCAGAGGACCCGCGCGGTGGCGCCGTCGTCGACGGCGCAAACGTAGACTGACGGCGACTTGCCGGTCGTCCGGGGATATTCCTTCAAGAGGCGTGCGGTGATCTCCGACGCGGCCTCCTCACGGGCCAGGCAGATCGCGCTGCCGCCAAATCCCGCCCCCGTCATGCGCGCCCCGAACACCCCCTCCGCCTCGGCGCAGATGTCCACAACGGCGTCCAGTTCGGCGCAGCTTACTTCGTAGTCGTCGCGGAGACTCAGGTGGGAATCATACATCAGCTTCCCGAACTCGGAGAGGTCCCCCTCCCGCAGCGCGCGCGCCGACCGGACCACGCGGGCGTTCTCATGGATGACGTGACGACATCGCTTGAGGACGACGGGGGTGAGTTCCGACGCATGGGCGTTGAGGTCGTCGTCGGTGACGTCCCTCAGGGCTGAGATGCCGGGCCGGTGCGAAGCGAACAGCCGAACGCCTTCGGCACACTCCGAGCGCCGCTGATTGTACGCCGAGGATGCAAGGGCGCGCCTGACGCCGGTGTCGCACACCAGCAGGACGACGCCCGGTGGTATGGGGACCAGTTCGTACTCCAGCGATCGGCAGTCGAGCATCAACGCATGTGACCGCTTCCCGAGGCAGGAGATGAACTGATCCATGATGCCGCAGAGCACGCCGGCGTATTCGTGTTCCGCTCTCTGGCAGAGGGTGATGATGTCGAGCGGTGGGATGTCGATGCCGTTGAATGCGATGAGGCCGAATGCCGTGGCGAGTTCCAGCGCGGCGGAAGAGCTGAGCCCCGACCCGCGCGGGACAACGCCATGGACGCAGATATTGGCCGGGCGGAGACTGCCGTGACGTTCCCTGAGGAGCGCAGCCACTCCCACGAGATAATCGGTCCATGCCCTCCGCTCCGAAGGGAAGAGACGGTCCAGCGCAAACGCAGTCTCACCCTGCATGCTCGCCGAGCACATGACCAGCCGGCCGTCGTTGCGGGGGCCGACTGCTACGGCGATGGAGCGGTCGATGGCTGCAGGGAAGACGAACCCTTCGTTGTAGTCCGTGTGCTCGCCGATCAGATTCACCCGGCCGGGGGCGGATGCGACGATGGAGGGAGGGGAGCCGAACCGGTTCCGATACGTTGCGGCGGCGGTCTCTTCGACTGCGGCGCGGGGTTCGTTCACGGGATGGAATCCGGAGGAGATTGGTCTTGACGATGGTACGAAGAAAGGGGGGGAATAGCAACGCATGGCGCTACCGCTGCTTGACTTCCCACCGCCCCTTCTCTATATTTTCACGCCGAACCTGAACGATGGCCAAGCGAAGAACTGTACGCCCGCATCCGCCGCGCACCCGGCCGGCGGGAAGATTCGGATGGCTCCCGGACCTTCCCGACCGCCGTGACTTCCTCTACGGCGCCCGGCGCCCGGTGCTTCCTTCGCTTCCGCAGAGCATCGATCTTCGCCCCCTCTGCTCTCCCGTCGAAGATCAGGCGTCGCTCGGAAGCTGCACAGCCCAGGCGCTGGTCGGCGCCCTCGAGCTCCTCGAACGAAAGGACGGCGTCCCGTTCGCCGATCTGAGCCGCCTCTTCCTCTATCATAATGAACGCGTGATCGAGGGAACCGTACAATCCGATTCCGGCGCAATGCTCCGCGACGGCATCAAGTCGCTCGTCAAACAGGGGGTCTGCACGGAACGCCGGTGGCCGTACCGGATCTCGCGCTTCAAACGAACTCCCTCCCCGGACTGTTACAGGGAGGGACGAAGGCACCAGATCACGTCGTACCACCGGATCATGTCCAGGGACGAGATGCTGACCTGCCTTGCCGACGGATATCCGTTCGTGTTCGGTTTCGCGGCGTTCGAGAGCTTCACGTCGTCGGAGGTTGCACGCACCGGCATCCTGGGACTCCCCGCGCAAGGTGAGCGGCTCATCGGAGGGCATGCCGTGCTGGCAGTTGGATACACCATGGCGGACGAACGGTTCCTCTGCAGAAACTCGTGGGGAAAGCGGTGGGGTCAAGAAGGATATTTCACAATTCCTTTTGCGTACGTGACCGATCGGGATCTGTCGGACGATTTCTGGACGATCCGCAGGGGAGAGAACATGTGAAGGCGAAACGGACGATCATCCGCCTGGTGCTCATTGTGGCCGGTGCTTGCTGCGCGGGGTTCCTTGTGCTCTCGCTTCTTTTTCCACTTCCCCCGCTCAAACCCTACTCCGTCGTTGTTGAAGACCGCGACGGCAGGTTCCTGCAGGCGTTCCTGGCTGCGGACGGTGCGTGGCGGCTGCGGACTTCCCCGGCCGAGATTCCCCCCCGGATCAAGGAGATCCTGATCCGGCGGGAGGACCGGTGGTTTTATTATCATCCGGGCATCAACCCTCTGTCAGTCGGGCGGGCGCTTGTGCAGAACCTCCTCGCCGGTCGCCGCGTGTCGGGCGCCTCCACGATCACCATGCAGATCGCACGGATGCTCGAGCCCCGCGAGCGCACTTATCTGAGCAAGGTGATCGAGGCATTTCGTGCTGCGCAGCTCGAGTTGAAATACTCGAAGGAGGAACTGCTCGAAACGTATCTCTCGATGGCGCCGCTCGGCGGCAACATTGAAGGGCTCCGTTCGGCCGCCCTGATCTACTACCAGACCCCGCTCGAGCGACTGAACATCGCACAGCTTTTCGACCTGATCCTGATCCCCGGCGACCCCAACGGCCTTCAACCCGACAGGAATCCAGACCGGCTCTTCGCTGAGCGGAAACGACAGGCACAGGAATGGATCAGGCGGGGACTGCTTACTGAAACAGACTCGATGATCATCTGGAACACGCCGGCCTCCGCGGTACGCCACCCGCTGCCGCGCTACGCTCAGCATTTCACCCTTCGCGTGAAGGAACAACATCCTGCAGGAGGGGATGTCCGGAGTTCGCTGCACTTACCGACCCAGCAGGCGGTCGAACGGCTTCTCACGAGTCACCTCCGCCCGTGGAAACAGCGGGGAGTCCAGAACGGAGCCGCACTCGTCGTGAGAAACGCCACGCTCGACGTCCTTGCCTACGCCGGCTCGGAGGATTTCGACGACGATGCGTCGGCGGGGCAGGTGGATGCCGTCCGCGCACTCCGCTCTCCCGGTTCGACCCTCAAGCCCCTCCTCTATGCTATGTGCATGGACCGTGGAGATCTGACTCCGCGGACGCGTCTGCTCGACACCCCGTACGATGCGGAGGGGTTTCTTGCGGAGAACTACGACGGCCGGTATTCGGGCTTCGTGTATGCCGACGAGGCGCTCCGCCGCTCCCTCAATGTGCCAATGGTGAGAATGCTCAAGCGGTCCGGCGTGTCGCAGTTTGTCGAGTTTGCGGCCGCTGCAGGGATCAGGTCGCTGATGGAGCAGCAGCCGCGACTCGGCCTCAGCATGATCCTCGGCGGATGCGGAGTGACGCTCGAGGAGCTCGTCGGCGCTTACGCCGCGTTTCCTCGCGGCGGCACGCGGGGACGACTCCGCCTGGTCCCTTCGGCAGAGAACGACGCGGACGACGAAAAGCGCGTCTGGTCCTCTTCCGCGGCGTGGATGGTGACTGAGGTGCTCTCAGGACTCGATCGTCCGGACATTCCGAACAACTTCGCGGCTGCCACGAATCTCCCTGCCGTTGCCTTCAAGACGGGCACCAGCTACGGCCGCCGCGACGCCTGGGCCGTCGGCTACTCCTCGGAATACACGGTCGGTGTCTGGGTCGGCAACGTGAGCCACAAGGGGAATCCCGAGCTCGTCGGGAGTGCCGCAGCGGCGCCGCTGCTGATCGACATTTTCAATTCCATTTCGTCAGGGCACCGGACCACAATCCTCGCCCGGCCGAAAGACATCCGGGGACGCCTCGTGTGTGCCGTGAGCGGACTTGCTCGGGGGCCGCGCTGCAGCCGCCTGATCGACGATGTCTGCTCTGCCGAGCATACGGTCCCCCGATCGTGCGATATGTGCAGAGAAGTCCTGGTCTCTCCGAATGGATCGGTTGCCTACTGTCCGGGATGCGCCGGCAACCATTCCTTCCGGATCGCCGTGCGGGAAGAATATCCACCCGAGCTCATCGACTTTTGGAGACGCAGCGGGATTCACTATTCGCTCCCTCCTCCCCACAACCCGCAGTGCACGAAGCTGTTCGCCGGCGACGGTCCGGCCATCCTCAGCCCGTCGGCAGATATGACCTATTTCCTTATAGCGCGCGGGCAGAAGCTCGTGCTGCAGGCAACGTCGGGCATCGACGTCCGCGCACATGCCTGGTATCTGGACGACGCCTACATCGGGAAGCGGAGTGCGGGAGAAAAGCTGTTTATTGCCATCGGCGAGGGAAACCACACGATCACCTGCGCCGACGACCGCGGCCGCGCCTCGACGGTCCATATCACGGTTCGAAATGTTCTCTAACACTTGCCCCAGAGGTCCATCATGAACCCCCGTCGCCTCCCCTCTTTCCTCAATCTCGATCTCATTCTCAATCTCATTCTCAATCTCATCCTTATCCTTAACCTTAACCTCATCCTCATCCTCACCCTTCCCTCCTGCTCCACCCACGACACCCAGGCCCTGCGCGTCACATCCGACCTCCCCTCCGGCGTTCTCGCCCGCGAGGCGGTGATCACCGTGGCTTTCTCGCGCGGTGTCGTTCCTTCTGACTCGCTGAACCTCTGGACCAATACTCCGTTCATCGAATTCACCCCCTCGCTTCCGGGAAAATTCGTCTGGCAGGACACGACACGGCTGCTGTTCAGCGCCGACGGCCCGCTGCCGGGAGACGCACGATTCACGGGGAAGCTGAACACCAGACTGCTCACGCAGATGTCGGGCGCCGCGTCGTTCAGCGGTTCCGACGAGTTCTCGTTCGGGACAGAGCGATTTACGATGAAAGGTGCGGAGTTCTTCTACGACCGGATCGGAGAAAAACGGCAGGTAGGCATCCGGGCCAACCTGGAATTCAACTACCAGGTGGACCCGCAGGATGTGGCCTCGTACATCCGGGTCATGATCGATGATGCTCCGCAGCAGGTTGCCCGTATCGTGACTGCCGAAAAGAGCAGGATCATCGCCATCGAGATCGGGGCAGTGACGCAGGCCGAGAAGGCGCAGGCGATCGCCGTGCGGTTCGAGGAAGGGCTGATTTCTCCTGAAACCAGCACGCGCCTCTGGATGGAGCGGCCGTTCGTGTACACGCTCCCCCCGCTGGCGGAGATGAGCATCTACGGGCACGAGTTCGGACTCGACGGGACGAGCAGCTGGGTGAAGGTGAAGACCTCGCAGGAAGTCGATGCGGCGGCGGTGAAGGCGGCCGTGACGATCGATCCCGTCCGCCCCTTCACCGTGACGACCGACGGTCAGGGATTCACTCTGCGCGGGAACTTCGAACCGGGGACGGCGTTCCGGCTTCTGATCAAGAAAGGGATGGAAAGCGTGCTCGGAGGAAAAACCAGGAGCGACTATGAAGCCGACATCGTGGTCGGCAATATCGCGCCGACGTTCCGGTTTGCTTCCTCGTCCGGCCTGTACATGCTGATGGGGGGAAAGCGGATGGTGGAGGTTATGACGGTCAACATGCCGATGCTCCTCGTCCGCGTGAGCCAGGTCTTCCAGAACAACCTCGTCTTCTTCCTCGACAACGGCAGGTTCTACGACTACTCCTATTATGATGAAGAAGAGGGGGAAGGGGGGGGGCCTGTGCATGCGAAGTACCGCTACTACCTGGGGAACTTCGGGCGCCAGCTCAGTGTCGATACGCTCCGGATCGCCGGCGGACAGAATCAGGAGGTCCGTTCCACGATCGACCTGAATCCCTTCATGCACACGGGGTACAAAGGCTTCTACCTTGTCGAGATCGCCGACCCCACCCAGCAATGGCGCTCCACATCGAAGTTGATCTCGATCTCCGACATCGGCCTCATAGCCAAGCAGAGCGCCGATGAAGTCATGGTGTTTGCGACAAGCCTCGTGACCAACAGTCCCATGTCGGGTGTGCGCATCTCGCTCGTCTCGACAACAAACCAGATCATTGTGACCGCGACCACGGGGGGCGACGGCGAAGCGCGGTTCAGCGGCTATCGCGAGACTGCGAAGGGCTTCACCCTCAAGCTCATCACGGCCGAAGCGGAGGAGGACTTCAACTTCATCAATCTGGCCGATTACCGGGTCGAGACCTCCCGCTTCGACGTTGGCGGGAAGCGGCAGCCGCAGGGAGTATACGATGCGTTTCTGTACGGAGACCGGAACATCTACCGCCCCGGGGAAAAGATCGTCATCGCCGGCATCGTCCGGAATCTGACCGAGCGCATCCCGGCGGGGATGCCTGTGAAGGTCAAGGTCATCAGCCCGCGCGGGAACGTGGTAGCAGAGATGCAGCTCTCGCTCAACGACGAGGGGTCGTTCGACACCGGGTACCAGACGGAAGCTTCGGCGTCGACGGGGGAGTACCGCATCGAGCTGTACACCGGCACCGGCGCGTTTCTTACGAGCTATAAGGTGAGCGTCGAGGATTTCGTGCCGGACCGGCTCCGCGTCACGATGACGGCCTCACAGGATACGGCGCGGCCGGGTGACAATATCCGGTATGACATCCTCGCCCTGAACTTCTTCGGTCCGCCTGCGGCCGGGCGGAACTGGGAGTTCGAGGGATCGTTCGACGTGATCCCGTTCCGCTCGGAGCGCTTCCCTGAGTTTCGGTTCTCTGACGATGCTGCGAAACCCTACTCCGCAAACCCGGAGGTCTTCACGGGAAGGACCGACGAGCAGGGGAAGGCGACCGTTCAATTTGGCATGCCGAAGAACCTCACCTCGTCAGGTTTGCTCCGCGGGAAGGGGAGGGTGGCGGTATTCGATGAATCGGGGCGGCCGGTCTACCAGATCGCGCAGACGATCGTCCATCCCAAGGAATACTTTGTTGGTGTCCTCAACCGTGGGGCCTACTATGTCAGCCCCAATACGCCGCAGAAAATGCAGGTTGTGGCAGTCACGCCGCGCGACGCCCCGATCGCCGGCTTCAGCGCCAGAGTGGAGATCATCCGATCGGAGTGGCACTCCGTGCTGCGTCAGCACCAGCAGACAGGCACGCTGCGTTTTGTGTCCGAGCGAAGGGAGATCGTCGAGCGGACGGACAAGATCACCCTTGGCGAAAAGCCCTACGAGTATACCTACCTGGCCACCCGTTCAGGCGATTACACTGTGCGCGTCTCAAAGGAGGGGGATTCCGGGTATAACCAATTCAGCTTCTACTCCTACAGTTGGGGGACGTCGGACCTGACATCGTTCGAAGTCGATCCGGAGGCACGGGTAGAGGTCGTGTTCGACAAGCCCCTCTACGCCCCCGGCGACAAGGCGCGGGTGCTGTTCCAGACCCCTTTCAGCGGCACGATGCTCGTGACGGTGGAGCGGAACAAGGTGTACAGCTATCGGTATCTTGACGTGGTCAACAACGGTGCGACGATGACCGTCCCGGTGGAGGAAGGCTTCCTCCCGAACGTCTACATCAGTGCGGTGCTCTTCCGGCGCATCAAGGACAACGACATCCCGTTGATGGCGGGGCACGGCTTTGCGCCGCTCATGGTGGAGCGGAAGTCGGACCGCCTCGACGTTTCCATCGAATCCCCCCAGAAGATCCGCCCCCGACGATCGCAGAGCGTGAACATCAGAACCGGCGGTGAGAAAAACGTGTACGTTACGCTCGCGGCCGTGGACGAAGGGATCTGCCAGCTCAAAAACTACAAAACGCCCAACCCGTACGCCTATTTCTATGCGAGGAAGATGCTGGAGACAGAGACGTTTGATTTCTTCAAGCATCTCATTCCTGAACCGCGCAGCGGCGCTCCAAAGTCAGCGGTGGGGGGAGGAGAAGCGGAGCTGGCACAGCGGACGAATCCGCTCGGGGTTCAACGCTTCAAGCCGCTTGCGATCTGGTCGGGTATCCTGAAGACCAACGGGAGCGGCGAGACGTCGGTCACGCTCACGATCCCAGAATTCAACGGCGAACTTCGACTGATGGCGCTGGCGTTCAAGGGGGACAGGTTTGGTTCCGCCCAGCACGCCATGAAGGTCGCCGACCCGGTCGTGATCACGCAGGCGCTTCCGCGGTTCCTGGCCCCTGGCGATTCTGTCGTCATGCCGGTGACCGCGTTCAACACGACCGACAAGGAGGCGTCTCTGGAGTTCGAACTCAGCACAGAGGGGCCGCTGCAAGCAGGGCTGAAGAGCGCGTCACTCGATGTCGGCCCAAACCAGGAGCGTTACACGGACATGGCACTCCAGGCCCGCCAGCAGATCGGCAAGGGGGTAGTCAAGGTGGGAGCGCGCGCGCTGGGGGAGCGACTGGAATCGACGACGGAACTTCCTGTGCGTCCCACGGCCCCGTTTGGGGCCGATGTGGTCTCCGGTTTCATTGATGGGGGAAACACGGTCTCGCACGATGTGCCCGAGGCATATCTTCTCCATGGGAGGAAGGCCTACGTAACGCTCAGTCCGTACCCCGTGGCAAATTTTGCCAAAGAGTTGAAACATCTCCTGGGGTATCCTCACGGATGCCTCGAGCAGACGGTGTCGAAGGCGTTCCCGCAGATCTACCTGCGTGATATCGCGGCGATCCTCGCTCCGGCCGCGTTGAACACCGGCAGTCCTCTCTACTACGTCAACGAAGCGATCGCAAAGATCACCAGCATGCAGCTCTACGACGGGGCATTTGCGTTCTGGCCCGGCGCAGCCGCGTCGAACCGGTGGTCCACGGTCTACGCGACCCATTTCCTGGTCGAGGCCCGGCGTGCCGGCTTTGCCGTGCCGGAAGCGACACTGAAGTCGGCACTGAACGCTGTGGCCGTGATTGCGAGGAGCAAGGCGACGGAGGACTACTGGTTCGTCCAGGGGAACAGGACGGCGGTCCGGCGGATTGCCGACAAGAGCTCGGTGTACGGGCTGTATGTCCTTGCGCTTGCCGGCTCTCCCGAGAAATCGGTCATGGATTTCTACAGGAGCGAGATGGGGTTGCTGACAAGCGACACGCGCTACCTTCTCGCCGGCGCATTTGCGCAGACCGGCGAGCGGAGCACATTCCACCAGGTTCTTCCACCGGAGTTTCCGACCGAGGATCCGGTGCGGACGTCGGGCGGCTCGTTTGACTCACCCGTCCGCGCGAATGCTCTGATGCTCAACATCCTCCTTGACACCGATTTGAACAATCCGCACATCCCGCGCTTGATGGAATACCTGTCCTCGACGTACAGGAGCAATAGGTGGTACAGCACGCAGGACGACGCCTTCACGCTGCTTGCCTTCGGCAAAGCTGCCCGCATGGCGTCGGCGGTGTCCGTGACGGGGGTGGTCAGGGTGGGAGGGAAAGAGTATGCGTATAAGGGGGGCAATCAGAGACTGGAGGTCGACCCGTTCGGAAAAACGGTCAGCATCGCGGTCGGAGGATCGGGTCGCGTGTACTATTCGCTGGTCACGGAAGGGATCCGCACCGATGGAGGTGTGACGCTGGGCGACAGGAACCTGCAGGTGCGGAGGGAGTTCTTCGACCGCTCCGGCACGGCGGTCAATCCGGCGGCGGTGCGGCAGAACGACCTGATCGTGGTGCGGATTACCCTGAGCGCGAACGTGGACCAGCTGGAGAACATTGCGATCACCGATCTGCTCCCCGGCGGATTTGAGCTGGAGAACCCGAGGATCACCGACGCGACAAACTATGCGTTCATCAAGAACCCCTCGTTCCCCGAGTACATGGATATCCGGGACGACAGGATCAACCTGTACACCTCCGTCCGCGGCGGCAAGCGGACGATGCAGTTCTACTACGCGGTGCGCGCGGTGACGCGGGGGAACTTTGCGTATCCCCCTATCGTTGCCGAGGCGATGTACAATGCCGACTACTCATCTGCCAGTGGTGGGGGACGTCTGAGGGTGGCGCGGTAACGAGAGGCGTGGAATGTTGATCTCGATCAGACAGCGTCTGTTTCTCTGGGCCCCCTCGCTCATGTTCGTTGCTCTGGTGCTCGGAAGGTTTGACAAGGCGGGGGGAAGCCTGGTCTACCGCGTAATGGAGAATGGCTTTGTCTGCAGCGTGTTCCTGCTGATGGCGGCGGGATTCATCTCCAGCGCCGATCCGAAATCCTTCCGTGCGGGGGTGGTGATGTGGATCCTTGCGGTGATTGCACTCTTTGCCTTGAGGCAAACAGTGGTGTTCTCAGTGTACTTGTGAGAGCTTGGTTGCAGTGGGAATTAAGAGAGTAGAGAAGACGGGTCTCGTCCTAACAGCCGCTGCCAGCTATGTTTTGGGCTCAGCCCCTTCCTCTCTTCTCTCTACTCTCATCTCTCTTCTCTTTCTTTCGCTCTTCACTCTCTCTCCTCAAACTCTCCCGTCTTCCTGTTCTTCCTCACGTTATTCCAGAGAAAGCACTTCCCGTTCATGGCGATGTAGACGCCGTGGGGGAGGGACTGGACGAAGGCGAGGGCGCTGCCGAGGTTGAACAGTCCGTCGGAGCTGCCGAACTTGTAGGGGACCATTGCGCCGGTCAGGACGATCGTTTTGTTGCTGATCCGCTCCCCCAGGAGGTGCGCCGTGATCTCCATGGTGTCTGTGCCGTGCGTGATGATGATCCGGTCTTCCGCGGCGCGCTGGCAGTGGCCGACGATGATCTCGCGGTCGGCGTCGGTCATTTCCAGGCTGTCGATCATCATCAGCGTGCGCGTGGCCACACGCACCTTGCACCTGCCGAGGGCAAGCATTTCGGGGAGGTGGGTATCTTTGAAGTAGAGCTTTCCGTCGAGCTCGTTGTACTCCTTGTCGAAGGTGCCGCCGGTGACGAAGATGCGGATGGTCATGGTGCAATGTACAAAAAAAACGCATCCCCCGCGGTACGCGGAGGATGCGTCAGTGGTAACAAGATGGTCCGGGGTTATACCTTTGTGACGTTGGCTGCCTGGAGGCCCTTCGGTCCGCGTTCGACCTCGAACTCGACGGTGTCTCCTTCGTTCAGCGTCCGGTATCCTTCGCCGTTGATGGCCTTGAAGTGCACGAAAACGTCCTCGCCGCCCGGGCGGGAAATGAAGCCGTACCCTTTAGCACTGTTGAACCACTTGACTGTACCGCGCTCCATGGAACGCTTCCTTTCTGTGATTGTGATGAGATGTGTACGCCGTCCGGCCGGCCGGGCGTGGCTTGTGATTCACAAAAAAAGCCGCATCCAATGGCTCTCTGTCCACCATTGTCTGCGACTCCGACTGCTGGCGACACTCACCTTAACAGGCTAAAGCGGTACATCAGCACGATCAAACAAGCGCAAGAACGGTGTACTGTTGAATGCGACACAAACCTACAAACCCATAATCAAAATAGCAAGTATTTTGTCATTCTGAGAGGGTCAGCGTGGCCCCCTGGTGGTCGCCACGTTACCCATCTGACGTCTATCACACCCGATGACCGGTCATATGTGACTTCTGACACATCATCGAGAACTTGTAAATTGTACATTACCCCCAGAGGATGATGAAATCTTGAACGGTTCATGTCCGAATTTGGGGGGAAACGGCATATGCTTCGGATACGATGTTCAAACTTGACGGCCTGCATCTGCCTGTATGTATTGGGATCGGGTTCAGTCTATTCCGGGACGAAGACGTTTGTCGGTCTTGGCTCTCCGAGCACGGACTGGTCGGTTTCAGCAAACTGGAGCCCTTCAGGGATCCCCACACCGTCCGACACGGCAATTATCCCCGATATGGGGACCACACCGGCAACATATGTCATTCCCACGCAGGATGCCACTGCCAGAAAGATCATCATCCAGAATGGCGGAAACCTCCGGTTCGACGTTGGGGGGAGGACGCTGACTGTGCGAGCGGATTTCATCATTCAGAGCGGGGGCCAGTGTTCGTGGTGGTCCAACGGAAGCGCCACTTTGAGGGTGGGAGGTAACTTCATCAATGACGGGAGCTTCATGGCCCCGACGACTCCCCCCACGAGCGGCAACGGGTTCCGTGTTGTCTTCTATAACAACGCATCCCATACGATCTCGGGGAGCAGCCCAGTTCAGTTCTATTCGCTCACGATCAACAACAACAACTCGCTTACAATCGACGGAACGGACGTCGGCGTCGCCGGAACGCTCTCACCGTCGGGCTATTCACCGACCCTCATCAACGGAGGGTCGTTCAACGGTTCTGGCGCACCGCTCCCCATTACGTTGGCCTCGTTCTCCGCAGCGGCAGCCGGCGACGGCCGGAGCGTCATCGTGAGCTGGACGACGCTGAGCGAAACGAACAACTACGGCTTTACGATTGAACGGCGGGCAGAATCGGCAAGCGTCTATCAGACTGTGGCCTTTGTACCGACGCAGGGGAACGGGATTGTTCCGCATGACTATGTGTACACGGAGGCCGATGTTCCGGTCGGGCGCTGGTACTACCGGCTGGTGCAGACGGATCTCTCCGGCGAGGCCACTGCATATGATGATGTGCTTGTTGCCGTCGGCGGCGCAACAGGCGTGGACGATGCAGTCGTTGCCACTGCATTCCGGCTGGAGCAGAATTATCCGAACCCGTTCAATCCGAGCACCACGATCAGCTACCGTCTCGGCTCCGCTGGTCCGGTGTCGCTGACCGTGTATGATGCCCTGGGGCGTGAGGTGACGCTGCTGGCAGGGGGCCATCAGGAGGCGGGGAGTCATACCGTGACATGGAACGCCGCAGGTCTGGCAAGCGGCGTCTACATCGCGCGCCTCGAAAGCAGCGAGGGGAGCATGATGGTCAGGATGCTGCTGGTGAAGTAGAGGAGAGCAGATCGAGATTGAGATTAAGATTGAGGTTGAGATTAAGGTTAAGGTTAAGGGGGAGTGTCATTAGCAACCCCCGTCCTCGATTTTCAATTTTCAATCCTCAATCTTCTTCCCCCTACCCCTTACTTCCTTACTTCCCTACTCCCTGATTTAAACCCTAGCCTCATCCACTTCCTTGCCAGCAGCAGGCCTACCGGTGTCATGATCGCAATGAGCCCGTAGATGAACCACATCGTCCCCGTGTGCATCTGCTCCGGCGGGACACCGGCCGGACAGTACTGCATGAGGAACCAGCCGCTGTAAAGACTGGTGACGACCTTGGTCAGGAACCACGGGAACTGGCCGATCCCCATGTAGATTCCCGTCATGCTCTTCGGCGCGATCTCCGCCACCCACTGCAGGAACCGGGCCGACCACATCGCCTCGCCGACGGTCATCAGAATCAGATACCCGAATAGCGTCGTCAAGCTTGGCCCAAACGAGAGGATGAAGGCCGGCGCCGCCATCACGAACGTGCCGGCGATCATCATGGTGTAGGTGTCCTTCCGCGCGGTGAGGGCGGTGACGACGGGCGTCAGGATAAATATGAGGATCGGGTTGAAGTTGACGAAGAACTCAAAGTTATCGCTGACCACCCCCGTGAACGCCCTGTTACAGTACTGCGGCAATGTCAGCCAGTTGTGTGCGAAGAGGGTCTGCACCGGCACGAGGATGAAGATGAAATACATGAAGCGGGCATCCTTCAAAGGGAAGTTCTTCAAATAGTACGCCAGCTTTTCCTTTACGCTCTGCCGTTCCTCAGGAGTCTCGTGTCGCTCCTGCGCTGCGACTGCCTCGGCGTCAGCCATTGCTTTGCGGGTGAGAAGTATCGCGATGACCAGCATGCCGACCACGGTCAGTGCAACGTAGAGCCAGAATACACCGGTGATCCCGTATGCGTGCCGGACAGGGGGGGAGATCAGGCCCGGGAGGAACCCCCCGAGATTCATAAGTGCGTAGAGCATCGCATAGGCCATGGCTGCGGTCTTCGTAGACGTATATTTTCTCACTGCGGCATAACAGGCGGGCTGATAGATTCCGTATCCGGCGACAATGCCGACGAGACCCCCCATAGCCAGGAGATGCGACGACGACCAGAGCCCCTGGGTCCCCGGCGAGGGACTCAGCGTGAGCATGACGCGGCCGATCAGCATCAGGAAGAGGGAGAGGAGGAGGGATCTGCGTGTGCCGATCACGTCGACGGTGGCGCCGAGGAGAAGCATGCCGAGTGTGATGCCGGCCGTCAGGAATCCGACCATCTGCCCGGCGCTGATATCATCGAGCCCGATATACTCGTTGAAAAAGATCGCCAGGAGTCCGACGACGCCGAAGTAGGTGATTCCTTCGAGGAGATATGAGACATTGATCCCCCAGAGCGCCCGCGAAACGCGGAAGAGGTCAACGAAGGGCTGAGTGATTTCGCGGATGGTTTGTTGCAGCACGGACGGTGATCCGGCCTCTGAAGTCTCCTGAGCGTCGGTCATGGGAACACGAGAGTTCGGATGGAAGAGTTCTGCGCAAGATAGCGAATTGCGGGGATTGCACAAAGAGAAAACGGTTTGTAGATTAAGATTGAGATTAAGGTCGAGATCGAGGTCAAGGTTAAGGACAAGGTTAAGGCTAGGCGACAGCCCCTTGACCTTAACCTGCTTCACCCCTTAACCTCAATCTCGATCTCAATCTCGATTTGAATCTCAATCTCTCTCTCAACCTTAGCCTTAACCTTAACCTCACCCTCGCCCTTGTCAGGCTTCTCTGCTGTTGACTACCTCATCGTTGCCGTCTACATCCTTGGCGTGACCGTCGCGGGCATCCTCGTCGCCGGCAGGCAGCGGGATTCGCGCGACTACTTCCTGGGGGGCAAGCGGATGGCGTGGTGGTCGGTGGGCTTTTCCATCGTTGCCAGCGAGACCAGCACGCTCACATTTATCAGCATCCCCGGCCTCGCCTACCGGAGCGACATGCACTTCCTGCAACTCGTGTTCGGCTACTTCATCGGCCGGCTGTTGGTCAGTCTGGTGTTCATCCCTGCATACTACCGAGGTGATCTCGAAACGGCGTACGATTTCATTGGCAAACGGTTCGGACTTCCCCTTCGCCGCTTCACATCGTCCGTCTTTATTGTCACCCGTGTCCTCGCGTCGGGTGTGCGCCTCTTTGCCACAGCAATTCCGGTACATATCATCACCGGACTCGACTACCCGTCGAGCATCCTGTTGATCGGCTTCTTCACGCTGGTGTACACGTACGTCGGCGGGCTGAAGGCCGTCGTGGCGATGGACGTGGTGCAGCTGTTCATCTATCTGAGCGGCGCCGTTGCCTCGATGGGACTGATCCTTCACACGCTGCCGGGGGGATGGAGCGACGTGGTCCGGTATGCAACCGGAGAAGGAACGAACAAGTTTGAGATCTTCAACCTGGCCGGGGGGGAAGGACTCGTCGGCTTCCTGAGCTCTCCCTACACGCTGGCCGGCGGGCTTCTTGGCGGTACATTCCTGACCATGGCGTCGCATGGGACCGATCAACTCCTGGTCCAGCGGCTGCTCGGATGCAGGTCGGCGCGCGACAGTCAGAAGGCATTGATGCTCGACGCGAGTATCATCGTCCTTCAGTTCGCCTTCTTTCTCATCCTCGGTCTCTGTCTCTTCGCATTTTACGGCGGCGTTCCTTACCAACAGCTCGAGCTGGGATCATCGGATGAAGTATTCCCGAAATTTATCGTCGAACAGCTTCCTCAGGGACTCGCCGGACTGCTGATCGCGGGGGTCCTTGCTTCGGCGATGGGAACTCTCTCCTCCTCGATCAGCTCGCTCGCTTCCTCGACGTTTCTCGACATATTCAGGACCCGGCGGAAGGGTACTGTTCTCTCCCCGGCGGCTGAGATTCGCTGGTCCCGCTTGCTGACCCTCTTTTGGGGTGTCCTGCTGATAGGCGGGGCGATGCTGTTTAGAGACTCAAAGAATCCGGTCGTAGAGATCGGGCTGAAGATTGCGTCATTCACCTACGGGGGGCTGCTCGGCGTGTTCTTCCTCGGCCTTTTGTTCAGGAAGACCACCCAATCTGATGCGTTCATCGGGTTTATTGCCGGAATCGTGGCAATGACCTGGGTGCTCGGGTGGACGGAGATCGATTTCACATGGCATACGCTCATAGGCTGCGCAGTGACGATCGCCGTCGGCAATGCCATGCGTTCCGTTAGATAATCTCCGCAGCAAAACAACAAGGCCCGGGTCTCCCCGGGCCGTCGTCCTTAACCTGCTCTTCCCCTTAACCTTAACCTCAATCTCGATCTGATACTACTTACTTCATCATCATCATCTTCTTCGACACGACGAACGCGTTGCCGCCGTCCACGGGCCGTGCTTCGATCCGGTAGAAATAAACACCGCTGGCAACCGGGAGGCCGTGTTGCGTGCGACCGTCCCATCGCATCGAGTAGCGCCCTGCGCCCTTCATTTCGTTGACCAACGTCGCCACCTCACGTCCGAGAATGTCATAGATCGTCAGGGTGACGTTCGACGCAGCCGGCAGGTCATAGTCGATTGTGGTCGACGGGTTAAAGGGATTGGGATAATTCTGCTGCAGGGTATAGACCGTCGGCAATGTGCCGACGTCTGCTACACCGGTGATGGTTCCGCGGATGACGGTAAGCGAGAAAGTATCGATGCACGCGACGGCGGGATTCGCGACGTCTTTCGCGAGAGCCGTCCATCGGATGGTCACCGTGTCGCTGCCAAGGAGATACGTATCCCGCATCTGCTTGCCCGTTCGGGTGATCATGGTGTCGCGTCCGCCATTCCCGGTAGCAATCGGCCCCTTCCCGACAACAACCCACGCATAGGTGAGCGTATCGCCGTTCAAGTCGACGGCCGCGTGCCAATTGAACAACACCACCTGCGCGGTGTCATTCAGGACGACCTGTGACGCATTGGAGGGGGCCAGGAGACTGAAGTGCCGCTCGGGCGGCGCGGCCACGCCCTGCACAAAGTCGGTGTAGAAGTTGGGACTGATCTGATAACCGTCGTCGTACACCGATACGGAGGAAGTGAACTGTGTTGCAACACCTGTCACGTTCATCGGATACGTCGGCTCCGTTTGTCCGTCGATGTCCGTATCGAGATCGATGCGCATGAGGAACGTCTGCCACCCGTCGGTGATTGTCATGTTGGCATCGGCTCCCGAGCCCGGCCACGCAACCGAGGTTGCGGCTTTTGCGACGTAATTGATCTTGATCAGGCGCCCTTCAAAGGTCTCCGGACTGGCAAGGTAGCTGCCAATCGTAACGGTGAGAGGCGTCAACGCCACACCGGTGGCCAGACGCACAACGGCCCCGAGGGAGTCGAGCGCCAGCTGGGTGGTTCCGCGGTCCTGACTCACGACGCCGTTGACGACCACACGATCGCCAAGGTTATACACGGGCCCTCCTCCCGTGACGCTCCCCCTGGTGATGTTGATGCCGGCATTACCCTCCTGAATGTAGTAGCTGAACTGGTTGGCGCTGGCCGTCGGATTGATCGAATTGACCACGCCGACAACCGTGACCCGTTCGGCCAACCGGTCAGGCCTGAAGTCGGCGTTGGCGTCTATCCGCGCCTCGGCAATAGACATCAGGTTGGTGTAGGGAAGGAGGAGACGGTCGAGAACAATGAGCGGGGTGCGCAGGTTGTCAACACCGTTTGACACAAGCACTTCCGCATCCGCATCGGCATCCAGGCTGGCGATCGCGACCATGTCCCATCGTCCTGCGCCGGTCGCATCCTTGGAATCGTCGATACGCGACAGCTCATAGCTCGCCGGACTCGTGATGGCGCCGCCGATGTAACGGAGCCGAACGAAGGAAGCTGGAGGTGTTGCATTGCGGGTCCCAAACACGAAATCGGGACGGCTGTCATTGTCGATGTCGCCGGAGGCGCCGCCAAAGAGCCGTGCGCTGCCGCCGCCGATGAACGGCGCGAAATCGGCAATCTGTGTGGACACAAGCGTGTCGCCGGATTGCTGCAGGAGATAGACCTTGTTGTTCGCACCGCTCGGGCTCCCGGAGCCCACGACGATCTCCTTCGTGCCATTACCGTCTACATCGACCACCTGAGCCGATTTCCATGAGCTCTGCGGTACTAGCCCGGTCTGCGCCTTGCCAATCGTCCACGTTCCGTTCGCGTACTTCACCGGCGTAATCGGACCGGTGGCAGTTGAATGGAACAGGTAGATTGTGCTATCGACGACGGCTACATCGTAGATGGTGCCTGTGGCGAGCGTCGAGTCCTTCCCCGAATACTCCAGCGTCCACGTCTCGCTTGAGTCACCATTGTCGGGGATTGTGGAGACCCCGACGACGCCGAATCGGTATCCCGTGGTGCTTGAAGCGCGATCGCAGAAGACAAGCTCTTTCGCTCCGTCATTGTCCACATCGGTCAAAACGGACCGGAAGGGGCGGAGGTTAAAGCTCGCGGTGCTGACGATTGTCCATTGGGCATTCGCCCTCCACCCGCCTGCTCCGTCGGAAACGCCCATGTGATCCGATCCGTCGCCTACCTCCTCAAAGACGACGATGCGGGCAGGGTTTGGATTGGAGACCGCGTTCGTGAAGTTGACCGGGCTCCATATCACTTCCATCTTGCCGTCCCCGTCCCAGTCCCCGTAGGTCAGGGCAGGCCAGGTGTTCTGAAGCGGGATGGGAAGTGTGGCGCTCCAGACAGAGTCCCACGTCGTGCCAGTGAACTCAAACTTGTAGATACGCGGGATGAGTTCTGCCCCCGTGTCGCTCCAGTTGTGGTTCACGGCGTAGATCTCGAGCCTCCCGTCGCCGTCGAAGTCGACGCCGGCAACAAAGTTGCCGAATCCTGCATTCTCAATCGCAGGAACCGGGATGGCGGCCACTCTGGCGAAAACATCGATCTGGGGCCACGCGAACTCGGTGCCAGCCATGAGAAGGAATCCGGCCAAGAACAGATGACGAATCTTCGGCATGATCTCCTCCTGAGTTAAGTACATGGAATGGGTACAGAACGCATGAGATGCCGGCGCGGGGCAACTGGGCCGGCGGGAAGGAACAATAGACACAGCCAAGATAACAAAGGAATCGAAAAGTGCAATCCCCCCGGGAAGAATCTTCTTGACAATCGCCGGCCAAAAGTATACTATTTTCGAGATTAGTTGCAGTTTCAGTCCGCCGCCTTCCCAGTACGGTTCAGAAGACTCGACGCCATGGGCGTACACATCGTCAACCATCAACCAATCACAAGGAGCCCTCATATGAAGCGACTCGCTACAGCGTTGCTCCTGCTCTTCGTGGGCGTGTCGATTGCCGATGCGCAGTATGCGTTGATCGGCGAAACCAATGCCTACAAGATCAAAAACCGGCCGGGTGTGCCCGATTCACTCCGTCCCTGGCTGAGCGACCAGGGTGTCCGTCGTGTCTGGGTCGGCAACGACCTGGACAAGGACGGAAAGCAGGAACTGATCGCTACTGACTACTCGAGTGGGGGGAAAGTGCATGTGTTCGAGATGACGGGAGACACCCTGGAGCTGGTTTGGTCGTCGCCACCTCGCATGGGGACCGCGTCGGGCAGCACGCCGCGTCATCCGCGCACGGGGGACCTGGACGGCGACGGAAACGGTGAGATCATCTTTGCGTTGATGGCAGGCACCGCGGACTATCAGCTGCAGGTGTGGGAGTACAGCGGCACCGACAATTCATACGGGGACCCTGTGACAGGCGGCCCCAGCCTCGTCCTTGAGGCAAATCAGTTCGCAAGTCTCGGGATCGGGAACTTCCGAATGAACCGTGAGTGCATGCACGTGCAGGATTTTGACGGCGACGGCCGCGACGAGCTCATTATGGCGAATCGCGACGTGAAGACATACGTTCTGGGCGTTGTGGGTGAGTTCCCCGGCTTCGGCACCTTCCAGGTTGAAGGCGGTGACCCCGCCGTCCATCCGGAAAATGCCTTCACCACCTCGTCCTGGTGGCATTCCATCGGCGCGGACATTGATGGTGACGGGAAGGACGAGATCGTGAATCAGTACTGGGACTACTGGCGGTTCTGGTCGATCGACGTGCTCGGACCGGACAGCTATCGGTATCCCGCACCGGTTGCAGAGGGAAAGACCAACCATACTGCGCAATACAACCTCGCCGCAGGACATGATGCAACCTCGTACATGGGGATCTATCCCGCCGATGTTGACGGCGACGGCAAAGATGAAGTCGTCGGCATCCTCTTCATCGGCAACGACCCCGTGACCGACGACGGCTTCGCGGTGGCCATGGTCAGCCTCACAACCGCGGACACCGGAGTGTATGTCTGGAAGGGTGACTCTACGCAATTCGGCCTCATCGGCGTGCGCATGTGGGAGAATGCCGGAAAAACACTTGGGTCGCACTGGGGCATCGCGACGTACGACTTCGACGGCGACGGGAAGACCGAAATCTATATCGGCGGCTCGGCGGATTACAATGTCACCAGGATGACGTATAAAGGATCCGGGAGCCTGCTCCAGGAATCCAGTTATCAGCAGGACATCGTCTTCCCCGGCGACCAGGCGCGTTATCACGAGATCGACTACTACGATTCCCTCGGCCTCTCCCGGGACACAGTGTACAAGGAGAGCCCGTTCCTCTCCGGTATTCATGCCGGCGGCGATCTCAACGGGAACGGGAGGAAAGAGCTGGCGATCGCGTACCAGAGTATTGCCGACTCCATCACGTACACCTTCTTTCACTGGGATACGACCGGCCCGACGCGGATCTGGAAGCAGGACAGCGTGAGGAAGGCCCTGAACACCAGCGTGATCAACGTGCGCGTCCTCGAATACCAGGGCACCACCGGGTTCCGGGAGGTTCCGTATAGGACTGTCACGCCTGACGATTACGTGTTGGAGCAGAACTATCCAAATCCCTTCAACCCCGGCACCACCATCCGGTTCAACCTGCCGGTCAACAAAAAAATCTCGCTGGTCGTCTACGATATCAAT
Organism: Bacteroidota bacterium; assembly: GCA_040756745.1. GTDB lineage: Bacteria > Bacteroidota > Ignavibacteria > UBA10030 > UBA6906 > JBFLYO01. The sequence continues at coordinate 32,288 of JBFLYO010000025.1, forward strand.
GGCAAGGTGGTCCGCACGCTGATCGACAACCAGGAGATGGACACGGGACCGCATACGGCAGCATGGGACGGCAAGAACAGCGCCGGCCAACCTGTTGCAAGTGGAACCTACATCTATACCCTCAAGTTCGGGAACTTCAGCAAATCGCAGAAGATGATATTGCTGAAGTGATCGGACCTGTAGGTCAGCGATGAGCCTTCGGGAGCCGTGCCAGCATCCGGTGCGCGGCTCCCCTTGTTTTTGGGAAACGTCTTCCCTTTCGCCGAACGGGCGGGGGCGGACAGTGCTCTCTGTCACAGGAGGATGATACCCCATGAAGCGATGTGCGGTTCTGAGCGCCGCGGTGCTTCTGCTTTCGCAGATGCTTCCCGCCGGCACCACCGGCAAGATTGCGGGATGGGTGCGTGATGCGGAGAACGGCGAGCCGCTCGTCGGCGCCAGCGTGATGATCGAGGGGACCGCGATGGGCGCAAGTACGGACATCAACGGCAATTACACCATCATCAGCGTCCCGCCGGGCACCTACACCGTGACGGCATCCGGTGTTGGATACCAGAAGAAGCGGTTTCTGAACGTTAAGGTCTCCGTTGATTTTACCACCCGTCTCGACGTGACACTCCCGACGGACGTCATTGCGCTCGAGACGATAGTGGTGGAGGCGGAAGTGCCGATGATCCGGCGCGACCTGACCTCGTCGCAGACGACGGTGGACGCGGCCTCCATCGAAGCACTCCCGGTTGAGAGCATAACGCAAATCCTGACCCTTCAGGCCGGCATCGTGCAGGGTGCCGGGGGCGAGCTCCACATTCGCGGCGGCCGATCGACAGAGATCGCCTACACGGTCAACGGCGTCTCCATTTCGAACCCCTTCGACAACACCCGCGTCGTCAACATCGCCACGAACGCGGTCCAGGAGCTGTCCGTTGTCAGCGGGACCTTCAACGCGGAATACGGCAATGCGCTCAGCGGCGTCGTCAACACCATCACCAAGGAGGGTGGTCCGACGTATCGCCTGAGCCTCTCGTCGTACACAGGCGACTACCTCAGCACGCGCACCAACCCTTTCTCTCATATCGATGACGTAGATCCTTTCAGTTCCTGGGTGACCGAGGGAACCGCCAGCGGGCCCCTGCCGGGAATGGGCGACATGCTGACGCTGTTCCTCTCCGGCCGCTACGAAGAAAGCAAAGGGTGGTTGTACGGGATCCGGGAACACAATCCGGAGGACTACGTGCTGCGGAATCCGATAGATCCGAACTCGATGACGATCATCAGCACAGGTGACAGTGCACTCGTGGCGATGAACCCCAGCAAGTCCTTCAGTGCGACCGCGAAACTCAGCTTCTCCCCCATTCCAACGCTCAAGATCAGGTATGACGTTTTATTCTCCAATGGACGCTCCAAAGGGTATAACCACGATTACAAGTACAACCCCGACGGGACCGTCACGTCCTACGAGTGGGGCCTCCTGAACTCGCTGGAGGTCCGTCATGCGCTCGATCCGAACACGTACTACACGGTGCGCGGATCGTGGAACCTCAACGACTTCCGGCAGTATCTCTATCCGCTGCTCGACGGGAACGGCAAGGCGGTCACCTACAGTGCGGCGGATGATGATGCGCGAATGGCGGCGCTCCACGCGGATCCGCGGTATCAGCCCGATTTCAAGCTCAACCGCGCCGCCGCGTATACGTTCCTCTCTGGCGGCACGCAGAACGGCCATTACTACCAGCGCTCACGGACGCTCGGTGCGAAGGCAGACATCACAAGCCAGGTGGACCAGCATCACGAGGTGAGGGCGGGTATTGAATACCGGGACCACCAGCTCTTCTACGACAGCTTCGAAGTCCTCCGGGATACAGTCCGGTACTTTACGCCGACGATCCCCGCCGTATCCACCCCATACCGCGACAGGTATGTGAAGTACCCGAAGGAGTTGTCGGCCTATCTGCAGGATAAAATGGAATATGAAAGCATCGTGCTGAACGTTGGGCTCCGGTACGACTACTTCACCCCGAAATCGGCGTACTCGACCAACGTCTTCTATCCCTCGCCAAGCAGTCCTACGATCCCGCCACAGATCGACAAAAGCTCGCTCCTGGCTCCCGCGGCGGGGAAGCATCAGTGGAGCCCGCGCATCGGCATTTCGTTCCCGATCACGGACCGCGGCATCCTGCATTTTTCTTACGGTCATTTTTTCCAGATGCCGCCGTTCCAATACATGTATGCCAATCCCGGCTTCAAGTACAACTTCGCGACGGGAACGCAGGTGTTCGGCAATCCGAACCTGAACCCCGAAAAGACCATCACGTATGAGATCGGCCTGCAACAGCAGTTCACCGACAAGATTGCCATGAACGTCACGGGGTTCTACAAAGACGTGCGCGACCTGCTCGCACTCCAGCAGATCCGCGTCAGCGGCGAGGAGACGTACCTCATGTATGTCAACAAGGACTACGCGAACATACGGGGGATTACGCTCTCGCTCTCGAAACGGCGCACGGCCGGCGATATGCTCGGCCTCACGCTCGATTACACCTTCCAGACCTCAGAGGGAAACGACGTCAATACCGATGCCTTCTTCCTCGATCTGTCGTCGGGACGCCAGAGCGAGAAGATCCCCGTCTACCTGGACTGGGACCAGACGCATACGCTGAACATGACGGCGTCCGTGGGAGAACCCAATGATTGGAACCTGAGTATCGTAGGCCGGCTCGGAAGCGGCCTCCCCTTCACGCCTCAACTCGTCAACCGGACGATCTACCTCCGGCGCAACAGCGGCCGGCGGCCGGCACGGGCAACAGTGGACCTGCTTGCAGACAAAACCTATGATATCGGGCTGGTCAACCTGACCCTCTTCCTGAAGGTGTTTAACCTGTTGGATGTGTTGAACGAAAGGTTCGTGTACAACGATACCGGCCGCGCGACGTATACCCTTGTGCAAAACCAGGGCCCGGCGGTCGAGACGGACAAGATTGCAGCGCGCGTCTCCGGCGTCCATTCCTCGGACGACTACTTCCAGCGGCCACAGTATTACTATCCACCGCGGGAAGTGCGCGTTGGTGTGTCAATAGAATATTGATGGAGAGTTCGACGATGAAGTATCATGTGCGCTGGTCGCTCGTCCTCACGGCTGCGGCGGTGGTCGGCTCTGCCCCGCGTCTCCGGGCGATCGACGACAAGACACGGGATGAAATCCAGGCGGTCAAAGACTATGTGCGCCTGATGCAAAGCAGGGTGCCTGCCGCTTCGGCAGATGTGACCACCGGGACGGTCCGCAAGGATGACCCGGGCATCGCAAAGACCGCGGCGATGCAGGACCGGAAGTCGTATTTCATGAACGGCAACAAGATTGCCACGGAGGTCTACAATTACGGAGGCATTGCGCCGGGATATGGCCTCCTGCGCGGGGTGAACAACGTGGTGTGGCGAAACGTCTCATATGTCTTTCAATTCTGTCCCATCGTCGGGACATCGGTGCCGGATGCTCGGAATCCCGGGAGGCGGATCCACATTATTTCGGATGGGCTCAACGATTATCCGCAACAAGGGCTGAGGGAGGTAAGCCCGACGGGCGATACCCTCTGGCAGTGGCAGCCGCTCGCGGGCTATGCAGACCCTTCGCAGAAACATATGGCGTCAAATCCGGCACCGGACGAGGATCGCGACGGCAAACCCGACAGCTGGCCCCGCACCTGGTACAATCCCACGCTCGGGAAATATGTCTGGCCAGGGTACCTCTCACAAGATGCAACAAGCGCTGACCTGGAGGTGTTCTGGGCGATGGATGATCGGGAGAACGCTGAGTTTGAATACTACCCCTTCCCGGGAGACTCGAGCAGGAAGGGAATCGGGCTGCAGGTGGACGGGCGCGGATTCCAGTGGAGCAACGCGCTGGCCGAGAACACCATTTTCTTCGTCTATACGATCACCAACGTCAGCGACAAGGACCTGGATACGGTCTTCTTCGGCATCTATGGAGATGCGGACGTCGGCGGAGGTTCGCCGGAGAATGTTGACGACAATGGATTCTTCATCCCGCCCTACGACAGCACCGGTGCCGTCGAGAAGATCCCCGTGTATTCTCGCAGCCTGGTGTACTTCTGGGATCCTGACATGCGCGAGGGGCGCGGGCTTCCCGTGGGCTATATCGGGTGCAAATTTCTCGAGAGCCCGGGCAACCCCAACGATGGAATCGACAACGACGGCGACGGGGTCGTAGACGAACGTCAGGACGACGGGATCGACAACGACACGGATTGGAATCCGATTGGCGACGATCTGGGCATCGATGGCGTGGCCAACACCGGCGATCCCGGAGAAGGGGACGGCGTACCCACCGCCGGACGAAAATTACCGGACGGATCACTTGACCCGCTCTATCCCGGCGAGCCGAACTTCGAGTTGACCGACCTCGACGAATCCGATCAGATCGGGCTGACCAGCTTCAACAGCTGGACCTGGCCGAACGACCGCATTTCGGATGATGAGTCGATGTGGCGCCGCTGCATTCCCCGCAACTTCGGGAGCATCCAGCAGAACTCCGACATCGTGTTTATTTTTGGATCGGGGTACATTTCGCTCAAGAAGGGGGAGACGAAGCGCATTTCCATGGCGCTGATCCTGGGGGAGTCACTGGACGACCTGCTCACCAGTGCGAAAACCGTCCAGACCATCTACAATCAAAACTACCGCTTCTTCAAGCCGCCGATTACACCGCAAATGACGGCCGTCCCTGGCGACCGCAAGGTGAACCTCTATTGGGACACGCGCGCGGAAGAGAGCGTCGACCCGATCACCGGGAAGGACTTCGAAGGATATGTGATCTACAGGAGCACGGACCCCTCATTCAACGACATCCAAACGGTGACGGACGGCCGCGGCGCACAGTTCCTCCTCCAGCCGCTCAAAGATGTCTCGGGCGTCGAAGCCAAGTTTGACGTGGCGTTCCGCGACGAGCCGTTTACCGATCTGAACCGCAACGGCACAAGGGACGCCGGAGAGCCGTTTGTCGATCTCAATAAAGACGGCATCTACTCCACACACATCGAAGACATCTGGAGAGGCTATCATCCCGTCCCATACCAGGACCGCGGCGTCCAGTACTACCTCGGGAACAATCGCGGCCTGGTACATTCGTATCTCGATTTGAACAATGTCATTAATGGGCAGACCTATTACTACGCTGTCGTGGCGTATGACCACGGCGATTCGGTCGGCATTCCGCCGACGGAGACGACGAAGAAGATCACCGTGGACCCCATCACATCAGAACTGGTTTTTGACGTCAACACGGCACAGGTCATCCCGGGTCCGCGCGCAAGCGGTTATGTTCCGCCCGCTGTCTCGTCGGACAACGTGACACACGCGGGGGGGTTCGGCACCGGAGATGTGCTGTTTGAAATCCTCAACGATCTCACGGTCCAGGAAGGCGGAGAGTATGAGCTGATCTTCGGGGATTCAGTGAACCTCGGCCAGTACAAGATCCCGGCCAAGAACTACTCGGTGCTGGACCGCCGCGTTCACACCGTTACCGTGACCTTGTTTGACACCAACTTCGCGTCACTCGGGCGCTCCAATGTTGCCGATGATGCCGAGTTGAAGGTGACAGACAATTCGGGGGTCCAATTTGTTCGCGGTCAGGATTACCAGATCAACTTCCTCCAGGGTTCTGTCCGGCGGACCGGCACAAGCAGGATTCCGAATAACGCCTCAGTGAGCGTTTCATTCCGGTCCTACCCCATCCGGGAGAGCACCCGTCTCAAGGGCGAGGACGATAATCCTACCTTCGACGGGATCCGTCTCCGTGTGATCGACGAGGATTCGCTGAAATACGATCCCGCGCGGTCAGGCTGGGTGCAGGGCAAGTCCAATCTCGACTTTACGGCCTTCCCGTCCTTTGTTTCCACGCGGAAGATCCGATACCCCGCGGACTACGAGATTGAGTTCGCGTCGACGGACATCGACACTGCACTAACGCGCGATGTGACCTTAAAACGCGTCCCCGTAAAGTATACAGTTCGTGATGTGACCACAGGTGTTCCCCGCCGTGTTGCCACGTTCCTGGGTGAGCTGAACAGATCCAGGAACGCACAGTGGGATCCGGGCGAGGAAATCGCTTTTTTCAAGACGGGGAACGCGGGGACTGCGTCAGACACGATCACCTGGGGGGTGGTCGTGTCGGAACCGCTGGATACGACGATCACGCCCATTCTCCCCGGTGACGGCGACGTGCTCCGCATCAGCACCATGCGCCTGTTTGACGCCAGGGATCGCTTCCTGCTTACAACGTCTGCTGGCACGGTGAATAGGGCAATCGCAGCCGGGAGAATGGACAAGATTTATGTCGTGCCCAACCCGTACATCGCGGTGAACGAGATTGAGCCCGCCAACCGGCTGCCCGGCCAAACGCGCGGCGAGCGGCGCATCTACTTCGAAAACCTGCCACAGCGTTGCACCATCCGGATCTTCACCCTCAACGGAGACCTTGTGGCGACTCTGAACCATGACGCTGCCGTCGACAATGGACGCGAGTTCTGGAACCTGTTGAACCGCGACGGCTTCAGCGTGTCCTACGGCATCTACGTAGCCCATGTCGACGCGCCGGACATCGGGGAGAAACTCTTGAAGTTCGCGCTCATCAAGTGATCGACCAGGAGTCAAACATCATGACATACGGACGATACATTGCGGGGACCGTGCTCCTTGCGCTGCTTGGCGCCCATGCCTCCGGCCAGACACTCACGAAGACGGGAACCACCGCCGCGGCCTTCCTGAAGTTTGGCGTCGGCCCCCGGGCAATCGGGATGGGGGGCGCGTTTACCGCAACGGCGGATGACATCACGTCCATGTACTGGAATGTCGGCGGCCTCGCGAACGTCTACGCCAATGAGGCATACTTCAATCACGCGTACTGGTTTGCCGACGTCAACTTCGACTACGCTGCAGTCTCAACCCATATTCCGGGATTTGGATCGGTGGGCGCCTTCGTTACCGTGCTGTCTATGGACGAAATGGAAGTCCGAACACTGGAACTACCGGAGGGAACCGGTGAACTCTTCAAAGCCGGCGGCCTTGCCGTTGGCCTCTCCTACGCACGCAACCTGACCGATGCGTTCTCCATCGGTTTTACTGCCAAGTATCTCCGGGAATATATCTGGAACTCTTCGGCGACGGGGTTCGCCATCGACATTGGCACCATGTATAGAATCCCGATCCTCAATGAAACCCGGCTCGCAGCCAGCATCAATAACTTCGGCACCAAAATGCAGCTCTCGGGACGGGACAATACGGTGATCATGCAGATCGGCGGCACGCAGGGCAACATCGTCAACGCCGATTTGCAGCTCGATCAGTTCGACCTCCCGCTGCTCTTCCGCTTCGGTCTGGCCGTGGATGCGGTCAAGGCCGAGCCATCGCGGCTGACGCTCGCGCTTGATGCCGTGCATCCGAACGACAACACCGAATACCTGAATACCGGTTTGGAGTATGCCTGGAACGAGATTATCTTCCTGCGGGGCGGGTGGAAATCACTCCTCGAACGCGACGGCGAGCAGGGGCTCACGCTTGGCTTCGGTGTGAACGCCCCCATCATCGAATCGGTCCGCATCCGGGTCGACTACGCCTATCAGGATTTCGGCCGGCTGACCAACGTGCAGTACCTGTCGGTGGGAATGCGGTTCTGATCCTCCCAGATCCTGATGACCCTACTCTTTACCTACAGTCTCAACCCGAACGACATATACTGGACATCCTTCAGCCGGCCGTATTTGGCGAAGCCGTAATCAAGCTTGATGGTACCGACGGCGGGGATGTTGTACTGCAGCCCAACGCCCCACGTGAGCCCCTGTTCGGTGTCGCGCAGGAATGCCGACTTAAAGCCGATGCGTCCGAAGACGATGTCCCGCCAGCCCGCTTCCAGACCACTGTTGACGTATTCCGTATTATCATTCGTGTGTGTCGCGTCGACGGCGGGTGTGATGCGGAAGTCTTCCGCAGGCCGCAACTCCCAGGCGAGTCCTATACGGAACGTGAGGGGGAGGTTGTAGCCCTCGGTGCGGTATTCCGATCCCACGTTGTTCGGCCCGCTTCCTACATCGCCGTTGGGGTCGGTGTTGAAGTACAGATCCCGTCCCTCGAGCTGCATCTGCGTACCGAAGTTCGTGATGCTCACCCCGAGGGTCAGGCCCTCGATCTCGAAGGCGTATAATGTCCCGACGTCGACGGCGAAACCCGTTGCGCTTTCACTCCAGACGACTTCACGGATGTATTTTGCGTTGAAGCCGATTGAGAAGCGGTCGGTCAGGTTGCGGGCGTAGCTGATTCCGATGCCGAAGGAGCTAGCGTCCCAGCGGCGTCCGTCGCCTTCGGGGTAGTCGACAGTGCGGACGATATCTTCCGGGACACGGAGCGAAACGATGGAGAGCCCGAAGGTACCCAGTTCGCCGATGGGCATCATGACTGCGGCGAAGTCATAATCGATTTCAGCCAGCCAGTTGACGTGGTTGAAGGTGAGCTCAGCGTTCACCGGCAGCCGTGAAAGGGCGGCGGGGTTCCAATAGATGGCGGAGATGTCGCCGGTCACCGCCGTCTGTGCGGCGCCCATGCCGATGGCCCGCGCTCCCACGCCAATCTTCAGAAACTGTGCCGCCGTGGTTCCCACCTTCGCGGTCGAGCGGAACAACTGCCCGTGTACGGGTGGTGCAAGCATTGCGCCCAACAGTGCCATCGTTACGGTGAGCCGGAGGGAGGTCAATGTTCTCATGTGCTGGTCTCCAGGTCCTGATCACTTGATCAACGCAAACCGGCCGATCTTCTCGCCGACGCCCGGCACGTCGACGTGATACAGATACACGCCGTAGGCGAGCCGTTGCCCTTCATACGAGAGCAGGTTCCACGATGCCATGCTGGTGTTATCGTTCTTCACGATGGTGTCCACCAGTTCTCCGATCAACGTGTAGATCCGGATGGTGCATTGGGGCGGAAGGTTACGGAACTGCAGGACCTTCTCTCCCCGTTGTGTGATGCTCGCCCCCGGTCCCTCCAGTCCGCTGTAGGCGACGTATGGATTCGGGACGACGTAGATATTGTCGAGCACCGATCCACCGGCTGCGCGCGGATCAAATCGTGCCGCCTGGGTCGTGAAAGTGTACTCGTCTCCGGGCTGGAACGGTTTCGTGGCTTTCACCATGTACGTGTTCCCTTCGGCCGGAAAGATGACCGTGCCCGGCGACGCGGGGACCAACAGGATACCCACCATCACGGGAATCGGGCTCTGGGGAGCATATTTCGGCGGCGTGATGATGACGAGTTCCCGTCCCGGCCGCCACATGCTGTCCGCCGAGGACCGCTCGACGATGACACGTATGCTTGATGTGTCCGTCCTGTTGATGAATTTGAACGGCACCGGGACAAGCCTGCGGCCGGCACTGTTGAGCAGCGTGTCGCTCGGGTACGCCCACTTGCCGTTTGCCAGTGTATCCGTGCGCCCCCACACCATGTCGATGTCGATCGGTGCCGGGCGGAAGGGGAAGGTGGAGGGGAGGGACACCGGCTTCTGGACACGCACCCGCAGCGAGGTGTTGTTCACTGTCGCCCAGGCACTGCGTGCCGAGTCGATCCCCAGCGGCTCGTCCTGCACGTAGACGCGCATCCCGTCGAATACCGGGTTGCTGTCTTCGCTGCTGAGCAGTCTACTTCCATAGACGGGGTAATATTGATACGACGCGGTATATGTCCCGGCCGGAAGACTGCCTGTGCTTACCCCCCGGATTCTCCCCCCGGTGAAATCCAGCAGGTAATTCGAAGGGTCAACGACTGCCCCCGAGGCGTTCTTCACGGTGACCGTTCCGGGGATCAGATTCCTTTTGGTGAAGGGAACGTAGATCGTGTCGCGTGATTCGAATTGCTCCGACACAGGATTGGCCGCTGTGATGTCGTACGTGACGCCGCCGGTGGTACCTGTGCGGAAGAGGATGTCGTACCGGCCGTTATTCGGTACCGCATACTCTTCGAACACCTTGATGCCGACGCTGCCGGTAGCGATCCCTTGCCGGCGGGTGGCCTTGTAGTTCTCCCCTGCGACGGCGCGCACGGTGCCGGATGGGAGCGGACCGGGCGTCACGTTGACCGTGTTGACGTCGAACTGCAGATCGTTGGTGATGGGGTCGCGCGTAATGGCGATCTGAGATTCGGTGGGCGGCAGATTCACCCCCAGCGTGTCAAAGCCGTGATCGTAGGAGGCCACCGCGTAATAGTACGTCTTTCCGTTGGTGACGGTGGAATCCACATACTCGTGTACGAGCCCGGTATTGGAACCAAGGTTGTACTTCACTCCCCGTCCAAGGTATTCGACCGGGTGAAGTCCGGACCATTGGTTGATCAGGTCGAATTGCGCCGGCTTGCCGTCGGCGCCGGTCATCGGTGAGCCGAGGAACGGCACCCCGTTCGCGTCGGTGACCGTGTAGACATCCGCAAACGTGTAGTCTTCACTTCGATAGATCTTGTATCCCTCGAAGTCGTTTGTGTTGGTCAACGGGTCGATCGCCAGTTCCGCCACGTTGTTCCAAAATAGCGTCACCCGTCCGTCGCCTGGTACCGCGGTCACTGTCGGTTTCGGAGGTGGCTGTGCGAAGAGGTAGTTTGCTTCGAGGACTCGCTGCGCCGTCTCCGAGTTCAGGACCAAGTCTGCGAAATTCTCACCCATCAGCAGCGCGATGGAGAACCGCTGTGTAGCACCCGGCGCGAGGGCGAACGGGCCCGAACCATACACAAAGACGTTATCGCCGGGAGACCGCAGCAGCTCCTGATCGATGGCGATGCTGTCCGACGACAAAAGCTGCCAGAACAGGATGTCGTTCTTCGGGACGTTGGGGAGCGTGTTGGTATAGGGGAGAGCCCAGAAACTCGTGAGACCGATCTGGTCCGACTCGCTCACATCGCGGATGCCGAAGTTCGGTTCCGAGACGAGCGTCCCGGCATTGTCATACCCGATATCCGGACGTCCGTTTCCCTCGCCAAAATCGCCCGTTCCGGGGATCCCGTCAAGGCCGACGTCGTTCTTCGCGGGGTCCCAGTCGCCGTCCTCGTCGCCGGACCAGCGCGGCTTCAGAGGCCCGTAGACCGTGACGTACTTCGCGGTGTCGGAGATCCCGGTGGAAAGCGGAACCGTCACGCCGTCGATGTAGATCCCGGCGTCGTTGAACGGGGACTCGTCCGTAATGCCGTCATCATCGTCGTCGATGAGGTTGGAGGAGTTGGTCGGCGATTCCAGGAATTTGAAGCCGAAGTAGCCGGTAGGCTGGTTGGCGTCGCCTTTGCCGTCGTCATCCCAGGCGAAGACCATGCTGCGTGCGCGCTGTGAGTATGCTTCGGCGAGAGGCCCGCGGGGCGGGATGAAGAACGCCCGGTCGTCACCGTAGTCACCCGCGCCTCCGACATGCGGGTCGCCGTACATCCCGAAGTAGACTTTGTCGATCGTCTTCGGGCTCCGGTTGGTGACGCGATAGACCAGGAAGATGATGTCTTCCGCCAGCGGATTATTGAACTGGAAGAACCGGCATTCAAGATCGAGGCCGAGTCCGCGCTTCAACGAGTCGTTCGGGAACGGATAGTATTGGTACTTCGCGTTCGTGTTATCGTCGACCACAAAGTACACCTCCTCATCCGGGGTGGTGGCGTCGTTTCCGAGGAACGCGGGCCAGACGTACCGCCCGAGGATGGGGTTGTACCAGCTCTCCGGCCAGCTGTGCGGCCGCCGCGCCAGGTCGCCGGCATTGTCTTTGCGATGGCTCCATGCCGCAATGTCCGCCTGCCCAGGAGCGGCATAGCCCGCCTTCGGCAGCCATCCCCACTTGACCGTGTTGTCCGGGGAATATCCGCCCTGGTTCGCGAGCCACATCCCGTCGTCAAGGATATGCACTGTGTCGCCTCGCGTGTCGACCACCTCACCGGCAACCAGAGGTGTGAATTCAAAACCGTAGCCAAGACGGTTCCACACGAGGTCGGCGACGTTGCTCAACGTGTTCGGCCGGGTAATGTTGCCGTAGTTGTAGACCACGGTCGTGATCTTGTTCCCGCGGATGATCAGGCTCCGGATCTCTTTCGCGTCCCCGGTGATCTTGCTCATGATTTCGCTGGCGTGGCGGTCGAGGTAATCGATGACCCGCTGTATTTCCTCGGGGCTGGCCGTCTTGGGGTCGAACGTCTTCCAGTTGATCTCCTGCGCACCGAGCGGGAACGACATGAGCAGAGACATCGCAAGGAGTGTGAGGGTCAGTCGCTTCATGGGGAGATCCATGCTGAATGATCGCTTAGAATGTCACGGATGCGCCGAGCCGCACGAGACGGGGCGCGCTGATGTTGCCCGGGTTGGCATAGTAGCTGTCGATCGCGCTTGCCGGGATCATGCCCGGATCGCCGCGGGCAATGCGCCTGCGGATGTCGTTAAATGCCGCAGGGTTCGTGACCTGGTCGATGTTGAACAACGCACGTCCGGAATTGGCATACACGTACAGTTCATTCTCCGCATCGAAAAGGTTGTCCACCTGCACGAACACGGAGACATCGAACAACCCGAGTCGGAAAAACTTCTCCGCCTTCAGATCCACGTTGGATTGCATCACCTGCCTGTCGCTGTTCTGGACGAACGTGATTGGCACAACATACGAGGGGAACTGGGGTGTGTACGGCGTGCCCGTGCGAACATAACCGATCAAGCTCACGGTCCAGTCGCTGGGCTCACCCAGCACGGCGGTCCCCGTGATGGTGTGGCTCCGGTCAAAGCCCTGAGGGACCAGGTAGGTCTCTGTGATCCGTCCGGACTGCTCGCTGTAAAAGATCTCATCCTCCGGCTGGGTCCGGTTTCCTTCCGCAACCTGGAATGTATAGTCGAGGGTGAGGCCGAGGAGATCGTCGCGCGAGCGGCGCTTCAGAAGCGAAATGCTCACCCCGCGCGTGTTGGCATAGCTGAGATTCGTCAGCAGGTTGTAGGAGCGATCTCCGCGCGCAGTGCGGACATTCTGCGTATAGATGTAGTTGCTGACATCCTTGTAGTACGCTGTCAGCTCGACTTTCAAATCTTCGGTCAGACCCTGTTGCAGTCCCAGTTCATACTGGATGCTCTTTTGTGGTTCAACATTAGGATTCCCGAATGACGGTGTGGTGCCGGGCGCCGCCCTGAAGAACGGGTTGCGGTAAAGACTGGAAAGCGAGCCGATCTGATAGAAATGACCGTACGAAAACCTGACGGCCCCCTGATCGGTAATAGGATAGGAGACACTGATGCGGGGACTGACCATGTGCTTCACGGAGGCTTCAACGTTCTTGCGTACCAGGAACAGCGTGTCCTGGAGCGTCAGGTCACTGCTGATATCGGGGTTGTAGTTGGCGCTGGCGTCGAAGTATTCGTACCGCAATCCGGCGTTCAGGATGATGGAGCGGAAGAGCTCGATCTTGTCCTGGACATACGCGGCCATGGAGAAGGGCTTACGAACGTAATAGGTGTAGCCGCCTTCCGGCGTGGGGATTGTCGGCCGGAACACATTGCCATTGAGCAGCGCATTACTGAAGCTCGGGGTCGCCGTCGGGTCGTTGGGATCGACGAATTGCAGGGTATAGCTCTCCACGCTGAGTTTGTGAGACCGAACCTCGATGCCTGCTTTTACCTCATGGTTGGTAAAGAGTTGTGAGACGAGGTCCAGTTTGCCCGCCCAAGTCTTTGTGGTACGCCAGAAGCGGCTGGGATCGACACCGCCCGTCAGGAAGTCGGTGTTCGGGAGATATCGCAGGTAGAATGACGGCAGGTAGCGCGGGTCATTTGGGTCGTCGTAGGCCCAGCTCTGGTCCTTATCGTGGATGTACGAACCCTTGAAGGTATAGAACATATTTGAACTGACCGTGTGCGTGAACTCCACGGAATAGAAATAGCCCTTGCTGGTGGAGATCGCACGGCCGTCCGGTTTGTAACGGCTTTCGCGGGCGGAAGAATACGCCGCACTACCATCCGGACTTTCATCGAAGTTGTACAGAATTTCCGCCTTGAGTTTCATTTCTGGCTGGAGGCGCCAACTGATGTTCCCGAGGAGGTTCCATCCCCTGCTCCAATTCAACGCTACAACATCGTACGCCCCGTGACCCGCCAGGCGAGCCTCCTCGCCTGCGGGGAGTCCGACCAGGTCGGTGGTGTCATGCCGGACCGGACCAAAGTAATACGGTGCTGATGACGCACCGATCCGCGGATCACCACTCGGGAACCCCTCACGTGACAGGTAGGAATCCTCCGGTGCATACAGCCGCTCACCGTACAGGTACCCGCCGTTCCAGTTGTAGACACCCGACGCAAACACAGTGATGTCATCGGCGACAAGGGGACCGCCGAGGGTGAATTCGTATCTCGTGACGGTTCCCGGCCGGTAACGCTTGATGCCGAAGAAGATCTCGTCGTTGCTGCTCAGCCTGTCCCCTCCGAGGTATTTGAAGCTCCCGGACCAGGAAGGACCACCGGATCGAGTCACATAGTTGACGACACCGCTCAATGCGCTGCCATACTCGGCGTTAAACGTGCCGCTCGAGACCGAAACCTCCTGAATGGCATTAGTCGCCACTCCAACTAATCGGGTGTTTCCATAGGGGTTGTTAATGTTCACGCCGTTCAGCGTGTACGCGATCTCGTTCCCCAGGCCGCCACGGATGTGAATGCTTCCGTCATCGTCCACCGTAATGCCTGCCTGGAGACCGATCACCTCGCTGATCTCCGTGACGGGAAGTGCTTCGATGTTCTCCGAGCTGATGGAGGCAACGGGGTTCGTGAGATCCTGGCGGATGAGCGGCGTCCGTTCAGCCTGAACCACGATTGCTTCGAGCTCCACGCTCCCCTCCACGAGGTTAATGTTGAGTGGCGTCGTAAAGTCGACCGAAACGCGGAGGTCGTTCACCTCAAACCGACGATACCCAATGAAGGAAGCAATCACACGGTACCGGCCGGGAGGAACGTTCAGGATGACATAGTTGCCCTCGATATCAGTCGAGGCGCCGAGCGTAGTGCCGTCGATGACAACATTGACGCCGGGAAGCGGTTCGTTCGTGCGCGCATCGCGAACGACCCCGGAGATCTTCCCCGTCGTCCCCGCGAGGGCAAGCGTCGCACAGGTGCAGCACAGCGCTGTTGCGAGGATGGAACGCATCATACGATCCCCTTACGAGATGTGAATCCGTACCGCACAGGAAAGCGTGGGAGAGGATGAGAGCCGACTCATGTGCTCAGGGCAGGAGTACCTTATCCCGAAATATATGGAGCCCGGTTTCGGGAATCAAGGAAGACCTCTTGATTTTTTCCATAGATATGCTAACTTCCAGCGTGTAGCTTCCGCTGCTCTTTGCACTCTCCAAGTACCGTTCACCCACGAACCCCGTCCACTTTCGCAAGGGAGGACGTATGAAGCATGTTCTACGGACCCTCGTATTCCTGATCGCTGTGCTTGTGGTCGCCTGGCCTGCCTCTGCCCAATGGGAATGCCTGTACGCAACGTATGATGACGATGTCAACGGCACGGGCAACCAGACGAGCTCGGTAGGAGTGATCAAGGAAAATCTGTTTGTCGCCCTCGTCACATACTCACTGCAGAATAGCTACATGATTTCCTACGCGAATGCCGACTCCGCCCTGGGGCGCCTCTACACGTATGGCTACGGAGGTGCAACGGATGCCATCCGTGAAACCTGGAGCGACGGCGGTTTCGACTTCGTTACCATGGCGAATGCCTGGCACTGCCGCGCTACGCCCGACAGCCTCATCTATGTGGCGTCAAACGACGACGATCACAACATCCTTGTCTTCAAATTCACGGGGGATACCGTCGTCGCGGTTGATCCCTACCCTCGTCAAAAGACGGGTACCACCACGATCTTCGGAATCGACGTCGATGCGAATGGCTACGTGTACGTCTGCTCTGACACGTCCATCGGCGTCGCCGAAGACATCAAAGTCTACGCTCCGATCGCCCAATGGACACCCGGAATTCACATGGATCCCCCGATGACAACGGTCAACCTGCCGGATGGCATCTACAAGGGCCTCGCGGTGTCACCGAACGGGTCGATGATTTTCGTGGCGGATTTGTCGAATCGTCGGGTCCTGAAGTTCGTCGGCTCGCCCTCGACGGGGTACACGCAGGACAACGGATTCAGTTTCCAGCTCGCGGCCGCCGACAGTATCCCGAACAATCCGGCGGGTGTGTCGGAACCCGTGGGACTTGCGTATCTCACCCCGAACAATATCCTGGCAGTCTCATGCGCCGAATTCTCGTACTCTTACTCTTCCAGCCTCACGAATTGTTCCTACGGTCGGATCTATCTGCTGAACCCGAACACCGGCGCATTTGTCGACCCCGATCCGTCCATACATCTGATCGATATCGCCAAGTGGGGATATGACCTTGTAGGCTCCTACGGCAGCCGCCCCAACGGCACCACTCCGGGGATTGCTTCCAGCTATGCTACGCCGTACGACGTTGTCTTCGACGAGAATGGCTTCCTGTATACGGTTTCGTACTGGGGATGGACTGTAGAGAAATGGCGCTACAACGGGACACTCCCCACGATTCCCGTCACGTCAGTCGCGGGACGCACAGACCTCGTACCCGAGGGGTTTACGCTTGCGCAGAACTATCCTAATCCCTTCAACCCGACTACCACGATTGAATTCGCAGTCCCGGCAGCGGGACGCGTCACGTTGAAGGTTTACGACCTCCTTGGGCGCGAGGTGGCATCGCTCGTTGACGAAGAGAAGCCCGCAGGGTCCTATCGCGTACTCTTCAACGCACGGAACCTCCCGAGCGGCACCTATCTGTATTCACTTCGTACCGTGACCGGCACCGATGTCAAGAAGATGACGCTGCTGAAGTGACAGATTCCTGGACGAGTCTGCAATGCACGAAGCCCGGTCCCGCGACCGGGCTTCACGTTGTTGCATCTCTCGGCGCCTTTTCCGTTCTTGATGTCGATCCCCGTCCCGTCTCCCCCAAAGGTCTATCTCCCCGTTCAGATGAATGTCATCCGACGAGATATGCCGTCTCTCTTGCTCGCCTGTCTTCTGTCCGCAGTTCTTTCCCGGCCGGCGGTGGCGCAAGAGCAGGGTGTCCACGGGGAGTTTCAATCACTCTACGCCGATTTTGAGCGCTTGCGTCCTCCCACTCCCGCTCCTGCGGGATACACGATCATGCCTCGCGCCGCGCTGGGCAAGGCGGCGGCGCTGAGGAAGCATGTCTTCGGCTACCTCCCGTACTGGTTCCGCGACCGGTGGCAGCAGATCGACTACACGTTGCTGAGCACGGTCGCGTACTTCAGCGGCGAAGCGGCGGCCGACGGGTCGATCGGATTGCTCCACGGTTGGCCCCGGTACGCTGGTGACCCGAACGCCGACGCTTCCGTCGTCAGCATGATCAATGCCGCGCACGCGCGGGGCGTGCGGGTGGTTCTCTGCATCACAAACTTCACGGCGGCGCAAATCGACCAGATCGTTTCCACCCCGTCGGCAACCGCCGCGTTGATTCAGAATTCTCTTGCGGCCGTTCTGGCAGCCGGCGGCGATGGCGTGAACATCAATTTCGAAGGGGTGAACAACGCGAGCAGGGATGCGCTGACGCAGTTCATGCACTCGCTGGCGGACACATTCCACACGCGGATGCCCGGCTCGCAGGTCTCTTGTGCCCCCACCGATTTTGATCTTCGGTACAACGGAGGCGACTGGGATCTCGCGGCGCTGGCGCCTTTTGTGGATCTCTTTTTCGTCCAGGGGTACGGATACGCGTGGGGATCCGGGCCGACCAGCGGGCCGGTCGGACTCCTCCCGAACACGCTCTTCTGGGGGGGCCTCAATATTACTACGCTCATCGACAACGTTGTCCTGACGCGCATCGGACCGGAGAAGGTCATCCTCGGGCTTCCTCACTATGGATACCGCTGGCCCACGGCCGGCCCGGATCGCAAGTCGACAACTCTGGGGGGCGGTGTTCCCTTTTACTATCCGGATGCGCTCGGGTATATTGTGACCAACGGTCGGCTCTGGGACTCCGATGCGCTGAATCCGTGGTTCCGCTACCAGGCCGCAGGGCAGTGGTGGCAGGGGTGGTACGACGATCCCGAAAGCATGGCGTATAAGTATCAGTTGGCGCTCGACAGAAACGTGATGGGGGTCGGCATGTGGGCACTCGGCATGGACGGGCCCAATCACGATATCTGGGACGTGCTGAACACCTATTTCTCCGATTCGACGACCGCCCTGCGGACTCCTCGCCAGCCCGTGCTCGCAGCTGTGCTGGACTCCTCTCCTCCGGCCGAAGGACGAGCCCTTGTGCGATGGTTCGCCAACACCGAGCCATATCTCGGGGGATACCGGCTGTATCTATCCGCCGACCCGTTTTCGTTCCCCGCGACGCCGATCCTGGATGAAACCTCGCTCGACAAAAACAGCAACACCGCACTCCTCGGGGGTCTCACTCTGGGCTCCGTCTATTACGTGAAGCTCGTCGCTGTCGATACCTCCCGAACGCGCGTTAGTGACACGTCCGATACCTATGGAGTGCGTCTCGGCGCCGGACCCCGCTACCTGATCGTCGATGGGTTCGACAGGGCCACCGCAAGCTATAACCTTCCTCGTCACGCGTTCAATGCCTTTTATGCCGGCCCTCTTGCTGCTGCGGGGAGATACTTCGATGCGGCGGATAATGACGCGATCATCAATGGCATCCAGGCGACGGCGTGGTACGCGGGGGTGATCTGGTTCCTGGGCGATGAGTCCGTCGCGGACCGCACGTTCAACGCAGTGGAGCAGGACAGCGTGCGGGCATTCCTCGAGCGGGGCGGAAACCTCTTTGTCACCGGATCGGAGATCGGCTACGATCTCGGCCGGGCGGCGTCCCCAAATTACAGCCCGTGGTTCTATAACGCCTACCTCAAAGCAGTTTATGCGGGTGACCAGGCAGGGAGCCTCAGCTTTTCGGGAGCCGTCGGTTCGATTTTTGAAGGGATCACGGGATCATACGGCCAGACGTATCCAGAGGATTATCCCGACTACCTCTCTGCTACGGGAGGGTCGATGCCCGCGCTGAACTACGGGTCGGCGCAGATTGCCGCCGTGCAATACGCAGGGACGTTTGGCACGGGGACCGTGCCCGGAAAGCTCGTGAATATGGGCTTCACGTTCGAGACGATCGCGTCCTCGGCGACCCGAAATGATCTGATGGGAAGGATCGTCGACTATTTCGAAGGGGTCACGGGAGTCGAGGTGCCGGCCGGTCAGCCGGCTGCATTCTCATTGCATCAAAATTTTCCCAACCCGTTTAATCCTTCCACGGTCATTAGATATGAGATTCCGGAGCCGGAACGCGTCCGGCTGACGGTATATGATCTCCTCGGGAGGGAAGTCGCGGTCCTGGTTGACGGATATCTGCCGGTGGGAGCGCACACAGCAGTCTGGACGGCACGGGATGTTGCCAGCGGTGTGTACTTCTGCCGACTCCAATCTGGAGCGCACACGGGGACGATCAAAATGCTGGTGCAACGATAATGCTAAACTTGCGGCGATATCGTTGCGGCTCGAAGCGGTTCCCGGCGATCCTTGTCCTAGCCGTGCTACCCCTCAGCGCAAGTGCACAGCCAGATACGGTCACTCATGGCTGGCCTGTCGTGCCGTTCTTCAATACGCATCCCATTACCGGCGTATTCTGCGAGTTCCGAAACACACTCACGTCCGATCACTTTCATAACGGAACCGATATCCCTTTCCCCGACGGAACGCCGGTCTATCCTGTGCATGACGGCACGATCACCGCCGTCGGATCCGTTGCTTCCAGCGGGGACAATGCGTATGTGCGGGTCCGATACACGGGTGATGCGGTCTGGTCGATGAAAACCGACGCGTACGTACACATCGCGCCAAACCCCAACCTGCTGCCGGGTGATGCCGTCTACGCCCATGCCACTGTGCTCGGGACGATCCTTCCCGGTCTCGGCCACGTGCACTTCACCAACGGCCAGGGGAGCGGCGAAATGAACGCGCTCCGTCCCGTCGGCGGGTTTGCCCCCTATCTCGACGCGTATCGTCCGCGGATTCTGTCGGTGCGCTTTTTCATCGATGAATTGGAAACGGAGCTCATCGGCGGGAGAGTCAGCGGCGCGGTGGACATCAGGGCACACGTCGCCGAGACAAGCGCGGCTGATGCCTCGGGCCTGAGGAGCTCCACGATGAACAATGGAACGTACCTCGCGGGGTACAAGATCCTGACAGCCGACGGCTCCACAGTGGCGTACGAACCTCCCGACGGCGGTGTGCGATACCAGTTCGACCGTAAACCGGTGGACGGTGATGTGCACCGCGTCTTTTCGGCCGGTTCCGATGTGTCCACTCACATTTATACGTTGACGAACGGAGCCGGAGCGAACCTGGTGAACTCGACCCGGTCCGTCCCCAATGGCGCGTGGGATACCATGACGCTTCCGGAGGGGGACTACCTGGTCATGGTCTTCACGCAGGACACTCGCGGGCTCTCGGACACGGTGTATCTGCCCGTCCGCGTCCTCCGAGGCGACCTCGTTCCTCCTGCCCCGCCCATTTTAAGTTTTGTGGGGAGCGACTCCACGAACAGGATTATGATCCGCTGGCGCCCCAATGGTGAGCCAGACCTGGCAGGCTACCGCCTGGAATTTTCGACCAACGGGTCCACCTGGACGCAAAAGGAAGACGAGTCGCGACTCACCCGCGCTGATACGGCCATCGCGTACACCGTGACGTCGGGGACGATTTTCTTTCGGCTTGCGGCTGTAGACTCCTCCGCGCCCCCCAACGTGAGCGGGTATAGCGACGTGTACGGAGTACGGCTGAACAGCGGGAACACCAGGACGCTCATTGTGGACGGATTCGACAGGACGGAAACGGCGGGGAGTTATCATACCGCCTCGCACCCCTTCGCAATGACGCACGGGCTGTCCGTTCCTGGAAATTTCAATACCTGTTCGAACGAGGCACTCATTGGCGGATCTGTCGCTCTCGTCGGCTATGGAATCGTGGACTGGCTGCTCGGCGATGAATCGGCCAACGACGAGA
Source organism: Bacteroidota bacterium (assembly GCA_040756745.1). Lineage (GTDB taxonomy): Bacteria > Bacteroidota > Ignavibacteria > UBA10030 > UBA6906 > JBFLYO01. Next base: position 53,388 of record JBFLYO010000025.1, read on the forward strand.
CGTTCAATGCGGATGAACAGTCACTTGTGCAAACGTATCTGCAAGGGGGCGGAAAACTCTTTGTCTCGGGTTCTGAAATTGCCTACGATCTCGATCGTCTCAACGGGCCGACCCAGGAGGACAGGGATTTCCTTCATTCGTTTCTAAAGGTCTCGTATGCAGGCGACGATGCCGGTGAGTATACTGTGGCGGGAGCCACGGGGACCACGTTTGGAGGTCTGACATTCCGGTACGGTGTAATTGCGGAGGGCTCGCCCTACGAGGAGGATTGGCCTGACTATCTGACCCCATCGACGGGCGCGAACACGATGCTGTACTATGGATCACAGGGGGGGCTTGTTGCTGCCGCAGGATTCACGGGGATCTTCTCCGGCGGCAGCAGGGAGGGAGCTGTGGTGACGTGGGGGTTCCCTTTTGAGACAATCGGATCGAGGACAGTGAGGGACACGCTGATGCGACGGGTCTTCGCGTACTTCAACACGGTCACTGGTATAAGTTCGGACATTGCGGCTGCGGTGCCCAACGATTTTGCGCTAGGTCAGAATTACCCCAATCCCTTCAACCCGGCAACGGTGATCCGCTATCAGATGCCCGTCAGCGACAGGGTCACTCTCAAGGTATTCGACATTCTCGGTCGCGAAATCATAACGCTGTTGGACGGGCAACAGCCTGCGGGATACCACGAGGTACTCTGGAACGCGACCGGCATTGCCTCCGGTGTCTACTTCTGTCGCATGGATGCGGCCGGATTTTCGGCGGTAAGAAAGATGATGGTGCTGAAATGACGAGGCGTGTTCTCCTGATGGTGGTTCTAGGCGCAGCCCTGGATGAGACCGTGGTCAGCCAGATATCTCGTTGGATGACGTTTGAAGCAAACGTGGAATTCTCTGGCCGCGCCCGAAATGGCGCAGAATGGAATTTCTGGCGTGCGACGATTGTCGACGCGGATGGGAAGGTGCGGTATGTCCTCGAGAAGCGCGTCCCGTTCGACGTACCTCCGCCTTCGATCGCGGTGACGGACGAGGGTGGCGGATCGGTCGTGATTCAGAGTTTTGAAGGTGTGCTGGAATTCTATGACGGCGCAGGCAGACTGCTGCGCGAATGGCATCCGTTCAGATCGCCGCGTCCTGATTATGAGCGGACGATTCAGTGCTCGGTCGCCGGCGGGAAGGCGGCTTTTCTGATCGCCGAGCCCGGGGAGCAGCATGCGCGGGTCGTCGTGTGCGGGAGCGGCGGTGGGCACTTGTGGGAGCGGTCGATGCCGCTGGCGGCGGGCGCGGGGATCGTGCTGGCAGACTCGGGGAATCTGGTACTTGCGTGTGCCTACGCAGTGGCAGAGAAGATGCAGGCGGCTTCTCTGTTCTTCGATGCAGCGGGGGATGAGGTTCAGCAGGTTGCGGAGTTCTTTACCCGTGCAGACATTTCCCCCGACGGAAAACGGTTTGTCATGGTGAACCGGCGCAGAGTCACGGCAGGAGGAGTGGGTGACTCATCCCGCGTTCGCAGCTGGCAGCTTCAGGACACAACGCGGGTCATCTCTTCGGTCTGTTATACTGCTGGAGGGATTGCTCTGGTCGCCGAGCGATATGAGGTCGGCGATGCCGGGGTCCGATTCCGTGAGCCGGTTGTCATGGAGTATTCCGTGGACGGTATATTGCAGGGTCAGACGCAATTCCCGGGATCCTCACCTCATCCGACCGTTCTTCACCGGACGGGCAGAGGGCTATTGCTATCACGGGAAGACAATCGGGTCACACAGGAATTCCCACTCTCAAAGTAAGACTCCCCCTGCTATCCGCTGCAACTTGCGACCACCTCGTTTGTTCATTCCCGTGAACCAATGGAGGGGGAATCTCGCTTCCATGCCCGGATTATCAGGAATCGAGTCATTCATCTGCGTGAGCTGAAACCAGCGCAGGAGGTGGGATCTCGGTCCGAAGGGGGTCGTTGGTTGAGGCGCGGAAATCCTGCAAGTTTGCGCTATCGCGTTACCCGGCATGTCTGAGAGCCGACGGTCATCCGCGCATCCCAGCGGCGCACCTGGGACCGGGCGAGACGCTCCTCCGCGGTGGCGGCTCGCCTTCCACAGGTGAAACGGGCGTTTCAGGCCAATGGCTGCAAGCCACAATCAGTTGCCCGCAAGACTTGACACTCCCCGCAGACTTCTCTATATTTTTCACACCCGATTGCCGTCGCCCAACACTCTTCCTTTCAGCCTGCCGGCAATCTGCATTCCGAAGTTCTTTCCTCATACGTCATTGTGACTTCAGAGCCATATTCGGGGGCCTGTATGAAGGCTGTCAAGTACACTCCTGCCCTTATTCTTTTCTTGTGCGCGTGGATGGGTTACGCGGGAACTTCAGGCAAGATCGCGGGCACCGTTACCGATGCGCGCACGGGAGAAAAACTCGTCGCCGCCAACATCATCGTGGAGGGACTTGCCACCGGCGCGCCGACAAACGTCGAGGGCTATTACGTCATCCTGAATATCCCACCCGGCTTGTACAGGGTGCGGGCGTCGCTCGTCGGCTACACGCCGGTTACCCAGGTGGATGTACGCGTCGAGATCGATCAAACGACCACCCTCGATTTTAAGATGACGCAGGAGGTGGTTGAAGGTCAGGAGATCGTCGTCGTTGCGCAAAGACCCGTCGTGCAGCGGGACGTCGCCGCCAGCCGTGCGAACATCGAGATCGCGGAAGTGGAAAAACTGCCGGTATCGACGGTCGTTGCGGCGGTGGGGCTGCAGGCAGGCGTGCAGGGCGGTTTGATCATCCGCGGGGGATCAGCGTCCGAAACGGCGTTCATGGTGGACGGAACGATGTATCGCGATGAACGTACCAACAACCCGTATACAGGAGTGTCGCTTCTTTCCGTCGAGGCGGTGCAGGTCCAGACGGGTGGCTTCAGCGCCGAGTACGGCAACATTCGTTCGGGCATCGTCAACGTGGTAACAAAAGAAGGGAGCCGGACCAATTACAGCGTGGGATTCCAGGGCCGCTACGCGCCTGCCCGGCCGAAGCATTTTGGGCCCTCGATCTATGATCGCAATTCGTACTGGATCCGTCCGTACGTCGATGATGCAGTCGCGTGGACCGGGACACAGAACGGCGCATGGGACATCTGGACTCAGAAGCAATATCCTTCATTCGGCGGGTGGATCGAGGAGTCAAAGAAGCTCATCGCCAACGGCAATCCTTCGGACGACCTCTCCCCCGAGGCCCTGCAGCAACTTTTTCTCTTTCAACGAAGGAAGGTCGCCGAGATCACCAAACCCGACTATGACATCGATATGACCTTTGGCGGACCGTTTCCTCTGATCTCCCAGGAGCTGGGTGACTTGAGGTTTTTTGCCGCCTACCGTGAATCGCGCAACATGTATCTGATCCCCCTTTCACGGGATGCATACAGGGATTACACCGGCACGCTGAAGTTTACCTCCGACGTCACCACAACGATGAAGCTGACCGCTGAGGGGATGATTGGAAGAACGACAGGCACCAACAGCAATAATGCAGGTCTTCCCGGGATCTTCCAGACGCCGGAAGATATCGGCGCAGTACTGAATCGTGTGAGCTATATCGACACGCGGATCTTTGCCACGGACTATTGGGCTCCCACATCCACCGACTATCGGAGCGCGGGGCTCAAGCTCTCACACACACTTGGGACCAAGACGTACTACGACGCCAGCGTCAACGTCTTCCGCGCCGAATACAACACGAACGTCGGGGGGCTGCGCGACAGCCTGGGCCTGTACTACCGGTTCGGCGAGAATTTCTACGTCAACGAAGCCCCCTTTGGGTTCCAGTATCTCCCCACGCCTGCAAGCGGACTCGCAAATATCCGGTTCGGCGTGGGATTCAGCAACTCGCGGGACACCAGCACAACAACTGTCTATCGGGGACGATTCGACATTACCAGCCAGATTGACAAGTACAACCAGTTTAAAGCAGGTGCCGAGCTGGTTTACACCGATCAGGACATTCACTACGGTCTGTACGACGCATTTCTCAAGGATGCGACGTATTCCACGGCATATCAGCGGAAACCCGTCAAAGGGGCAGTCTACCTGCGGGACAAGCTGGAATTCGAGGGGATGGTGGCCGACATCGGCGTGCGTCTCGACTATTTGAACCCGGGCGGTGACTGGTTCGTGTTCGATCCATACAATCAGGCCCTCTCCGGCCAATTCGCGCCCGGCATCGATACCCTCCTTGCCAAAGCCCCGACAGAAAAACAGACCTATTTGAGCCCACGCGTTGGGATTGCGTTCCCGATCACGGAGGATGCGAAACTCTTCTTCAACTACGGGCACTTCTACCAGCAACCGACGGCCGACCAGCTTTTTGTATTGCGGCGGTCGGGATTTGACAATTCCATTTCTCGCATCGCGGACCCGAATGCTCCGCTTCCGCGGACGGTGCAATACGAGCTCGGCTATGAGCACAGCCTTGCCGACGAATACCTTGCCCGCGTGGCGGCCTACTATAAGGACATCAAGGATGAGCCGTTACTGGTGACTTACGAAAACAGGAAAGGTACCGTCCAGTACTCCAAGTACACCAGCAGTGCATACCGGGATATCCGCGGCTTTGAGGTCTCCCTGTACAAGAATCGAGGCGAGTGGGTGCAGGGATTCGTCAACTACACGTACGACGTCCGCACCAGCGGCTTCTTCGGCTCTGACGCGTACTTCCAGAACAAGCTTGACCAGGAGACGTACCTGCGACGGAACATTCCGCAATCAAAGCCGATCCCGCGACCCTACGCTCGACTGAACCTCGACTTCTTCACTCCAAGAGAATTCGGTCCGGATCTTGGGGGGATCCATCCGCTCGGCGATTGGCGGATAAATCTACTCGGGACGTGGAGTTCGGGCTACTATTTCACCTGGTCGGGCGGCGCAGCGATTCCCGGGATCGAGAACAACGTCCAGTGGACCGACTACTGGAACTTCGATATGAGGATCACGAAGACTTTTGATCTGGGCCCCCT
>JBFLYO010000026.1:0-57139 GCA_040756745.1 Bacteroidota bacterium
TCTTCTCTTGCTTTTCCTTTCCCCTGTTACTATCTTGCTTTCGTAATCCATCTCATCATTCGTTCCGGTGTCCCGTTCACCAAGCGGGATGAAAAGGGAATTCCGTTCGATTCGGAAGCTGCCCCGCAACTGTACATGGCACGCTGTGCGGCCGCCACTGTTCCGTGATGCTCAGGGAACGGGAAGGCGCCGCGCGTTCCAGCGCCATGAGCCAGGAGACCTGCCGGACCACAACCCCACAATGCCTTCGCGGGAAGGTTCGGGCCAGGCATCGTCCTCCAGCGGCGTCCTGATTCCCCGAGATTCAGCGCGGGCAGTGGGAATCATGAAAGGACGCCCATGCACGCACCAGCGCTGCTGCTCCTCGCGGGAGGACTGCTGACCGGGACGGGCGACAGTTCACCCGGCCGCGCCTCCGCAGATACACTCTCCCCGAAATACTCGCTCGATGAGATTGTCGTCACCGCCACCCGCGGCAACGCGCTCGCCGCCGTTCTACCTTCCCCTGTCACGCTCATCAACGGAGCAACGATAGAAGCCGGACCCGGAAGCCTCCTTGCCGATGCGCTGAGCGGGATTCCGTCACTTTCGCTGAGATCGTACGGGGGTCCAGCGTCCGTCCGCACGATCGGTCTCCGCGGCATGGGGCCGGAGCATACCCTGGTCCTCGTGGACGGTCAGAGGGTGAACAGCGTTCAAAACAGCCAGGTCGATTTTGGCCTTTTGAGCTCGTCGGACATCGAACGGGTTGAGGTGGTCCGGGGTGGGTACTCCGCACTCTACGGTGCGGATGCGGTGGGGGGCGTCATCAATGTGATCTCGCGCGGAGTCCCCGAGCAGCTGACCGCAGCAGTCGTTACCTCTGCCGGGTCGAACGGTTTCTCGGCCATGGAGGCGTCTGCAGGGGGAAAGACAGGATTCGCCGGACTCCGGGTGATGATCCGCCGGGAGCGCGGGCGGGGGGACTACCTGTTCAAATTCGACGATGGCCGGGTAACAACGGAATTGCGTCGGCAGGGCGAGGACTTCTCCGTACTCACCGGGAATGCGCATCTCGAGCTGGAGTTTGGGGACGGTGTGCGAAGCGCATGGGATCTCTCATACATTGACGCCGACAGGGGGACGCCGGGGACGGTTACCGGCGTTTCATCCAACGGCCTGGCTCGGCTGACCGATCGCGTCGCATCGCTCCGCACCAGGAATTCCTGGGACGCCTCCCCTGCACTGAACCTACAGCTCGCCGGGACGCTGCAATACGCCCGCGAGGGTTTCATCGACCCGCATGTGCTGCTCAATGGCTCGGCGTTGAACAGCGATTATGCCAATCACGCGCTTATCGTCACTCCTTCGGCGCGCATGCTCTTCTCGCCGCTGACTGAGGCAACAGCCGGTGTCGAATTCGGTCAGGCATCGTTGCAGAGCAACGACGTCAACGATGCACGGCGCATTCAGCGCAGCGCGTTCATCACCGCCCGGCAGACGGTGGAGCTTCCCTGGGAGACTCCGTATGATCTCATCCTGTATCCTTCGATCCGGTACGACAGTTTTTCCGATGTTTCCGGAGATGTCAGTCCGCGGCTGGGACTCTCTGTCGGTCTCCTGAAGGAGCCCTCCCTTCGGCTGCGCACAAGCTATGGGAAGAGCTTCCGCGCCCCCGGCTTCAACGATCTGTACTGGATTGCCGGCGGCAACCCACGCCTGAGCCCGGAACGGGCGATTTCGTTCGATGCCGGTGCGAGAGCAGAATTTTCACTTGCCGGGATGGTGCGGCTCGAGGCCTCGTACTTTTCGATCGACACCCGCGACCGCATCGTGTGGGTTCCCGGCGCGGCGGGGCTCTGGGCTCCCAGGAATATTTCATCGGTAACGTCAAGGGGCGTGGAGGCAGAGGCCGCCTGGACAGGCTTCGATGGCACACTGACTCTCACGGCGAACTCGACATGGACCGAGACAAAGAAGACAAGTGAGGACTATCCCGGTGATCCGACCAGGGGGAAATACCTCGTCTACGTCCCCAGGCAGAACGTGGCACTCTCGGCCTCTGCCAAAGTGGGCGATGCGACGCTATGTATTCGTCACACCTGGTCGAGTTACAGGTACGCGACGGAAATCAACGACCGTTTCCTCCCTTCATACTCTCTCACCTCTGCTGCCGTCAGATACGCCTTCCCACTTGGTCCCCTCACCGCCGCGGTCAAAGGGGAAGTGGAGAACCTGTTCAATGTCTCTTACCAGATCATCGCATCATATCCAATGCCGCTGCGGCAGTTTCGCGGCTCGGTGGAGGTGGCGCTATGAAAGCGGCCTCCATTACCGTGACACTCGCCTCCATCATCTTCACAAGCCTGATCGGATGCGTGAAGGATCCAACAACCGCCGCGCCGGAGATCCCTCTCCCGTCCGCAAAAGGGGTGTACATTATCAATGAAGGCAACTTCGGCCGCGCCAACGCATCGCTTTCGTACTATGACCTGGAGTCATTCCGGGTGTACAACGACGTCTTCACGGCAGTGAACGGCAAGAGTCTCGGCGACGTCGCCGCAGGGATGGGCATCCTCGGCAACGAGGGGTTCATCATCGTCAATAATTCACAGAAGATCGAAATCATCGACCTGCAGACGAATCTGGAGAGCGGCACCATCGCTACCGGCCCCGGTTCGAGTCCCCGTCAGATGGCGTTCGTGCGTGACTCTCTCGCTCTTGTCACGGACCTCTATGGCAATCAGGTGCTCAAGGTTCGTTTGCGATCGAGGAGCGTAATCGGGGCTATCCCGGTCGGTGACAACCCGGAGGGGATCGCGATTGCGAACGGCAAGGCGTATATCGCTAACTCCGGGTTCGGTGCCGGTAAGACCGTCTCGGTCATATCCCTCGCTACAATGGCGGTCGTTGCCACCATCCCGGTCACGGACAATCCGAACGGGGTTCAGGTGACACCTGCAGGATTTGTCTATGTCGTCTGTGCAGGATCATATGGAGATTTTGCCAATCCCGACGACGACACGCCCGCGAAGGTCATGGTCATCGATCCGTCGATGGATGCCGTCGTCGACTCGATCCTCCTTGGCGGACATGCCATGAACATTGCCATAGGGTTGGATGGAATCGGCTACGTGGCGTCGACTTCCGAAGTGCTCCGCATCGATACTCGCATTCACCGGGTCACAGGTCAGTTCAAGTCCGGCAGTTATTACAGCGTCGGCGTTGAATCGGCGTCTGGCGATGTGTACCTCTCTGACCCGAAGAGCTTTGTTCAGCCCGGGACGGTTTACGTCTATGCGGCGAACGGTCAGCTCAGGAATCAGTTCGACACCGGCCTGATCCCGGGGTCGTTCGCGTTCAAACGGTAAGAAGGAGGTGGATAATCGATTGGAGAATCGTTACATTGCATTGATTACGAATCGTTTACAGCCTCCGATACCGTCCCTTGTCCCAGGTCCGCGTCCGCTTCGCACCCAGTCCAACAGGTTACCTTCATGTCGGCGGTCTCAGGACTGCGCTCTACAATTACCTCTTCGCACGGAAGCATCAGGGCACATTCATCCTCCGCATCGAGGATACGGACCGGACGCGGTTGGTTGAAGGTGCCGTTGAAAACTTGATCGATACTCTCCGATGGGCGGGACTGGAGTTCGACGAAGGGCCGGGCAAGGGAGGTCCCGACGCGCCGTACGTGCAGTCGGAGCGGCTCCCCATCTACCGTGAGCACGCCGAACGGCTTCTCCGCGAACGGAAGGCGTATTACGCATTCGATACGCCGGAGGAGCTTGAAGAGATGCGCAAGCGTCAGGAAAAGATGCGCATCCCGCCGAAGTATGACCGTCGCGCCCTCAAGCTAACTGCAGCCGAAGTTGAACTGAAGCTGGCATCCGGCATCCCGGCCGTTGTGAGGATGAAAGTGCCGGAGACCGAGACGGTGGCGTTCGACGATATCATCCGCGGCAGGGTGGAATTCTCGAGCGACCGGCTCGACGACCAGGTCCTGCTGAAATCCGACGGGTATCCCACCTACCACCTCGCAAATGTGGTGGATGATCATCTGATGGGAATTACGCACGTCATCCGCGGCGAGGAGTGGCTCTCCAGTACGCCGAAGCATGTACTCCTCTATCGCTACCTTGGATGGGAAATCCCGCAGTTCGCGCATCTCCCCCTGCTGTTGAATCCCGACCGCTCGAAACTCAGCAAGCGTCAGGGGGACGTGGCAGTGGAGGACTATCGCGCAAAGGGGTTCTTTCCCGAGGCGCTGGTAAACTTCGTCGCGCTGCTTGGATGGAACCCCGGCGACGAGCGAGAGATTTTCTCGTTGCAGGACCTGGTCCGTGAATTCTCTCTTGAACGGGTCGGGAAGTCGGGCGCGGTCTTCAACCTCGAGAAGCTCCACTGGATGAACACGGAGTATCTCCGCAGGAGAAGTAACGAAGATCTCGTTACGCTGTTGCGCCCGAAGCTGGCCGCGGCCGGTCTCGAGGGCTTTTCGGATTCATATCTGATGCAGGTTGTGGGGCTGATGAAGGAGAGGGTGAACTCCGTCGAGGAGTTCCTGACATTCAGCAGCTACTTCTTCCGCGATCCGGGTTCGTACGACGAGGCGTCGCGAAAGAAGAACTGGACGGCGGAAACGTCAACGGTACTGCGAGATGTGGCGCAGGGGCTCGACGCCCTCGCCCCCTGTACGGCGACCGGCATTGAAGAGGTCGTACGTGTTGCCGCCGCGAAGCGGGGGATCAGCGCCGGGAAGGTGATCCATCCGCTTCGGCTTGCGCTTACTGGCGTCGCTCTCGGACCGGGCTTGTTCGAATTGATGGCCGTGCTCGGTAAGGAGACCTGCGTCCGGCGGATCGAGTCGGCCATCGCCCGTTTTGGTTGATTCTCGGTCGCTGGTTGGCTATATTTTTTCAACATCGGACGTCCTCCGCATGGTCGAACTGAACTTGCTACGCATCAAAAACGCTGTGTTCTACGCGTATCATGGAGTGATGGAGGACGAGCAGAACCTCGGCGGGAAGTTCGAAGTGGACGTCGACCTGCGCTGCGACCTCTCTGCTGCGGCGGAAAGCGATTCGTTGAAGAAGACCGTGGACTATGAAAAGGTCTACGCGTTCATTCAGAAGACGGTGCTGGCGAAGAAATACTACCTACTGGAGGCACTGGCCAACGCGATTGCGCGGGGACTGCTGCGCGAGTTCTACAATGTCGAAATCGTGACCGTCCGGCTCCGGAAACCCCATCCGCCGGTCAAGGGGGTCGTCGACTTCGTCGAGGTCGAGATCACGCAGAAACGATGAAGACCTTCCGTGCGTTCATCGGGTTGGGGTCCAATATGGGGCGGCGCGAGGAATATCTGGCGAAAGCTGCCGCTGCCATCGGGAGGATCCCGGGCGTGCGTGTGGTCTGGAGTTCGTCGGTGTATGAGACCGATCCCTACGGGAAGACCGACCAGCCGAGGTTTTTGAACGCCGTAAGCGAGTTGGAAACATCGCTCGCTCCGCATGAGCTGCTTAAGGAACTGAAGCGGATTGAATCTGAGGTGGGCCGATCGGGGATCGAACGGTGGGGACCTCGGGAGATCGATCTCGATATTCTGGTGTATGACGGCCTTGTGCAGAACGACGAGGAGGTCACGGTGCCGCATCCCGATCTGGAGCATCGCAAGTTCGTTCTGGTGCCCCTTCGTGAAATCGCCGCCGACCTGGTCCATCCGGTCAACGGCATGACGGTGGAGGAGATGGCAGCGGCCTGCCGGGATACGGGCAGGGTTGTGAAGACGTCGTACCATATACGCCCATAACGCTGGACATCACCGGAGACCGTTTGGCCACCCAGGATCCGCTCCAGTCGCTGATCGAGCAGACCGACCTCCGCTACATTGCCATCGAGGGTGTCATCGGCGCAGGCAAAACGACGCTCTGCAGCATGCTTGGCGAAACGCTCGGTGCGCGTGTTGTCCTGGAGCTGTTCGAGGAGAACCCCTTCCTCAAGGACTTCTACCGCGATCCCGAGCGGTATGCGTTTCAGACGCAGATCTTCTTCCTGCTCACGCGCTACAAGCAGCAGCGCACCCTTTCGCAGGCCGATCTGTTTCACCGGTTCCTGGTGACGGATTATATTTTCGAGAAGGACAAGATTTTCGCCTACCTCAACCTGCAGGACGAGGAGCTCAAGCTGTACGAAACCCTCATCGGCAGCATCGAGCACAACATCGTCCAGCCCGATCTTGTGGTCTATCTGCAATCGAGCGTACCACGGCTGATGCAGAACATTCGGCGCAGGGCGAGACCGTATGAATCGTCGATGTCTGAGGCCTATATCCGCGACCTGAATGAGGCCTACAATTATTTCTTCTTCAGGTACAAGGCGACCCCACTGCTCATCGTGAATTCGGCGGAGATGGACTTCGTCAACGATAATGACCAGTACATGGATCTTGTGACTCAGATCTTCCGGCAGAACCGCGCGGCGGTGGAGTACTACAACCCGATCACCAAGAAGTAAGGATCCTGCCATGGTCTTCCGACTCCTCCTGTGGGGGATGATTGCCTACATTGCCTTCCGCATCATCCAGTTGACGATGCGCATCATGTCCAGCGGTCGGCGGCGTGGGGGGGAGGACCCCTTCGCATCTCCACCGCCACAACCCCCTTCCGAACAGTTCAAGAACATCGAGGACGCGGATTTCGAAGACCTGACGCCACGCAAGCCGGAGGAGCCCCCCACGCCTCCGAAGGAGGGCTGAACCCCCGCCGTGCTTCGTTCTCTTGAACGGGCGTTCAAACGGTCACTGGCCGCATTACTCCGCCTTCTGCTGAACCCCCGACGCCGTCACGCATTCGCCCCCGGCCCTTCTCCCCGCATCCTCGTCATCCGCCAGCATAATCAGCTCGGCGACATGCTCTGCGTCGTCCCGCTGCTGCGCGCACTCCGGGCGAGGTACGCCGCATCGTTTATTGCCCTCATGGCCAGCCCGGTGAACCACGCCGTGATGCAGAATCTCCGGTACATCAACGAGCTGCTCAGCTACGACAAGCGGCAGTTCATCGGGAAGGAAGGGGGAAACCTCCTGAGATTCATCCCGTACGTCCGATCGTTGAGGGAGATGCATTTTGACATTGCGGTCGTCCCCTCCACGGTCTCAACCTCCTTCACCAGCGACATGCTGGCCTATCTGTCGGGAGCACGTATACGGATAGGTGCCGGGAGCATTGATGGCAAGGAGAACCCTTCCGCGTTCTTTTTCACCCACCCTCGGTTTCTGGACTGGCGCGGGCGTCCTGGCTATCACCAGGTTCAGCGCAACATCGACATTTGGCCTGAGCCGCTTCCCCCAACGGATCCCTCTCTGGAAATTACCTTGAGCGGACATAAGATAGGGGAGGGTAAATCATTCGTTTCCAATGTAAAAGCGGGGAGAGCGCGAGCAATTGTTTACCATCCGGGTGCCGGGAAACCCCCTAACAAGTGGCCCGCCTCCAGATTCGCGCAGGTTGCAGAAGAGCTATCTCGCAGCGAGGACTCGGTCGTGGTTATCACTTCGGGACCCATGGACGCGTTGGCGACACAGGAAATGATCAATGGACTATCTGTCGGATATCATCTTGTTCAGAATGAGCCTGTCAGGCGTGTTGCCGCTATCCTGAAATTTGCCGATCTTCTTATAACAAACGACACCGGTATTATGCATATTGGCGCCGGCGTCGGCACACCCGTACTCTCTTTGTTCGGGCCGACCGATCCCGAACAGTGGGCACCTATCGGTGCCCGGCATCGTTATTTGAGAGGGGAAGGGGGGGATATTGCAGAAATCCCTGTCGACGACGTCCTGAGCAATGCCCGTGATATGCTCCGCGCGGGAGCATGAAGGGAAGCAATGATTCGGCAAGCGACAACGGTTGACTACAGAGAGGAAATCCTCCGGCTGAAGCGTGAGATGAATGCCGTCATCCTGGCGCATTACTACCAGGAGGGTGAGATCCAGGACGTTGCCGACATCATCGGGGACAGCCTCGAACTGTCCAGGCGCGCCGCTGCGACCGACGCCGACGTTATCGTCTTTGCCGGCGTCCACTTCATGGCGGAGACGGCCAAGATTCTCAACCCGGCCAAACCTGTCCTCCTGCCCGACCTCAACGCCGGCTGCTCGTTAGCGGAGGGCTGCCCCGTCGAACAGTTCAGAGCGTTCCGCGCGCAACACCCGGATCACGTGTCGATCACCTACATCAACTGCTCCGCCGACGTCAAGGGGGCGAGCGACATCATCTGCACGTCGAGCAACGCAGAGAAGATCATCAGGCAGATCCCGCCTGAGAAACCGATCTTCTTCGCGCCGGACAGGAACCTGGGACGGTATCTGATAAAAAAAACCGGTCGGGACATGCTGCTGTGGGAGGGTTCGTGCGTCGTCCACGAGACATTCAGTCTCCGCAAGCTCGTCCAGCTTCAGGTCGAGCATCCCGATGCCGAGCTCATCGCGCACCCCGAGTGCGAAGAGCCGGTCCTTGAACGGGCGGCGTTCATCGGATCCACCAGCTCGCTCCTGAGGCATGTTCAGTCGTCGTCCCGCACTGCGTTCATCGTTGCGACCGAGTCCGGGATCATCCACCAGATGACCAAATCGGCACCCGGGAAGACGTTCATCCCGGCGCCCCCGGAAGCGAACTGTGCCTGCAACGATTGTCCCTACATGAAGCTGAACACGATGGAGAAGCTGTACCGCTGCATGAGGGATCGATCGCCTGAGATCGTTCTGGATGCTGCAACAATCGAGAAGGCGCTGGTCCCCATTCAGCGGATGCTCTCGATGAGCTGACCGTCGCTCGCTCTTCCCACGCGTTCCGCAACTCCGTTCTTTCTCCCAGCAACGCCTGTCGCCCAACGACAACATCCGCACAGCGGTGTTCCGTGAGTTGAACCTGAGCGGCGGGATTGCTATATTTTCAAAATTTGCCGAACAGAGCAGAGCGTAACCACCGGCCGTGACCATGGGAAGAATCTACATCGAAGACCTCGCAGCACACGAAGGATCAACCGTCACGTTGCAGGGGTGGTTGTACAATAAACGCTCGAGCGGGAAGATCAGATTTCCCGTGATGAGGGACGGCACCGGATACCTCCAGGGGGTGATGGTGAAGGGGAAGGTGCCCGACGAAGTGTTTGCGCGCTTCGATGCGCTGACGCAGGAGTCGGCGTTCACAATGACCGGCGTGGTTCGGAAGGAGCCGCGCGCGCCCGGCGGATACGAGCTCGACGTGACCGACCTCTGCATCATTCATATTGCCGACGGCTATCCGATCACCCCGAAAGAGCATGGCGTCGACTTCCTGATGGATCACCGGCACCTCTGGCTCCGGTCGAGCCGCCAGCACGCCGTGCTTCGCATTCGCCATGAAGTGATCAGAGCGATACGCGAGTTCTTCGACAGCCGGGGATTCCTCCTGCTCGACGCGCCGATTTTTACCCCCGCGGCGTGCGAAGGGACCTCAACGCTTTTCGAAACGGACTACTTCGATCTGGGGAAGGCATATCTGACCCAATCGGGCCAGTTGTACGGCGAGGCGGGGGCGATGGCTTTCGGCAAGGTCTACGTGTTCGGCCCGACATTCCGCGCGGAGAAGTCGAAAACGCGTCGCCACCTGACGGAATTCTGGATGGTCGAGCCGGAGGTGGCGTTCAACGACCTGAACGACACGATGGATCTGGCGGAGGAATTCCTCGAGCATGTTGTCCAATCGGTGCTGAAAGACCGCCAGACGGAATTGAAGACGCTGGAGCGGAACACCGCGTCGCTGGAGAGGGTCCGGCGGCCGTTTCCCCGGATCACGTATGACGAGGCGGTCGGCATCTTGAAGTCAAAGGGGGTCGAGTTTCAATGGGGGAACGATCTCGGCGGTACCGACGAGACTTTGGTGTCCGAGCAATTCGACCGGCCCGTCATGGTACACCGCTACCCTGCGGAAGTGAAGGCATTCTATATGAAGAGAGACCCGCAGAACCCCCGCCTGGCGCTTGCGGTGGACGTGCTGGCACCCGAGGGGTATGGGGAAATCATCGGGGGCAGTCAGCGTGAAGACAATCTCGATGCGCTGGTCACGCGCCTCCATGAACATCAGCTCCCCCAGGAATCATTCGAATGGTACCTCGATCTCCGGCGGTACGGCTCGGTGCCGCATGCGGGGTTCGGTCTGGGGATCGAGCGGACCGTGTCCTGGATCTGCGGCCTCGACCACCTACGCGAGGCGATTCCGTTCCCGCGGATGATTTACCGCTTGACACCATAAACACTGACTGAACGATCGCGATGCTTGTTGCCAGCAACCTGCGGAAAGTATTCTCCACGGTGGTGGCGGTGGACGGGGTGTCGTTCGAGATTCAGCGCGGCGAGATCTTGGGCCTGCTTGGCCCGAACGGCGCCGGGAAAACCACCACGATCAGGATCATCCTGAACATCCTCGAAGCCGACGGCGGGACGGTGACGTATGACGGCGAGCCGTTCTCGGCGAGCGTGCGTGACAGGATCGGTTATCTTCCGGAGGAGCGGGGCCTCTATCGCAAGAGCCGGCTCCTCGATACCATCACGTATTTCGCTGAGCTTCGGGGGATGAAGCGGAGCACTGCCCGCGCGGAGGCGCTCCGGTGGCTGAACAGAGTGTCGCTGAGCGAATACCGCGACCGGAAAGTGGAGGAGCTTTCCAAGGGAAACCAGCAAAAGGTGCAATTCATTACGTCGATCATCCACGATCCGTCGCTGGTGGTGCTAGATGAACCGCTCTCCGGTCTCGATCCCGTACACCAGATCCTCTTCATGGAGATATTCCGGGAGCTCAAACAGGCGGGGAAGGCGATCGTGTTCTCCACCCACCAGATGGACCAGGCGGAAAAGCTGAGCGACACGCTCTGTCTGATCAACAAAGGGAAGGTCGTGCTGGGGGGAAGCGTCCGGGACGTGAAGCGGCAGTACGGGACGAATTCTGTCCATGTCGAATTCGACGGCGACGGGGCATTTATGAGTTCCCTCCCCGGCGTCCGCAGGGCGATGCTGTTCGAAAACGCAGCGGAACTGGAGCTCGTGCCGGGCGCGCGGACGCAGGAACTCCTCTCGGCGATGAACGGGAAAGTGGAGTTGCGAAAGTTCGAGCTGCTCGAACCGTCGCTCCAGTCCATCTTTATCCAGATCGTCGGCGGCCCGGCAGGGGGCGCTCCGGCGGCCAGGGAGGTTGCATGATCGCCAAGGCCGTCGCGGTTGCGAAATGGGAGTACCTGGAAAAGGTCAAGAGCAAAGCGTTCCTGATCGGTCTCTTCCTGACCCCCGTTATCATGGTTGCGATGGGCGTGATCCCCGGATTGCTGGCTTCCCGCGAAGACACGGAGACGAAGGTTATCGGCGTCATCGACCCCACCGGCGAGCTTGCGGTGCCGCTTTCGAAGGCGATGCAGGACAAATACAGGCTGTCGAATGGCGAGCCGAATTATCTCATCCGGCTGCTCCGGGTGGGGCGGGGGATAGACGCACAGGAGGCGGTCAGCGAAGCAAGCCGGCTCGCGGCAAATGATGAGATCGAAGGGTTCTGCCTGATCAGCACAGGGCCCGATCCGGACAGCGTCGTGGAATACCGCTCGAAGGCGGTCGGCGATTTCCGGATCGGCATGCGTCTCGAAGAAACGATCCGCTCCATCCTCCAGGAGCGCAAGGCGATAGCCCGAGGGATCGATCCCGCCATGATGCGCGATCTCAGCGTGAAGCTCGACGTAAAGATGATCAAACTCTCGAAGACCGGAGAAACGGAAGACGCCGGCTTCGAGCGGGTGTTCCTCTCGGCCTACGTCTTCCTGATGATGCTGTTCCTCCTCATCGTGACCTCGGGCCAGCTTCTGGTGAGGAGCATCCTGGAGGAAAAGTCGAACCGCATCGTGGAGGTCCTGGTGTCTTCCGTTTCGCCCACGGAGTTGATGGCCGGGAAGGTTCTCGGGCTCAGCGCGCTCGGCTTTACGCAGATCGGGTTCTGGACGCTGATCGGAGTGGCGGCAAGTCTGAACTTCGGGATCACGCTGATTGCGATTGATCATGCACTGCTGTTGATCATGTACTTTGTTCTCGGGTATCTCTTCTACGCAGCGGTCTTCATCGGCGCGGGGTCGCCGCTCTCCACCGAGCAGGAAGCCCAGCAGGTTACTTCGTACCTCGTGATCCTGCTGGTGATCCCGATCGTCCTGGCCATGCCCGCGATGAAAGACCCCGAGGCAGTCTGGCTGAAGGTGCTCAGTTTCGTACCTTTCCTGACGCCGACGATGATGGCGCTCAGGATTCCGATCCAGACACCTGCCGCATGGGAGATTGCGGCCACGGTTCTCCTGATGATCGCGTCGATCTACGGTGCAATGGTTGCTGCGGGCCGGATCTTCAGGATCGGAATACTATCCACCGGCAAGAGTCCAAAGCTTGCCGAAATCCTCCGTTGGGCCAAAGAGGGGTAACCCGTTCATGAGACGATATCATTGCGTTACTTTGTTCGTTGTCATTGCCGCTGTAGCGTCGACTGTTCACGCGCAGGTCATTCTTCCCGAGAAAGGGCGGGAGGGAGGAGTGCGCGAACAGGTGTTCGGCCTCGGTTTTGCCGGCGGGGCGGCGACGGGCGTCGGGCTCAGTTTCCGCCATCATCTCCCGGGCTCCTGGAGCTATGAGATCACCGGGGGGATCATCAAGGTGGACGACAAGACGTCGTATGCTGTCGGTGGTGAGCTGCAGTACGATCTCGTTCGTGCCGACGTCAGCCGATTCTTCGTTGCGGGAGGAATGGGCTACTACTACTCGGGGAGAGGAGCTGGGAACGGCATGGCCGGGCCGGGACGTATCGGACTCGGGGTGGGTGGCGAACTTCCCATGGCATCAGGGTTTCATGTGAGCGGCGAGTTGTTGTTCACCTATTTCACCGACGGGACGGTGCTCCCGCTGCCGCAGGCGGGGATTCACTACTATTTCTATTGACGGCGTTTTGATTCTCAGGCGAAAAAACCTTACGTTGAGTTTCCAGAGCTTTTCCTTCGTCCGCCCGTGAGTGTTGAATCCCTTGCCTTTTTCTTCCTTGGCGCCTTCGCGGTGACCACCGCCGTGTTGATGGTCCTGCAACGGAACCCCGTGATGAGCGCCATCTTCCTGATCGGGCACTTCTTTGCACTGGCCGGGCTCTATCTGCTCCTCCGCGCGCAGCTGCTTGCCGTCCTTCAGATCGTCGTCTATACCGGGGCGATTATGGTGCTGGTGGTCTTTGTGATCATGCTGCTGAACCTGGGGGACGAGGATCGGCTGCGCGAACGCGTCGATCTGAAGATGGTCGTCGGCGTCCTTCTGACGGCCGGCCTGGTCGCCGAGATTGCGTACCTTGTCTTCACCGCTGACGAGCCAACGTTGCATGCGTCGATCCATCCGCAGGCCGTCTCGATCGGGACGGTGGAAGGGATGGGTGGAGTGATGTTCGGCAAATACCTGCTTCCCTTTGAGGTCACATCGATTCTCATCCTTGTCGCCATCGTCGGCGCTGTGCTTCTCGCACGAAAGAAATCCTGACCGGCATGGACATCCCCCTTTCCTACTACCTTATCCTCAGCGCCGTTCTGTTTGCGGTTGGCGTGGCCGGAGTCCTCACGCGCCGGAATGCGATCGTTGTCTTCATGTGCATCGAGCTGATGCTCAATTCCGTCAACCTCACCCTCATTGCATTCTCTTCGTTCCTCGGCGACATCAACGGCCAGGCGCTGGTCTTCTTCGTGATGGCGGTGGCGGCGGCCGAGGCGGCGGTCGGGCTCGCGATCGTGATCGCGCTGTTCCGCAACAAGCAGACCGTGAATATCGACGAGATCAACATCCTGAAGTGGTAGCGCCCCCACCATGCCGCACGAATTCGTCGGATACTCCCTTCTTCTGCCGCTGCTCGGCTTCCTGATCAACGGACTGTTCGGCCGGCTCATCCGGAACGAGCGAATCATCGGCGTCATCGGGAGCGCAACCGTGGGCGGCGGGTTTGTGATCGCCTGTCTGACGCTCCTGGAGATGCTGCAGCTGCCGCCGGAAGAACGCGCGTTCGTCGTGGAATTTTTTCCCTGGATCGCGGCAGGAGGGCTGAGCGTCAACGCCGCAGCGCTCGTCGATCAGCTCTCAGTGCTGATGATGCTCATCGTGACCGGCGTCGGATTCCTGATCCACGTCTATTCGATGGGTTACATGCACGGCGATCCGGGGTATGGCCGCTTCTTCGCCTACCTGAACCTGTTCATCTTCGCGATGCTGACGCTGGTGCTGGCCGACAATTTCCTCCTGATGTTCCTCGGCTGGGAGGGCGTGGGACTGTGCTCGTACCTGCTGATCGGTTTCTGGTACGACAGGAACTTTGAGAAGGGGACAACGGCTGATGCGGCGAAGAAGGCGTTCATTGTGAACAGGATCGGCGATTTCGGATTCCTCGTCGGGATGTTCCTGATCTACGTGACCTTCAGTTCGCTAAACTTTAACACCGTGTTCGCACAAGCGGAGACGCTTGCGGTGGGGGCGCCGATTCTGACGTTGATCGCCCTGGCCTTGTTTCTGGGCGCCACGGGGAAGTCGGCGCAGATCCCGCTCTTCATCTGGCTGCCGGACGCGATGGCGGGACCGACGCCGGTCAGCGCCCTGATCCATGCCGCAACGATGGTGACCGCCGGCGTCTATATGGTCGCGCGCTGTTCGGTCCTGTATGCCCTCGCGCCCGCAGCGATGGAGGTCGTGGCTGTCATCGGCGCCGCGACTGCCCTGCTCGCTGCGACGATCGGGCTTGTGCAGAACGACATCAAGAAGGTGCTGGCGTATTCGACAGTGAGTCAGCTGGGGTATATGTTCCTGGCGCTCGGTGTCGGGGCATTCGCCGCCGGTCTCTTTCACGTCCTGACGCACGCGTTCTTCAAAGCCCTGCTCTTCCTGGGATCGGGCGCCGTCATCCATGCCCTCCACGGCGAGCAGGATATCCGCCACATGGGAGGCCTCAAAGACTCGTTGCCGGTAACGCACAAGGTGTTTCTGGTCGGAACAATCGCCATTGCAGGAATTCCCCCCTTCGCGGGTTTCTTCAGCAAGGATGAAATCCTCTGGAATGCCTTCTCGCGCGGACACGTGATCCTCTGGGCGATGGGACTGGTCGGCGCAGGGTTGACCGCGTTTTACATGGTACGACTGCTCACCCTGACCTTCGACGGCGAACGGCGTTGGGGAGAAGGGAAACACCCTCATGAGGCCCCGGCGACGATGACGGTTCCGCTGGTGATCCTTGCCCTGTTGTCGCTGGTGGGCGGGTTCATTGGCCTTCCGCCGAGCCTGGGGGGCGGAAATGCGATTGAACATTGGCTGGAGCCGGTCTTTGAACGCGCAAACATCGTCATGGGGGAACCAGGGCATGGAAGTGTAGCATCAGAATATGTTCTGATGCTGCTCTCAGTGGCCGCAGCGGTGGGGGGGATCTTCCTGGCCCGGCGATGGTACCTGAAACAAAGAAACGTCCCCGAATCCCTGTCCGAACGGTTTTCCGCTGCCTACCGGGTGCTGCTCAACAAATACTATGTCGATGAGCTGTACGAGGCCACGGTTGTCAACCCGGTGGTCAAGGGATCGGAGAAACTGCTCTGGAAAATCATCGACGTCAACATCATCGACGGCGTCGTGAACGGGACGGCCCGGGTGATTGATGCGATAGGGGGGGCGTTTCGTCGCATGCAAACGGGTGTCGCACACAATTACATGCTGGTATTCATTGCCGGCGTCGTAGCGATCGTCGGCTGGCTGATCGCACGATAAGGAACCTGGCTCCCATGGAACATCTGCTCCTGAGTTGCATTCTCCTGATTCCGCTGGCCGGGGCCGCCATGGTAGCGGCGTTCCGCTCGGAAGATGTCAGGACAATCAAGAGCGCGGGGCTCGTGTTCTCCACAGCGGCATTTGTTCTCTCGGTCTGGCTGTTTCTCCTGTTCGACGGTACGGACGGTCAGATGCAATTCGTTGAGCAGTATCCCTGGATCCCGTCGCTCAATGTCTCCTATCACCTTGGCGTGGACGGGATTTCGCTCCTGTTGGTCGTCCTCACGACGTTTCTGACACCGATTGCGCTTCTGGCCTCCTGGGACTCGATCACGACCCGCCTGAAGGGATATGTCGCCCTCATGCTGCTGCTCGAGACGGGAACCCTCGGAGTGTTCATGGCGCTCGACCTCTTCCTGTTTTACGTCTTCTGGGAATTCATGCTGATTCCGATGTACTTCATCATCGGAATCTGGGGGGGACAGGAGCGGATCTATGCGGCGATCAAATTCTTCCTCTACACGATGGCGGGCAGTCTGCTGATGCTCGTCGCGATTATCTGGCTCGGCGTCTATGCGTCCACGTTGCCGGGCGGTCACTTCACGACCAATCTCCTGGAGCTCTACAACGTGGCCCTGGAGATTCCGCGTGGGATCCAGTCGTGGATGTTCCTCGCATTTACGCTGAGCTTTGCCATCAAGGTCCCGATCTTCCCGCTCCACACGTGGCTGCCCGACGCCCACGTGCAGGCCCCGACGGCCGGGAGCGTGATCCTGGCCGGAGTGCTGCTGAAGATGGGAACTTACGGGTTGATTCGTTTCGCTCTCCCGCTGTTTCCGACCGCCACGTTCACGTTTCTCCCCTATCTTGCGGGACTCGGCGTGGTCGGCATCATCTACGGCGCTCTCGTCTCGATGGTGCAGCCCGACATCAAGAAGCTCGTGGCGTATTCCTCGGTAAGCCACCTGGGATTTGTCGTGCTCGGCATCTTCGCGCTGACGGAAGAAGGGATGCAGGGGAGCGTCATCCAGATGATCAACCACGGCCTCTCGACGGGGGCGCTCTTTCTTCTCGTCGGGATGATCTACGACCGCCGGCACACGCGGCTGCTGAAGGACTTCGGAGGGCTTGCCGCCCCGATGCCCGTGTACGCAGCATTTTTCATGATCGTGATGCTGTCGTCCGTGGGCTTGCCGGGGCTCAACGGTTTTATCGGTGAATTTCTCATACTTCTCGGCGCATTCCGGTCTCCCTTCCTTGCCTCCCCCTGGTTTGCCATCCTGGCGGCCACCGGCGTGATCCTCGCCGCGGTCTACCTGCTCTGGAGCTATCAACGCGTGTTCTTCGGGAGGAACGACAATCCCGAGAACCATCGACTCGCCGATCTGAACGCGCGCGAGATTGCCGTTCTTGTTCCTGTGGTGGTGTTCATTGTCTGGATCGGCGTGTATCCAGCCACATTCCTCAACAAATCCGCCGCTGCGTCGCGGCAGATTGTCGTCCGCATGGACCAGGCACGGCACGGGACGCTGAGTGGTGACGGGAACCGCCCAACCGCTCCGGTGCCGACCGCCGAGGCGTCACGATGAGCCGTCCCGCGCGCCGGGACACGATGCTCGTCGCCGCCCTCTGTCTTCTCACCGCACAGGGGATCGCCGGCGACGACGGACACACCGTTGTCCCGGTCTCTCCCTGGATGGTCCTCCCGTTTGTCGTCCTCCTGCTCGCCATCGCCATAGCGCCCTTCATCAATCGGCACTGGTGGGAGAAGCGATACCCTCTGGTCGCTACGGGACTCGGCCTGATTACCGTCGTGTACTACCTCTTCTTCCTCGGGAATCCCGGACGCATGCTCGCGACGGGGATCGAGTACGTCAGCTTCATTTGCTTGATCGGTTCGTTGTTCGTCGTTGCCGGGGGGATCCATATCCGCATACGCGGCAAGTCGACTCCGCGCGCCAACGTCTTCCTCCTCGCCATTGGCGGCGTCGTCTCAAACCTGATCGGGACAACGGGCGCGTCGATGATTCTCATCCGTCCGTATCTTCGGGTGAACAGGTATCGCGTGCGGCCGTATCACGTCGTCTTCTTTATCTTCGTGGTCAGCAACATGGGAGGAGCCCTGACGCCGATCGGCGACCCTCCGCTTTTCCTCGGGTACTTGAGAGGGATCCCGTTCTTCTGGGTTCTCGAACAGGTCTGGTTCCCCTGGCTGATTGCCATGGCCGCCGTGCTTGGAGCGTTTTACGCGTTCGATGCATGGAGCTTCCACAGGCTCCGGGCCAGGGCGCGCCATGAAGCGGAGGAGTCTCCGGAGGAAGGAGAGGTGAGCGGGCTCCAGAACATTTTCTTCCTCATTCTGATCCTGATTGCCGTCTTTATCACCGATCCGCCGTTCGTACGCGAGCTCCTGATGATCGCCGCGGCGGCAGGGTCGTATCTCATGACCAAGAAGGAAATTCACCGGAAGAACGACTTCAACTTTCTACCGATCAAAGAGGTCGCGATACTCTTCCTGGGGATCTTCGCGACGATGGTCCCTGCTCTGGACTGGCTCGAACTGAACGCGGGGACGATCGGGATCCACTCGGCGGGACAGTTCTACTGGGCCTGCGGTTCCCTCTCGGCGTTTCTCGACAACGCGCCGACGTACCTGAATTTCCTGAGCGCGCAGATCGGCCTGTTCGCGCCTCCGGATGCCGTGAGTCAGGTTCAGCATGTTGTTCAAACCCACGGCGCAGATCTTGCGGCGCTGACGGGTCCGTATGCCGCCGATGTGAAGACGGCGTACGAGACGCTGCTCCGATATCACTATAATCTCGTCGCGGCAGGCACGGTGCCGGACGATGATGTGGCGACGGCGTTCCTCCTCGGCAATCACCCGCTGCACGTGGCGGCGATCTCCCTGGCGGCGGTCTTCTTCGGCGCGGTCACCTACATCGGCAACGGGCCCAACTTCATGGTCAAATCGATTGCGGACCAGAGCGGCGTCCGGTGCCCGAGCTTCTTCGGCTACGTCGTCCGCTTTGCGCTCCCGATCCTCCTCCCAATCTTTGTCCTTATCTGGCTGCTCTTCATCAGGGGGTAAAGGACGGGCGGCGGAGAGTTCGCCGCATGTTTTATATCACCCCGACCACCTTTGCGACGATCCCGAGAACGCCGAGCGCAATTGCGAGGATAACGAAATAGAACTGCCACGACGTCCCCTCTTCTCGGGGGTCGGGGGACTTCTTGGGTGTTTCCTGTGGCTGTGCCATTGTGATTCTCCTGATTCATGGTCTCTGCCTCCGGCCGTGTGCGGATACACCCGGAAGCGGCGGATTGACGGACACATACACCAGCGGCCGCCCACGTGAAGCAGTCACATGCGCGGACGCGGACCGGTGTAATGAATCAGGAAAGTGGCGGGCCTCGGTAGGGATCTGCCGCCGAGAGAAGGACTGAGAGAAGCTCCCGCGGCAGAGGGGGAGGAAGCGTACTCCATTCCCGCAGTTCCCTTGGGAACTCCAGGGTCGCGGTGATGCCGACGGACAGTGGGGCGATGCGCGGGGGTGGGACATGCTGCCGCTGTGATGGACTGCCGATGCGGATCTCCCTTGGCTTTCCATCATGGCGCGCGACGCAAGGATGTCCGCTCCCGGGGCCGATGAATCCCATGGCAGCAACGAGCTGCAGGCTCGACGCCGCCAGGTATGTCGCCGCGACAATTGCGGTAAGAGTCCGGCCTACCATCGCTTGATCACTGTGGAATAGAGAAGCGCTGATGCAATGTATGCATTTCGCGGAGATTGTCAAATCGGACACCGCGTTGGATATTGCTCTCCCTTTTCGTACATTAGTTAATATTGCGCTGCGGCTGAAGGACGTCCATTCTGTCGGAACTGCACTCGCATGTCACTCCAGGAACTCATTGCCACCGCGCCGCTGCTCATCGTCACGGCGACGGGCCTGATTGTCCTCCTGATTGAAGCACTGAGGGATGAATCGGAAACGCTCACCTGCTGGACGGGCATCTCGGGGCTGGCGCTCGCCATCGGAGTGGCGCTGAGCCGCATCGGTGAACCGGCGGGCAGCACGGCATATTCAGGAATGGTCACGACCGGCGGCTTTGCCAATTTCTTTGCGATTCTCTTCTGTGCTGCGGGGTTTCTGACCTTTCTCCTCTCCTCGTCGTATATCGGCAAGACGGGGATCAGGCAGGGTGAATTCTATGCTCTGGTGCTCTTCGCCGTTGCGGGGATGATCCTGATGGCCTCGTCGGCCGACCTGGTTGTGTTTTTTCTCGGGCTGGAGATCATGTCGGTGTCGTTTTACGTGCTGGCCGGATTTGCGCGCGGGCGCCTGATGAGCAATGAGGCAGCGCTGAAGTACTTTCTCCTCGGTGCCTTTGCGACGGGTTTCCTGCTCTACGGCATCGCGCTCGTCTACGGCGCGACCGGCTCGACGGCGCTCGCCGGACTGGCAGCCCGCGCATCGGCAGGCACGCCCCTTCTGATGGTGGGATTGGGGATGCTCATGATCGGGCTTTCATTCAAGGTAGCGGCTGTGCCGTTCCATATGTGGGTCCCCGATGTGTATGAAGGGTCTCCGACGACTGTGAGCGGTTTCATGTCGACCGGAGGAAAAGCGGCGGCGTTTTCGGGATTTCTGCTCGCGTTCGGGCCGGTTCTGATGGCACTCACGCCGGAGATCCGCCAGGTGCTCGCCGTGATCGCAGCGCTCTCGATGCTGCTGGGCAACCTGATCGCCGTGGCACAATCCGGCATTAAACGGATGCTTGCGTACTCAAGCATCGCGCATGCGGGATACATTCTGACCGGCGTCGTCGCCGGCAATGCCGCAGGCACCGACGGCATCCTGTACTATCTGATGTCGTATACGCTGATGAACATCGGCGCGTTCGGCGTCGTGGCCATACTTGAGCGGGCCGACGGAGACAACCTGACGTTTGACGAATGCGCTGGCCTCTCCCGCCGTTCTCCATGGCTCTCCGGGCTGATGGCGCTCTTCATGTTCTCGCTCGCGGGCATCCCGCCGTTTGCTGGGTTCTTCGGTAAATACTATGTCTTCGCCGGCGCTGTTGAGGCGGGCTACACCTGGCTTGCGATCGTCGGGGTGATCATGAGCGTGGTTTCCGCATACTATTACCTGCGGCTGGTTGTGCTCATGTACTTCCGCGATGGGAGGGAAATGGCCGTCGCGGGGCTGCCTCCCCTCGGCATCGCTGCCCTGGTTGTCGCCGCTGTCGGCGTGGTTGGCTTCGGCATGTACCCGTCGGCGCTTCTCGACCTTACGGCACATTGCTTCTGAAGGGCCTGGGGAACTGTGATGGTTACGGCGAACGCTTCTCCGTCTACTGATCCATAGACATCCCCATGCAGCTGCTCGCCAGTGCGGAGGTGATGCAGGGAATCGACCGGTCGGCGATACACAAGCTGCGGATCCCGGGGCTCCTCCTCATGGAGAACGCAGGCCGGGCATTCGTGGACGAACTTGCCCGCCGGGTTGGACCCCTTGCGGGGCGCATGGTTGCGGTGGTGTGCGGCAAGGGGAACAACGGGGGAGACGGGTTTGTCATTGCCCGCCATCTGGCAAACCGCGGATGCGACGTCAGGGTGACGCTCCTGGGCAAGACGTCGTCGGTGACGGGGGACGCGCGGACGAATCTTGACGCGCTCCTGGGGATGGTGAAGCGGAAGGCCGGCGCAGTCGTTGTTGAAGGGACTCTCTCGACCCGACGCCTCGCCCGAAGCCGGAATGCCGTGATCATTGTCGATGCGATCCTCGGCACCGGGTTCACGGGGGAAGTCCGTGGGCTGTACCGCGATGCCATCGAGTGGATCAATCGCCAGCAGTCGTTCGTTGCAGCCGTCGATGTTCCTTCGGGCGTTGATGCCAGCACGGGCATCGTCGAAGGGGCGGCCGTGCGCGCACATCTGACAGTGACCATGGGACTCGCGAAGATCGGGCACTATGTAGGTGCGGGAGCGGATTGTTCCGGTGATGTCCGCGTTGTGGACATCAGCGTCCCGCCGGCGCTGCTGAAGCCGGGAAACGGTCCCGTGTTCCGCGTCGAAGGGAACGATGCTGCCGCTGCGCTCCCTGGTCGCCCGAGAACCGCGCACAAGTATAGCGTTGGAAAAGTCCTGGTGATCGGTGGATCGCGCAATTTCTCCGGCGCACCCCTGATGACGGCACAGGCCGTGTTACGCTCAGGGGCTGGTGCAGTAGTGCTTGGCTTCCCCGCCGGCATCCATGCCGCGGTTGCGCGGCGGGTGACCGAAGTCATTCTCGCTCCGCATGGGGACGGATCGACCGCCTCACTCGGAATGGATGCTGCGCCGGCACTCCTCGAGCGTGCCGCGTGGGCGGATACCGTCGCAATAGGCCCGGGGCTATCGCGCGAGGAGAAGACTGCGGCGCTGGTGCGACACCTGGTGGCGTTGGTCGAGCGGCCGCTCGTAATCGACGCCGACGCGCTTTTCGCGCTGAAGGGGCACACGTCGATCCTGCGCAAGCGAAAGGCGGCGACGATCCTTACACCGCACACCGGAGAATTCGGCACGCTCCAGGGGATGGAGGCCTCTGCAGCGGACAAGTATCGCGTGGGCGCTGCAAGGGATTTTGCGCGAAAGACGGGAGCGGTCATCGTACTGAAGGGGGCGCCGACTGTGACTGCCGAACCTCGTGGCAGCGTGTACGTGAATTCCACGGGGAACCCGGGGATGGCGACCATCGGAAGCGGCGATGTCCTGACCGGGCTGGTGGCCGGCCTCGCTGCTCAGGGAATGGACGGCGTCCACGCCGCATTCGTCGGCGTCTATCTCCACGGTCTGGCGGGGGACCTTGCCTCTGCGCGGTACGGGGAGCGAAGCATGGTGGCGACGGACATCCTGGAGATGATTCCCGGGGCGTTCGCAGGAGTGAAGTGATGTTGAACATGAAACGTGTCAGAGCACGATGAAGCATTCTTTTGTGAGATATCAGCTTCCCGCAATTCTCTGGGCGATCGTCATCTTTGTGAGCTCTTCGATTCCTTCTGATCGTGTGCCGCCGTTCGTTCTCTTCAAGTTCGACAAGCTCGTCCATTTCGGCGTCTATTTTCTGCTTGCGTTCTTCACATACCGTGCGATCCGTTATCAGTCACGATGGCCGCTGCTCGCAGACCATGCTCTGCTCTTCACCGTCGTCCTGATCGCCGTGTACGGTGCGACTGACGAATTTCACCAATACTTCGTGCCCGGCCGCTCTGCCGATCTGTTCGATCTGCTGGCCGACACGCTGGGGGCATGCCTCCTCGTGGCCGCTGTCTGGTGGAAAGGGAGAGCGCGCCCGGCCGCTCAGGCTGAGTGACGCTCCTCGATCAGGCCTCGGGGCATAACCGTTGACATTCTCGCTCGAACATACCGACGGGGCAGCGCGGGCGGGGAGGATCCGGACCTCACGGGGCGACGTTCCAACCCCCGTCTTCATACCTGTCGGGACCCAGGGAGCCGTGAAGGCCGTCGAGCCCCGAGAACTCGACGAGATTGGCGCGAGCATCATCCTGGGGAATACGTATCATCTCTACCTCCGCCCGGGCCCCGAGCTGATCGCACGGGCGGGGGGATTGCACGCGTTCATGGGCTGGCGTAAGCCGATCCTCACCGACAGCGGCGGGTATCAGGTGTTCAGCCTGTCGGATCTGCGTCGAATCGACGAAGTGGGGGTGGAGTTCAAGTCGCACCTTGACGGATCGACGCACGTCTTCACCCCGGAGAAGGTCGTTCAGCTTCAGCGCGCGCTCGGGTCGGATATCATGATGGTGCTGGACGAGTGTACGCCGTATCCGTGCGATGAAGGGTATGCGGTTGCGTCGAATCAATTGACCCTCCGCTGGGCCGCACGATGCCGTGAGGAGATGGAGCGCACGATGCCGCGCTACGGGTCCGAGCAGTCGCTCTTCGCCATTGTCCAGGGAAGCACATTTCCGGAGATCCGTGAGCAGTCGGCCGCGGCGCTTGCCGCAATGCAATTCGACGGCTATGCCATCGGCGGGCTCTCGGTGGGCGAGCCGGAAGGGACGATGTATGCGATGACGCGGACCTGCACGGAGGTCTTGCCGGCCGACAAACCCCGGTATCTCATGGGGGTCGGCACCCCGCAGAACATTCTGGAATCGATCGAACGGGGAATCGATATGTTCGACTGTGTGCTCCCGACGCGCAACGGGAGGAACGCTGTCCTGTTCACAAGCAACGGCAGGATCAACATGCGGAACGCACTGCACGCAGAGGACCCGGGCCCGGTCGATCCGGAGTGTCCCTGCTACACGTGCAGGAATTTCAGCCGCGCGTATCTGCGGCACCTGTTCAAGGCGGGTGAGATCCTGGCCTTGCAGCTGGCAACGTTGCATAACCTGACGTACTATCACCGGCTCGTCGCTGCGGCGCGCGAAGCGATCGTCGCACGACGGTTTTCCGCGTGGAAGGCGGGGATGCTCTCCTCGCTGGCCACGGAGCCGGCGGACGTCGCATCGTAATCACTTGAAACCACCTCGGAGGAACATGTGACAAGTCAATTGCCTATTCTGATGATGCAGCCGTCGCAGGGAGGAGACGCTGGCCAGGGGCTCATGAGCACCCTGTTGATGTTCGCCCTGATCATCGGTATCTTTTACTTCATGATCCTTCGTCCCCAGCAAAAGCGGCAGAAGGAACGGCAGAAGCTTCTCAATGCGTTGAAAAAGGGGGACAAGGTCATTACGGCGGCAGGGATGTACGGGACGATCGCCGGGTTGGACGAGAAAACGGTCCTGGTGCAGGTCGCCGACAACGTGAAGATGAAGTTCGAACGGAGCGCCATCACCTCCATTGTGAGCGAGGGGAGCGGCGATACCAAGGACACCAAAGAGCTGAAATAGCGAAACGCTGAACGAGACACGCAGTGGCTGACGACGACACACGCGAGCAGCGGTTCGACGCGATTGAAGACGCGATCGAAGAGATCCGGCGAGGGAAAATCATCATCGTCGTGGACGACGACGACCGGGAAAACGAAGGCGACTTCGTCTGCGTGGCGGAATTCGCCGACGCCGGGGTGATCAACTTCCTTGCCACGCACGGCCGCGGGATCATCTGCGCCCCGCTGACCAACGAGCGGGCGCAGGCGCTCGGGCTCGACCTGATGGTGGACAGCAATACGTCGCTCCACGAAACGCCGTTCACCGTCTCAGTGGATGCGAGTCACGGTACCACGACGGGCGTGTCGGCCGCCGACCGGGCCGCGACGGTCCGGGCGCTCGCGGATCCGGGGACGCAACCGGGCGACCTCGCCCGTCCCGGACATGTCTTTCCGCTCCGCGCGATGGAGGGAGGAGTACTCCGCCGTGCGGGACACACCGAAGCGGTGGTGGACCTCTGCCGCCTGGCCGGTCTGACCCCGGCCGGCGTGCTGTGTGAGATCATGAACGAAGACGGCTCGATGGCCCGGGTGCCCGACCTGATGAAGATCGCGGCACAGTTCGGCATGAAGATCATCACGGTGCGCGACCTCATCGAGTACCGCATGACGCGCGAGAAACTGGTCCAGCGGCTCGTGGCGACCAACCTTCCCACCAGGTACGGCGACTTCACCATCCATCTCTATCGGAGCGAGACGGACAGCAAGGAGCATATTGCTCTCGTCAAAGGAGAGATTCGTCCCGACGTCCCCGTGCTCGTGCGCGTCCATTCGGAGTGCCTGACGGGCGATCTGTTCGGCTCGCTGCGCTGCGACTGCCACGAACAGCTTCTGACCGCCCTCAGGATCGTCGACAAGGCCGGGGCCGGCATCGTCCTCTATATGCGGCAGGAGGGACGGGGTATCGGCCTGGTCAACAAGCTCAAGGCCTACAAGCTCCAGGATGAAGGACTGGATACGGTGGAGGCAAACGAGAAGCTCGGGTTCCGTGCAGACCTGCGCGACTACGGGATCGGTGCGCAGATCCTCCGTGACCTCGGAGTGGGGAAGATCCGCCTCCTGACCAATAACCCCAAGAAGGTCGTCGGTCTGCACGGGTACGGACTGGACATCGTGGAACGGCTCCCGCTGGAAATGGACCCCAACGATTTCAACGAACGGTATTTGCGCACGAAACGGGATAAACTGGGCCACTTGATCCTGGTGAAACCGCGCTCGAAAGCGAAGTGAGCATTTTGTCCTTGCTTTTTTCCCGCCGTGTTCCGTAATTTGTCCTAGGTAAGTTACACAAGAGTCGCCGAGTAGCCACCATTCGTCTCGACGGATGATGGCTATTCTTTTTGTCTTTTTCCTCACGACGAGGTGCGTATGGCAGGTAATGGAATTCCGGAGACGGTCTACCTGACGAGGGAACGGCTGGTGGAGATTGAGCGCGAGCTCCGCGACCTGAAGATGAACGGCCGGAAGCTGATCGCCCAGAAGATCGCGGATGCGCGCGGCCACGGCGACCTCACCGAGAATGCCGAATACGAGGCCGCGAAGGAGGAACAGCAACACCTCGAGATGAAGATCTCGAAGCTCGAGACGACCCTGTCGAGAGCGAAGATCATCGATGCCAGGGACCTGCCGAACGACAAGATCTATATTCTCAGCCGCGTCAAGCTGAAGGACTTGAAGGACGATGCGATGTACGAATACCTCCTCGTCTCGCCTGAGGAGTCAAACTACGAGGAGAACAAGATTTCCGTAACCTCTCCCATCGGCAAGGCGCTCCTCGGCCGCACAAAAGGGGAGACCGTGGATATAACGGTGCCCGCGGGGAAGCTGAAATACCAGATTCTGGATGTGACTCGGTGAGAAGCAGGGGACGGGCAGGAGAGATTGAGATCAAGATCGAGATTAAGGTTAAGGTCAAGGTTAAGGTTGAGGGCCGGGAGGATACTATGCACATAAACTCATGACCTTGACCTGCTTCACCCCTCAACCTGCTTCACCCCTCGACCTGCTTCACCCCTCAACCTGCTCCACCCCTCAACCTGCTCCACCCCTTAACCTGCTCCACTCCCTAACCTTAACCTGCTTCATCCCTCAACCTCAATCTGGATCTCAATCTTGATCTCCCATCCTGCTCTGCCAAGGCTTGACTTTCATCGGGAAGGGAAGTATATTTTTCCCGTTGTCGCATTGGCTTGAATCCTGGCGGTGAGTCGATCTTGCAATTGGTGGTTGCCGTGGTTATATTGCTTCAGCCAATGCGGGAATAGCTCAGTTGGTAGAGCGCAACCTTGCCAAGGTTGATGTCGCGGGTTCGAATCCCGTTTCCCGCTCTGCCCTTCGGGGCAGGGGAGGTTCGGTAATCGCACCGGGCCTCTTCGAAATACACTTCCTCTATAAAGTGGCCCCGCCGCCCCCAATCCCACCAGGTGGCGGGGCTTTTTTTCGTAATTATCCATTATCCA
Source organism: Bacteroidota bacterium (assembly GCA_040756745.1). GTDB lineage: Bacteria > Bacteroidota > Ignavibacteria > UBA10030 > UBA6906 > JBFLYO01. Next base: position 27,211 of record JBFLYO010000026.1, read on the forward strand.
TGGATAATGGATAATTGGTAATCCTGGTGGCGACGTACCCAAGTGGTAAGGGAGAGGTCTGCAAAACCTTTATGCGGCGGTTCGAATCCGCCCGTCGCCTCTGAGTTCTTCAACTTCTGCTGATCCCCACGGAGGATGTCGCCGCGTTGCCGGGGTGGCGGAATTGGTAGACGCAAGGGACTTAAAATCCCTTGGATCGCAAGATCCGTGCGGGTTCGAGTCCCGCCCTCGGCACTCGGACAAGGGGAGGCCAAGGCTTGTGCCGGTTCTGCGCCTTCGGCGCATCCCCGCCTGCCACGCAAAGTCCATGAGGCGGGCAGGCTGGCGGAAAGTCCGGCCCTCGGTACCAGTCAGCGGGGGGAGGTGACGGCCGCACTCATCAGGGGTGAAGTTCGACGCAACGACGACGGGCGGTTAGCTCAGTTGGTTAGAGCGCTACCTTGACATGGTAGAGGTCACAGGTTCGACTCCTGTATCGCCCACTGCGGATTGAGTTCGAGACGGAGCCTGCTCCGTTTTTTTTTGTCATTACCCGGTTATGGATCAGATCACGCTCACGCTCCCCGACGGGACGAAACGCTCCTTTGAGCGCGGCATCACAGGGCAGCAGGTGGCCGAACGGATCGGCGCCGGACTGGCGCGCGACGCACTGGCGATCTCCGTCAACGGCGAAGTGTGGGATCTCTTCCGGCCGATCGAAAGGGACGCCGAGATCAGGATCCACACCTGGGACGACGATGAGGCAAAGCGGACCTACTGGCACAGCTCGGCTCATCTCATGGCGGAGGCGGTCGAGGGGCTGTACCCCGGGACGAAATTCGGCATCGGACCGCCGATCGAGAACGGATTTTATTACGACATCGACCTGGGGGATCATTCCCTCACAACCGAAGACCTTGCGAAGATCGAACGGCGAATGGGGGAGCTGGCTGCCCGGGATGTCCCATACCGGCGCGAAGTTGTCCCCTGGGATGAAGCAGTAAAGTACTTCAAGCAGAAGGGGGACCAGTACAAGCTGGAGCTCCTCGACGGACTGAAGGACCAACAGATCACGTTCTATCGCCAGGGAGAGTTCACCGACCTCTGCTTTGGACCACATATACCGTCCACCGGCCGGATCAAGGCGATCAAACTGCTGAACGTTGCCGGGGCGTACTGGCGCGGGAACGAAAAGAATAAGATGCTGCAGCGCATCTATGGCATCACGTTCCCGACCCAAAAAGAGCTGGACGAGCATCTCGAGCGGCTCGAAGAGGCGAAGAAGCGGGATCACCGCAAGCTCGGTGCCGAGCTGGAACTCTTTCTCATTACCCCGCGCGTCGGCGGAGGACTTCCGATCTGGCTGCCCAAGGGAACGATCCTCAGAGAAACCCTGGAGCAGTTTCTTAAAGAAGAGCAAAGGAAGCGGGGGTACCTCCCGGTCGTGACTCCGCATATCGGCAACCTGAAGCTCTACAGAACGAGCGGGCACTACCCGTACTACGCGGAAAGCCAGTTTGCACCGATCAAGGTTGAGGACGAGGAGTTCCTGCTCAAGCCGATGAACTGCCCGCATCATCACCAGGTCTACCTGGCGCGGCCGCGGAGCTACCGCGAGCTGCCGCTCAGGATCGCCGAGTTCGGGACCGTGTATCGCTATGAGCAGTCGGGCGAGCTGAACGGCCTGACCCGTGTCCGCTCGTTCACCGTGGACGATTCACATATGTACGTCCGTCCGGACCAGCTCAAGGACGAGCTGTGCGACGTGATCGACCTGATTCAACTGGTGTTCCGGACGCTGGGCTTCAAGGAGTTCAAGACCCGGCTGTCGTTCAGGGATCCGAAGAACATGGCCAAGTATGCAGGGGACGATGCAAGCTGGGTGGAGGCCGAGCGGCGGATCAAAGAGGCGGCGGACGAGATGAAACTCCAGTACTTCATCGCCATCGGGGAGGCGGCGTTCTACGGACCCAAGATCGACTTCATGGTGATGGACGCCCTGCGCCGCACCTGGCAGCTCGGCACCGTGCAGGTGGACTACGTGATGCCGGAGCGGTTCGGGCTGGAGTATACCGGGAGCGACGGCCAGAAGCACCGGCCGGTCATCATCCACCGCGCCCCCTTCGGGTCGCTCGAGCGGTTCATCGGCGTCCTCATTGAGCACTATGCCGGGGAATTTCCTCTCTGGCTTGCCCCCGTCCAGGCGGCGATCCTGCCGATCACCGATAATCAGCTTGATTATGCGAGGAAAGTTTACGAAGATTTGAAATCGTCAGGGATTCGAGCGGAGCTCGACGACCGGAACGAGAAAGTCGGCTACAAGATCCGTGAGTGGGAGACCCGGAAGGTCCCCTACATGCTCGTCGTAGGTGACAAGGAGCGGCAGGCCGGCACCGTTGCAGTGCGACAGCACAGAAAAGGAGATCTGGGCGGTATGCCGAAGGCAGATGTTATCGCCCGGCTCCGAAAGGAAATCGACGACAAGGCACCCACCACCTAGGAGACCGCCCCATTAGCAAAGAGAAGCGCGCCCGCGTCAACGACGAGATCCGCGTTCCTGAAGTGCGCGTCATCGACCAGCACGGAGGACAGCTGGGGGTCATGACACCGGCCGCCGCGATCGCGATGGCAAAGGAACGGGATGCCGACCTCGTTGAGATCGTCCCGACGGCCACCCCTCCCGTCTGCAAGATCATCAATTTCGGCAAGTTTAAGTACGAGCTGGCGAAGAAGGACAAGATCCAGAAGAAGCACCAGCACGTCTCTTTGCTGAAGGAACTCCGGTTTCATCCGAACACCGACACGCACGATTTCGAGTTCAAGGTCCGCCACGCAAAGCGGTTCCTGGGCGAAGGGCATAAGGTCAAGGCCACGGTGGTGTTCAAGGGGAGGGAGATCACCTACAAAGAGAAGGGGGAGGTGATGCTCGCACGATTGGTCGAGCAGTTGAGCGAGATCGCCAAAGTGGACCAGATCCCGCACATGGAAGGGAGGAGCATGATCATGATCCTCTCCCCCGAGCGCAAGAAAGTCGCACGCGCGGAAGCACGAACGGAGAAAGCACAGCACTGAGAGGATTCATTTCATGCCGAAAACGAAGACCAAGAGCAGCGCAAAGAAGCGCTTCCGACTGACTGGAACCGGAAAAGTCAAACGCGCGACTGCCTACCGGAGCCACATCCTGACCTCAAAGACGAGGAAGCGGAAGCGGAAACTCCGCAAAGGGCACCTCGTGTCGGTGCAGGACGTCCCTGCCGTGAAGAGGATGCTCGGAGCGTAAGAATGTTCTCCCATCCCCGGGGCGATCCGCCACACGCGGACGCCTCAGGGGAATTTCATCACATCATCAGGATCAAGAGCAACTATGCCTCGTTCGCAGAACAAAGTTGCCTCCCACCGCCGTCGCAAGCGCATCATGGCGCAGGCGAAGGGCTACTGGGGTGCGAGAAGCAAAGTCCTGACGGTCGCGAAACACCACGTGGAAAAAGGCATGCAGCATGCCTACCGCGATCGCAGGAAGAAAAAAAGAACGTTTCGACAGCTCTGGATCGCGCGCATTAACGCGGCGGCCAGGCTCCACGGGACCACGTACTCGCGGCTCATCGCCGCGCTCAACAGGAAAGAAGTGGACATCAACCGCAAAATCCTCGCCGAGCTTGCGGTGGGCAACCCGCAGGCGTTTGCCGAGGTGGTGAAGTTCGCCCTCGCCTGAACCGTTCATGACGCTTCCCATGCGTGCGCCGAACGGCCGTCATCAGGCCGGCGGTAGTGCATGGGAAGCTTCCTTTTACCGGGCAACCCTCCATGCAATCCGAGATCGCCGCATTGCGCGAGCGCGCTGAGCAGGAAATCCGCGCTGCCGCAGACCCCCGCTTACTTGAAGAATTCCGCGTCAGATATCTGGCCCGCAAGGGATTGGTGGCACTCCTGTTTGACCGACTGAAGTCGCTCCCTCCCGATGAGAAGCCCCGGGTGGGCAAGATGCTCAATGAGCTCCGGGCGTTCATTCAACACCTCCACGATGACAGGGCGGCCGCCCTGGCTGCGGCACGAGAAACTCCGCCTGCCGCCATCGATCTGACCCTCCCGGGGCGCCGGCGCTTCCGGGGCACCAAACATCCCCTCACCCAGACGCTTGACGAGATCAAGAGCATTTTCGTTGCCATGGGATTCGGCATCGCAGACGGGCCCGAAATTGAAGACGACTATCACAATTTCGAGGCGCTCAATTTTCCCCCCGACCATCCCGCACGGGATACGCAGGATACGTTTTTCCTGAGCAAGAATGCCCTCCTGCGCACCCACACCTCGCCGGTGCAAATCCGCGTCATGGAAAGCACGCCCCCCCCTCTGCGGGTCATCATGCCAGGCAAGGTGTACAGAAACGAAGCGATCAGCGCGCGGAGTTACTGCCTCTTCCATCAGGTGGAGGGGCTCTCCGTCGACAAAGGTGTGACGTTCAGCGATCTCAAGGGGACGCTGATCGCCTTTATTCATCAGTATTACGGGAGCAGCACCAGATACAAGTTCCGCCCCACGTTCTTCCCGTTCACCGAACCAAGCGCGGACATCTATATCAGTTGTTTCATCTGCGGAGGCAAAGGGTGCCGGCTCTGCAAGCAGATTGGATGGCTGGAAATACTCGGATGCGGCATGGTCGACCCCAACGTCTTCCGGGCGGTCGGCTACGACCCCGAGGTGTATACCGGGTACGCCTTCGGCATGGGCATCGAGCGGATTGCGCTCCTGAGACACGGGATCGATGACATCCGCCTTTTCTTTGAAAACGACGTCCGGTTCCTGAATCAGTTCTGACCATGAGAATCCTTGAACGCTGGCTGAAGAAGTACGTCCGCTATGCTATCCCGGCGGATCAACTTGCCGAACGGTTGACGATGCTCGGTTTGGAATTCGAAAGCGTGGAACGGCTCGACGAGAAGTACCACGGGTTCATTGTGGGGGAGGTCAAGACGGTTTCACGTCACCCTCACGCCGATCGGCTCACTGTCTGCGACGTTTCGACGGGCAAAGGAACCTTGCAGATTGTCTGCGGTGCACCGAATGTGGCTGTAGGGCAGAAGGTGGTGGTGGGTCTCGTCGGCGCCACCATCCCGAAGAACCAACACGACCCCGACGGCCCTCCATTCGTTCTCACAGAGACTGCAATTCGCGGCATTGCCTCGGAGGGGATGATCTGTTCCGAATTCGAGCTGGGGATGGGGAAGGACGCAGCGGGGATTATGGTACTGGATGCCGACGCGAGGCCAGGGCAGTCGCTTGCGTCGTACTTCGACCTCGACGACGTGGCGTTCGATATTGAAATCACGCCGAACAGGCCCGACTGGCTCAGTCATATCGGTGTCGCCCGGGAAATCGCAGCGCTGACCGGTAAACCCGCGCAACTCCCGACCCCGAAAGTGAGAGAGGGGAGGGAATCGATCCGCTCGCGGCTTTCCGTCACCGTGCTGGATGCGAAGGCATGCCCGAGGTTTGCGGCGCGCATGGTCTCCGGCGTCAGGGTCGGCCCCTCACCCCGCTGGCTTCAGAACGCGCTGCGGAACGCCGGGCTCCGTCCCCGCAACAACATCGTGGATATCACCAATTACGTGATGTACGAATGCGGGCATCCGCTCCATGCGTTCGACCACGCGCTCTTGCGGGGGCATCGCATTATCGTCAGGCGTGCAAAGACGGGTACCTGGTTTACCACGCTGGACGGGAAGGATCATGAGCTCCCGGCGGGTGCTGTGATGGTGTGCGACGGGGAACGGGAAGTCTCGGTTGCCGGCATCATGGGAGGTGCAAACTCCGAGATCGGGGACTCAACGACGGACGTCGTTCTCGAGGCGGCGTACTGGAATCCTTCCGATATCAGAAAGACGGCAAAAGCCCTTGGGATCAGCTCTGATGCCTCGCAGAGGTTCGAGCGTGGGGCTGACCCGAACGGTGTCCGGTATGCACTTGATCGGGCCGCTGCTCTCGTGCACGAGCTTGCAGGCGGGACTATCCTGAGAGGGACGATCGATGTCTACCCGAAGAGAATCAGAGAACGGCTTGTCCCGATCCGTGTCAGCCGGACGAACGCCGTTCTGGGAACTGATCTCTCGAAGGGCGAGGTCACGAAGGCACTCACCTCGCTCGGCATGCAACGGGTGTCCGCTGAGGGGGACAGGCTGAGATTCTGCGTGCCAACATTCCGGGTCGACATCGGACGGGAGATCGATCTGATCGAGGAAGTCGCCCGCATTCACGGGTATGATGCCATTAAGACAACGACGACGGCGACGGTCAACTTCGTGCACCAGTTCCCGGCGTCGTCATTCGGAGACGCCCTTCGGAGTTTTCTCATCGGGCAAGGGTATCAGGAGGCAATTACCAACTCGATGCAGACGGAGATCCGATCCAGCCTGGGGGGTGCGACCCCTGTACGGATCCTGAATCCACAGAACCAGGAGATGGGCACACTCAGGACAGGGCTTGTGCCCGGCCTCATGGAAACTGTCGCACGAAATCTCAACCTTGGCAGCAACGACTTGCGGCTGTTCGAACTCGGACACGTCTTCCGGGTCGACGAATCCAGTGCTCCGAAGCTCGTTGAGAATTTCCTTGAGGAAGAACGGGTTTGCCTCGTGCTGACGGGGCTCGTCGGCCCCGTTCACTGGAGCGGCACGTCGCGCAAGGCTGACCTCTTTGATCTCAAAGGGGACGTGCAGGATCTCCTTGCCAAGTTTGGCCTTGACAAAAGTCGGTTTATTTCTTATTCTACCACCAATGGTTTAACTGATGACACGCTAGCCCTTGAAATTCAAGGGAGTTACGCGGGTTATCTCGGTAAGGTCAGGAAGGAAATACTCCGACAGTTCGGTGTGGAAGAAGTAGTGTATGTCGTTGAACTGTCGGTGGCGGCCCTGCAGCAGGGCACTCCGAGGCCGTTCGTGCCGTTGCCGCGATATCCAAAGGTTCGGCGCGACGTTGCGTTCACGATCGACGCAAACGTTCCGGCGGAGCGGATCGAGGAGACGATCCGGGCGACGGGGGGAGAGTTGCTGCAGGGGGTGATCCTTTTCGATGTGTACGAGGGGAATCCCCTTCCTCCGGGGAAGAAGAGCGTAGCGTTTTCGCTCGAACTGATGTCGCTCGAGAAGACGCTCACGGAGGAGGAGATCGAAGCTGCCGTCAGCCGGGTGGTGGCGGGAGTCCAGACGACGCACGGCGCGGCGTTGAGGGGCACGCAATAATGCACCAGGATGCATGTGAACAACAGCGTGGATCCACAACCCGTTGATGTTGGGCAGGTCCCGCCGGGGGACGCGAAGGCGACCGAGGCGGGGCTCCGCGCGTTGTGGGAAAGTGCACGGCGCGCGGCCGAAGCGATCACGCGGCTCCGGGAGGAAAAACGGGAGCTTCAACTGACGATTGAGCGGCTGGAGAAGGAGCTCCAGCAGCTCCGTCAGGCAGTGGCGGAGTATCGTCACCACGGCGCGGGGCAGTCCGGCTCCACCCTGGGGGCGGGCGGCGAGCGTGACCAGCTCGCGGCAAAGGTGAAGGAACTCATCGCCAGGCTGGACGCGTACCTCTGACGCGCGCCCATGGCGGGCGGTGAGGCGGCGGACGGAACCATGACGAGTGCAAAGGCACGTCGCAGATGACCACGGACAAGAAGAGCATCAAGGTCAAGATCTTCGGATCGGAGTACCCGCTCCGCGGCGAGAGCGAAGAGTTCACCCGCCGCGTCGCGACGTACGTGGATGAAATGATCAACACGATCCACGCAAAACTCCCCGATCAGCCGACCCTGACCGTTGCCGTGCTCTCTGCGTTGAACATTACCGAAGATCTCTTTAAGGAGAGAGAGAGGGCTCGGTCCCTCTCAGCACTTGTCGAGGGAGAAATCGGCAAGATCACCAATTACCTCGACAACTCGCTCCGCGGGGTCTGATGTCCCCGGCGCGGCGATGCCGTTCTTTGCATCTTCATAGGTTCTGGCGCGTACGGTTGTCCGCACCGTCAGCCGTCTCACACACATTATAAAGAACCAACATTTTTATAATGGGAGCCCGACTCGTGGGCGTCGATTACATGCCTCACTCCGCCTAAGGCGGAGTTCTTGCGATGACTCCCGGCCGCAAGGCCGGGACGAGCGAGAGGGTGGAAGTAAAAGACGTCCAGGCGAGCACCCCCTGTGTTGGAAGGGTTCTTTCATAAGTGCCTTTCTTTGAGACGGCTGTCGTGTGCGGATTTTTTTTGCCCGTATCGATTGAGAGCGCGGAGGCAGTATGCATTTTGAGATCGTTATACCCATCGTACTCCTGTGCTGCGGCGCGAGCTTCTTCATCGGATGGTACCTGAACGCCAAGGCGGGTCAGAGCAAGATCGCGTCGGCAAAAGAGCTCGCCAAGAAGGTTCTGGCAGATGCGGAGAAGGAAGCGGAGACCCTGAAGCGGGAAAAGCTCCTGGAAGTCAAGGACGAGTGGTACCAGAAGAAGAAAGAGTTTGACAGCGACGTTCAGAGCAAGCGCGCGAAGCTCCAGGCGCAGGAGAAGGCGCTCGAAGCGCGAGAGGAGAACATCGACCGGAAGGTCGACCTCCTCGGCAAGAAAGAACGAGAACAGGGGAACCTGAAACGCTCCCTCGAGGAACGTACCCGTTCGCTTGATGCCCGGCATGCTGAACTCGACCGACTGGTTCAGGAAGAGAATGTCCGCCTGGAACGGGCCTCCGGACTTTCCCGGGAGGAGGCCAAGCGGACGCTGATAGAAAATCTGGCCAATGAGGCGCGCGCCGAAGCGGCCTATATGCTCAAGGAGATCCGGGATCACGCGCGGGAAGAGGCGAAGCGCGAAGCGCAGAAGCTAATCGTGCAGGCGATCCAGCGCACGGCTGCCGATCACTCGGTCGAGACGACCGTCAGCGTGCTCAACATCCAGAGCGATGAGATGAAGGGGCGCATCATTGGCAGGGAAGGGCGGAACATTCGCGCCTTTGAGGCGGCGACCGGCGTTGATGTCATCGTGGACGACACTCCCGAAGCCGTCATCCTCTCCGCCTTCGACCCCTTCCGCCGGGAGGTGGCCCGGATCGCCCTCGAGCGGCTGATCGCTGACGGGCGCATTCACCCCGCCCGCATCGAGGAGATTGTGGAGAAGGTCCGCGCGGAACTGGAAGAAGAAGTCATCAAGACGGGGGAGAACACCCTCCTCGAAGTAGGGCTTCACGGGGCGCACCGGGAAATCCTCCGGCTGGTCGGACGCATGAAATACCGCTCGAGCTACGGGCAGAACATGCTCCAGCACAGCATTGAGGTGGCCTTCCTCACCGGCATGATGGCCGGGGAACTGCGGCTCGATGCGAACCTTGCGAAACGGGCCGGGCTCTTCCACGACATCGGCAAGTGCGTCGATAAGAGCATGGAAGGTCCCCATGCGCTGCTCGGGTACGAGATGGCGAAGAAGTACGGAGAACATCCGATCGTCGCCAATGCCATCGGATCGCACCACGACGATATCCCGATGGAGTCTCCGATCGCCCCTCTGGTGCAGGCAGCCGATGCAATCAGCGGAGCACGGCCGGGAGCACGGCGCGAGTCGGTCGAAGGATATATCAAGCGGCTCGAGAAGCTCGAGGCATTCGCCCAGTCGTTCCAGGGAGTCGCCAAGACGTATGCGATCCAGGCGGGGCGCGAGGTACGCGTTGTCGTGGAGCAGGAAAAGGTCGACGATGCGATGGCCGATCAGCTCGCCCACGATATCTCCGCGAAGATCCAGGCGGAAATGGAATACCCCGGTCAGATCAAGGTGACCGTTATCCGCGAATACCGCGCCGTGTCGTATGCCAAGTAACCCGGTTCCCCTCGTCGGCGTCACGGGAGGAATCGGAAGCGGCAAAACAGCGGTCTGTAATCGTTTTGCCGCGCTGGGAAGAACCGTGCTCTCGGCCGATGCGATTGCGCGGGATCTGACCCGGAGCGATCGGGATGTCCTCTCCGCCATACGAAGGGACTTCGGGGACGGTGTCTTTGATCCTTCAGGTGCCCTGATTCGCGGGGCACTCGCGACGATTGTGTTCAGCGATCTTGCAAAGCTCCGCGCCCTGAACGCTATCGTTCACCCGCGCGTTTTCACGGCGATCGATACGCAACTTGCCTCGCTTCCAGCCGCCCGGCGCACTCCCTACGTCATCATTGAAGCGGCCCTCATTTTCGAATCGGGCTTTCACAGGCGGCTGGACTATACCGTAGTGGTGAGGGCTTCGGAAGCCGCACGCATGCAACGGGTCGTCTCCCGGGACGCGGTCACTCCGGACGAGGTCAGGTCCCGTATGAAAGCTCAGATGTCTGATACCGAAACGGCGAAACTGGCGGATTTTGTGATCGAAAATGAAAGGGAGGAGAGTGTACTCCTCGAGAAGGTGGCCTTTGTCGACCGGATTCTCACGGGCCTCATTTCGGCGCGCTCAACTCACTTGCGTCAATAAACCGATTTCTCTATATTTGACCGCTCTTTAATTCGTAAGACTTTACGGTTCTCACAGTTCCAAACCGCGGTATCCATTCACTATTGTGGAGGCATCATGGTTAAGCGCATTACTGTGCTGGCACTGGTCCTTGCCGTAGCGGCAGGAACCATGTTTGCGGGCGCGCACCCCGGTGGGATCGCACGTCAACTCGCGATGGGCGGTTCGGGGTACAGCCCGGCAACCGTCGGACCGAACCTCGTCTTCAACCCGTTCATCTACGACGACCCAGCGGTCATGCTGTTGAACCCCGCCTACCAGAACATGTACCGGGACTATGCCTGGATGAACATTGCCGGCGGCGCGATCACCAGTTTCAACTCCGCCGTTGACAACGGGTACGGCAGACAGTTTGCCGGCGTCAACTTCGCTTTCGGCAAGGAGCTTGGCCTCGGTGCGAACCTCAGCTTCGATCCATCGTTCACCAACTTCATGGTTGGCCAGCTTGCGACGTTTGTGAACAACTTTGCCGGGCGTCCGGCACAGACCGGCCTCCGGCCGATCGATGTGTTCGAAGCGGTCGCAAGCTACGATCTCGGTTCGCTCGACGTCGGCTTCGGCTTCCTCTACGGCTGGGCCTCGAACACGTCGAAGTCCTCCTCCACCCCCACCCCGTCGGTCTCGACCGACAATGAGCTCTCGGCGCGCGTGCTTGGCTTCCGGTTGGGCATGTCGATGGATATGGGTGGCGGAAGCGCATTTGATGCGAGCGCGGCAATCCGTCTCGACAAGGCGACGGACAACGTCCGCGGGACGAACGGTGCCGGGCAGCCGGCAAACTCGGGGGACTACTCTGCCTCCGCAACGGAGATTCAGGTTGACGGTCGGTTGAAGTTGAAGATGTCCAACCGGGTGAACTTCGTTCCCTATGTCAACTTTGTCACGATCTCGGGGGAGCCGAAGCAGGATGCCCCGGCCACGGGAGTCACGGCACTCACCAACAGCGTGAAGGTCAGCGCTCTCCTGATCGGAGCGGGCGCAGGGATGGAGTACAAAGTTGGGAGCTTCTACTTTGCAGGCGGCGTGAGTTTCAAGAGCGGGAAGTTTAAGACGGAATCTTCGACCGGCGGGACGACTCCAGCCACGAGCACTTCGACACTCACAGGGACGAGTTTCCCCCAGATCAATCTCGGAATGGAGTGGACGTTGCTCGACTGGCTGACCGGCCGTTTGGGTTACTATCGTTCGTTCCTTTCGGTCAAGAGCAAGACCGAGACGTCAGGACCTGCTGCGGGAGCGGGAACGACGGCGGAATCCGACACGTGGTTCGGCAACAGCAACGTCGTCTTCGGCAGCTATGCCGGCCCGGACAACAGCCTGATCACGCTTGGGCTCGGCCTCCGGTTTGGGAACTTCGCGCTTGACGGCACAGTCAGCGACGAGGCGCTCCGCCGTGGCTTCGGGCTCGTCGGTTCGCAGGACAACATCAATACGTTCGGTTACCTCACTGCAAGTTACTGCTTCGAGTAGGAGCAGGACGGAGTATCTCCGGGGGCGGTTCCCGTTCGTGGAACCGCCCTTTTTGTTTCACGCTACGGCATGACATGACGCATCGCCACGACTTCCTCGTGATCGGCTCCGGCATCGCGGGGCTCTCCTATGCCCTGAAGGTCGCCCGTCTCGGGACCGTCGCCGTCATCACGAAGAAGGAAAAAGCGGAATCGAACACCAATTATGCCCAGGGGGGCGTTGCGGCGGTGATGTCCGCCGTCGACTCGTTCGACCTGCATGTCCGTGACACGCTGGCGACGGGCGTCGGTCTCTGTCATCGCAACGCGGTGGAGATCATGGTGCGCGAGGGGCCGCAACGGCTGCGGGAGCTGATCGACTTCGGCGTCCGGTTTACACGAAAGGACGGCCAGCTGGACCTTGGGAGAGAAGGGGGGCATTCCACCAACCGGATCGTTCACGCGAACGACTTGACCGGGCGGGAAATCGAGCGCGCGCTCCTCCAGGCGATAGCAGAGAATCCCTCGATCACCGTGTTTGAGAACCATGTGGCACTCGAGCTCCTTACCGAACACCACAGGGTGGAACGGCGGGTGATCGACCGGGGGAATATCCACTGCTGGGGAGCGTATGCGGTCAATACCGTGGAACGCTCGGTGGATACGTTCCTGGCGAGAGTTGTCATGCTTTCCACAGGAGGCCTGGGGCAGGTGTATCTCCACACCACCAACCCGCTCATTGCCACCGGTGACGGCGTTGCAATGGCCTACCGCGCCGGCGCGCGAGTTGCAAACATGGAATTCGTTCAGTTCCATCCCACGACGCTCTTCAATTCCGGCAGTCCCTCCTTCCTCATCTCCGAGGCGGTGCGGGGATTCGGCGGCATACTCCGGGCGCAGGACGGTGAGGAGTTCATGGCGAGGTATGACGAGCGGAAATCCCTTGCCCCCCGTGACATCGTTGCCTATGCCATCGATACCGAACTGAAGAAGCGCGGCGAAGAATATGTGCTTCTCGACCTGCGCCATCTCCACCCCGATGCGGTGAAAGAGCATTTCCCGCACATCTACGACACCTGCCTGCAGCGGTTCAAACTGGATATCACCTGCGAACCGATCCCCGTCGTCCCGGCAGCGCACTATTCGTGCGGCGGGGTTGTTACAGATATTGACGGGCGGACTTCAATCGCAGGGCTCTATGCCTCGGGCGAGGTGAGCATGACGGGCGTCCATGGCGCGAACCGGCTGGCGAGCAATTCCCTGCTCGAGGCCCTGGTCTTTTCGGATCGCGCGGCGCGGTCGGCGCCGGAGTCCCTCCGCTCCTCCGATTCGAAAATCCCCGAGGTCCGCGACTGGGACGATAGCGGCACGTTCAACAGCGAGGAGTGGATCCTGATCTCCCATAACAGGAGAGAAATCCAGCAGATCATGTGGGACTACGTCGGCATTGTCCGCTCCGATCTGCGGCTCGAACGGGCCCTGCGCCGCATGGAACTGATCAGGAATGAGGTCGAGGCATTTTACAAGAAAACAAAGGTGACCGAGGGACTCATCGAGCTGCGGAACATGGCCCTCTGCGCACACCTGATCATCCGCTGTGCCATGAAACGAAAAGAGAGCAGGGGGTTGCACGTCACCACGGATTACCGAAACAAGGACGACAGGAATTTCCTGAGAGACACGGAAATTATCGGTGAAGAGTGAGGAGTAATGAGTTAAGAGTTTGTAGGGGCAGAATACATTCTGCCCTCAACGTGATTCATCATGTGGGAAATGATGCGCGGAGTGCGTATATTTGAGGGTTAATGCAAGTCACTATGACGGGAGGCATGGCGGGAGAAGAGCTGGATAAGCCGCGGTGTCATTGTGCGGTGTTTGGGGTGTTCGGGCATCCTGCGGCGGCGCAGATGACCTACTACGGACTCCTGGCCCAACAGCACCGCGGCCAAGAAGGATCGGGCATCGTGACCGCAGATGCCGACAAGGCCACCGGGAGGCACCGGTTCCATGTTCACAAGGATTTCGGTCTGGTCAACGACGTGTACCGCGACGACCGCGTCCTGACCGAGACCCTCACCGGATCGATGGCCATCGGCCACAACCGCTATTCCACCGCCGGAGCAGCGGACAACAAATCGAACATCCAGCCCTTTACGGTTTCCTACAAAGGAGGCAATATCGCGATTGCCCACAACGGAAACCTTACCAATTTCCGCGATATTCGAAAGCGGCTCCAGGAAGAGGGGACAATCTTCCAGACCACCTCGGATACCGAAGTCATCCTCCACCTCATCGCCCGGAGCAAGAAGGAACAACAGATCGATCAAATCCGCGACGCGCTTGCCCAGGTCCGTGGCGCGTTTTCCGTGGTCATTCTCACCGATACGGCATTGATCGCGGCACGCGACCACGCCGGCTTCCGCCCCCTCGCCCTCGGACGGAAAGGCGAGGCCTTCGTCGTGGCATCGGAGACCGTTGGCTTCGATATTATCGATGCCGAATACCTCCGGGATATTGAACCCGGGGAGCTCGTCGTGATCGACCGCGGCAGTCATGAGACCGGCAAGGTAACCTCGCTCCGGATCAGCGATCAACCGGTTCGACCCCATCACTGCATCTTCGAATACATTTACTTCTCCCGGCCCGACAGCCAGATCTTCGGACACAGCGTCGACAAGGTTCGGCGCAAGCTTGGCAAGAATCTCGCCCGCTCGCAGCCCGTCCACGCGAAAGACCCGAACGACAAGCTGATCGTGATCAACGTCCCGGATTCGAGCAACACGGCAACCATGGGATATGTGCAGGCGACCAACAAGCTGGGTGGAAAGGCGAAGCTCGAAATCGGCCTGATCCGGAGCCACTACATCGGCCGCACGTTTATTCAACCGAACCAGGATGTCCGGGAAAACAAGGTCAAAACGAAATTCAACATCGTCAAGGGGGTCCTGAAGGACAAAGTGGTGGTGATCGTGGACGATTCCATCGTCCGCGGCACAACCTCCAAGCAGCTCGTCCAGCTCGTGAAGCAGGCCGGTCCGAAGGAAGTGCATTTCCGCGTCACCGCTCCCCCCATCACCCATCCCTGTCAGTACGGGATGGACTTCCCCACGCCCGACGAACTGATCGCCAACCAATGCGGTCAGGATGTCGAGCGGATCGGCAGGGAGCTTGGCGTCGACAGCCTGGGGTACCTCAGCATTGGTGACATGCTCGATGCGGCCCCTCATGACAAGGGGGAGAATTACTGCACCGCATGCTTCAGCGGCAAATACCCCGTCCCCATCGACGCTCATCAATCCAAGGACGAGAATGAAGCGTGAGATCCTCACGATCTCCAATCTCCTCAGCATCACACGCGCTCTACTTGTCATCCCCTTCGTTCTCGTCATGCTCCTTCCGGATTCCCCGCTCCGGGTGTGCGGTGCAGTGATCCTGGTGGTGGCGATGCTTACCGACAGGTTTGATGGGATCCTTGCGAGGAAATATCATCAGGAGACGGAATGGGGGAGGATCCTCGACCCCCTGGCGGACAAGATCGGAATTGCCGCACTCGCGCTTGTTCTCCTCTGGCTGGGTGACATCCCTGTATGGTTTGTTGTGGCGCTCGTTGCACGCGATCTGCTCATTTTTGGCGGAGGGATGTATATCCGGTTCGCGCGTGGAGTGGTGCTTCCATCCAACACTGTGGGGAAATGGGCAGTCGGGGTAATCTCAGTGACCCTCTTCTTTCCTCTGGTCGGACTTCTGCCGGAAGTCCATGAATGGCTCTTGTGGATCAGCGCGCTCATGCTCCTTGTGTCGTTTGCCCTGTATTGTGCCCGGTTTGTATCGGTGATTACCACTCCACCCGGTCGTACGTGAGTTCCCTGTGGCGATGTTCAACGGATTGGATAGGCTGAAGAGCACGCTCGCCCGCACCCGCGAGGGGATTGTGGGAAGGGTAGTGCGACTCGTGTCCGGTCGCTCGGCGATCGACG
Organism: Bacteroidota bacterium; assembly: GCA_040756745.1. Lineage (GTDB taxonomy): Bacteria > Bacteroidota > Ignavibacteria > UBA10030 > UBA6906 > JBFLYO01. Next base: position 43,127 of record JBFLYO010000026.1, read on the forward strand.
ACGACCTCCTGGAGCAGCTCGAAGAAATCCTCATTGCTGCAGATGTGGGAACGGGTGTCTCCATGGAGATCATCGGAGCAATCAGGGAGCGTGTGCGCAACGAAGGGCGGACAGCCGCCGGCGACGTGCTGGCGATGCTCAAAGAGGAAGTCCGCGTACGTCTTCAGGGGGACGGAAACACCTCCATGGCTTCCAGTGCAGCCGGCGGTGCGCTGCCGTATGTGATCATGGTGGTTGGTATCAACGGCGCCGGAAAGACGACGACGATCGGCAAGCTCGCTCACCGGTACGTGCGCGATGGGAGAAAGGTAGTGCTTGCGGCGGCCGACACGTTCCGTGCGGCAGCAAATGAGCAGCTCGAGATCTGGGCACAGCGGGCTGGCGCCGATCTGATCCGTCAGTCGCGCGGTTCCGATCCTGCGGCTGTCGCGTTTGACGCTGTGGCCGCCGGGACGGCACGAGGCGCCGATGTGGTGATTATCGACACCGCCGGCCGCCTCCATACAAAGGTGAATCTGATGGAGGAATTGAAGAAGATCCGAAGAGTGATCCAGAAGAATCACCCCGAGGCACCGCATGAGGTGCTCCTCGTTCTGGACGCCTCGACCGGACAGAACGGGCTCCAGCAGGCACGGCAATTCGGAGGCGCGGTCGGCGTGACGGGCATCGTGCTTACAAAACTCGATGGGACGGCGAAAGGAGGGATCGTTCTTGCCATTGCCCGCGAACTCAACCTTCCGGTGAAGTACATCGGCGTCGGGGAGGCCATCGACGACCTCGAGCCGTTTGACCAGACCGCTTTCGTGGAGGCAATGTTCGCCTCATGATCTCCCGCAAAATCAGCGTCCTTCCGGACCATATTGCCAACAAGATCGCCGCAGGGGAGGTCATTCAACGGCCGGAATCGGTCGTCAAGGAGCTGCTCGAGAACTCGCTCGATGCGGGAGCAACGTCGGTGCTCGTGGTCGTCAAGGAGGGGGGAAGCAAGCTGGTGCAGGTGACCGACGACGGTTGCGGGATGGACGAGCAGGATGCGGTGGCATCGTTCTTACGACATGCGACGAGCAAGATCGGGAGCTACGAGGACCTCGAGGAGATCCGCACCTACGGCTTCCGGGGCGAGGCGCTGGCATCGATCGCTGCCGTCGCCCACGTGACCATGAAAACCCGTCGAAACGAGGACGACACTGCGGTGGTGGTGAAGATCGACGGAGGCGGGGAGCCGCGGGTGTCGCGCGAAGGGAGAGAACCGGGGACGACCGTCCTGGTGCAGAACCTCTTTTATAACGTACCGGCCCGGAGGAAGTTCCTCAAGAGCCCGACCACGGAATTTCGGCACGTGTACGACGTGGTGCATCGCGTGGCCATCAGCATGCCGGAGATCGCGATCCAGTTCATCAGCGACGATGAAACCGTCTTCGACCTGAAACCTGCGCCGCTCCCCCGCCGCCTTGAAGAAGTGTTCGGCGAACGGTTGTTCGAGGGGATGATCCCCGTGGAGGAGGACCATGAAGGTATTACGGTGCGCGGCTATATCGGGAAACCGGCGTTCGGCCAGCGAACCCGCCAGCAGCAGTATCTCTTCCTCAACCGCCGCTTCATCGTCAACCGAAATATCAACCACGCGGTGTACTCTGCGTACGAGCACCTTTTGACGAAGGGGACGTTCCCGTTCTTTCTCCTGTTTTTGTCGATCGATCCTCGTCGCGTGGACGTGAACGTGCATCCCTCCAAGATGGAAGCGAAGTTCGACGATGAACAGTCGCTCTACCGGATGCTTTCAGCGCTGACGCGGCGCCATCTGGGGAGCGCCGCCGCGTTTCCGGCAGCAACAATGCAGGAGGGGGGCGTCGAGCCCGGAACGGTCGGGCTTCGGTTCACTGCCCGTCAACACGACTGGCCGGGGAAAGAAGTCAGTGGCGGGGAATGGTCCTTCCCGGATCGCTCGCTGGTCGATACCCGGACGGGAGAGATCTTTCCCAACGCGCCGCGGACTGGCTGGGACGGTGCGGCTGTCGCGGGCTCACTGCTCGGACCCGAGGACACAGTGACCTCCGCACCGGAGAGCGATGCCTCTGCACCCGCGACGCTGCCTCATGACGCGACGCGGCTGGAGCCGGGGACCGGCGCGCTCATCTGGCAGCTTCACAACAAGTATATCCTCTCGCAGATTCGAAACGGCCTTCTCATCGTCGATCAGCACGTGGCACATGAGCGAGTCCTCTATGAACGGGCGATGGAGCGATACGCCGGCGGCGTCCGCACAGTTCAACAGCTGCTCTTCCCCCGAACGATTCAACTCAATGCCGGAGACTACGCGCTCCTCGCTGAGCTGCTCCCGCATTTTAACCTGCTGGGGTTCGACATAAAACCATTCGGCAAGAATACCGTCGTTGTCGAAGGCGTTCCCCCCGACGTCCGTGCAGGTGGGGAGGAGCGACTCGTGGAAGAGGTGCTCGGGTTGTACAAAGAGTACCGTCAGCATTCTCCGCTCGATGTGCGTGAGAACCTCGCAAAATCCTATTCCTGCAGATCAGCCATCAAGGCCGGCGATGCGTTGAGCGAACAGGAAATGCGTTCACTCATCGATCAGTTATTCGCTACGCGCATGCCCTATGTTTGTCCTCATGGCCGCCCGATTGTGATGCGGATCTCGATCGAGGAACTTGATCGAAGGTTTGGGCGGACGTCTTGAAAGAAAGCGCGAGATTGCCGAAATTGTTCTGATGAGTGCACGTCGCCTTCACATATCTCCTGGGGGGGGCTGAGAGATGACCAAGAACGGATCGCGCGAGAGGGAGGCATGGCAGAAGCGCGCTGCGGCGTCGCCACAGCGGGAGGTCAAATTCACGACCGTCAGCGGTGAGCCGGTCGGTATCCTCTATACGCCAGATGACATCGCCGCCGTCAATTACCTCACCGAGATCGGTTTCCCCGGCGAATACCCGTACACCCGCGGCATCCACCACACGATGTACCGTGGCAAGCTCTGGACGATGAGGCAGTTTGCCGGGTTCGGCACGCCGGAAGACACCAATGCACGCTACCATTACCTCTTAGGACACGGCCAGACCGGGCTCTCGGTGGCGTTCGATCTCCCGACACTGATGGGAAGGGATGCTGATGATCCGATGTCGGTCGGCGAGGTCGGTATCTGCGGGGTTTCGGTTAGCTCGCTTGCCGACATGGAGATCCTCTTCCGCGGTATCTCGCTCAAGGATGTCTCCACCTCGATGACAATCAACGCCCCGGCGGCAATGGTGCTTGCCTTCTACGTTGCAGTGGCGGAGAAGCAGGGCGCGATGCCACGAGATCTCCGCGGGACGATTCAGGCCGACATTCTGAAAGAATACATTGCGCAAAAGGAGTGGATCTATCCCCCCCGCCCCTCGATGCGGATCATCGCCGACATGATCGAGTATTGCTCGACGGAGATGCCGCAATGGAACCCGATCTCGGTGAGCGGGTATCATATCCGGGAAGCAGGATCGACGGCGGCACAGGAGCTTGCCTTCACGCTTGCCGACGGGTTCGCCTACGTGGAGGCCTGCCTTGATCGCGGTATGTCGGTGGATGATTTTGCCCCGCGGCTTTCTTTCTTCTTCAATTCTCATCTCGATTTCTTTGAGGAGATCGCCAAGTTCCGCGCTGCGCGTCGAATCTGGGCGAAGCGGATGAAGAACAAATACGGCGCGAAGAATCCCCGCTCCTTGACGCTTCGCTTTCACACGCAGACTGCCGGTTGCACCCTCACTGCGCAACAACCCGAAAACAACATCGTGCGTACCGCCTTTCAGGCGCTTGCGGGGGTCCTGGGGGGCACGCAATCGCTCCATACGAACTCAATGGATGAAACCCTCGCCCTTCCCTCCGAGAAGGCGGTGAAGATCGCCCTTCGGACGCAACAGATCATCGCGTATGAGACGGGTGTCGCCAACACGATCGATCCGCTCGGGGGGAGCTATTTTGTTGAGTCACTCACCGATTCCATGGAAGAGGCCGCGGAAGCCTATTTCGAACGGATTGACGCGCTCGGCGGTGTGATTCCTGCCATCGAAGCGGGGTTCTTCCAGCGCGAAATCGCCGAGGCTGCGTACCGCTACCAGGTCGAGTTGGACGCGAAAGAGAAGATCATCGTCGGCGTGAACGAGTTCGTTGAGGATGATGAACAGATCGAGATTCCGATCCTTGAGATTTCGCCCGAGGTCGAACGAACGCAACGCGCGCGCACTGCGGCCCTCCGCACCTCGCGTAGCGGCGAAGGCGTCGCGCGGATGCTGGACGATCTCCGTCGTGCCGCTGCTGATGGCGAGAATCTTATGCCCAAGCTGCTCGCATGCACACGTGCATACGCGACGCTCGGGGAGATGTGCGCAGTGTTGGCGGAGGTGTTTGGGGTGCATGAAGAAGCCGCTGTGTTTTAGCTTGGAGTAGTCGGAAATCAGTAGTCAGAAGTCAGTAATCAGAACTCAGAGAGCTGAAGACGAGAAGGCAATGCACCATCTTTCTGACTTCTGATTTCTGACTACTGATTACTGACTTCTCTCGGCCACATGCGCCACAACATTGCATTATCCTGATCGCTTATGCCCAAAGCCCGCGTCGCCGTTCTCAAGACAACACCCGAGACAGTACTGCAGGATTACGCCCATCTGGCAGAACTCGCCGGCGTGGCGACTGCGCTCAGGCGTGGGGTGCCGACGATTCTGAAGGACAACCTCTCCTGGCATTTTCCTTTCCCGGCGGCAAATACGACGCCCTGGCAGCTTGAAGGCGCCATCCGCACGCTCCGGCAGGAGGGTTTTACTGATCTTGCGTGCGTGCAGAACAAGACCGTGGTGACCGATGCGTTCAAGGGAGAGGACCTGAACAACTATACGCCGATCTTCCGGGAATATGGTATCCCAGTGCTCTTCAACTTCCGCGAAGAGGACATGAAGTGGGTTGAATACCGGCCAAAAGCCCGGATGCGCGTCCTCGCCGATATCTATCCTGAAGGCATCCGGATCCCTGATTACTTCATCGGGAAAAACATCGTGCATCTCCCCACGATGAAGTGCCATATCTATACCGGCACCACGGGGGCAATGAAGAACGCCTTCGGCGGGCTCCTCAACACGAAGCGGCATTACACACATTCGTGGATCCATGAGACGCTCGTCGACCTCCTCGCCATTCAGAAGGAGATCCACGCGGGACTCTTTGCGATGATGGACGGAACCACGGCAGGCAATGGTCCGGGGCCGAGAACCATGTTCCCCGTGGTGAAGAACGTTATCCTCGCGAGCGCAGACCAGGTCGCCATCGATGCGGTCGCCGCGAAGATGATGGGCTTCGATCCGCTTGCGATTCCCTATATCAAGATCGCTCATGACGACGGGCTCGGCGTGGGGGATGTTCGAGACATCGACGTCGTGGGGACGGATATCTCCGGGGAGTCCTGGGGGTTCACCGTTGGCAACAACGGCGTCAGCCGGTTCGGCAACCTGGCCTGGTTCGGCCCGCTCAAGGGGATGCAAAAGATCTTCTTCCGCACCCCGCTCGTGCATGCGTTCATCTTCGGGTCCGAAGCGTATCACGACTACTATCGCTGGACGTTCAAAGACGCGAAGGTGTTCCGGCAGTGGCGTGCTGAGACTCACTGGGGGAAACTCTTCCAACAGTACGAGGGTCGCCGGACAACGGTGCCTGCAGGCGTCGCCGCATGACCGCAAAGACCCGCGCGGAGGGGATTCTCCTGGGGATGACGCTGATCTGGGGGAGCACGTTTGCGATCGGCAAGATCGTCCTAGACGAAATCTCTCCACTCGGGATGATCGCCGTACGCTTCCTGCTTGCCACGCTGATCCTTCTCGCCGTTGCGTACCGTTCCATCTTCCCGCTGAAGGCAAACCAGGTACTCAAGGGAGTGATCCTCGGCCTCTTCCTGTTCGGCGGCTTCGTTGTGCAGACGATCGGGCTGACTATCACCACTGCCTCCAAGTCGGCCTTTATCACCGGGATGATGGTCGTCTTCGTCCCGCTGCTTCAGATCGTCGTCGAACGCAGGGCGCCGAAGCTGGGGAACCTGTTTGGGGTAATCATCGTTTCGGTGGGGCTTTGGTTTCTCACGTCGCCTTCGGGCTCGTCGTTCAACATAGGCGACGCCCTGACCCTGGCCTGTGCCCTCCTCTTTGGCGTCTACATCGTCTATCTCGACGTCGTCTCACACGACATGAATGCGGCGCAGCTCACCTTCCTTCAGGTCACCACAAACGCCCTGCTCGCCGGTGCAGGGATGGTGGCTTTTGAAGGTGTGCCCCACGGTCTGTCATTGGGTGCCGCCGGAGGATTGCTTTATCTGACGGTGTGTGCAACTCTCCTGACCACGTTTCTCCAATCGAGATACCAGAAGGACACGACGCCGACGCGCGCGGCGATCATCTTTACCATCGAGCCGGTGTTTGCCGCCATCCTTGCGGCGATGATCCTTGATGAGCGTCTCGGGTGGGCGGGCATGGGGGGTGGAGCGTTGATCGTTCTGGGCGTGCTCGTGTCGGAGTTGTCCGACAACATCCCGATTCTCAACCGGTCGTTCGAATTCACCGAATCTTGATTTTCGCCCCACGCCGCCGTATCATAGACGGTCACGGCCGTCCCGACCGTTCATGAACGCGATGGAAGCCGCCGTCCACATCATCATTTCGGGTCTTGTGCAGGGAGTCGGGTACCGCTGGTATGCCGCACGGCGGGCCGAGGCACTGGGGGTCACCGGCTTCGTCCGCAACGCATACGACGGCACCGTGGAAGTGGAAGCGCACGGCGACCGGTCCCTGCTGGAGGAGCTGATTCACGATCTGAAGATCGGTCCCCGCTCTGCGCACGTCAACGACCTGAAAGTTGAGTGGCGGGAGCCGGACCCCGCGGCCTTCACACGATTCGAGATTCGATAATACCTGCGAACTCTATGCAGCGCATCGGCTTCGGGTATGACGTCCACCGGCTCGTCGAAGGGCGCAAACTCATCATCGGCGGGGTGGAAATCCCTCATCCCACGGGACTCGAAGGGCACTCCGACGCGGACATCCTGCTCCACGCGATTGCCGATGCGCTGCTCGGTGCCGCCGGCCTCGGAGACATCGGCAAGCACTTCCCCAACACTGATCCTCGCTACAAGGGAATCTCAAGCCTCATTCTGCTGCGCCACGTCGGTGATCTGCTGGTGCAGCACCGATGCACGATTGCCAACATCGATGCAACGGTCGCCCTCGATGCCCCCCGCATCGCGCCTCATGCGGATGCGATGAAGCGCAATATCGCAGATGCGCTCCTGATCACCCCCGAGCAGGTTTCGATCAAGGCCACAACCCACGAGGGCCTCGGATTTGTAGGTGCGGCGCAAGGCGCAGCTGCACATGCCGTTGCCCTGCTGACCACCCCCTGACATATCGCCGCGCCGAACCGTGGAATCCTTCATCGCATATCTGCAGACGCTCAGCCCCACGCTGATCCTCTTCACCGTGTTTGCCATTGCGTTCATCGAGAACATCTTTCCTCCCTCTCCGAGCGACGTTGTGATCGTGTTTGGCGGATCGCTCGTCGGCATCGGAAGGGTGGGGTTCGTGGAGACGCTCCTCTGGGCGACGGCGGGGAGCACGCTCGGTTTTCTCGCCATGTACAAGATCGGCGAATGGTTCGGGGAGAGGATCCTGGAGCGGGGGAAAGTGTCGTTCATCCCGAAGGAGGCAGTACAAAAGGTGGACGACTGGTTCAGGAAACACGGATACTGGATCATCGTTGGGAATCGCTTCCTCGCCGGCACGAGAGCGGTGGTCTCGTTTTTCGCGGGGATGGCCGAGCTGAAGCTCCTCCCCACCACCGTCCTCTGCTTCGTCAGTGCGCTTGTCTGGAACTCGCTCCTAGTCACCGGCGGGTACTACCTGGGGAACAGCTGGCAGAGGATCGGATTCTACCTGAGTACCTATAGCCAGGCAGTGACTGCTCTCATCATCGTGGTGGCTCTCGTGCTGACTGCCAGGTATCTCTACAGAAAGTCCAACAACAAGAAAGCCCCGTGATCGACGTCCTGTATTCTCTCGACGTTGTCCTCTTCCGCTTTGTCAATCAGACTCTTGCAAACCCCGTCGGCGATCTGCTCTGGCCGCTGATCACCGATTACGATCGGCTCTTACCGGTGAGGATCGTCCTGGTCGGGGTGTGGCTGTTCCTCATGGTGAAGGGGGGAGTCCGGGGAAGGACTGCGGCGATACTCCTGATTCCTGTAATATTCTGTGCGGACAAGCTGAGCAGCGCTGTGATCAAGGAACTTGTCGGCCGGCCGCGTCCCTGTCACGTCATCGACGGCGTTCCCGTCGTCCAGGGGATTCACATGCTCGTCAATTGCGGGTCCGGATTGTCGTTCCCGTCGTCTCATGCCGTCAACAACTTCGCGGTTGCCACAGTGTTCGCTTCCTATTACCGGCGGTGGGTCTGGTGGTTCTACGGCTGGGCGGCAATCGTTGCGCTCTCACGTCCCGCCGTCGGCGTCCACTATCCTTCCGATATCCTCGGCGGAGCAATCATCGGCTTCCTCGTGGGCCTCTGCGTCGTCTGGGTCTGGACCACCGTGCAACGCCGCTTCCTCCCGGCACTCTCCGTAGACGAGCCGGCGACCGATAAGACATGATCCGTCGCACGCCACACACCCCACAGGACCGGCGTCTGCGCCGACTGCAGTACGGCCTCGTGATCCTTTCCGGACTCATGCTCGGTTTTTCGTTCCCGCCGAGCCCATTCGGCATTCTCGCCTGCTTTGGTCTCGTCCCGCTCTTGATCGTGCTGGGGTCGGTGAAACGTTTCCGCACCGCGATGAAGTTCACCTACGTGGCCATGCTCGTGTTTCATGTTATCACGCTGAACTGGACCGGCGGCTACGTCCACGGGAACGATCCGTACATGATGATTGCGGGGGGGATGACCATGTTGTTGCATCCCCTGTTCTATATGCTTCCTCTCGGCGTGTATCACCTGCTGCGAACGCGATTCAGCGAAAAGGTCGGGTTGGTCGCCCTTCCATTCCTCTGGGTGGGATATGAATTCTCTCATTCCCTCAGTGAATGGTCGTTCCCCTGGCTGACAATCGGCAACAGCCAGTCGTATGACCTGGCGAGGATCCAGTTCATCGACGCGACGGGAGTCTACGGCCTCTCATTCTGGATCGTTATCGTAAACGTGATTGCGTTTCTTCTGTACCAATCGCTTGCCGGACGGACAGAACGGCGCGTCCCGCGTACAAGCTATGCCTGGCTCGGAGTCCTGATCGTGGTCTTCGTGCTTCCTGAAGCACATGGCATGTACATGCTTTCCCGAGCGTCCTCCCCCGTGGATGATGCGGGGACGCTCACGGTCGGGATGATTCAGTCGAACGTCGATCCCTGGGACAAATGGAACACCAGCGGGCCTGCGGCGTCAGCACTCTATTTTCGGCTGACTGATTCGCTTCTTGCGTCCCCATCGCATCCTCGCCCGCAGATCGTCCTCTGGCCCGAAACGGCGATGCCCGACTACCTCCTCCTTCCTTCGAACCGTCACTGGCTCGCGTCGGTCCGCTCGGAGGTTGATCGGATCAGGATTCCTGTGCTCACCGGACTTCCACAGGCGACGTTTTATGCCGATCCGGCCACGGCGCCACCGAGTGCAAAGACCGTGCGACGGACCGGGGAGCGGTATGACACGTTTAATTCGGTCGCGCTGATCGAACCCGGCGGGGAGGAGATACCGTGGTATGGAAAGATGAAAATGGTCCCCCTGGCGGAGAGAATCCCGTACGCCGACATGTTTGCGTTTCTCGATTTCATGCGATGGGGGGTCGGGATCGGCGGCTGGCAGATTGGCCCGGACACCACGATCTTCACGGATCATCGCTCGGGTGCGCGATTTGCGTCGATCATCTGCTACGAATCGGTCTACCCGGGGTTCGTGGCGTCCTTCGTACGAAAGGGGGCGCAATTTATGGCGTTGATCACCATCGACAGCTGGTGGGACAAGATGTCGGGCGCCTACCAGCACGCGCAGTTCGCGGTCTTCCGGGCAGTGGAGAACAGGCGGTGGATCGCACGGTGTGCAGTCGGCGGGATTTCGTGTTATATTGATCCGTATGGTCGGGCCCACGACAGGACGGAGCTCTTCACCCGGCAGGTGCTGAGCCGAACCATCGGCCTCAGCAACGAACAGACGTTTTATACAAGACACGGTGACTGGTTCGGCGAGGTGATACTCTTTGTCGCCGGCCTGTTCTGGGCGGCGGGGTTGGGGCAGAAGTTCTTCAGCAGGAAAAGGGAAGGCGCATGGCAGAGCAGCAATACATAGACCTGAGAAGCGATACAGTCACCCGGCCTTCCCCCGCGATGAGGGAAGCGATGGCAGCGGCGGAGGTGGGCGACGACGTGTTCGGCGAAGATCCGACCGTTAACCGGCTGCAGGAACGGGTGGCGCGACTGCTCGGGAAGGAGGCGGCTCTCTTCGTCCCGAGCGGAAGCATGGGCAACCAGATCTGCATCAAGGTGCACACGCAACCCGGTGACGAAATAATTTGTGAGAGGGGGGCGCATGTCTTCAACTACGAGACGGGGGGGATTGCGCTGCTCTCAGGCGCACAGGCGCACACCATCGAGGGGAAGAACGGTATCATCACGGTCGAGGCGATCAAACGGGCCGTGAGGCCGCAGGCATACTACATGCCCCGGACGAAACTGATCTGCCTGGAGAACACCCATAACCGCGCAGGCGGGACGATCTTTCCCATCGAGGAGATCCGGGCGATCAGCGCGTTTGCGCGGTCCGAGAAGATCTCAGTGCATCTCGACGGCGCGCGAATGTGGAATGCCTGTGTGGTCACAGGGATCTCTTCCGCTGAATATGCATCGCATGTTGATTCCGTGTCGGTATGTTTTTCCAAAGGGCTGGGCGCTCCGGTCGGCTCCGCCATCGCCGGCAGCGCCGCCTTCATAGCCGCTGCGAGGCATTACAGGAAAATCTTTGGGGGCGGGATGAGGCAGGCAGGCATCCTAGCTGCTGCCGGGCTCTATGCACTGGAGCACAACATCGAACGGCTCAAAGAGGATCACGAGAAGGCCGCGTACCTCGCCCTGGAACTTGCGAAGGTGCCGGGATTCGATATCGACCTTGCGACCGTGCAGACGAACATCATCATCATCGGCGCGGAAAAAACCGGCCGGAAGCCTGAGGAGATCCTTGCCGCCCTCCGAACGCGCGGCGTGCTCCTGACCCCCGGCAACTACATGGGCCTCCGGGCGGTGACACATATGGATGTCACAATGGAGGAAGTGAAGAAGGCGGCGAAGGTCATTCGGGAAACGATGGAGGAGCTGAATTGAGGCTTGCGAGATTGAGATTAAGAATGAGATTAAGGGTTGGAGCAGGCTAAGGGGTGAAGCAGGTCAAGGGGTGAAGTAGATGAAGGTCGAGGATTGAGCCGACACCTTATTCTTCACCTTAACCTAAATCTCAATCTCAATCTCGATCTCAATCTCTCATTTCCTTATGCCCCTCGACCGATCACTTTTTCGCCACAGCACCCCCCTCACAGTCCGCAACTACGAGATCGACTGGCAGGGGATCGTTCACAACGCCAACTACCTGCTCTACTTCGAAGTCGGCCGGATCGAGTACCTCAAGGAGATCGGAGTGAAGGTGGATATCGCGACGATCCAGGGGGATTCACGCGTCGTGGTCGCACGCAACGAGATCGACTACCGCTCTCCCGCTCGATTCGGTGAAGAGCTGGAAGTGATGACAAGGATTTCGTACATCCGGAACACGAGCTTCGCCTTCGAGGGGATTATCGAAGAGGTCGCGGGACGACGCAGGATTTCTGAAAACGTGTCGGTCCACGTCTGGCTTGATGGAGAGACCGGGGCCCCCCAACGCGTGGGGGAGGACTTCCGGCGGTTGGTTGCCGAATTTGAGGGAAATAACGTCAGGTTGGAGGAATCGGGTTGATTCATCCGGATATGCGAATGCGGGCTGTTTTGACAGATGTTCCATATTTTCCTTGCTTTTTTGAGTAAATCTTGCTATGCTAAAACGTTGTAAGAGATAGCCCAATTTGGGCTATTTTTGTTTGCACAGTCCGTTCGGTTATGGTCAGCCAGGAATTGCGCTCGGCGGTGGAACGATGCGCGTCCAGTGCTTCCGCACACCTCATCGATCTGGTGGTCCGCGGCCACAAAGGGAAAACGGTCGTCGAAGTCTTCATCGATGCCGAGCAGGGCGTGACGAGCGATCTGTGTGCCGAAGTTAGCAGAGGCGTTGCTGAGGCCATCGACGCGGGTGGATGGATCCAGGGCTCCTATCGGCTGGACGTCTCGTCGCCCGGGATCGACCGCCCCCTCAGGTACCCATGGCAGTTCCGAAAACATGTGGGACGGACATTGAGCGTCAAGTTGCGCGAGACAATGGGAGACCGGAACAGGACGGGGCGCCTTGTCTCAGTCAACGACGCCGGGATCGTGCTGGAGCCGGGATCGGGACAACCCGCTGAAACAATTTTCTTTGACGCACTCGCGGAAGCGGTCGTCAAATCACCCTGGTGACGATGGCAGAGTAGTCCATTTAACGGGAGACGGGTATGAATTCGGAGATCGTCGAATCATTTGCCCAAATGGTTCGTGAAAAAGGGATCGACAAGGACATCCTCACGGGGATCGTCGAGGACGTCTTTTCGATGATGGTGCGCAAGAAGTACGGCCAGGACGCCAAGTTCGATGTCGTGGTGAACATGGATAAGGGAGACATCGAAATCTTCCTCGAGCGCGAGGTGGTCGAGACCGTTGAGAATCCCGTGACGCAGATCGACGTGCAGACCGCGCGGGAGATTTCGGGGGAAAGCCTTGATGTCGGTGAGGACTTCGTGGAGGTGATCCCGCTGGCCACGTTCGGCCGCCGGCTCGTGGTGAGTGCAAAACAGAACCTGAACCAGCGCATCAAGGAAATCGAGCGCGAGAATATCTACAACGAATACAGCAACGCGATCGGCGACATCGTCGTGGGGGAAATCTATCAGATCCGCCGCAACGAGATCCTGATCAACCACAACCGAAACGAGCTCCTGCTCCCGAAGAGCGAACAGATCTTCAAGGAGCGGTACAAGAAGGGGGACACCATCCGGGCCGTCGTGAAAGAGGTGCGGAAGAACGCCGGCAATCCCGTGGTGGTTGTCTCGCGCGCTGATCCCAAGTTTCTCTCCAAACTGTTTGAACTCGAGATCCCGGAAATCTATGACGGGATCATTGAGATCAAGCAGATCGCCCGCGAGCCGGGGGAGCGTGCGAAGGTGGCGGTGGAGTCGCACGACGACCGGATCGACGCGGTCGGCGCATGCGTCGGCATGAAGGGGGTGCGCATCCATACGATCGTCCGCGAACTCAACAATGAGAATATCGACGTCATCAACTTCAGCGATGATCCGATGGTCTTCATCCAGCGGTCGCTCGCCCCTGCAAAACTCAAGAGCATCGAACTGAACAATGAGACGAAAACGGCCGACGTTCTCGTGGCCGCGGATCAGGTATCGCTTGCCATCGGGCGAAACGGTCAGAATATCCGGCTCGCCTCACGCCTGACGGGCTACGAGATTAATCTGATCAAGGAGGGGGGGGAGGACGAGTACGACATCGAGCTCGTCGATTTCAAGGAAGATCTTGGCGAGGAGCTCTATCTCAAGCTCATCGACGCCGGACTGGAGACGGCGAAGGATGTCATCAATGCCAAACTTGATACGCTCCTTGCCATCGAAGGGCTGACGGAGGAGAAGATCCACGAGATCCGCGAGAAGATGCAGAAGGATCTGGAAGAGGCCGAGGTTGAGGATGAAGAAGAGGAAGAGGGCGATGGCGAAGAGGAGGAGGGCCAGGAAGAGGCCGTGGAAGAGGAGGAGGACGACAGGGAGATCGGCGGGGAGGGGAAGGCCGTCATAGAGCAGGAAGGGCTCACCGAGGTACGGGGAGAGGGGGA
>JBFLYO010000027.1:0-57059 GCA_040756745.1 Bacteroidota bacterium
GCAGGCCACCGATCGTCGTTGGAATCAGACAAACGAGGAGCGCCACCAGCACGGTGACCGTGATCGGTGTCCCCTGTCCGGCCGTCTCGACACTGTACAGGGAGAACGGCAGCAGAGTTGCGCACAACACCAGGAAGATAATCGAGAATGCCGCCAGGAGGATGTTGAGCGCGATCTCGTTTGGCGTCTTGTGCCGTCTGGCCCCTTCGATCATGCTGATCATCCGCTCCAGAAATCCGCCCCCCGGTTCAATGGTCACGCGCACCACGAGCCAATCGGAAAGGACCTTTGTCCCTCCGGTGACCGCGCTGCGGTCGCCGCCCGATTCCCGGATCACCGGCGCACTCTCCCCCGTTATTGCGCTTTCGTCCACCGAGGCAATCCCTTCGATAACCTCTCCGTCTGCGGGGATAATGTCTCCCGCCTCGACCAGCACGACATCTTCCTTTTTCAGGTCGGTGGAGAGAATGGTGGAATATCTTGCGCCATGGTTCGGCGACTGCAGCTGTTTCGCCGGTGTATCCTTGCGCGCACTGCGCAGGGCCCGAGCCTGGGCTTTCCCGCGCCCCTCTGCCATAGCTTCGGCAAAGTTGGAAAAGAGCACCGTGAACCAGAGGCAGAGGGCGACCGTGCCGATGAACCACGCCGGAGCTTCGCCGGCCCCGAGCATTGCCTCCAGCCAGAGAACCGTCGTGAGGACGCTCCCAACCTCAACAACGAACATAACGGGATTGCACAGCATCGTCCGCGGATGCAACTTCAGCACTGCGTCTCTGAGTGCCTCCTGAAGAATTTCAGGAGACAGACCCGTTCCCGGCTTTTGAGGTTTCAATTGAGATATCATTGAGCTCCTTACCGTGGCAGCATTAATGCATCATCAGATGTTCGACGATCGGGCCGAGCGCCAGCGCCGGGAAGAAATTCAACGCCCCCACGATGATCACGATCGCATTGTAGAAGGGCGTATTCGCACCGATACCGGCAAATGCGCTCCCATTGTTGTTCCCCTGCGAAGTGAAAAGATAGAGCACCTCACTGAAACCGTGTCCTCCAAGGTTGAAGATGGCCACCCGGCCGGCGTCGGACAGCAGGGCAATCGCTGTGAATACGAGAACGGTGATCGGCATAAACAGGATGAGCAGGGATGCCATCTTCATCTCATAGGCTTCGATCTTGTGGCCAAGGTACTCGGGCGTCCGGCCGACAAGCAGGCCGGCCACGAAGACCGCTACGATCACGAAGACAAGCATTCCGTATAGCCCCGACCCCACGCCCCCGAAGACGACCTCGCCGAGCTGCATCATGAAGAGTGCAACGAAACCACCGATCGGAGTATAGGAGTCATGCATGGAGTTTACCGAGCCATTGGACGCTGCGGTAGTTGCGGCAGCCCAGAGGACGGAGTTTGCGATGTCGAAGCGCACTTCTTTCCCTTCCATGTTGCCCCCACCCTGGAGGTCGTTCGCCGATTGGTCGATTCCCCATGCCGCAAGCGCAGGATTGCCCGCCTGCTCCGAGTGCATGGCAGTGCCCAGCAACACGACGAAGATGATCATCATGGCGGCCAGGATTGCCCATCCCTGCCACCTGTCGCCAACCATCTCGCCAAACGTAAGGCAGAGAGCGGCCGGGATCAGCAGGATCGAAAGAAGCTCCAGGAGGTTTGACAAGGGTGTGGGGTTCTCGTATGGATGCGCAGAATTTGCATTGAAAAAGCCGCCGCCGTTCGTCCCGAGCTGTTTGATTGCGATTTGAGAGGCGGCAGGGCCCATCGGCAGCAGTTGCTCGGTGACCGTGCGACCCTTGGCGTCTCTGGCAGGCTCCACCAGTCTGACGGCCCTGAATTCAGAGAAATTCTGAACCACTCCTTGCGACACGAGCAAGAGCGATAGAAGAACCGAAAGCGGGAGTAGTACGTAGAGGATGCTCCTCGTCAGGTCAACCCAGAAATTGCCAAGCAGCCGGGTGGAGTGGCGCGCGAGTCCACGTATGAAGAGCGTAAGCACTGCCATTCCCGTTCCCGCCGAGACGAAATTCTGAACGGTGAGCCCGACCATCTGCGTCAGGTAGCTCATCGTGGTCTCGCCGCCGTATCCTTGCCAATTGGTGTTCGTCGCAAAACTCACCGCCGTATTGAACGCCGAGTCGGGTGTCACCGCCCCAAAGCCCTGCGGGTTCAGGGGAAGAAGGTCCTGCACCCGCTGCAAAACATAGAGAGCAAGAATTCCAGCGAAATTGAAGATGAGCATCGCGAGTGCGTTGTGCTTCCAATCCATTTCCTCGTCCTGGCTCACACGACAGATCCTGTACAGCAAGCGTTCCATAGGCCCCATGAGTGGGTCGAGCAATGTTCGCTTGCGATCATATACTTGCGCCATATATATCCCTAGCGGGTACGCGAGGCCGAGCAACGCAACAAAATACAGGGTGACTTGCACGACGCTATTCGCGGTCATTCAAGTTTCTCCGGTCTCAACAACGCGACAAAGAGATAAATAGCCAAAGCGGCAGCAATGATCATCGAAACGAAGTAGAGTCCGTTCATCGAAGTTTTCCCGTACTTCCGTCCGAGAGCCATTCGCACGCCCGGAGCAAACCGTACGATGCCGCAAAGCATGCCGCGATCGCACCCACGCAGAGGAAATCCATCAGTTCCCTCCTTTCCCATGCCTGTCCAGCATGAGATTGAGCTGCAGGACATTGACGCGCGGCTCTCCGAGGATGCCGAACGTTCTGGGCACGATGGAGTGCTCGACAATGATTCGAACCTCCTCTGCCCTTAAGTGCCGTTCAAGCGAAACCCTTGGAACCTGATACAGTGCTGCTGCAACGCTAATGTGCGGGTCCAGTCCGCTGGCGGACGCGGTGACAAGATCAACAGGGATCGGGCGCTGGTTCGCGGGATCTGCGGAGTGCAACCGGTGTACGCGTTGTTTGACCGCGTTCAGGAGGGCGGGGTTGAGGGGGCCATAGTTGGAGCCGGCGGACGACCCGCCATTGTAGGAGTATTCAGGAGTCGCAGACGGGCGGGACCAGATATATCTTGCGGATGTGAACCGCTGTCCGATCAGCTCTGATCCCACGATCTTGCCCCCCTCTGAAACGAGGCTTCCGTTTGCGCGATCAGGAAATGCCAGTTGCGCAATTCCGGTCACGGCGAGGGGATAGAGTACACCGGTGACCAGTGTGTACATGACCACAGAAATACAGCCGGTCAATGCAAGATTCTTCACCATCGCACAGGGCTCCGTTGTCGGCTGCAAATATGCTCCAGGACGAAAGACATCGGCAATGAAGATCCCGTAAAGAATTGCACTGCGGCATAAAGATTTCATAAACATGGTGAATTGCTTCATGCTTCACTTGGAAGAATGGTCCTAAGTGCAATGATTCCGCCGCAACCGTCGTGTAAAATGTAGAATTCCCATGTAGAACTACCATTCTCCCCTTCCATCCATATGTCCGTTCGGACGTCCTTCCAAGGATTTCCTACTAAATTGGCCTGTTTTCGACCCCTTGAGAGCCCTCGAGATCTCAAGGTCACCTGCACAGGTCCAAATTCTCCCTTTGGCATAACCGGTGAATATCTATAACCCGGATTACAGGAGATAGCGGTGAGGAAATACTTATTGGTTTTGGTGGCTTTGCCGGTGTTGGTCGTTGTTGCTGAGGCAGGCGGAGGATATGATGATGTCGTCGTGCTCGTCAACACTGCAAGTGACGTATCAGTCTCGGTCGGGGAATATTTCCAGGCAGCCCGGAATATTCCTGTGGAGAATATCCTCCGTGTCACCGCGCCTCTTTCAGAAACGATCACCGGCGCGGAGTTTGAGTCGTTACGGGGTCAGATTGAGGAAATGCTCACGGGACTGGGCATGGCAGAGCGTATCAACTACATCGTGACGACCAAGGGAATGCCACTTCGGGTCGATCGGGGGGGAGTGGGTTCGACGTCCTCCGCGTCCGCTTCAGTGGAAAGCGAGCTCACTTGCATCCTGGGAGACTACGTCGGACAGATCGGTGCAGGGTCCGCATTCGTTTCTCCCTACTTCAACAAGAATACGCGGTTCAGTCATAAGATGTATGGGATCTACCTGGTAACCCGACTCGACGGCTATTCTCTTGAGGATGTCAAGCATCTCATTGACCGGAGCGGCCCGGGGGTACCTTCAAGCACGATTGACCCCTTTGTGCTCGACCAAGACCCCGAGTGGCCGTCGCAGTATACGTCCCTGAACACGAACATCGAGAAGGCCTCATCGCTGCTCTCCTCGAAAGGGAAAACGGTCCTGTTGAACTCCGATACGACATTCCTCACTCGGAAGTCGAATATCGCAGGGTATGTCAGCTGGGGGAGCAACGACCATCATGCCGGGGACTTCACGGAGAACGCTATCCCCCATCACACATGGGCTCCCGGCGCGATCGCGGAGACATACGTTTCCACGTCCGGGCGTTCGTTTGAGAATCCCCCTTTCTACGGACAGTCGCTGATCGCGGACTTGATTCACGAAGGGGCCAGCGGGGCCAAGGGGTATGTGTATGAGCCGTTCGCCTCGGCGATGGCGGACGTTTCGCTGTTGTTCAATAAGTACACATCGGGCTACAACCTCGCGGAGAGCTACTACATCGCGTCGCGATACCTCTCATGGATGGACGTCGTTATCGGAGACCCGAAGACATCGATCGTCGACCCGAACGAGGTGCTGCCCATTGAGCTTGCGTCATTCGAGGCCGGGTTGTCCCCTGACCCGGCATCGGTTCAGCTCACATGGACGACGGCATCGGAGGTGAGCAATTATGGCTTCATGGTGCAGCGTCGCACGACAGGGACCGGAGAGTTCACCGACATCCCGGGGTCATTCCAGCATGGCGGTGGCACGACCATCAGCCCCCGGTTCTACTCCTGGACCGACATACCGCCGGCACCCGGTACCTACGAGTATCGCCTCGAGCAGATCGACCTTGACGGCACAACGAGCTTCTCGGATTCCCGCACCGTCACAGTCGCGGCATCACTGACCGGCGTAGAGGAGTCTCGCCTCCCCCTGACGACAGGGCTGAATCAGAACTACCCGAATCCCTTTAACCCGTCAACGACGATTACCTATCAGCTCGAAAGGCCGGGCCGCGTCACTCTTGAAGTGTACAGCACCCTCGGGCAGCGCATCGCCATGCTCGTAGATGCTCAGCAGGATGCCGGGCGCCATGCAGTGACCTGGAATGCCGCCGAGGCGGCCGCAGGCACCTACTTTGCCCGGTTGAGGGCGGAGGGGAGAGAATGGATCACAAGGATGGTTTCCCTGAAATGAACACAATCGAGGAGCAGTGCAGCATGGAACAACCCGAAGCTACACATTCGAGCATGCCGGTTCAGTCGGAGGAAGACCCTCTCCAGGCGGGATCTTTGCACCCCCGGCTTGCATGGATGATGGTGTACAACGAAACGAAGAGCGCCACCGCGGTCTGCAACAGGTTCGGGATCAGCCGAAAGACCTTCTACAAGTGGCTGAAGCGATACCAGCAGTCGAACGGCGACTCATCGAGCCTGACCGACCGCTCCCGCAGGCCGCATCATTTTCCTCGCGCGACGCCTAAGGAGAAGATCGAGTTACTTCATAAGATCCGCGAGGAAACCGGCTTCGGCCAGCGGCGTCTCCGTGTCTACCTTGAGCAGAAGCACAACATCGTCCTGTCGGAACGGACGATTTGGAAACTGCTGAAGAAGACCAACGGCAACGCAGAGCACGTAGAAATCTGAGCGGCATTGCGAATTTCGGGTTGCGGATTGCGGAATGAAATGACCTGGTCATTCATCTTCGCAATCCCTGCCCGCCTCACAGGATTCAGGGGGGCAGGCGGGCGCAATCCCCATTCCGCATTTCTGCCCTCTCTTCTCTCTCATCTCTTCTCTCTACTCTTTTTTCTGTAAGCCCCTTCGAAAATCGCGGGACTCGTGTGTATCATAGATAACCGGCCTTCCCGCCAGCCGCCCGGATGGAAGGAGGAATTCTATGATACTCTCTCGGACGCCAGTTCCGCTGCTTCTGACAATGGCGATCGCTCATGGCGCCACCGCCCAGCTGCTGCAGGAAGATTTTAGCACACCGGTGGGAACAGCGCTCACGGCAGCGGGATGGGCGCAGAGCGGTTCAACCGCAACAAATCCAATCCTGACATCCACCGCAGGCGGTCTCTCCTATCCCAGCTACGGCCCGTCGGGCGCAGGGAACGCGGCAACCCTCGCGACGTCCGGCCAGGATGTATACCGCTCGTTTCCAGCGGTCAGCTCCGGGAGCATTTATCTCTCATTCATGGTCAACGTCGCATCCGCGCAGTCCGGCGACTACTGCATAGCCCTTTCCCCGTCGTCGAACCAGCTCTCATACCATTGTCGGGTGTTCCTCAAGTCGGCTACCGGCGGCTTTCTCATAGGCTTAGCCAAGAGCAACGAACCTACCGGCCCGACGTACGGGAGCAACATCATCCCCTTCACCACGACTTGTCTTGTCGTGGCCAGATACACCTTCGTCGCTGCGGACACTGCCGACGACGTCCTCCGGCTCTACCTCTTCGCCGCGACCGCGCTCCCTCCTGAGGAACCGTCCGTTGCCGAGGTGGGACCGTACCTCAATGCAAAGGACGATCCTGCGGATCTCGGTACGGTCACGATGCGCCAGGGGAGCGCCAGTGCGGCACCCGCCCTAATCGTTGACGGCATCCGCGTGAGCACAACGTGGGCGGACGTGACGCTCTCGGTCCAGCTGGCAACCTTCTCGGGAAACTGGACGACAAACGGGGTGGAGCTTTCCTGGTCAACGTTGACCGAGATCAACAACTACGGCTTCGAAGTCCAGAAATCGGAGACACGGACGGGGACGTTTCAATCTGTCTCAGGACTGATACCGGGTCATGGCACGACGAACTTGCCGCAGGCATACGCATACATTGACTCAGGCAATGACCCGGGAAGATTCTACCGGCTCAAGCAGATCGACCTCGATCAGAGAGTCCACTTCTCGGAACCGATCGAAGTCGCGGGGACTACAGGCATTGCCGAGTCTAAGCCGTACACATTTGCCCTGGAGCAGAATTTTCCCAACCCGTTTAACCCTACGACGAGAATCCGTTACCGGTTGGAAGCGGCCGCACGGATACGGCTTGCAGTCCTGGATCTGCTCGGAAGGGAAGTCGCGGTTATTGTCAACGGCAGCCAGGCGGCCGGTGAACACGATGCGCTATGGGATGCGGCCGGGAGGCCGAGCGGGGTCTATTTCTGCCGGCTCTCCGCGAATGGGAGGGTCGCGGTCCGAACGATGCTTCTCGTGCGATAGCGTTGAGATGATCACCGGACTTTGGCGAGTTTCCCGATCGCTGTTTCCGTCCGATCGTTTCCCTTCACCGCAATCTTGTAGAAGTAGTATCCGTTTGCCACTTCTTCCCCATCCTCGTCCCGGCCATCCCAGTAGACCCGGTTGAACCCCACCTGGAGTGATCCCCCGGGAGCGAGGATTTCCCGGATACGGCGACCCGCGACGGTGAAGATACGGATCGTCAGCTCATCTGGTGGCCTTGCACCCGTCAAAACGAACGTAAACCACGTCTCCCGTGCGAACGGATTCGGATAATTGAAGAGTTGGAGAATGCGGTACGAATCGTCCACATTGACGGATACCCGGTAAACCAATGAATCCACCCCGCCAACGGTGTTCGGCTCCGAAAGGCGCACACGGAGCTCGTGGAGCCCTATTGACAGGGCAGGTCGAAACTCAGGTTCCACCGGGGGCGGAGCGGCCCCGCCCGTTCCCGCGGCCGGATTCCCGACCGGTGTGCCTGCCGGCATATTGTCCACGAACAGGTCGACACGTGGCGGTTCGACACCCGGGTTCACGAGGTCCGAAACCCGGACGACGATCCGCGGCTGGGCGGCAACATAGTCACCGTCCATAAGCTGGACGCCATCGGCAAACAGATGGACCCGAGCGGAAAGCGTGTCTTCACTCCCCGTCATCTGGTACTCGTACAGCGTGACGTTGTTCTCCTGCACGAGGTCTTTTGCCGATGCAGGTGGACTGACTTTCACTTCAAGCGTGACTCGTCGCGGGAGGCCGCCGAGCGGAAATGGGATCGACACTGTCGAGAATCCATCCGGGGCGATCGTGCCGACCATCGCGGACGCGACCGGTCGGGGTGGCAGGCCCGGTACAATCAGGGAGAGAAGGACCCTTGCGCTGTCTGCGGCACGATACCCGCTATTGTGTACCTGCACATCAACCGTTCCCGCGGTCTGCTTGGCAACGATGATGGGCCTGGCAACTGTGCGCGGACTGATTGCGAGATCCGCCGGTGGCTCAAATTCAAGAGACCATTCACGCAGCACCGGCGTCACCAGCGCATCGCGGCTTGCGAGGATTCCGGAAACTCGGAATCCAACATAGGCAGGGTCGCGCGTGACAGGGTCAAGGGAGGCAAGACTCACCGCCGTGCTCTCGGCCGGGATGATGAGCAGCGTGTCTGCCGGCCCGGTCGAACGCGTGCCGATGATGGCCGCCCGCTGGTCCGTCGTCCCCGGGACTCCGCTGTTTGTCCACCTGAACGTGCCCCACCGGTGGGGGGCCGGAAGCGCGGAGGTGGTGATCGACCCCAAGCCATAGCTGTAAAAGTTTGGGACGTCAACGCTGTCCCGTGTAACCCCATCGGGACTCCATTGTTCAACCGGCACCTGTCCGCCTCCTCCCTTCCGTGCGATCAACGACCAGGCATGCCCGGGCTGCAATGAATCGATATAGTTGCTCCCCAGCAGTTTGAGCGCGGTGCGGAGACTTGACCCGACATTTGACCGCCCGTCAAAGATGACTGCAAGCGCCAGGTAGTTGCCGTTCGGCGTGCTGCTGAGGAAACTCGTCATACTGTCTGCCTGCGCCGGTTGATTGGGCACGTCAAACGCTCTGAATGTTGCCGAACCGGTAAACTCATCCACGCGCAACGCAAGGAACCCCGACCCGTTGACCCACCAGTATCCGCTCATCCACTGGTCGTTCACCCCCACCACTGTGTAGTAGTCCCTGTTCGCGTCGGCTCGATACCCCAGCGACTGCGCAAAGACCCGGATGGGGACGTTCGGGCTGATCGTCACGCCGGAATCCGTGACGGCCGCCTGGCGCAGCGTTTCGCCGGCAAACTGCAGGCCTGCCGCTTCCCGCCATCGCACCAGCGGAGGGGTCGGCAATGTTATCGAGACGATGAACGACGACACTGTCCAGCTCCCCACGACGCTTCCAGTCTCAGTTCTTGCACGCCAGAACCACACGCTGCCGTCCGGAAGCGACGGGGTTGTCCACTCGGCGCTCACAGGTCCCGGTCCCACGGGGCCTGATCTCTGCAGCATCGAAGAATTGAACGACGGTACGCTGTCGAGCTCAAAGATCACCTGCATGCTCGCGGAATCCGCGCCGATGGGGCTGGATACGCGAAGCACTTGCGGCCCCGGAGGGAGAACGGTGTTCCGCAGGGGCCGGATGACCGCCAGCGTGTTCGCATAGACGTATTGCGTCACGCTCGCGCTATTGTTGGCCTCAGTCACTTCCGTGATCGCCCCCGCAGGGTCAAGGATCGCACGCATCGTATGAGTGCCGATCTGCGTCGTCCCGTGCCAGGGGACGGTGAGCGAGTCCTTGAACCGTGTCGGGCCCCGTTTGACGTTGTTGAGCAGCGGTACGGTGTTCCCCGAGAATTCATCGGTAAGCAGAACGGTCACGCTGTCCGTCGGAACAAGGCCGTAATTGTGAAGCGCCATTGAAACCGTCAACGCGCTGTCATTGGGAGTTGGGGCCGTCGAGCTCAGGGACAGGTCGGACGAGGCAACGGCGAGGTCGGGCTTCCGGGGAATGGCAAGCTGCGTGAGGGGATCGCCGAGCAACGGGTTGAGGTTGACCGACGCGACCGTAACGTAATTCGAGAGGGTCCCCTGCCAGAGCCGGTAGCGTGCGGTGGTGGTCAGCGCCCCGAGGCCGCGGAGAGTATCCACGGCGACTCCGGAAAGAAAGTAGTTCACGAGCGCGGAACCGATCGACGCGTAACCGAGCGACGAGGAGGCCCACATGCCAATCGCACCACGATTGTCGGCAAGGACGAAGTCCTCCGACAGCACATTGTTCGACGGCTCCGCGAAGGCCCCCACGTTGCAGCTCACCGAGGAGACAAACGGAAGCCTGCCGTTGGTATTCTCCAGATCGTTCGGACTGCCTATATCGACACCCCAGATTCTCCCGCCGGAATGGCCGAGGAAATTAAGGAACACCACCCCCTTCTTGACGATGTCCTTCAGCAGCTGACGGTTCTCCCCGTCGATGGTGTTCGGGGTGGACTTGTACACTCTGTACGCATACCCACCGATGGATGGCGGGGAAACGTACTGGCTGATGGTCGCATCGCTGGTGGCGTTGAAGCTCAGGCGTTCGGCAGGCGTAGTCCCACCCGAGATAAACAGAAAGCTCTTGGTCCATTCAGCCGGGGGGGCACTGTCGTATGCGATGAGCTTGGCAACCGTCCGCTGGGCCTGCAGAGGATCCTGTGCAGGGATCCTCCCGATGAGCAACGACGGAAGAAACGTGTAATTCGTATCAAAGCAGCCAAACCAGTTGTCCCCCGCCGGCACGCCGTAGGCGGGCACGAAATTTGACTTGATCGTCGTGCCTTTATACCTGTGGAAATCCCAGCTGGCATCTCCAAACATCAGAAGATATGTCGGAGGGGGGCCCGGCCACTGGGTGAACGCGTACCGGAGAAATTCTTTGATCTTCTCGGCATTCAACGTGCCGTAGTTAAACTCGTCGTAGATATCCTGCACATCGACGACTGTCGTCCGGACGCCGTTTATCGACTGACGGTGTGCGGCGAGCTGCTGTGCCGCCGGGAGAAAATCACGATGCGACACGATGATGTAATCGGCCCCCGTCGCATTCGCCCGGATGTCCTTAAACATCTTCCCCGAAACCGGAAGGACATTCCTGACCCCTCCGGTGGCCACGACGACGTACCGGCGTGCGGTGCTGAACGAGTCCTGAAATGCCACGGCGTAGCCGGCGGCACTGTCCCCCGTGACTACTCCTCCAAGGATCTGTCTCCTGCCCACGAGATCGAACACCTCGATAGCAGGGGAGGTGAAGCCACTGACGGTGAACCGGAGAACGCCCCCGCCAGAGGAGGCGGGGGAGGCGAAGACCAGCTGATCTGCCGTTGCACGAAGGAGCCGGTTGTACTCAATCTCGAACCAGTCGAGGTAGAACTGATTCACGATCATCCCGGACGGGGGATCGGACTGGATCTTCAGGATGTTCGTTCCCGGCACGAGCCATCGTGCAGGGAACGAGGCCTCGAAGCGTCCCTCCTGCCTCCCGGGGAATGTTGTTGTGCCCAGGAGAGAGTCATTCACCCAGAAGCGAGCAAGGTGGTTTGGGGTGGCAAAATTCGGCGTTGTGCTGTAGAGCCGGACCCGGATGGTGGCCGATGAGGAGGGCGTATCGAGACTGTCGACCGAGAACGAGTGGGAGAGCACCGAACCGGGATAGTAATATTCCCACACCCACCCCTCTCCAGGCACGGTCCCGTTGACCGTGATTTCCGAATCGCCGGTGCCGGGATAGTAGTCGGTGTTTAGCTCAAAATGCCGCAGATCCGTCGCCGACGAGATGTCCCCCGATGGCATGCCGCCGGGAGAGGCGGAGGGTGAGAAGCGCATCCCCGGAGCAGCTCCCCAGGTAAGCCAGTACGAACTTGTGTCGGTGTAGTGATCAAAGTAGGTTGAATCCCCCCGGTTGCGCTCTGCATGAAACTCGATTGAGGAATCGGGTCGAATGACGACGGGAACCGGCACACCCCTGTAGAATAACGCTGCCGTCGATGTGTCAGGCGAACCGGGCAACGCGCCCGCAGCAGCCAGGTCGCTTCTTGTCACGTGGTACCAGCCATCAATTGCTACCGGGATCCGGTAGTACTCTCTCCCGGTGACGAACCAGTCACGGCTGGGTTCGGCAGCGATGCCGGCAGGACGTGGGAACGGGACGCGCCATTGTTTCGCCTGCTCGTAGTTCGAAATAAGCGTGCGATAGATATCCTCGAAAAAGGGATCCTTGATCTCAGGTGCCAGGACCGGCAGGGGTGACGCGCCTCCCGAGAGTCTGACGTGGATGGTACAGCTCACGAGCCGACGGAGCGTGCCTCGGGCAGGGTTGTATTGAAGCGGGGCAAGACGAATCGTTGAGATCCGTTGAGCCCGGAGTGTGAACTGCGGGTCGGTCCAGAACTCCCGGCCGGGGAAATGCCGGTTCTGCGAGTAGGCAGTGTTGTTCTTCCGGTACTCAGCGATTACTTCGCCCTCATCGGTCGTGCGATACGCGGGAGCCGGCGCCACCGGAGGGCCGACTGTTTCTTCGTACACCTGATCGGTCACATCGGCGGTAACCCCTGCCCCGGGCGGCAGGCCGAGCGAGAGGACTTCGACCGGAAGCTGGGGGAGTCCGGAATCGGCAGGTGTTGATGAAGTCGCCCCTCCGAACACGATATGGCGGATTCCGCCGATCTCAACAGTCGATGTCCTCATCGGCCGGTTGACGTATCGGACGGACCATCCTCCCGACTCTGCCTTCACGGAGAAACTCCCGTCCGGCATCGTTCCCGGACCGGCGACGGCGTCATACCGGCCAACTGAAAGCAGCAAGAGGACGATGGCAAGCGCCAGGGGTCGCATCAGATCGTTCCCGAGCGAATCCGTTGAGCGATGACTCTGAGGAGGAAGAGCGGGTTGCCGAGAAGGTATCGTCGCCAGAGCCGTCCCGGCTCCCGACACAGACGATACAGCCATTCGAGTCCGTGGCCGGCCATCCAGGCCGGCGCCGGAGTTCGAGTCCCGGCGATATAATCAATCATGGATCCGGCCGGGAGGATCACTCCCACGCTGAGGCGGGTTCGGTGCTCGGCAATCCAGAATTCTTGCACCGGCATCCCAAAGCCGACAAAGAGGACGTCCGGACCGGCGCGGTTGATGTCATCAACAATCCTGCGGCTTTCCTCTCCCGGTTTCGCGAAATACCCGTGATGCCAGCCCGCAATCTTCAGAGCGGGAAATCGCTGCCGGAGAAGATCCACCGCCTTTCGGACAACTTCGTCGTGACCCCCGAGAAAGTAGACCGATCTCCCCTCTTCCTGAAACCGCCGGCAGAGGTCCCAGATCCAGTAGGTGAGCACCGTCCGTGGAGGAAGACGTCTGCCAAGGACGCGCGCACCGACGCGCACCCCCTCTCCGTCGCAGTACGTCACTGTGGCTGAGTTCAGCGCGTCGCGAAAGCGAGGATCGTCGCAGGCGAGATTGAGTGCGTGAACGTTGATGTACTCGTAGATCCGGCATTCCTTCTTCGCGGCATCCGCAAGTATTGCCTCTTCGAGCGTGTCCCGATCGAAGGCGTCCACGCGGACGCCCAGGAGGGTCAGCTCAGGCATTCGCCGCGCCCCGGTAGTACTGAAGCGCGATCTCCTTTCGAAGGGAGGCAAGCACCACTTCCGGCGTGATGAGACTCATGCACGGATTCTCCGGCCGGACGCAGCGAATCTGGTCGCACGGTGAACAGGCCACGGGGCGATAGATCCACGTCCCGCGCGCCGACAACGGGGCGGTCAGCGCAGGCGATGCCGGTCCGAACAGGCCGATTACCGGCACGCCAAGGAGCGCCGCCAGGTGGAGCGGACCGGAATCGTTGCCGACGAACACGTCCGCGCCTCGGAGGACAGCGGCAGTCTCGATCAGGTCGTTGGACGGGAAGAAGCGAACGCGCGGCGAGTCATGGAACAGTTCCCTGAGGGGGTCCAGCTGGCTGCGTTCCGATTCATGGCAGACGAACACAACATCGTGTCCGAACTCTTCCAGAACGCTCTCCGTGAATCGTGCGAACGCGTCGATGGGCCAGGACCGGTACTCCCAGCCGGAGAAGGGATGGACAACGATATATGGACAGCCGTTGACCACCCCCCTTGCATGGAGTTGATCGATCGTATGTCCTGCGGGCTTCCATGTCTCAAATGCATCCGTCGCTTCGCGCGATTCGCGGAACCCCAGACTGTGCAAAACCTTCCAGGAGCGCGTCTGGATATTCTCCTGTCCGAAGTGCAGGCCGGCGCGTTCACGGATGCCGATCGATTCCACCGGCGACACGCCGAGGAACGGGGTGAGGGAATCCGTCCCGTTAAGGTACCCCACGATAAACGGTGCACCGCTGGCGAGCGCCATCGCTGCGTTCCGGTTGGCGGGGCTCATGCTGCAGGCAAGATCCGGACGGAGTCTCCGGACAAGGCGCAAGGTTCGGGCGAACTGAAGGGGGGACGACGATTCGGAAACGGGGATGAGGTCGATGCCCGGCTCACAGAGGGAAACGAGGGGGGCGTACGAGCGTTCAACCACCACATGGATAACCGCGCCAGGAAAGCTCTGGCGGAATCTCCGAATGACCGGGAGCACGGTCACGAAATCGCCCAGCCGGGTCAGCTCGATAATGACGAGCGACCTGATACCGCTCACGAGGAAATCGCTTTTGCGGGCTCTCAGCGCCCTCCACCGAAGCCACGACACCAGCAATCTAAACATCACCGGAAACTCCGGAGACGTGCAGGATAGTGAAACAATTGAAGGTACCTAAATTCGCAGCGATATTCAATGCGCTCATGTCTCCGCAGCCACTCGCATGAAGAGTTGGCCATATGCTTCAACCGCACGTTCCAGAGAGTTTCGTCTCATCACGACCTCTCTCCCCCTCCGCGCCAGCTCGACGCGCAATGATGCGTCATTTCTCAGCCGATCAAGCGCGTCCCGCAGTTCCCCGCTGTTCCCCTCCTGGAAGATCAGTCCGGCATCCCCCACCACCTGCGGGATCTCCCCGCTGTCGGAACCGATGACCGGCACCCCGCAGGCCATTGCCTCGATGAGGACCCGGCCGTACTGCTCGCGCCAGAACCGTCCGGAGCGCGACGGCAACACCAGGACATCCATCGACCCATACTGCTGAGGCATGTCCCGACGCGCGACAGGTGCACGGAACTCCACCCGGCGTGCAATGCCAAGCGCTTCGCTTCTCTCCTTCAACCTCCTCTCGTCCCGACCGGAACCAATGATCACCAGTCTCACCTCCGGTGGCAAGTGTGCGACTGCGTCGAGAAGAATATCGACTCCCTTCCCGGCTTCAAGCCGCCCTGCATATCCGACGGTAAACTGTTCGTGGTCTTGACGAGACACCTGGTGGAACAGCTCCGTATCGACCTCCGGCGGAATGACCGTGATGCGGTTATATCCTCTTCCGATGAATATGTCGGCCGCGCTTTGCGTGAACGCGACCCCATGACGTGCGCGCCTGAGAACGCTTCGCTCAATCGCAGCATGCAGAGACGATAGTCTGTAGGGGTATCCGACGTTCGCGTGGTCAATATTCCGCCATGTAGAGAAGACCAGCGGCCGTCTCCCCGCCAACGCCGCACATTGAAACGTCTGAAAATTCTCCGGCTCCGCATTCACGTAGAGCACGTCGGGTGCAAACTCCTTGACTTGCCGCGCCAGCCCCCTGTACCAGTGGCGGTGGGTCCTCGTCGCAAACAGGACCGGAAGAGGGACAAGGTCACAAGTCTGCGAGAGGCTCCTTGCCTCAACCCTCCGCAGCCTATAATTGTCGTGCCAGAGGGCCGGTGCGATGACCCGGGTAGTGATGTCGAACGTTTCCGCCAGATGCCGGTACGTCCCCTGTTGGAGCGGATCCACGGCGTTATGATCGACCACGAGAAGCTTCATCCGTGTTCCAGCTCGTCATACAGGCGAAGCACTGCCGCTGCCCCATCCTGCTTCCGCAATTCCTCCGCCCAACGCAGACCTCGCATCCGAAGATCCGCGCGCAACGAGGACGAACTCACAACCTGCTCCACAGCGGCAGCGAGTTGCTCCGACGAACGCGGATCAACCAGAATGGCCGCGTCACCTGCAATTTCGGCCATTCCACTTCTATCTGAGGTGACGACGGGCACACCCGAAGCGAGACCCTCCGCCACCGGGAGCCCAAATCCTTCGATAAACGAAGGGTAGAGAACAGCAAGGGCTCCACGATACATGGCCGGAAGGACTTCGGGCGGGATATAGTCGAGGTGTCTGATTCGGTCACGCACAGAGGAGGCGGCAATCATCGCCGGAATATCTCTGCTGAGCCATCCAAGCTTCCCGACCAGGACCAGAACGATTCTCTCTTTGCATCTCGACGAGAGAGCTTCGAAGGCGCGGATGAGGCCCGGGATGTTCTTCCGCGGCTCGATCGTTCCCACGAACAGCAGGTACGGCTCTGTGAGTCCATAGGACTTCAGAATCCCCGCGTCTGCCGGTTGGGGATCCGGAGTGAACTCCCGGGGAATTGATGGCGGCACGACAGCGATACGGTCAGGATCAGCCGATCGCGACTCGACAAGCTCGTCGCGAGTGAAGCGTGATGGCACAATCACCGCGCGCGCTCTCCGGAGTGCCGCGTGGAGGCGGGAATCGCGCCGGACGATGTGGGGTTCGAACATTTCCGGATGCGAACGGGAGATGAGGTCGTACACGGTCACGATGGCGTTACGGGATCGGGCGGGTGGTATGGAGGGATCTGCAGAGTGAAACAGATCATACCGACCGACAAATGTCGTCAGCGGTGGGAACCGCAGTCGTTCCCAGTACGCGCGTTTGATGAACCCCGGGATCCGTGCGGCACGCACCTGCACCCTGCCCCCTTCCAGGCGCTCAATCGCGGGGAGATCGATCGAGTTCGACCAGCCGTGCAGGATGAACTGATGGCGGGTCTCATGACCCAGGAGATCCGTCAGGAGGCGCAGCGAATACCAGCCGATCCCCCCGCGGCGGTGCTGGATATAGCTGACGTCATAGGCAATGATCATGAGTCAAGGCCTGCAGTTCCCATGGCCTCGCGGTACACGGCCAGGGTTTCCCGGGCAACTGATGACCAGGAGTAGCGCACCGCGACAGATCTTCCGTTGGATGCCAGTCGTCGGCGCAGGACGTCATCCTCGCGCAAGCGCCCGATCTGGCCTGCCAACTCTGATCCGCTCAAAGGATCGTTGAGAAACAGTGCGTGCGTCTCATGGCGTAGCCCTTCAAGGGCGCCGGCGGAAGCGGTCGCAATCACCGGTACCCCGGCTGCCATAGCCTCAATGATCACCATGCCGAACGGTTCGTACCATGCAGGGAGGACGAGGGCATCGGCGGCCGGAAGGAGCCGTTCCGGTGCCTCGATGGAGCCGAGGAATCGGATACGGCTTTCGACGCCGGCCCTCCGCGCCAAAACACGATACGGTGCAGGGGTATCGCCCCCCACAACAGCGAGGGTAACTGATCGATCCCGAAGCAACGCCAGCGCCTCAATCACTGTCTGCAATCCTTTCCGGTCAAACTCATTTCCGATGAAAAGCAGACCGAACTCCCCCTCCACAAAGCCCAACCTGGTGCGGAGCTCTCGACGCGCCCGGTCATCGGCAGGAGGATCGAAGCCGTTGAGGTCGACGCCGTTTGGAATGACCCGCACGTTGTCAGCGGGGAGGTCGTACGTTTCCAGGAGCTGGTCCCTGACGAGTCGCGACACCGCGATGACACGGCGCGTCGCAGGGGAGGTCATGAGCACCTGTTCGTCCTTCAGCGCCGCCGCGTCGAACACACCCAGCCCTTTGCGGGCGATGCGTCCGGGGCGCGAGGAATCCTGGAGTTTGACCGCGGCCGCGTGGCAGCTCTGGGCGCTGACGACGCCCGCCACCGATCCAACGCCGAACGCATTCACGACATCGAAACGGGAGTGTGCAAACAGGTGACGGGATTGATAGCGAAACGCAACCCTGCTGAGCGCAGGCGAGAGAGGAATGGAGGGCAACCTGACGCATGCGATGCCGCCCGGGAGTCCCGTGATGCGATGAGCAACAACGGTGACGTCATGAGCGTCCGCGGCGAATTCGCGGGCAAGCGACCGGACGATGCGCCCGATGCCGGTTTCGTTGTCACACGACAGGGCGGCGAGCGCGATCTTCATGCGATGCGATTGCGTGCAAAATCTGAAGTTTGCTGATGGAATATACCACGAAACGGGCCAATGTCAAATTGCTTTTCCTCGCCTCCGTTCGTATATTTCAACGCGCAGAGCGGTTCATCGCGACACGCGTGACCCACTGCTGAAGGGCACGGAGAGGTGCAGGAGCGGTTGAACTGGCCACCCTGGAAAGGTGGTATACCGGCAACGGTATCGTGGGTTCGAATCCCACCCTCTCCGCTATACGAAACCAATCCACAATTGTCAATCCACTATTGACAATTGTCGCTGCTCATCCTTCCCGACAAGATCACCCATGATCTCCCGGTGGTCCGTCCTCGTGTTTGCAGTACTCGCGTTCGTATTCTCTGCGCACGCACAGACCGTTCAGGTCATTTCCATTGACGCGACCATCAATCCAGCAACCGCGGATTTCATCCATCTGGGGATCGAGCGCGCGATCGAGCGGAACGCGGAGTGCCTTGTCATCCGCCTGAACACGCCCGGCGGGCTCCTGAAATCGACCCGCGTGATCGTCACCGACCTCCTCACGGCACGAGTTCCTGTGGTGGTCTATGTCTCCCCCTCCGGCGCGCAGTCCGCATCGGCGGGCGCATTTGTCACACTCGCCGCCCACATCGCGGCGATGGCCCCGGGAACCAACATTGGCGCGGCGCACCCGGTTGGCATGCAAGGGGGCGAGAAGGACTCCATCATGAACGAGAAGGCGACGAATGACGCCGCCGCCTTCATCAGAACGATCAGCGAAAAGCGCCACCGGAACGTCCGTTGGGCCGAAGACGCGGTCCGGAAGAGCATTTCGATCACCGAAACCGAGGCGCTGCGCGACAGCGTGATCGATCTCGTGGCGCCGAACGTCCAGGAGCTGCTCCGGGCCATCGACGGCCGCACGGTCACCATCGACGGAACGGAGCGGACACTCCATACAGCCGGTGCCGCGGTTGAGGAGACGGAAATGAGCTGGAAACTCAAGATTCTCCTCATTCTCAGCGACCCGAACATCGCCTACATCTTTTTCCTTCTCGGCCTCTATGGCTTGATCTTCGAGCTGTACAATCCCGGCGCGATCCTTCCGGGCGTCGTCGGCGTGATCTCGATCATCCTGGCGTTTTACTCCTTACACACGCTCCCCGTCAATTATGCAGGCCTGGCGCTTATTGTCTTCGGGGTGATTCTCTTCATCCTCGAGATCAAGATCACCAGCTACGGCCTGCTCACCGTCGGGGGGATTATCGCACTCCTGCTTGGATCCATCATGCTCATCAATTCGGAGTCGTCTCTGGAATTCGTGGAAATCTCCTGGAGCGTCATCATCCCGGCGGTCGTCTGTACCGCCGCGTTCTTCCTGTTTGCCATCGGCATGGGCATCCGCGCTCAGACACGCAAGCCGGTCACCGGTGTCGAGGGGATCGTGGGAGAGACTGGCGAAGCGGTCTCGGCGCTTGCTCCTGCAGGTCAGGTGCGGGTGCACGGCGAGCTCTGGTCCGCCGCCACGGCCGGCGAGGCCATCCCCGCCGGCAGCAACGTCGTCGTGGAAAAGGTTGAGGGGCTCCGCCTGGTTGTCCGCAAGGCGACATAGACCTCATTCTCTCGAAAGGAGCACTCATGGAAGCTTTCAGCGCAGTCCTCTTTGTCATCATTGTGTTTCTGGTCATCATTCTCTCGAATGCCATTCGCATCCTCCGCGAGTATGAGCGTGGCATCGTGTTCCGACTCGGACGCCTCATCGGGGTGAAGGGACCAGGAATCATTTTTCTGATCCCGATCGTTGACAAGATGGTGAAGGTCAGCCTTCGGACCGTGGTCATGGACGTACCGCCGCAGGACATCATCACAAAAGACAACGTCTCCATCAAGGTCAACGCGGTGGTCTACTTCCGCGTGGTCCAGCCCGACAAGGCGATCGTGGAGGTTGAGAACTTCCTCTTCGCCACGTCGCAGCTGTCGCAGACGACCCTCCGAAGCATCCTGGGGCAGTCGGCGCTCGATGAGCTCCTGGCGGAGCGGGACAAGATCAACAGCGAGCTCCAGAAGATCATCGACTATCACACCGAACCCTGGGGGATCAAGATCAACACCGTGGAAGTGAAGCAGATCGACCTGCCCGTCGAGATGCAGCGCGCCATGGCGCGTCAGGCGGAAGCGGAGCGCGAACGCCGCGCGAAGGTCATCCATGCCGAGGGAGAGTTCCAGGCATCCCAGAAGCTGGCCGAAGCGGCAACCATCATCGAGAGTCATCCGATGGCGCTCCAGCTCCGGTTTCTGCAGACGTTGACCGAGGTGGCGTCGGAAAAGAACTCCACGACGATCTTTCCAGTGCCCATCGACCTCATTGCACCGTTCTTGCAGGCATACGGCAAGAAGAGTTAGGAGTGAAGAGTGGGAAGAGCAGAGAAGCGAGTTGAGAGGAGAGAGAAGGGAGTGATGAGTGAAGAGTGATGAGTGAAGAGTGACGAGTTAAATCCTCTCCTCTACGGCCACGCGCCCGATCCGGGAATCGTCGCGGTCCATCAGAAGGATGACGCGACGATGCAGGTGTACGTGCGCCATGGAGACACCGTCACAAGCGAAGACCAGCCGTTCTATCCTTTCTTCCATCTCTCCGACGAGCGCCTCCTGCGGGGATACGGGCGCAAGCACTGGATACGCCGACTGGAGGGATCGGGGTTCTACAATACCCTGTGCGTGTTCGAGGAGTGGCCCGCCATGTGGGACGGCCTTCGCCACATCCTCGAGGTGTACAACCGGGACGCCATCACCAAGGCCTCCTCGCACCAGGCCCTCGATGTCCTCCATTTGATCAGTGACCCCGCCTCGCAGTATCTGCTCCAGACCGGGCGGACCCTCTTCAAGGAGCTCCCCTTCTCCGGGCTGCGCCGCCTCCAGCTCGACATTGAAACCTACACTTCCGCGGGCCACCGGTTCAGCAACGCAACCAGGGCCGGCGACCGGATCATCCTGATTGCCCTCGGCGATACGACCGGGTGGCGGCACGTGCTCGACGGCCGGAAGCTCGGCGAGCGGGAGATGC
Organism: Bacteroidota bacterium; assembly: GCA_040756745.1. Classification (GTDB taxonomy): domain Bacteria; phylum Bacteroidota; class Ignavibacteria; order UBA10030; family UBA6906; genus JBFLYO01. The sequence goes on from JBFLYO010000027.1 coordinate 21,142, forward strand.
TTGCCGACCTGGTCGGCATCATCGCCGAGCGCGACCCCGACGTGATCGAAGGGCACAACATCTTCAATTTCGACCTCCCCTACATCCTCACCCGCTGTGCCCTGCATGGCATCGCCCCCGCCTTCGGCAGAGACGGGACTGCACCCCGCACGTTCGACAGCCGGACATCGTTTGCCGAACATCCGTTTGAATACACGGTCACCGAGATCGCTGGACGGCACGTCATCGACACACTGCTGTTGGTGCAGCACTACGACGCCGTCAAGCGTTCGATGGAAAGCTACGGCCTGAAGTACGCGGCTCGACACTTCGGTCTTGCCGCATCGGACAGGGTGTACATTCCTGGGGACCGGATCGCGTGGCACTGGGACAACGACCCGAAGACGCTCATCGATTACGCGATGGATGACATCGAGGAGACGGCGGCGTTGAGCGCGCACCTGTCCGCGAGCTCATTCTATCTCACGCAGATGCTGCCGTTCCAGTACGGCACGGTCGCGCGCATGGGGGCGGCCGGGAAGATCGAAGGGCTTCTTGTCCGCGAGTATCTCCGGCAGAAACATGCCCTCCCCCGCCCCCGGCCGGGGGAACAGACCACGGGGGGCTACACGGACGTTTTCCTCGTCGGGGCCCTCGGCCCCGTGGTGCACGCCGACGTGGAGTCGCTGTATCCGTCCATCATGCTCGCGGACGCCATCGCACCGTCCACCGACGACCTGGGGGTCTTTCTGCGCCTCTTGAAGGACCTGACGGCGATGCGGCTTTCGACCAAGCGGGACATGGAGGCCGCAGGCGACCCGGTGGCCCGTTCGAAGCTTGACGCGATGCAATCGTCCCTGAAGATCCTCATCAATTCATTCTACGGCTATCTGGGGTACTCCCGGGCGCTGTTTAATGACTACCAGAAGGCCGACCAGGTGACCCGCACGGGACAGAAACATCTCCGCTCCATGATCGCCGTGATTCGGGAGGCGGGTGGCAAGGTCATTGAAGTCGACACCGACGGGATCTTCTTCGTCCCGCCGCCGGGCGTCAACACGGCCCAGGATGAATCGGCGTTCGTCGCTTCGCTCAGCGCCACGTTGCCGGAAGGGATTACCGTCGCGATGAGCGGCCGCTTCAGGAAGATGCTAAGCTACAAAAAGAAGAACTACGCCCTCCTCGGTTACGACGACAAGATCCGGGTCAAGGGGTCCTCACTCGTCTCGCGAAGCATGGAACAGTTCGGCCGGACCTACGTCCACCACTGCGTGGAGTTCATCCTCAACGGAACCATCGAGGGACTGCACCGGCTCTACGTGCAGTACCATCAGGCGATCCTCGAACACGCGCTGGATGTCAGGGACTTCGCCCGCGTGGAGACACTGAAGGACCCGGTGACGGTGTACGAACGGGAGGTTGCAGCGGGGAAGCGGAACAAGAGTGCCGCCTATGAGGTGGCAATCGCTTCTCGGCGACAGGTGAAGCCGGGGGACAGGATCGCGTACTACATCACGGGATCCGACGCAAACGTCAAGGGTTCGGAGAACTGCAAAGCAGCCGAGGAGTGGGACCCCAATTTCCCCGACGAGAATGCGGCCTATTATCTGCGCAGGCTCGACGAATTTTCTGAGAAATTCAGGGATTTCTTCCCGCCGCAGGACTTCCGCGCCATTTTCTCCGCCGACGATCTGTTCCCCTTTGATCAGTCGCGCGTTACACTATTGATCAGCGACGTGACAGCTCCGGAAGCCGAGGAGGAAGAGCAGCGTCCCGATCAATTCGGCATCTGGATCGACGGCTGAGGCCGGCTTGCGTTTCTCGATCCCGTTTCTTACACTTCCCCCACGGTCAAGCCGGAAGCAAGTGTCACCCACCAGAAAGGCTGCTCCTGTATGGAAAAGGGCACCGTGAAATGGTTCAACAACGCGAAGGGCTACGGCTTCATTACGCGTGAGAACGGCGAAGACCTTTTCGTTCACTTCAAGTCGATCGTGGGAGAGGGGTACAAGAGCCTGAAGCAGGGAGAAGCGGTGCAGTTTGACGTCGAACAGGGAGCGAAAGGTCTGCAGGCAGTCAACGTCACGAAAGTCAGCTGATTGCCGGGAACTCCTGAGAGCGGACGACGCTCGATCATGAGACATCCCTTCCCCTCGGGAAGGGATGTTGAGTTTTGTCAGTTGCGGTGAGCAGCGACCCAGTCCTTGACGTACGCAATGATCGACTGGGTGGAGGCGCCGGGGGTAAACAGCCTGCCGACGCCGAGGTTGGTCAACTCTCCGATGTCCTTGTCGGGGATAATGCCTCCCCCGAAGAGCAGGACATCATCGAGTCCCTTCTCTTTCAGCAGCGCAACGATGCGCGGAAAGATCGTCATGTGTGCGCCGCTGAGAATACTCACGCCGATGGCGTCCACGTCTTCCTGCAGGGCGGCTTCCACGATCATTTCGGGCGTCTTGCGCAGCCCCGTGTAGATCACCTCCATCCCTGCGTCGCGCAACGCGGCGGCGACGACTTTCGCGCCGCGGTCATGCCCGTCCAATCCCACCTTCGCTATGAGCACCCGAATTCTCCGGTTCATGAAATGCTCTCAGGTCGGTTGCGTTTGATGTTGAAACTCCTGCAGGGTCGCGTACAGCCGTGCCAGCGGAAGACCCACGACGTTATAGAAGCATCCCTCAATCCGGGTGACGAACACCGCGCCATAGTCGTCCTGGATCCCGTACGCCCCGGCTTTGTCGAGCGGCGAGCCGCCGGCGACGTACTCTTCAATCTCGCTCTGCGGAATCTTTCTGAACGTCACCCGGGTTGTTTCACTCGCGGTGGCGCTCCGTTCGGACGGCCTGTCGACAAGAGCGATGCCTGTCACCACCGTGTGTGTGCGACCGCTGAGCATGGTCAGCATGCGGACGGCATCCCGGGCATCAGCGGGCTTGGCGAGCATGCGCCCATCCAGCACGACAATGGTGTCGGCCCCCAGGATGATCCCCTCATCGACCAGCGGTGCAATGCAGCGTGCCTTCTGGAGCGCAAGGGTTTCCGCGTTCTCCTCCGGAGACCGAAGGGGGTCAAACTCTTCAGGCACGTCACATGCGATCACCCGCACGCTGAGGCCGATCTGGCGCAGGAGCTGCACCCTGCGGGGCGACCGGGACGCGAGAATCAGCGTCTTGTGGAGGACCATCGCAGACTAAGGGCAAAAAAAAAGCGACACAATCGTATCGCCTTCTCTCTTCATGAAACGCGTATGATTCACCACGCCATCAGCGGAACATCGCCTTGATGCTGCCCCAGGTCCTCCGGACGCTGCTGACACTGTGGGTCACCACCACGTAGTACGGGTCTGACCGTCCGCCGCCGCTGTACAGCGCCGTGATCCTATATTGATAGTAGGAATCGGTGATCCGGAAGGCCGACTCGTCGGTGAACTCGTAGGAGGCATTGTTCCCCTTCGCCTGCAGGCTCGGGGCGAGGACCATGAAGACATCGGATGCGCCCGACTTGCGGGCGATTTCGTACCCGATGACACCTGTTTCATCTTCACTTTGCCACCGCACGACGATCGTCGAGCCGTTGCTGTAGGCCGTTGGCGTCCCCTTGATCACCGCCCCCTGAACTGCAACAGCGGAAACAAGGAGTAGGACAACCACCGATGAGATCAGAATCCTCATGCTGTGAATATAGAACCCTTTGGGGTAAAAGTCAAGACAACAATCCACGATTGTCAATCTACAATCCACATCTGACAAGTACGGGTGACAATTGTGGATTGTCGATTGACAGTTGTGGATTGTTGCGAGCGGAAGGCGGGTCGACTGCGCCCTGCGGGCTTCGTCGACCACTGGCCCACGTTGTGCGGAAAGTGGGTCTGCCCGCCGAACGCACGTTTCTGCCGAGGAATCACGTTTGCCTTGTGCGGAAGGCGGGTCTGCCCGCCGAACGCACGTTTCTGCCGAGGAATCACGTTTGCCTTGTGCGGAAGGCGGGACTTGAACCCGCATGCCTTTTGGGCGCCACCCCCTCAAGATGGTGCGTCTGCCAATTTCGCCACTTCCGCGCTGCCTGGTAGAGCCGGGAGAAGTCAGTACGCAGTAGGGAGTAAGGAGAGAGATGAGGGGGCTACTGCATACCGGGTGTTACAAATATACATAATGTCCACTCAGAGGTCAAGGCCAAACCGATCCTTTCTACATCCCCGGCCAGACAGCCAGCTTAAGGATCCTTCTGACACCAAGGTCCAGCACCTCCACATACGCAATATACATCCCCGGAGCCACGTACGATCCCTTCTCGTTCTTCAGATCCCACCGCACAAACTGCGACGGGTCGTCCTTCACGAACGTTCTCGTCAGGATCCCTGAAAGCGTGAATATCCTGATCGTCACCCGCTGCGGCAGGTGGCTGAAGACCACGCTCCGACGCTCGATCTCAGATCCTCCCGGCACCAGACCCAGGTAGGGGTTCGGAAACACATTGATCAGGTTCACATCGGCCAGGGCGAGCGCGCGGTTCTCGACACGCGGCGGAACAGTAACGGTGAAAGTGTCCACCGGAGTATTGGCCTTTAGAGTGGAAATCCGGAACACAGTCCCGCTTTCGGGCATCTGTTGGGGATACGCTCCGCCAGCGACTGAACCGAAGTTCCAGCCGACGAGAACCATGCGTCGGAACACATCTGTGCCGGCTGTCCCCGGACCCAGGTACGCATCCTGATTAGCTGCAATCGATGCCTCCGCACCGGCAACAACGGCGTTATATCCTGCCTGACCCGGGCTCCGGTCAGCCGGCAGTACCCAATAAATCCAGTCGGTAAACGGGTCATCATTGCCGTCAGATATCGAATGGTCTGCCGTCCCCACCCCCGATCCGACGTCCACCGTGTCGACACCCCCTTGGGTAAGGAGGTTGATCTGGAAGTTCCCGTCGACGTCCAGGATGTTCGGGAACATTCTGTAGTCATCCGTTGTATCGATTGGCGTTGCGCTCCCTATGTTCCAGAGTTCAAACGGCACATCGATCAATGCATCACGCCTGGAGCCGAAGGTGGAGGGCACAAGAGCCTTCCCTCCCGTCGCTGTGAAGCGGATCTCAAAGTCTTGCGTTCCGATGAGTGACCAGCGCGCACCGCCTTGTGTTACCCGGTAGGTGAAATTGGCAAAGGTGGGGGACATATCCGGCGAGTACATCCCCGTGTGGATCCCCCAACCCTGTGAGGTTCTCAGCGTGCCGCCACTCTGTTGTACGGTCCCGTCGGGCCGGTCGTTCGTGCCATCGGGATCCCGGCCATCCGTGGTCGGGAAACCGCTCCCGGCAAACGCAAAGGCACTTTGCTGAGCCGGCACGATCGGTCCGGAACTATTCGCCAAAGTGAGAAAACTCTTGAAGCCAAGGGATGCCGTCCAGATCCTCCACTCGATTCCATCGCGGATAGCCGCTTCCTCATTTGGCGCAGTCTGGAGAAGCTCGTTTCGTGCCACGGTGTCTCTGACACCGTTCGATATTCGAACGAGATTCCACCAAATGGAGCTTGCCCTTTCCTCGAAGGTCACTAAATACTCAGCACCCCGTCGTGGAAGCGCTGTGGGATCTACGACCACTGCCTGAACCCCGCCGTCGCCGGGCCCACTGTGCTCGACCTGCAACGTGTCACCTCTCCCCGCAGCGTAGCGCAATCCCGGCGGCTGCGACTCGGGAACCACCGTGAGGATCCGCGGCGCGCTCTCAAGACATTTCGGTTTGACAATTGGCGAAGAATTGTATGCATACGCTGTGACCCCGAAGTAGTACGGAGTGCCCTGATGGAATGGCAAGCCGGTGAGCGCGTCTCGGTCGATCTGGTGTTTGTGGAAGATCCCGGAATCCTTCCCCTCCTGAATGAGTTTTCGGATAAGAACGCCGCTTGCCGCATCCAACACGTCGTCGAAGATGTTTGCAACACCGTCAGTCAGGTCGTAAGTTGCATGGCGAACAGCGTGCGAAAGATCCGCTGAGGTGTCCTTGAATTGGTACACGTTATACCCCTCAAAGCGGTAACCGCTGGATTCCCACCGCTCGATTTCTATCCCGGCCACAGTGTCAGTCCAAGTCAGGACTATTGACTGGTCGATGGCTGACGCCCTCACATGTGGGTTCGGCGGAGCCTGGGGCATGCGGAAAATCGATTCATAATGCCCGCGCGCGATTTCGCTTTGCCAACGGAGGATGGCGACGCTGGACAACCGGTCGCCCCCCTGGGCAGCGATTGTTGCAATGACCAGTTCTTGGGTATCCTGGTTAGCGAGCGAAAAAGGACCTGTCGACAAAAGGATGCGTTGATCTCTGGGCACCCAGCCGTACGTTCCGTCAATCCATCCAAGCCCCGTGAGTGGGTCTCCGCTCAGGACAAACTTCGTCAGGGCGCCAGTCGTTGGGTCTATGATTGGCGTGCCATAGCGGGCGTCAAGGCCACTCATCAGATAGTACCAACTCAAGGCCTGCCCGGGGAACCAGGGGTCAAGGTAGGGTGAGAAGAAAGGGATCGCATCTGCTACGAATGCACACATGCCAAGATTCTTGTAACCCACCCTGTATTTCTGACGGAACAATGTGGAATCGGAAGGAATTCCGGTGCGTACGAGAGCACCCTGAAGCAACGCGTAGCCGGCAGCGGGTGTCGCAATTCCGTATACAGGGTCTGCGGAAGGGCCATTATAGACATACCCAATAGCCCGTGCAACGTCACAGCCTGCATAATCACTTGCTGCACTACCAATATCCGGGTCGCTCCACTGCCCCAGGAACGCACTGTCGAGTCCTCCCCCACTCTTGTTGATCAGCAGTGTGCTGGAGTAGACAATGTTGCCGATGGGCCCTGCTAGCTTGTATCCCCAGACGGTCCTGTGCAACTCAAGCCCGACGGGAGGGGAAGACGCAAAATTGCTCGCGCGAGTGGGATCAAGATCATTGGCAACATAGTAAAGGGTCTGGTCAGCCCCCGGCTGGCCGGGGACATCGATGGCCGGGTCATACTTCCCGTCCGAGTCAACGTCTTTGTATGGTGCTGGCAACCCATCTTTCGCGGGCCATTCTGCCCAGTCCTGTTGATAATGAGCGAAGAGAGCCTGTCCCGTCATCGGAGAATAGCGGTTGATGAGGTCGGCCTCAGACTCCATTTCGGACTTGACGGCATCGTATGATGTCGTTAGGCTCACATCTGGCCTGACTTTGTAGACCCGGTATTTGGCGAGCGACGGGTTGTCTGCGACTGCACGCTCTGCTTCAGTCGGACCCCCGAACGTGAGTATTGCCCCTGCCTGGAGTCCGTATCTGTACGCGTCACCTCCGACTTTCGGATCGACTCTCCCTTTATGGAATCCACCCCAGACAACCCCGTCCTCGAAAATAGCGGTCTTCCCGCTCCCCTTCGGAAACTCCAACCCGGAGTTCGCCGTGGCAATGTTGTACGAACTGTTCCCGTTGTTCCCGTACCAGTTGAAAATATTGTTGATCGTGAACCAGTTGTAGTCGTCGTTGGTCGAAACCTTGCCACGCGACTTGACAGAGTCGGCCTTCTCGGCAGAGTTCGAGGGGGAAGTATTGAAGAGGAACACTAGAAAAACTGCAGGGCAAAGCCCCGCGGTGGGATGTGTCATGGCAATTCCACCCAGTGCTTAGGCTACTGAAGTACGGAAGGAACGGCGGAGGAGGTGCTACGAGGCCGGCATCGAGGGCCGGGTGGAGTGAAGATCAGGAAGCCAGTCCGTTGAGTTGACCCCCTATCTGAAGATAGAAGACCCGCGGACGAATGTCAAGGAAGGGGAAGAGTCCACGATTCTGGATTGAAACCTGTGAGTTGTTGTGAGCGTGGATGGATTCGAACCATCGACCCTCTGCTTAAAAGGCAGATGCTCTACCCCTGAGCTACACGCCCGCCCGCGAACCGGTGGTGATCCGCAAGAACCCCCTCAAAATACAGAATTCTTCGCACCAAGGCAAGCGAACCGACTTTCCAAGAGGGAAGATGGCGTCCGGCTGTCACATCTTCAGCAGTTCAAGAATCTTGTACATTAGGACGGCAGGCCAGAAGAGCGCTTTGAGGACTCCAAGCACGCCCCCCCAGAACGAGGCAGCAGTCTGGATGTAGTACACCGCCCCGCCAAGGAAGGCAAGACCGTATATCCCGCCGAAAACTCCGCCATCCCCGACTGCACGCTTGCCGTGCGGTGACTGTCCCGTGGTTTCCTTGTTTTCAACCATTGTCGTTCCTTTCGAATCTTGTATTTATTTCAAACGCAAGTCTCCGCTTGTATTCCGATTATCCGACGTCACCACGCCTTGCGCTTTCCCTGATCCGCCTCAGCTCCGCCTCCACGAGCGCGGGGTCGTCATCCAGGAAGTGCCGCGACAGCCTCCGTGCGCGCCTGACCTCCTCCTCGTCCACGTCCGCAACGATGAGGTCCTCCTCGAATAGTCGTGCCGATGCAAGGATCTCCCCTTGGGGCGAGACGACCTCCGACCCTCCCCAGAAATTCACGCCGTCTTCAAAGCCGACGCGGTTGCAGAACGCGATGTACACAGAGAGGAGCCGGGAATAGACCTTGTGGTTTTCAGAATTGACCGCGCCAATAGGCAGCCCTGGGTCGGTCCCGCTGAGCCGTGTGGGGCTTGCCACCAGAGCGATGATGACCATCGCCCCGTCTGCCGCAAGCAGATAGGGAAGTGGAAGGTGCCAGAGGTCCTCGCAGATCAGAACCCCGAGTCGGCCGAACGGCGTGTCGAACGCCCGCACTCCCACTCCGCGGCTGAAGTAACGCATCTCCTCAAACATCCCATAGGTGGGTGGATAGGATTTCCGATGCACCGTCTGCAACTCTCCCCCGCCGAAGTAAAAGGCGGAATTGTACAGCCCGAACGACTCCCCTTCCTCCACCCCCCCGGCGATCATCGCAATCTTCTTTCCCTGTGCAACAAGCGGGGCAAGCGATCCCGAAGTCCGGCGAGGGTTGATTGCCAGGTTCCAGTTCAGATCCTTGATCGCGTACCCTGTCAGACTCAATTCCGGGAACACCACCAAATGGGCCCCGGCAGCTGCGGCACGGTCGGACAGGTTCAGATGCCGTTCGATGTTTGCGCCCAGATCCCCCAGGACGGGATCCATCTGAGCAAGCGCGATGCGGAACTTCATGCGGAATCCGGAGGCGGGGGTACGGTGGGGTCAGGAGTCGGACAGGTCAAACATCCGGATGTCCTTGATGTACTGCACGGTCTTGTCGGTCTTGAGGTCCTTCATCTGCGCCATCTTCTTCTCGATCCGATCGAGGTTGTCCCTGATGATCGCCAGGTAGGTCGTCAGCTGGTCGCGCGGATGGGCGGAGGCGAGGCCGTCGACCGTCGTCCTCATGCCGTCGAGCGGTTTGCGGATCTCCTGCGTGATCCTGACCACCATGTCGTTGATCGCTTCGAGCCGCTTTTGTGTGATCTCCAGGCCTGTAAGCTGGTCGCGCAGCTTCTTCCGTTCGATCACGTTGAGGATCGTCCGGGGGAGCACGGGAGTCGAGATCTCTTCCTTCACGAGGTAGTCCTCGACACCGAGTTTCATCACTTCGACTGCCAGGTCGAAATCCTTGTTGACCGTGAGGAAGATGACGGGGGTGGTAATACCCCTCTCCTGGAGCATCCGTGTGATTTCCAGGCCATTCTGGCCGGGGAGGAAGTAATCCATGAGGATCACGTCGAACGGGGTTCCCGACGCGAGCTCGTGCAGCGCCTCCGCTCCGTTCTCCCGCCATGTCACGTCGAACTGGCCCCTCTCGTACTTGCGGAGGAAGACCTCCACGAGGTGCGCGAAATCGCGGTTGTCCTCCACAAGCAGAATGCGGACGGCGCCGGCCTCTTCCATCTGGCTACTTCGGAATGGTAAAGAAGAAGGTCGTACCCTCCCCCACGACAGACTCCACCCAGATCTTTCCGCGGTGGTTCTCGACGATCTTTTTGACGATCGTCAGTCCCGCGCCCGTCCCCCGGAAATCCTCCGTCCGGTGGAGGCGCTGGAAGATGACAAAGATCTTGTCGTAATGCCTGCTGTCGATCCCGATGCCGTTGTCGCGGACCGCGACGGTGTATTCTCGCTCACCGTCGGTGACTGAAATTTCGATGCGCGGGGCGGGGCTCCTGTTGAACTTGATGGCGTTCGCGATGAGGTTTCGGAACACCATGCCCAGCTCCGTGCGGTTGTACCGCACGGTTGGCAGCGACCCCGGGACTTCCACCGTGGCGTGGCTTTCTTTCAACGAGAACTCGAAGTCACGCAGCACGTTATCGATGACCGTCCGCAGCGGCAGGGCTTCCTGCATCTCCGATACGCGGCCGATCCGCGACAGCGTCAGGAGATCGTCAATCAGATGCTTCATCCGGTGGCTCGCCTGGACGACGGACGTCAGGTACCCTTTCCCTTCTTCGTCCACCGTGTCGCGATAGTCGTTCAGCACGATCTTGCTGTACCCTTCAATCGTGATGAGGGGTTCCTTCAGATCGTGCGACACGACGTACGTGAAGTCGTCAAGTTCTTTGTTGCGGTGCTCGATCTCCTTCGACTTCGCGAGGGTGTCTTCGTACAAGAGAGCGCGGTCAAACGCAATTTCGATCAAAGTAGCGATACTTTCAAAGAGACGCAAGTGAGTCTGGGGATCGGGATCGGGCCGGAGCATCGCCAGCACGCCTGCAACCTTCTGCTTCACTCTGACGGGAACTGCGAGCAGAGGGATGCCCCGCGCACTCATCCCGGCAAAGGCTGAACCTTCCGCAGCGGAACGAATGCCGGGATCGTCAGCAGCCACATCCTGCTTAGCCCCACCAACACCTCTCGCAGCGAATTGCGAAACCAACGAGCCGTCGCTCCTTACGCTCAGGTAGATGAAGTCATCAAACGTCAGCGAGCGCTGCAATTCGTTTCGCACGACACCAAGGACGGTCCTCGTGTCGAGGGCGCCGGTGAGTCCCCGTCCGATTTCAAACAGGAGGGTAATCCGACGCACCTGCGACTGCACTTCGCTGTATAACTGGACGTTTTCCAGTGCTGCACCAAGTTGGTTACCGATAAGCATCAGCACGCGTTGTTCCTGGTCTGTGGCGGCGTGAGGGCTGGCAAAGGCAATGATTAAGGCGCCAAGGACCCGTTCCTTGCTGGTGAGAGGAATCCCGATCAGACTCTGCATGCCGAGTTCGCCGAACATGGCCCGCCCCTGCGGCGTCACCCTGGCATCGGACGCGACGTCGCCGGCGATCGCCACAGGTTTCCCCCCGGTGATGATGGCCCCTGCCAGGCTCCCCTCACGGTCGATGACCTTCACTTCTGTTGCATGCCTCTCTGTGATGCCCAGATGGGAAGCAAGGCGCAGCCGGTCGCGCTCGTCACTGAGATAGCAGAGCACTATGTCGGCCTTTGACAGCCGCCTGACCTGTGCCGCCGCGACGGCGAGAACCTCATCCAGCTCCAGCGACTGATTAATTGACGAGGCAACCGCGTTCAGCGCAACCAGTTCCTCGTTGCGTCGCCTGACCTCCTCCTCCGCCCGCTTGATTTCCGTGATGTCCGTCAGCGTGAAGACAAGCCCGGTGACGCGCTCATGCACCGCCATTGGCGTCACGGCCAGGTGGAACGACTTCCCCTTCTCGGCCTGCCCGAACACAAACTCCCGCGAAAACTCCTTGAGGGTCCCGTCAAAGAGATTCGGGATAACGGCGGGAAGCTCCGCGCAGAGGGCAGGCTCGGCGATCACCTCGCCGAGCTGACGGCCGATGATCTGTGACTCCTCACCAAGATCTGGAGTTCCCTGCAGGACGGCAAACTCGCGCCAGGCGGTGTTCACCTCCCTCACCACCGAATTCTGGTCGACGGTGAAGACCACGCTCTCGATCGAGTCGAGGAGGTTGTGGATGTACGCACTGTCGTCCCTGACACGCTGGAAGAGCTGCGTCCTGTCGATCAGTGCCCCAATTTGGTCGGCGATCGGCTGAAGGTAGCTGAGCTCGTCGCCGCGGAACGCGGATGCACCTGCACTGAACACGTTGAACGTTCCGAGGACACGCTCGTTCAGCATGATCGGAATGCTGATCTCCGACCGCATCCCCGCCCGCGCCGGAAGCAACTGCCCCGACTCACCCCTGGAGAGATCGTCGAAGACCATTGCCTGTCGCTCGGCCAGGGAGACCCGTGAGCTGCATTCTGCAAGTGGTATGACGTCACCCTGGCGTGGCAGCGGAAATTCTCCCCCCACGGAGGCATGCACCCGGAGGTGCTCGCGGTCGTCGGTCAGAAGGCAGACGTTCATGTGGTCGTACGCGGTCAGGCCTCGCACTTCCTCCGCAATAGTATCGAAGATCTGTGCGAACTCCACCGTGGAGTTGGCTTTGCTGATGATCCGGTTCAGCATTTCGATCTGACGCCCCTTGGCCGCCAGCTCGCCGGTCAGCCGGTGACGCTCCGAGATGTCCCGGGCCAGGTTCAACATGGCAACCGGCTCGCCGAGCGCGTTCCGGAGGAGCGTGGTATTCATGCTGATGGCGATCTTGTGGCCGTCATGCCGTTTCCAGGTCATGTCGAAATCGCGCAGGAACTTCTTCTCCCGAAGCGCCGCCAGCCAGACCATGAACCGCGGCATCTGTTCTTCGATCAGCCATGGGTAGGGGAAGTCAGTGCCGATCACTTCTCCCCGCGCATAGCCGGTGAGCGCGGTAAACTCGCGGTTGACCTCCCAGACCTTCCCCCGGAGATCGCAGATCATCAGCGCATCGCCGAGGGTGTCGATGACATTGCGCAGGGTTTCTTCCGATTCCCGGAGCTCGCGCTCCAGGCTCTTGCGATGGGTGACATCGGTGACCGTTCCGACGACCCCCGCGATGACACCCGACTCGTCGCGCAGCGGCGAAAGCCGACACCAGAGGAGCAGTGGTTCCCCTCCCTCCGGCCGGACAAACTTCACGTCTTCGGAGCTTACGGGAGCGCCAGCGAGCGCACGGTGAAGGAGCTCGTGGAAGTCCTCCAGCTCGAAATGCGGCGGACCGTCGAGCCCGCTGCGTCCCACGACCTGGTCGCGGGAAAAGCCCGTGAGAAGTTCCATTGACCGGTTCCACTCCCTGTAGCGGAGTTCGCGGTCATAGACCATGACGCCTTCCTGGACGCTCTGGAGCACGAGCCCGGTGAACGCGGAGGCCTCGGCCAACGCATGTTCCGCTTCGACGCGCGCGGTGATGTCGCTTACCGTCCCGACAATCGATGTCACGGCTCCCGAGTCATCGCGACGGTATCGCACGGCATCCCGCACGTACCGGTATGCGGCCTTGCCTTTGGGGAGGAGACGGTATTCGAGGGTGAACTCTTCAATCCCCGACTCCCGCTGCGCCACCCTCTGTGCATACGCGGTGCGGTCGTCGGGATGGAGAATGTTCCGCCAGAGATTAGGATTGAGGAGAAACTCCTCGCATGCGTATCCCGTGAGCCGCTCCGCCTGGCGACTCAGGAGGAAGAATGCGCCGGCAGGCGTCGACTCGTAGAGGACATCAGGAAGTGCGTCGACGGCTCCGTGGTAGCGCACCTCGGACTCGCGGAGCCGGTCATAGCGCAGAGCGTTGGCCAGCGCGTCGCCCGCGTGCCGGGAGATTTTCGCGAGGAGAACTGTATCACGCGCGGTCGGGGGAGCTTCTTTCGCTGAGCAGAAGATCACAAGTCCGTTGACCTCTTCGCCGGCCAGGAGAGGGAGAAGGAGAACGGTCCGGATTCCCGCGGACTCGAACAGCGATTTGTACGGAAGGTGCGGCGGATAGTCCGAAGTGTCCAGGAGCACCGCTTCTGCAGTCTTCACCGCAAGACCTGATACCCCTTCATCGACGTGTTGCCGCGCAAGCGCATCGATCACGGCCTGGGGTAAATTCTCGTGCACAGCGAGCGTCAGCGTTACGCCGTCCGGCTCCCGTCGATAGCTCCCCCCGCCGTCAAACCCGAGCCACCGCACTGCAGCCCTGATCAGCGAGACCATAACGGCGTCGGGATCGAGCGACAGATGGATCTCGTGGGCGAGCTGATTCAAAACGCTTTGTTCGCGGGCGTGTCGTCGTGCCTCCTCCGCGAGGGCATGCCGTTCGGATATGTCGGTGTGATGGCACACGAGGGCCGGCGCACCTCCATAGAGCACCGATTCCCCATGCAGCTCGATCGTCCGATGAGACCCGTCCTCCCGCCGCATTATATATTCAATGATGAGTTCCGCTGATTTCCCCGGCATGCCGGGTCGGAGCCGGTCCGCGAACTCCTTCCGCGCCCTGGGCGCAAGCATGAATGCCACGTCCTTATCCACCACTTCGGCAGCGGATCCTGCACCCACCAGAGAGGCAAATGGCTTGTTCGCATACACAAACCGGCCGTTCTGCGCAATCGTCACCGCAGCCGGCTGCCGGTCAATGACCGCTTCGAGACTCTGCATCGACGCGCGGAGCTTCCGGATCGTCTCTTCTCTGCCCGCAACGAGTTCATCTCCTCGCCGCACTTCCTCGGCCGCGTCACGCAATGTCGCCAGGGTTCGACCGCCTCCCAGCGACGATGCGGATACCGCGGCCGTGAAGATGCGCCCACTCTTGCGGCGCAGCACGACCAGGCCCGTCGCCTTGCGTGATTTCCGGAGCTCCGCCACGAATCGAAGAGCCGCTCGATATTTGCCCGGCGCGATCACGCGATCCAGGGTGACGCGTTTCATCTCTCTCGCGTTATATCCCATCATGGCACAGGCACGGGGATTTGCAAGAACTTCGCCGTTGCTCTGATCCACCAGAATCATCCCGTCGTGCGCACGCTCGAACATCTCACGGAAAGGCTCCTGCAGTATGTCCACCACGGAGTCGCCTCGCCCTGCGGGGAGTGCCGGAGGATCCCACGGGAGACCCGACTCATCTATCCGCAGACGGCGGGGGAAAAACAACAGCGGGGCAAAGACACCTTTCGCAGTGATACACTGGCAGTACGTTGCTCCGCCGATCGTCGTCACTTCGAAGACAAAACGAGGCCGGTCCTTGAGCTGGCCGAGAGCGGACGGTGGGATGGCGGAAGAGTGGAGAATCCAGACCGATCGTCTTCCAGATCGGGCGAGTCGCGCAGAAAACCGTTCGTGGAAACGAAGAATCTCTTTTTCATTTCGCTGCCAGGGCTGCTTTCCCTGGTTCCAGACGATCAACAGTGGGGTCCGGGGGGAGATTCGGGGGATCATCCTCCCGGCCTCGGCCGCTGCACCGGTCGCCGCCTTCCCGCCGACAGTGTCAAGATCGAGGATCGCGTCCCCGAGGAAAGCAGCGAGAGCCGCGCGCAGTCCGACACACGTCTCCTCCGACGGGGCAGCGATAATGCACTGCTCTCCCTTCGCAAGCCCATCAATGAGATCGCGCAGTGATGCGGTTTCCAATATGCCTGATGGCTCCCCTGCCGTGCTCATACGCAAGATTGGAGAACAACACTGGAAATGTACTCGAGATCCAGCCGCTTACCAGCTCCCGCTCGCCCCGCCCCCGCCGAAGGAACCTCCGCCCCCGCTGAAGCCCCCGCCGCCGAACGATCCTCCCCCGATCCGGCCTCCAAAGCCTCCTCCTCTGAATCCTCCCCCCATGCCCCCGATGATCCATGGGAGTCCGGAACTCCGCATCCCCCACCCGCCACCGCCGCCCCTCATCCGGCTCATTAACATAACGAGCAATGCGATCACGACCAGGGCCGGGATCAAACTCCCCCAATCACGCCGATCCTCCCTGGACTCCTGCCTGTATTCGTCCTTCACAGCGGCCATGATTGATTCCACGCCCGCCATGATGCCGCCGTAGTAATCTCCTTCCCGGAAGTGCGGAGTGATTTCCCGTCGTATGATCAGTCCGGTCAGCGCATCGGGAAGCGCCCCCTCCAGCCCGTAGCCGACCTCGATGCGGATACGACGATCCTCCATTGCCACGAACAGCAGGACGCCGTTGTTTTTCCTCTCGCGGCCGATCCTGTTTTTCTCGGCAATCCGGAGTGTGATATCCTCAAGCGATCCGCCCCCCATGGAGGGGACCATGAGGACGACGATCTGCGTCGACGTGGAATCATCGAACGTCCTGAGCATGCGCTCCAGCCGTGCAAGCTCGCCGGACGTGAGCGTGCCCGACAGATCCGTGGCGTACCTGCTGAGCGCAGGGATCTCCATTTCCTGCGCATGAAGCGGGAACCAGGCGGCGACAACGACCAACAGCAGCCAGGAGAATCTTCGCACGCCGTCTCCTGTGGGCACGCTCAGAATTTCACCTGCGGGGCGTTCTCTGCTCCAGCCATCGCGTCAAAATAGGGCCTCTCCCGGAACCCGCGGAATGCGGCAACCATGGAGGCGGGGAATCGGCGGACGGTGGTGTTATACGTTTGCACCGACTGGTTGAACCGCTGACGCTCCACGGTGATCCGGTTCTCCGTCCCCTCAAGCTGGGTCTGGAGGGCAAGGAAGTTCTCGTTTGACTTCAACTGGGGATAATTCTCCGAGACGACCAGCAGTCGCTGCAGCGCGGAGCTCAACTGATCCTGCGCCGCCTGGAATTTCGAAAACGCCTGCGGGTCGTCGAGCACGTCCTTCGTGACCGTCATCTGTCCCACCTTGGCCCTCGCTTCGGTCACGCCAAGCAACACCTCCTGCTCCTGATTGGCGTAGCCTTTGACTGTTTCGACGAGATTCGGGATGAGGTCTGCACGTCTCTGGTACTGGCTCTCGACCTGGCTCCAGGCGGAACGCACGCCTTCGTCCAGCGACACAAGTGTGTTATTGACACCCACACCCCAGAGGAAAGTGCCGACCGCAAACACCGCAATCGCGCCGACGATGATTGCCGCGATCAGACAGCCACGAGATTTCATGCATGCTCCTTAGTTGGTGAATATCGTTGCCGGAAACATTCTTGACAGCCGCCGAACCGATTGCACCACGCGCGCCGAGTCAGCGCCGCCGAGCAGCGATGCGCGCCATGCGTCGATCCGGACGGGCATGAACCGGTACCGTGGGCCGTCCGGTTCAAGCCGGATCTCCAGGATGCCGGTATCGTACCTGTCCCGACTGTTCCCCCCGAACAACAGGTTCCCCAGGGAGTACGCGATTACGCCGTTCCTGTACCGCTCTATCCCCTGCAGTACGTGCGGATGATGCCCGATAACCGCATCCGCTCCCGCATCGATCACTGCGTGCGCAAATGCCCGCTGAGAGGCATCCGGTGACAATGCTTTCTCCGTCCCCCAGTGGAGATTCACGACGATGAACCCGACGTTGTCCCTCCTCCGGAGCGTGTCAATCTGATCGCGTATGAGTGGAAGCTCTCGTCGGGCCACGCCGGCTGACCTGCGCCGCGCACCCGGAGATTCACCCCCCCCATAGTACGCGAGGAATCCGATCTTCTGTCCGCGAATATTGAGAACGACGGGGCGATACGCCTCCTCCCGATCCCGTCCCGCGCCCACGTGAAGGATCCCTATCGAATCAAGATACGAAATTGTATCGAAAAGTCCTTCCTTGCCATAGTCGAAGATATGGTTATTCGCCAGTGAAACGATATCGATCCCGGCCGCAGTGAGAGCCGGGAGATACTCCGGTGACATCCGGAAGTTGTAGGGTTTGGGGACTTTCTTCCCCTGACGGGTGACAGGGTGTTCGAAGTTCACCATTGCCACGTCGGCGTCGGACAGTGCGGTGAATCCTTCGAAGGCATACGCAGGCCGTCCGGCAGTTGCGGACTCATAGTAGCCCCCCAGCAGCACATCGCCGCCGAAGCGGAGGGTGACGGTTGGCTGGGACGAATCCACCTGTGCCTCTCCCACAGATCCGGCCCCAGCGTGCTGGCTGAGGGAGAGCGTAATCAGGAATGAAACTACGACGGGCAACCAGAACATCGGAGCACCGTGATGATAAAAAAAAAGGAAGCCCGAAGGCTTCCTTTTCGAATTACAACCTGACCTCATCAGATGGGGAAATTCACGCCAACGCGCGCACCAAGGCTCCCGGATGAGCTCCCCGAGGTGGCAATCCCGTCATAACGGGCGGAGACATCGACCGTGACCTTTCCGGCGGCAATCTCAACTCCGACGCCGGGGGCATAGTTGAAGTCACTTCCCGTCGAAGAAATCTCGCCGCCAAACGTCCCGAATGGCGTGGTGATCACGGGCGTGCTGACCTTGCTTGACCAGAAGAAGAGCCCGAGCTCTGCAATGCCGTAGAAGCGGGCTTTGCCTTCCGGCATGAAGTAGTACTTGCCGAACACGCGCACCGGCACGCCGCTGAACGACGGCTTCACAGTGGATCCTGCGATATCCTTCCCCGTCCAGGTGTAGTATCCCGCCGTAAGTCCGGCGCTGAACATCGGGGTGAAGTTATACTGACCACGCGCACTGCCACCAAAGCCGATCGAATAGGCGTCGCCGAAGGTTCCCATGGGGAGCAGAAAGTCGCCGCCAACGCTCACGACCATCTTCCCCTGCGCATTGGAGGGCGCTGCCAGTCCCACGGCCAACGCCAAGACCACGACCGCCAGTAACAGCTTTTTCATTGTCATGACTCCGATAAGTGGATAAATGATTGGGTTAGGGGAATGTCGGGAAAAACAATCGCACCAAGTATACCTAAACTTCACCTCATTGTCAAGATTTGCTCTCGCAAAACGTTGTTCCCGTTCAGTAAAGCGATGGAACACGCAACAGCGCTAACTCCTCACCGCACAACGGAATCGCAGGACTGTGGCATTACATGAGGTGAACAATGGCGCCAAGCAGTACCTGGAACCCACGGGTCTTGATCTTGAGCGCCTGTGCTCCAGGCGCCGCAGGGGTCTTGTTGATGTCGCTCAACCCCAGTGAATATCGTACGTCGGCCGTCAACCCAAGTTTCGGTATGATGTTGATCTCAGCGCCACCCCCGAAGTCGATGGCGAAGTTCGTCCCCTCCGTGAAATCCTTCAGATCGGATTCCCCGTCAAAACCCGGACCCGCCCCCTCTGTTTTCGACTTCGACGAGAGGAGAATGCCGAAACTGGGGCCGGCAAAACCGTAAGGACGGACCATGCCCTTCAGGAATTTGACCTTGAAGAGAAACGGGAGATTCAAGTAGTTGTAGCTGAGCGTTTGTTTTGCAGGTCCCTGGCTGAACTCGCATCCGTGCCCAACATAGGTGGGCTCAAGGACCACGTAGAACATCTTCGCAAAGCCGAGCTCGGCCACGCCTCCAACCATGAAACCCATCTTTCCGCTTTTGGTGACGCCCGGGTTGAGCGTCTCCGGGTCGAGCGACAGAGTCCCGAAATTCAGCCCGAGCTTCAACCCGGCGCCGAACTCGATCTGAGCGGTTGCAGAGGCGACGACCATAGTCGTAAGCAACACAACTGTAATTGCCTTGAATGTGCGTTTCATGGAAGTATCTCCTCAATCATGTGGTCGATGCCCCGCGCCAGTCGGGGGCACGGGACGAAAGCACGCATGCCCCTCCGGCGTGGACCGAAGAGGCATGCCAACTTGGACCGGACACACACAGGAAACCAACAATGATGATAGCAGGGAAAAGAACGGGACGGCAAGCCCGCGTTAGCGGATCTCGTACCTGATGCCGCTTGTGACGGCAATATAGAACGGAGTAATGCCGGTCGCAAACACAGGGCCGAATTGGAGATCGGCCGGCACATACAGATCCTGGGCAATCGGGAAGAGCGCTCCACCACCGGCCCGGATGCCGAAATAGGGACCGCCGGTGTAGAAGAAGAGGTTGAACCCGGCGTCACCGTACGGACGGATCTTCGAACCGGGGATGTTGAAATACATCTTGAAGGTGTTCGCCCACTCAATCGGTGTACCACCTTGAGTGTTCAAATTGAGATCCATGCAAATGGCAAACCTCCTGTTGAAGATCACTTCTCCCGACGGGCCGATCTGGAGGCCTGCCTGAGTCGAGCTCGGGGGCTTGATTGTCTGGCCAAAGAAGGGATCGAAGTAACTCGACCCGCCGCCGACAGTGTAGATGGAAAGGCCGAGGCGCCCCCCGACGACCCACTGGGGCTGAGCCGAGGCATCAACGGTGCACCATGCAAGGATTGCGAACAGGGCGAACAGGGGGGAAGCGCGCTTCATGGTCAGAGCCTCCGAGTATGTTGGTAAAGGTTCCCCGAATGTACATATCGCGATTCACTTTAGCAAGGAGCGGGCGATCACGATCCGCTGGATTTCGGATGTCCCCTCATAGATCTCCGTGATCTTCGCATCGCGCAAATACCGTTCCACCAGGTACTCGCGGACGTACCCGTATCCTCCGTGGATCTGGATCGCCTCCAGAGCCGCCTGAACTGCGATTTTTGATGCAAACAGCTTCGCCATTGCCGCCTCGGCCCCGAAGGGCTCGCCAGCGTCTTTCAGTGCAGCAGACTTGTACATCAGCATCCTGGCAGCGTCGATATTGGTGGCCATATCCGCAATCTTGAACTGGATCGCCTGCAGCTCCGCAATAGGGCGGTCGAACGCCTTTCGTTCCCGTGCGTAGTGGACGGAGGCCTCGAGGCACCCGCGGGCGATGCCGAGCGCCTGGGCCGCAATCCCGATCCTCCCCCCTTCGAGCGTCTTCATCGCAAATCGGAACCCTTCACTCTCCGCGCCAATCCTGTTCCCCGCCGGAACACGGCAGTCGGTGAACGAGAGGGATACCGTGTCGGAGCTCCGGATGCCGAGCTTCTTCTCTTTCTTGGCAACGGTGAAGCCAGGGGTCCCCTTTTCCACGATGAACGTGCTGATCCCCTTTGCTCCCTTGGTCCTGTCGGTTGCCGCCATGACCAGGACAAGGTCAGCCGTGGAGCCGTTCGTGATCCAGTTCTTCGTGCCGTTCAGGACGTAGGAGTCGCCGTCCCTGGCAGCAAGCGTGTGCTGGTTGGAGGCATCACTCCCCGCCTCGGGCTCCGAGAGGGCAAATGCCCCCAACTTCCGACCCGCCGCCAGATCGCGAAGAAAACGTTCCTTCTGGTCATCCGAGCCGTCCTTGTTGATCCCGTAGCAGACCAGCGAGTTGTTCACGGACATGATGACGCCGACCGAGGCGTCCACCCGTGAGATCTCCTCCATGGCGATGACGTAACTCAGCGTGTCGAGTCCCGCACCACCCCACTCCTCGGGTACCATCATCCCCATGAATCCCAGTTCTCCAAGCTCCCTGACAATCTCGCGGGGGAATTCCTCCTTCTCATCCCGTTCGATGCTCCCCGGGGCGACGCGTTCCTCGGCAAACTTCCGCGCGGTTTCGCGGATCATGGTGTGAGTCTCAGTAAGAGCGAAGTTCATAGTTAAGAGTTATGAGTGAAGAGTGATGAGTTGCAAAAGAAAAGAAGAGAGATGAGAGGATGAATGTGTCTCCGGCTGCTCATTGCCGGGTTTCTGACTACTGACTTCTGCCTACTGACTTCTGATTACTCCCCGCACTACGTCCTATCATAAGCAAAAAAGCCTCGTCCCGTCTTCCTGCCCAGATGCCCCGCCGCCACCATCTTCTTCAGCAAAGGGCATGGACGGTACTTCGCGTCCCCGAGCCCCTCGTGCAACACGTTCATGATGGCCAGGCAGACATCGAGCCCGATGAAGTCTGCGAGCGCCAGTGGACCCATGGGATGGTTCATGCCGAGCTTCATGACCGTGTCGATCGCCTCGGGGGTGGCGACTCCCTCCATGACGCAGTACATCGCCTCGTTCAGCATCGGCAGGAGGAGCCGGTTCGCCACGAAGCCCGGGTAATCGTGGACCTCCACCGGGACTTTTTCCATGGTCTCGCAAAGCCCCTTCACCGTCGCAAACGTTGCATCCGACGTGGCCAGGCCGCGGATGACCTCCACGAGCTTCATGACCGGAACAGGATTCATGAAGTGCATCCCGATCACTTTGTCGGGGCGCTTTGTGGCCGCCGCGATCTCCGTGATGGAGATCGATGAGGTGTTGGTGGCAAGGATCACGTCGGGCCGCGCGGAGGCATCGAGCGTCCGGAAGATCCCAAGCTTGATGCTGCGGTCTTCGGTCGCGGCCTCCACGACGAACTCTGCTGTACTTGCCGCAGAGGCAAGGTCGGTTCCGGTGCTAATGCGCGCCAGGGTCTGGGATTTCACGTCGGCGGTGATGGTTCCCTTTTTCACCTGGCGGTCAAGGTTCGCGGTAATGGTCGCAAGCCCGCGATCGAGGAACTCCTGCTTTACATCGACGAGTGTAACCGGAAACCCGCACTGGGCGAACGTATGGGCGATGCCGTTGCCCATAGTGCCGGCGCCAACTACGCATATCGTTTTGAGGCCCATTTGGGAAGGTTAAGGTTAAGGTTAAGGTTAAGGTTGAGGTTAAGGTAATGGTTGAGGTTAAGGGCGAGGTTGAGATCGAGATTGAGATCAAGGGATGAGGTATGTCAGCAGAGGGATTGCATTCCGATCGAATTCAGATATCGGAAATCTGATCTCAGACATCTGAATTCATTTTCATCCCCCCTTCCCCATGTCTCCTGGTCCCCCGGTCTCCCTGCGATACTACGTACGCTCGACGATGAGAGCCGACGCCTCTCCTCCGCCTATACACAGCGCTGCCAGCCCGCGCTTGAGACTGCGCTGCTCGAGTGCATGGAGCAACGTCACGAGGATGCGGGCGCCGCTTGCTCCCAGCGGATGGCCGAGCGCGATCGCGCCGCCGTGGACATTGACCTTGTTCACGTCCAGACCGGCAAGCCGGTTCACGGCAAGCGCCACCACGGCAAAGGCCTCATTGACCTCGAAGAGATCGATGTCCTTCACGGTCATGTGTGCCTTGCTCAGGATCCTGGCGATCGCATCGGCGGGCGCCGTGGTGAACCAGGCCGGGTCTTTCGCAAACGAGGCCTGCGCAATGATCCGTGCGAGGGGCGTGAGGCCCTTTTCCTTCGCCTTTGCCGCAGACATCACAACAAGCGCCGCGGCGCCGTCGTTGATCTTTGAAGCGTTCGCCGGCGTCACCGTCCCGTCCTTGACAAAGGCGGGCTTGAGCTTCGGGATTTTATCGAAATTCGTCTTGAAGGGATCTTCATCCTCCAGCACCGTTACCGGTTCCCCTTTTCCCGAAGGGACCTGCACGCCGATGATTTCTTTGGAGAACTTCCCCGTCTTCTGAGCTTCCTGCGCCCTCGTGTAGCTGAGGATGGCGAACTCGTCCTGGGCCTCGCGGGGAACGTTGCACTCACGCGCGCACAGCTCGGCGGCGTTTCCCATCAGGTAGTTGTTGTAGACGTCGAGGAGACCGTCCTTGAAGAGCGCATCGACCAGCTCGGCGTTCCCCATGCGATACCCTTCGCGCCCCTTTTCCAGCAGATAGGGTGCGTTGGACATGCTTTCCATTCCGCCTGCAACGATCGTATCGGCGTCACCCACCATGATCGCCTGTGCCGCAAGCATGACGGCTTTCAAGCCCGAGCCGCAGACCTTGTTGACCGTCATGCATTCGACGGACGTCGGGAGCCCGGCAAAGATCGCGGCCTGGCGGGCAGGCGCCTGACCGACCCCCGCCTGGAGCACATTTCCCATGATCACTTCCTGGACGTCGGCGGGCGCAATCCCTGCGCGACGAACCGCCTCCTGAATCACAACGGCCCCGAGCCGGGGAGCGGGGACAGGGCTGAGGGCGCCGCGGAAGCTTCCGATCGGCGTCCGGCAAGCGCTGACAATCACCACGTCAATCATGCGTGTTTCACTCCTTATGAAAACGGAAAAGAGACGCCCGACTGCACGTCTCTTTCCCTCATCGGCTCAGCTGCTCATCGAGCGGAGGAAATCCTTGTTAGCTTTCGTGCCGCGCATCTTTTCGAGGACGAACTCCATCGCATCGACGGTGTTGAAATCGGACAGCAGCTTCCGGAGGATCCAGATGCGGTTGAGATCGTCCGCATCGATCAGGAGCTCCTCCTTGCGCGTCCCGGAGCGGTTGATGTCCATCGCCGGGAAGATTCTCTTGTCGCTCAGCTTCCGGTCGAGGATGATTTCCATATTGCCTGTCCCCTTGAACTCCTCGAAGATCACCTCGTCCATCCGGCTGCCCGTCTCAACCAGGGCCGTGGCGACGATGGTGAGACTCCCCCCTTCCTCGATGTTGCGCGCCGCACCGAAGAACCGTTTCGGCTTGTGGAGGGCGTTGGCGTCAACGCCGCCCGACAGGATCTTGCCGGAGTGCGGAACGACGGTGTTATGGGCCCGCGCGAGGCGCGTGATGCTGTCGAGGAGGATCACCACATCCTTCTTGGCCTCCACGAGCCGCTTGGCCTTCTCCAGCACCATGTCCGACACCTGCACGTGCCGCTCGGGGGGTTCGTCGAACGTCGAGCTCACCACCTCGGCATTCACCGAACGCTCCATGTCGGTCACCTCCTCGGGCCGCTCGTCGATGAGGAGGACGATCATCTTCACTTCGGGGTGGTTCCGGGTGATGCTGTTGGCGATCTTCTGAAGCAGGATCGTTTTGCCGGCCTTCGGGGGAGACACGATCATCCCGCGCTGCCCCTTGCCGAGGGGGGAGAGGAGGTCCATGATTCTCATGGAGTACTCGCCCGGGGCGGTTTCGAGCTTCAGCGTGGCGTTCGGGTAGAGGGGCGTGAGGTTGTCGAACAACACCCGCTCCCGGATCGAATCCGGATTTTCGTCGTTCACCGCTTCAACACGCAGGAGGGCGAAGAACCGCTCCCCTTCCTTCGGCGGTCGGACCTGACCGCTGACGGTATCGCCGGTACGCAGGTTAAACTTCTTGATCTGAGAGGGAGAAACGTAAATATCGTCGGGCGACGGGAGATAGTTGTAGTCGACGGATCGGAGAAACCCGTAGCCGTCGGGGAGCACTTCGAGCACGCCACGGCTGAACGTGAGGCCACCCTGCTCGGTCTGCGCTTCGAGGATCTTGAAGATCAGCTCCTGCTTGCGCAGATCGCTGTACCCCGCGATGTTCAGGTCTTTGGCGATCTGGTTGAGCTCGGCGATCTTTTTGCCTTTGAGCTCGGCAATGTCCATTGTAGCCATGGATGCGAAGCCTTTCAACAAGTGGTCAACAGAAGCGTCGCGCGCCGTCACGTCCCCGCGGACAGGAGTAATGCATCAATCGAAGTGAGAAACGAGCGGAGAGGCGACAGGTGGAAAACGGTCGAGAGTACCGATGAGTTTCGAACAGGTGGTATAATGGGACGTCAGGGAGACCTTCGACAATCCCGGAGTTGACGCAAACAATATACCTCTTTCACGCCATAAAGTCAAGCATCTTCCCTGCGAACCTCCCTCAGCGCCTCCCCTGCAACAAAATGAGAGCCCGTCACGAGAATTGTCCCCTTCCGGGCTACCGCACGCGCCCGGCGAAGCCCGTGTGCAACAGAACCGCCTCTCACGCAACGAATACCCAGTTGCCGAGCCTCGCCGACGATGCGCGCCACGGGAAGTGCCCGTTTCATCTGCGGGGCAACCGCCACGATCGCATCCACAATACGCCGCAGGGAGCCGAGCATCAGCCGGTATTCCTTGTCGCGCATGACTCCAAATACGGCAACGCGCGGCGGGTGTTTCATGCGTGAGAGCTCGCCGACCAGCGCTTCGATCCCCGCGGGGTTGTGGGCGACATCAATCAGCATTGTTCCATTCGCAGAACACTTCTCGAAGCGGGCCCGGAGTCCGGTATTTGCGCGAACCCGCGCAATCCCCCGGCGGAGTGCGGCCGAGCCGACTCGAGGAAACCATCGCCTGAAGTGCGCTGATCGACGAAGGACCGCCAGTGTCGATGCGGCGAGAGCGATATTCCGACGCTGAAACGTTCCCCTGAGTCCAGGGAACACTCCCGC
Source organism: Bacteroidota bacterium (assembly GCA_040756745.1). Taxonomy (GTDB): domain Bacteria; phylum Bacteroidota; class Ignavibacteria; order UBA10030; family UBA6906; genus JBFLYO01. The sequence continues at coordinate 46,977 of JBFLYO010000027.1, forward strand.
GATCCTCAGTGACCGGGACGAGATCGAGATCCGCCCCCTGCCGCGCCCCACCAGCCCCACAACGCGGCCAGATTCCCAGAGTCGCGCCCGTCGCCGCAGTGCGATTCTGCGCAGGATCCCGAGAACCTCCGGGTCGTCAGATGCCGTAACGACCGGGACCCCCGGTTTGATGATCCCCCCTTTCTCACGGGCAATCCTGGCCACAGTCGATCCCAGAAACTCCTTGTGCTCCAAGGACACATTCGTAATCACGCTGATCATGGGGCGAAGGACATTGGTCGCGTCCAAGCGCCCCCCCAGGCCTGTCTCAATGACAGCGCAATCAACCCCCTCATCGGCAAAGTAGAGGAACGCGATGCAGGTGGTCGCCTCAAAGAACGTGGCGCCGACAGCATCGATCGAGGGTCGCAGGGTCCGGACATACTCCGCCAGCCGCTGCTCAGGGATTTCCTCGCCGTTGATCCGGATCCGCTCCGTAAAGCGGATCAGATGAGGTGAGGTGTACAGCCCTGTGCAATACCCTGCTTCCTGGAACGCCGACGCAATGAACGCAGCAGTCGAACCCTTGCCGTTGGTGCCTGCGATGTGAATAGAGGGAAAAAGACGTTCCGGATGGCCGACTGCGCCGAGCAGCGCACGGATATTCCGCAGGCCGAATTTCATCCCGCGGTGTTGCAGGCCGTAGAGGTACCGGATGGTGTTGCGGGTGGACGTCACAGCCAGCTATCGACAACGGAGACGCCGGCGCCCACGTTCAGCGATCCGACAAGCTCACCCACGTCCTCGATCCCGTTCTCGTCGCAGTAGCGATTGATCCCGGCAGCGATGGTGATCCCGGCGGCCGGATCGATGAAGTTCGCAGTGCCGACCTGGACGGCAGATGCACCGGCGATCAGGAATTCAAGCGCGTCGTTCGCCGAGGCGATCCCGCCGATGCCGATCACAGGGATCCGTACCGCACGTGCCGTTTCGTACACCTTGGCCAGCGCGACCGGCTTGATGGCCGGACCGGAGAGGCCGCCCGTGACGGTGGAGAGGACGGGCGCCCGCGTCCTGACGTTTACCGCCATACCGATCAGGGTATTGATCACCGAGACGGCGTCCGCACCCTCTGCTTCCACGGCACGAGCAAATTCGGAAATGTGGGTGACATTCGGCGTCAACTTAATGATGAGTGGCCGGCGGGTCAGCGGCCGGAGTCGGCGCGTGATCTCGGCGACGGCGGGACAGCTCGTGCCAAAACTGAGTCCCCCCTCCCGCACATTCGGGCAGGAGACGTTGATCTCAAAGCCGTCGATCCCGTCCTCGCCGTCGAGGATGCTCAACACCTCGCAATATTCATCCACCGTGCTCGCCGCGATGTTGACAACGACGGCGGTGTCCACCGTCCGGAGAAACGGCAGCTTCTCGGTGATGAACCGGTGGGCGCCAATGTTCGCCAGACCGATGGAATTGAGCATGCCTCCCGCAGTCTCGGCGATCCTAACGGGGGGATTGCCTGCGCGCGGTTTGAGCGACAACGACTTCGTGACGATGCCCCCCAGCCGCGTCACATCGGCGACGTCAAGGCACTCGTCGCCGTATCCGTATGTCCCCGACGCCGCGAGCACGCGGTTCTTCAGGTACATACCCGCGAGGGTGAATGACGTTGCTGCCATGGTCAGATCCTGATAATCCTGGAATCGAATACCGGTCCGTCCTTGCACATCAGCGCGTAGCGTTTCTCCTCCCCCGCGAGTTCCACCGGACACCCCTGACAGATGCCGATCCCGCACCCCATGGGGCCTTCGAGCGACACTTCGCAGGGGACATCCAGACGTACGGCAAATGCTGCAACCGCCCTGAGCATGGGAGTTGGTCCGCACGCGAAGATCTTCGGCCGGCGAGGCATGTTCCTGGACAGCGTCTCTTCTGCAAGCTGGACGACGGTACCATGGAAACCCGCGCTCCCGTCGTCTGTCGCAATGCGCGGGTCGGCAAGATGGTCACGGACAATCTGCTTCGCGTTTCGAGCGCCGATGAAGGTGAGGATCGCACGCACGCCCGGGCGAAGTGCATCGGTGAGAATAGGGAGAGGTGCCACCCCGAGACCCCCTCCGATCAGTATCGCTGTCTCATAGTCGGGAGCTGCGATCCCGAAGGGAACGCCCAGCGGTCCGAGGACGTCCAGGATGTCGCCTCCCCGCTTGTGCGACAGTGCAGCGGTCCCCCGGCCTACGACGTTAAAGATGATCTCGACCGTCGAGCCATCGATGCGGTACACGCTGAAGGGACGCCGCAGGAGCGGATCGTTTCCCGGTTCAACGCGCACGTTGATGAATTGGCCCGGGCGGATGGTCGATGCAATGCCCGGCGAAGTGATGCCGAGGACAAAGATGCCGTCGCCAGCCCGGCGAACGCCGGTGACGGGGCAGGTCTCAATCCTCATTCGAGATCGGGCCTTTCGGTTTCCGCCGGTTTCTTCGGCTCGCCCTGGGGTCTCTGGCCTGCGGGAGTGTCGGGGACCGTTCGCCGTTTTCCCCGGACGACTTCGTCATCGATTGTTCCGAGCCGGCGGTCCGCCGACCGTTCCAATTCTGTGCTGTCAGCCGCCGACTGTGATTTTCCCGGAGACTTCGCCTCGATCATCCTCGGCTGGACTTTCACGGCGTACGGAGAGGCGGGATATCTTGTGATCAGGCGTTCATACGTCGCCAGCGCGCTGTCGGGACGGTCGAGCTCGTTCTCATACAGCCAGCCGGCGGCGTAGAGCGCGCGCGAGGAAAACGGCGACGCTGGATAGCGCTCGACGATTGTCCTGAAGGTAGCTATCGCGGCAAGGTTTTTCCCCGCGACCATGAGCGATTCGCCGAGCGTGTACGATTGCTCGGCAGGATCGAGGATTTGCTTCTGCACGGGAAGACCGAGAAGGCGACGTGATTCTGCGGCAAACTCTGAACCAGGAAACCGTTCGATGATCGCGTGGTAGATCGAATCAACGCGTCCCCTCGATCCCGTGGTGTCACGGGAATAGATCTGCGCCAGGGTGAACAGCGCGCGCGGTACAAGCGGACCGTCCGGGCGGATGGCAACGACGTTCCTGTACCGCCGCTCCGCCGAATCGGGGAGGCCAATCGTTGCGTAGAACAGACCCGCGAGTTCATTCTCGTTCGACGCAAGTTTCTCCTCGACAGATTCAAGGGACATGGCTGGAGGCGGGGGCGCAGAGGTCCGGACGCTGTCCTTGCCGGCACCTGTGGATGCCGTGTCGAGGTGCGCTGCATGCGAGGTATCCGCCGAATGCATGAGCGCCCTGATGCTGTCGTATTTCGCAATCTCCCGGACGTACTGGAAATACTTCCCGAGGTAGTCCGACCTGCGCGCCGCATCAAGCGTGATGGAAGCCAGGGGGTATTCCGACCGGGCTTTGATATACGCTGGAAGCGCCAGATCGTATCGAAACAAAACGTTCTCATAGAGATTTCCGAGAGCATAGTAGGCATTCGCCGCGTTCTCCGTCCTCGCGTAGGTCGTGTCCACGTAGACATACTGTTCCCGGGCAGCGGTGAAATCTCCCATCTCCCGGTACACGTGCCCGATTTCCAGATCGATCTCGCCGAAGAACTCGCGGTTATTGCTCGATTGCCGGAGCTCCTCAAGACCCGCACGAGCCCGATCGTACTCCCCCTGCTTTGCGAGCATTCTGATCTCCCCCATTCGTCCGCGATACTCACCGCCATAGGTATCGCTCTCCCCCTCCGCCTTCTCGAATGCGGCCTGCGCTTCGCTGTACTTTCCCATCCGGGAGTACATCGTCCCCACTTGCATCCAGGAGGCGGCACGCTGCGACGCGGTCCCCCCGTGTTCCGCCGCCGTCTCAAAGTAGCCGCGAGCGGAGGCATAGTCTTTCTCTCCGACCGCGATTTCCCCGAGCACCGAGCTGGCGCGGGCGAGCAGCCCCTCCTCCCCCTCGTTTCCCGCCTCCTCTGCCAGCAGGAGCGCCGTCGCGCGCGCACCTTCGCGGGCATTCATCCGGTATTGCGCATAGGCGAGATAGAGTTCCGCCTCCAGCTTCAGCCCGCCGCCCGGGTACCCCTCGATGAGCTCCCGGTACTTCCTGGCGGCCGATTGATCCTCGTCCTGGTAATAGTAAGCCTTGCCGATCATCATCAGGGCATCGTCCACCAGGCTCGATTCGGGATGATACTGCAGAAGCTTTGAGCACTTCTCGATGACGGAGGTGAACTTCGCCTTCGTGCCTGCGGAGATGGTAAATGGGGCAAGGTAGTTGCGTCCGCCGGGCCGCGAATCCGCCTGCGCAAACGTTTCCGTCTCTGCCTCAGTGAAGAGCCGCCGGGCGTTATAATAGGTATTAAAGTAGGCGCCGACGAAGTCCGTGACGCTGCAGGATGCGAAGACCAGGGGAAGAAGGGGGATCAGGAGGCAAAACGCTGTACGACGGCAGATTGTCGGCAGAGGGATTCCGGCTCGCGGTGACAAATCGGGGCTCCAATACACACTTCCTACAGTGCAACATACCCATATTCGCCGGGAAAGTCAACCGGCGGTTAAACCTTAGCCCCGCCCGCAGCGTCAAACCTCCGAAGACGATCAGAACCACTCATTCAACGGAAAGGGACAACATGAAGAAGACATTGTTCGGTGCGCTCGCCGTCATCATGATGGCAGCTCTTACGATGGCCGCGGCGCAGCCAGACCCGGATCCCCGGCCGATGCCCGGCCGACACAACCCCGAGGCGATGATGTTCGAACGGCTGAACCTCACCGACCAGCAGAAGTCGGACGTCAGGAAGCTCCATGCAGACATGGAACGGGCGGCCGTGAAGACGCAGGCGAGCATCCGCCTCGCACGCATCGATCTTCGTCAGCTGCTTGGAGCGGACAAGCTCGACCGGACGGCGATCGAGAAGAAGGTGAAGGAGATATCCGGACTTCAGCAGGAAGTGAAATCTGCTCTCATAGATCACCTCTTCGCCGTCTATGCACTCCTGACGCCTGAGCAGCAAAAGATCTTCAAGGAACACATGGCGCAAAAACTGGATGACGGGATGATGGGCCCGCGGATGGGTCAGCGGATGCGGGGAGGTGCGAAGGGACCAGGGATGGGACCCGGCCACGGTATGGGCCAGGGGCCGGGCATGGGGATGGGGAACAGACCGTAAGCACTCCCTGTGCGTAACGACGTGCCGCCTTTGCCGGCAGATCCGAAGGGGCCGGCAGAGGCGGTGCTGTTATACGACCGACAGCGTGTGGCCGATGAGCGTCAGGAATTCCTGCCGCGTTTTCACGTCGTCGCGGAAGACGCCGAGCATCGCGCTGGTCGTGGCGGCGGAGTTCTGCTTCTCCACCCCCCGCATCATCATGCACATGTGGCGTGCTTCGATCACGACGCCGACCCCCTCCGGCTCCAGTGCCTCATACAGTGTGTCGGCGATCTGTTGCGTCAGCCGCTCCTGCACCTGCAGACGCCTGCTAAAAAGCTCCACGATGCGCGGGATCTTGCTCAGGCCGACGATCTTGCCGTTCGGGATATAGGCCACGTGGGCCCGCCCGAAGAACGGCAGCATATGATGCTCGCACAGGCTGTAGAGTTCGATATCCTTCACGATCACCATCTCACTGTAGCGCTCACTGTAGATCGCCCCGTTCAGAACCTTGTGGATGTCCTGACGGTACCCACTGGTGAAGAATTCGAGCGCCCTCGCCACGCGGCCGGGAGTCCCGGCCAGTCCTTCCCGTCCCGCATCCTCCCCCAGCGTATCCAGCACCTTCCCCACAAGCTCCTCGAGCGTCTCGAGTCGCAGCAGTTGTTCCTCCATCGGGTTTATTCCCCTCTGTATTCAACGATGTTGTTTTCCGACTCATAGAGCCGGATGACGCTGAGGCGGCCTTCGGTGATCTTCGGCTCGAGGATTGTCCAGAATGCCTTTGCGATGTTTTCCGCGGTTGGGATCACCCCCTGCAGAAAGTCAACATCGAAGTTCAGATGCTTGTGATCCACCCTCTCGATGATCTCCCGGTCGATGATGTCGCCCAGCGTCTTCAGGTCGATCACCATCCCCGTGTCCGCCGCCACGTCGCCGGCGACGGCCACCTCCAGCGTGTAGTTGTGTCCATGGCCGTTCGGGTTGTTGCACTTCCCGAACACCCTGGCATTCTTCTCATCGCTCCACGCCGGATTGAAGAGGCGGTGGGAGGCGGAAAAAGAGGCGCGGCGGATGACGGAGAGCATAGGTTAAGGTTAAGGTTAAGGTTAAGGTTGAGGTTAAGGGGGAGGGAGAACGCCAGGGAGAGGTTAAGGTCATGCTTCACCCCTTAACCTGCTTCACCCCTTAACCTGCTTCACCCCTTAACCTGCTTCACCCCTTAGCCTCTCACGGCTACACCAGGTTTAACAACTGCTCCACATGGCCAACCACTCTCACCTTCGGGAAAATGTGCGTGATCGTGCCGTCGGGACCGATGACGAACGTCGTCCGCTCGATCCCGTTGAAGATTCTCCCGTACAGGGTCTTCTTCTTCCAGACGCCGTACTTCTTCACGAGTTCCTTTGCCTCGTCGCTGACGAGCGTGAAGGGAAGATCGTATTTGTCCGCAAATTTCTTGTGTGATGCGACGCTGTCGGCGCTCACGCCGATCACCACCGCTCCCTTCTTCCTCAGCACGGTAATATTGTCGCGGAAGTCGCACGCCTCCCGCGTACAGCCCGACGTATTATCCTTTGGATAGAAGTAGAGGATGACCGTCGAACCCCGAAGACTCTTCAGCGAAACCTTGTTCCCGTCTGCGTCGGGGAGAGTGAAGTCGGGCGCCTGTACACCGACCTTAAGTGACGCCATGGGGGTTCCTCAGAATGTTGAGAGCGCCCTGGTGATCTCCTCATACGGGGGCTCGACCCCCGGGATGTCGGAAATCCACACATACCGGACGATCCCCTTCGCGTCGAGCACGAATACCGATCGCTTCGCCGCTGTGTAGCCTTTCAGCCCGCTGAAGTCCTCGACGAGTCCTGCGTATCTCCGGCTCACTTCCCGTGTGTAGTCGCTGAGAAGGGGGAACGTCAGCCGGTTATGCTCGGCAAACCCCTTGTTTGCAAAGGGGGAATCCACGCTGATCCCCACCAACTGCGCGTTCAGCGAACTTAGCGACGCGAGAGAGTCGCGCAGTGCGCACATCTCTTTCGTGCAGACTCCCGTGAAGGCGCCCGGGTAGAAGGCGAGCACAGTCTTTTTGCCGAGGAACTCTCCCAGTGTGCGCGGTTTCTTCTCCGTATCGGGCAGCGTAAACGCCGGGGCCGTATCTCCGACTCTCAGTGGCATAGCGCGGTGTCCTCCCTTGTGAATAGTGCGTCAGAATTCCGTGCGCAGGTGAAGGGTGACCAATCGATTCTCATTGCGGGCACCGGTCAACGCGTTCTCCATCGAATCGAACAGGGCGACCCCCTCCAGCCATATCTGGTTCACGATCTCCCATTGGGCGCGGAATTCGATGGAGCGGGATTTGAACAGCGTGCCGTCGAGGAACTTCTTCGTCCGGGGATCGGTCTCCCTGTGCGGGAGGAAGGGATCGGAACCCACGTTCTTAATCACATAGCCGGACACATCGGTCACATTTTCGCCCTTGCGCACAAAGGTAACACGCAACGAGAAGGTAAGGTTCCGTAAAGGGAGATAATCCGACCGGAAAAACCAGGAATCCGCATTCGGACCGATACGAGGGCCGAGGAGCCGGTCGAGGTTCGTGTAGCTCCCCTCGCGAGAGCGGGCGTGCGAATAGACGTACGGCTCCACGCGCGTATATTCGACGATCAGGTTCGTGTTGCCGATGCCGAACATATCGGCATAGAACATCCCCGCCTGCCAGGCATACCGGTCGCTCCAGACGCTGGTGAAGAGATCCGGGACGTTGATATCGTCGTACACGATCGACGCGTTCAATTCGAAGCCGGGGATGAAGTGCGCCTGCACGTCGAGCGCCCAGTAGGCGTTGTCCCGTTCGCCCCGTGACCGTTGCGACGACTCGACGATGGTGAGCGGATTAAGGTAAGCGAGGTCGGGGGCGCGGTTGCCGTAGATCAGCATCTCCTGCAGTCCGAGATCCAGCACGCCGGGAAAGGAGAGTTCGAGCCGGTGTGCGACGAGGTACTTATCGGCGGCGACCTCCTCCACGAAGCTGTGCGACGTATCGGCTGGGACCATAAACGCAAGCCTGCCTGCCGTGCCAACAAGCCATCCGTGCAGAAAAGTATATTTCAGCGCCTTGTACTGCGCGTCGAACCGGACGAAATCAAACGGCCGGGCGTTGTCCGACACCGTCATCTGCTGATCATAGCCGTTTCCCCAGAGAATCCGTTCGCGGCCGACCTGCGCTGAGACGACGTCAGTTCCGTAGCGCAGGTAGCTTTCTGCGACGTCGAAGTTCTGGATGTTGCCGACGCCGAGCGCGCTGCTCTGCGAAATGATCGGGTCGCGCGCCAGCAGCTCCCTGCTCCCCCAGAACTGCGCGTTGGTCCACTGTGCATAATACCCGAGATGTCCAAGCACGGTACCGCGCAACCTCCCTCCTGCCTGGAGGTATTCCGCGTGCCGGTTCCCGAGCGCGTCGCCGCCGATACGGCGGGCATCAACATCAATCAGCCCATTGACGAAGAATGAAAGGGTCGAGTCAGAGTGGTAGTAGAGGAATTTCTCACGATTGGAAAATATTTCGCCCAGTCCTCCGCTCTCCTGTTCCGGGGGATCGATCAACCGGCTGAAGCCGGTCGCCGTCCCGCTGATGTCGTACCGGAATTCCGAGAGGAAGTCCGAGAGCCGCCCCTGTTCCGAATCCGTCAGTCGTTCCCGTTCTCGTGCAATCTCCGAAAGGAACTGCGCCACTTCCCGTCTCGCCAGCGGCAACACCGCGTCATGATACCTGACGATCACGCCTTTGACTTCCATGCGCTTGAGGAAGGCGTAGACTGGGTGAGTGGCGGGGACGTTTTCTTGTTGCGAGAAGAGCAAAGAGGGAAGTAAAAAGAGCATCAGCGATGCCACGATCCTTCCCCTTAACCTTGACCTTAACCTCAATCTTAATCTCAATCTCATTCTTAATCTCAATCTCTAAAAGTACACCCCATACCACACTACATTCGGCGCGAACCGCACCGCCGGCATCGGGAAGTGTATGAAATTCAGCGCCTCACCCAGCGTTTTCAGGAACGGCGTGTCTGGCGGTATGATCTTCGTCATGTCGAGGTCCGGCGCGAGATACCAGACCAGGTAGCGGTCAGGACTGTTATTGTCGCGCACGGCGACGCCAACCGACAGGCAGAGAAATCCCGGCCACCAGCGTGCCACTCCATCCGGGAGAATGTCTTTCATCGTAAGGGTCAGCCAGAGCGTCTGTCCCTCGTAATCGTCGAACAGGTTATGCTGCTGACCCGGAATGGCGCCCCGGGAGCCGGCCGACTTTGGGAGGTAGCTGAAGCGCATGTTGACGCTCTGCAGTGGCGGCAGGAGATCCTGGAGCACCGGATACCATGCGCCCAGCATATCGGCGGCAAAATCGACGCGGTCGAACCCCCAGTAGGCGGAGAACCCGTCCTCTACTTCGATGTACGTCTGAAAGATGGACGAGCCGACCGCCCCCCAGATAAGCGACGCCCGGTCCGTCATGTTAGCCCATCGGAACCCGCGGCTCAGGATGAACGTAGCTACGTTTGCGCCGTAAAAATGACCAAGCTTGTCGATGTTGCGCGCGTAGACGAGGTCTTCCTGGACATGGAACGGCGCCCGTGCCGAGCGCCACCAGGCATTCGCCTGATAGATGTGGATCGCCGTCATCGCCGCCGCCACCGTCCCGCCGACGACGGCGAGGCGGATCCCGTTGACGCCGGAAGTGTCACGCACGGACGTTGAATCGGTTTGCGCTTCGGCAGGCAATGGAGTGGACGCACAGCAAAGGACGACCATGAACCAACGGACGGCAAGAGTGGGGCGCGACGGTGCGGGGCTCATTGATTGGGAATATACTCAAGCCGGCCCCAAAGTTCAACGCGGGTTTCATTTCAGCACACGTTTGCCTATTTTGCCGCTCATGCGA
>JBFLYO010000028.1:0-34073 GCA_040756745.1 Bacteroidota bacterium
CGCGCCGAGACTCCCGAGAACCGCGGCGACAAATTCGTCCCGCCCCGCGGCCAGGCGTTTCAGCGCCGGCCGTAACTCGCCCAGTCGTGCCGCGACCGCCTGACCGTCAAGTCCGATGGGCCGGCTGTCGTGCCCGGGGAGGATCAGCATGCCGTTGTCGAATCCGAGGATCGTCGTCTTCAGACTCTCATACAGCCTCGCCGCGCCATCGCCGGCGCCGGCGTTCCCTTTTTCGAGGTCCGGCCGCCCGATGCCCGACACAAACAGCGTATCGCCCGTCAGCAGCGCCTTGCCGTTGAGAGAATAGCAGACGCTCTCCTCCGTGTGGCCGGGTGTCGCATGAACGGTCACGTTCCATGCCCCGATCGTCAGCGTGTCCCCCCCGTGCAGCGGTGTGAATGGATACCGCACACGGTTGTTTGCCGGAAGCATCAGTTGCGCCCCGCTTGTCCCGCACAGGTCCTGTGCCCGGGAGAGATGGTCGGCATGCACGTGCGTTTCTGCAACACGGGTGATGCGCGCCCCCAGGCGTTTCGCTATTGCGGCATAGGCGGAGGCATCGACGCACGGATCGACGACAAAGGCCTCTCCTTGCGAGGCAAGAAGATAGGAAAGACACCCTTTCGCATTCCGACGCACCTGCACCAGTTGCGCTTCGGTAAGGGACGGAAGCGGGACGTTCGCTTCGCTCCACACCCCCGACCAGAGACGCATCCCGCCGCGCAGACTGAATGCCGCAAACCCGGAAGATTCCAGGATGTCCGCAGCCGCCCGTGATGTGTATCCCGCCCTGCATACCGCAACGACTGGCCGGTCGGACGGAAGCTGATGGAGTTGCTCCGTCAGAGGTGACACCTCGCCGGCATTCAGGGCATTGTACACCGGGATGTTCATGCTCCCCCGGATATGCCATTCGGCGTATTCATCCGCCTCCCGGATGTCGAGCACTGTCAGCGCCTCGCCCGCCTGCAGCCGCTCCTTCAGTTCAGCCGGCGTGATCTCCTTCATCCTTCCGGTACACCTCCCTCCAGCGTGGATTCATGGCAAAGAACGGGTAAAGACACACAAACCTATGCGGATCGTTTCAAAAAGTCAATGCCACTCCCCGCCTCCTGCGTATGAGCGAATCCTCGCGATTAGGCGGAACTCCGAAGAAAAGTCGCCGCCCAGTTGACAATCGATAAAATCTTCAGTACCATCACGCGTTGCACCCGCCGATGTTTCTGTTCCCATCACATATCCCCGGAGGACCTCTATGAACAAGAAAGTATGGCTTGGCTTCATCGTGGTGCTCGTGTTGATGGAGATCGCAAGCTTCGTCATCGACTATCTCATTCTCGGTGCGACGTACCAGTCGCTGCAGAGTCTCTGGCGGCCCGACATGGCGTCGAAAATGTGGATCTTCCACGTCATAATGGTGGTCGGCTCGTTCTTCTTCTCGTTCATCTTCTCCAAGGGGTACGAGGGGAAGGGGATCGCCGAAGGGATCCGGTATGGCCTGTATATCGGCATCTGGATGAGCGTGGGGATGGCCTACGGGACGTATGCCATGATCGCCATTCCGTACTCTCTTGCTCTGCAGTGGTTCATCTACGGCATCATCCAGTACGTGATCTACGGTATCGCGCTGGCCCTCGTGTTCGGCAAGAAGGAAGCCGCTCCAGCCGCATAACCCGGCGCTTGTTGCGTTTCGCAATGATCCGGCGGGTAGATCTCCCTGCCGGATCATTGTTGTTTTTGCGCACGGCGTCGGCATTCGGAAAAGACGCTTCTTGTTGACCTGGCATGATACCCGCCTCGATCGATCTCCCTCTCGCTGCAGCGCTTATCGCGGCCGGCTTCGTCGCCGGCGTCATGAACTCCATTGCCGGCGGAGGAACGCTTGTCACGTTTCCTACCCTCCTCTTCGCCGGGCTTCCCTCCGTCGTGGCGAACGCGACAAGCACTGTCGCACTTCTCCCTGCCGCGTTGAGCAGCGCCGCCGGTTACTGGAGCAAGCTCCCCACCGTCGCACGCTGGCTCAGACTCTTTGCTCCAGTCAGCCTGGCGGGGGGATTGACGGGAGGAATATTGCTGGTGCAGACCCCTTCGCGGGTGTTCGACTGGCTCGTTCCGTTCCTGATCCTGTTCGCGACGGTGCTCTTCATGGCAAACAGTCTCTTCGCGCGGCTCTCTGGAAACCGCGCTACGCCGGGAAGCTCTGCATCGTCGTCATGGACGGCGGGAGCGGTGGTATTTCAGTTCGGCGTGGCGGCGTATGGCGGGTATTTCGGGGCGGGGATCGGCATCCTGATGCTGGCCTCACTCGGAATGCTCGGCTTCGACGACGTTCACGAGATGAACGCGCTGAAGGTCATCCTCGGATTCCTGATCAACGTCGTAGCGGCGCTCTATTTCGTCTGGAGCGGACTCATCCACTGGTCTGCTGCCGGGGCGATGACCCTCGGCACCATCCTCGGCGGATATGCGGGCGCGCACGTCGCGCAGAAAATTCCGCAAGCCCGGGTCCGCGCCATGATCACTGCGATCGGCCTGATCATCTCCGCCGTGATGTTTTACAGACAGTTCGCGTAACCTCTTCTACCGCTGGAGCATTATCTTCAACCGTGCTGTCCGTCCTCCTGCGCGGAGCGTACACACGTACATCCCGGTCGCCAGGTTCGGCGCATCCCACGCCACCTGGTGCCTTCCCGGATCCTGATACCCCTCCACGAGCGCCGCGACTTCGCGCCCCAGCAGATCGGTCACGACGAGCGACACTGGTCCAGCGGCGGGGAGCCGATACGTGATGGTCGTCGCAGGATTGAAGGGGTTCGGGTAATTCGCGAGAAGCGCGAATTCTTCTGGAGCGCCTTCTTCATCGACCGCATCGGGCTGGACCAACGTGAACACCAGGTAGTTGACATTAAACCCGCCGAAGAAGAGATCGAGCCGCAGGTCATGGGTGCCGGCCTGGAGTTGATATTGCCCCAGGTCAACCGTCGTCCATGCCTGCCATCCCCCCGTCAGGGGGATATCCACAAACGGCGTGAGAGTCGGCTGGTCCCAGCGCAGGAAGACTTTCCCGCCGGACTGGTTGGCGGCTGCACGCAGGGCGATCGCATAGATGCCGCTCTGCGCCACCAGCACTGTGTAGCTCAGGTATTCCCCCGTCCCTGTCCACCCCACATTAAAGCCGTTTGACTGGGCATCGGTGCAGCGCTCGATGTCGACCCCGTCGTTCCTGTATTGTCCGCCGTTATTCCACGACCCGCTGCCGGTCGTCTGGAAGTCCAGATCGTGATAAGACATGCCGTCCTTGCCGTAGTCGTAGTCGGTGAGATTGATGCGCCCCGGGATCGTGTGCGACGCAAACGGTCTCCGACCGGGGGAGAACGGCTGGCGCAGGATCGCGTCGATGACGTCGGGGTGGAAGGTGCACCGTTCGATCGCCAGGTTCGCTGCCTGGCCGTTGAGCGCGGCGACTGCGTAGGCGAGCGTCGGCCGCGTGGCCTGCCCTTTCCAGTAGCGCAGCAGGTAATCATACTCCGCCGTCTTCGTCGCTGCCAGCGGACCCGCAACCGATTCGATTTTCTTATGCGGCCACCAGGACCACCCGATCTTGTTGGCTTCCATAAGCGTGACGCACTCCGTGAACCAGTGGTTCGAGTTCTCCCCCGATTCCCCGAGCCAGAGGGGACGGTTGGCGGCATCCCGCAGGGCGAGGTACCCGCTGATGGAACCCTGGTCGTTCACGTTCCAGTACTTGTGGAAACTGTACACCATGTTGTTGTCCCAGGCCGGCGTGAGACCCCGGAAGTCGGTCGCCCACTGATTGCCTTCGATGAAGATGATATGGTTTGTGTCGACAGACCTGATAGCGCTCGTGATGTCGATGAAGAGCTGCCGGAGGGGGGCATTATCGGGACCGAGATCCCAGACTGTCTCGTTCAGGAGGTCGTAGCCGCCGATCCATTGGCGAGTCGCGTAACGCCCTGCAAACGTTTTCCACAGATCGATCGTCTGGGCCTTGTTCGAGTCGCTTTCCCAGAGCGAGGGCTCACCCGGAACGTAATCGCTGATGTTGGCCGCATTCTGCCCACCCGGTGCGGCATGGAGGTCCAGGATCAGATAGAGCCGGTTTGCCTCACACCACGCGAGGAGGCTGTCCACAATCGCGAATCCTTCCTCGAGGTAGACCCCGGGCTGGTTCTTGGGGGTGAACAGGGCGTAGTGCATCGGCAACCGGATGCTGTTGAATCCCCAGCGCGCGATGCTGTCGATATCCCGGCGTGCGACGTAGTGTAGCCGGTAGAGCCGAAAGAACTCGTCGCAATTTGCCTGGCCGACGAGATCCGTGATCACCTTCCTGATCTCGGTGGGAGAATTAGCGAACGACTCCGTCTGAATCATGTACCCCTCCGGCATGAGCCATCCTCCGAGACCGATGCCGCGGAGGATGAATTCCTGTCCAGTGGGATCCACGATGGTTTTTCCTGAGACATGAAGGAATCCCTGCGCATGTCCATTGCCGCAGGAAAGGAAGAGTGCGACGAAACTAATAAGCGAACGGCGAAGCGAAGACATGGTCGTCAGGGGGAACGTGTGGGAACGACGGGCGTTTGCATTGCTTACAGGCGCAATGTTGAAGCCGACGCGAAGGGTGTTCACTTCTTGGTTTTCCGCGTCGGGAGTGCGTTCAACGGGTCTTCCGGCCACACATGTTTCGGATAAGACCCGCGCATCTCTTTCCGGACCTCCGGGTACGTCGTGGTCCAGAAGCTCTTCAGGTCCTGGGTCACCGCCAGCGGTCGATTCGCGGGCGAGAGGAGGTGGATGAGCACTTTGAATTTTCCCCCTGCGATGGCCGGCGTATCGGTCAGTCCGAACATCTCCTGCAGACGGACCGCAAGGACCGGCAGCGCACCAGCAGAGTAGTCGAGGCGGATTCGCGAGCCGCTCGGGGTCCGGATGGTCTCGGGCGCGAGCGCATCGAGAGCCATCAACTGGCGTTGCGTGAAGAGAGACCTCAGGACTTTGGTCATGTCGAGCTTCTGCAGCTGGGCCCGCCGCGTGATGCCGTTGAGGAACGGGCGGAGCCAGACTGTCACAAGAGCGGTGAGGCACTCGTCGGTCAGATCCGGCCAGTCCTCCTGCGGCACCAGGCCGCGCTGCCGCACCCATTCGCTTCTCGCCCGCAGGGCATTCGCTTCTTTCGTCCAGGGAAGAACGGAGAGCCCCATCGCTCTGATCCCGTCGGCCATGGCGACGCGCACGGCATCTCCCTTCGGGCGGATGGTCGTTTCGCTCAGGATCAGCGAGCCCAGCCGCTGGACGTGACGGGCGATCACTGCCTCGTGGGCGTCGCTCCAGAAGACCTGGTCTTCCTCCGTCACCCGGCCGTCGAACACCTCCACGATCTCCGCCCGGTCCACAGGAGCGGCGAGAAAGATCTTCGCATCGGTCACCGCTCCGTCCACGTCGGCGATGGCAAGGTATTCCTCACGTGAGAGATGGCTCCATTCCGGGAGCGCAGCGCCGGTTCCGTTGGCCATCTGGTAGCGGCTTCCTCCCGGGGTTCTCCGGCGGGCAATCCGGTCGGGGTATGCGAGGGCGAGCAGAATGCCGAGACGCCGTTCGTCGGCCTGTTCCTCACCGACACCCACCAGTTCGCGGAGGCGGCGCGCACCGGCCTGCACCCGGGCACGCACACCGCGGTCTACCTCTCCCCCTCCGTACAAGGCCCGAATGCGGGTCGCCAGATCAACATCCACGCGAAGCCCGGCAGGAACAATGTCCCGCTCTTCAAGCAACGCCGCAACGTCGCACGCCGTCGATCCGAGGCCCAGTTCCTTTGCTCGGACAATCATGTGTGCAAGACGCGGATGAACCGGGAGGTTTGCCATGACCATCCCGTGCGGTGTGAGCGCGCCACGTTGATCCAGCGCGCCCAGTGAAAGCAGGAGCGATCGCGCCTGTGCAAGGTGCGCTTGCGGCGGCGGGTCGATGAACAACAGCCCTTCCGCGCTTCCCGCGCCCCAGCGGGCGATGTCGAGTGCAAGAGGAGCAAGATCGGCAACGACGATTTCCGGGGTCGGATGTTTTGGCAGCGCATCGTTCCGCGATTCGGTCCAGAGCCGGTAGCAGACCCCCGGCCCCTGGCGTGCCGCCCGTCCGCGCCGCTGGTTCACTGCGGCCCGGGAGGCGGTCGTGGTCACGAGGCCTGACATTCCCCGTCTCGGATCGAACCGCGCACTGCGCGCCAGGCCTGCATCGACGACAACTCGCACTCCGTCGATCGTCAGGCTCGACTCCGCAATGCTCGTGGAGAGGATCACCTTTCGCGTCCCCGGGAGAGCAGGAGTAAGGGCGGCGTGCTGAATATCAGGCGATGCGTCACCGTGGAGCGTGCAAAGGAGAGTCCCCTCGGGAAGTGACGAATCCTCAAGGAGCCGCTCCACGCGGCGGATCTCCCGCTGGCCCGGGAGGAACACCAGGATATCTCCTTCGGCCTCCCGCAGCGCACGATGGACGGTATGCGCAACTGTCTCCTCCACCGCGTCGGTCGGTACGGACTCCAGGTAGGTGGTCTCGACAGGATAACTCTGTCCTTCGCTCTCCACAACCGGCACCTTGCCAAGGACACGGTTCAGCGCAACGCCGTCGAGGGTGGCCGACATCACCAGCAGCCGCAGATCGTCCCGCAAATGTTCCTGCACGTCGAGCGTCAGTGCCAGACCGAGGTCCGCGTGAATGCTTCGCTCATGAAACTCGTCGAAGATGACAAGACCGACCCCCGGGAGCTCGGGCTCGCCGTGGATCATCCGGGTGAGGATTCCCTCGGTGACCACTTCAATGCGGGTGGCGCTGGAAACCTTTGCGTCGCCACGAATCCGGTAGCCGACAGTCTTCCCGGTTTCTTCCTTAAGCTGGCGGGCCATGTAATCTGCAGCCCGGCGCGCGGCAAGCCGGCGCGGCTCCAGCATGATGATCTTCCGACCCTCGAGCCACGGCATTGCGATCAGCTCCAGCGGCACACGGGTGGTTTTGCCCGCGCCGGGGGGAGCCGAAAGGATGACGTTGCGCGCAACTTCAAACGCCGCGATCACTCGGGGTAGGGCTTCATCTATGGGGAGCGGGTTCATGGGCTCAAGGGGCGAACGGCGATCTGTAAAATATGCGCAATTCGCCCATGAATTGCCCAGCCGGACCGGGGGACGGCGCGTTTGGTAGATTCTGGGTACATGAACCGTGGAAACAGCGCGAAGTGTGCTCATATCAATCCCACAACACTGAAAGATTCATTCGTTTTCAGTTCATGGTGATAGCTTCCGGGGACGCTCTGAACAGATTATGATGTAACAATGGTTATACCCACGCGAGGATTCACGGATTTTTGCACGGATTGTCTGGATTAACGACACTTAGTTCGTGTCGTTGGAAGATTTTGGGACAGTCTCGGGAAAACAATTCACTGATTAAGGGCAGAACCTCCCAAACAAACCGGCATTCGAACCAGGGTGTTACCTGTGTTCGTTCACAGGTAGCGAGATGGCACTGAGAAGTAGAATGGGATCACAGATAGATCGCCCTCATTTGTGATGCAGATCAATCGAATAATGAATTATGGGGGATGAGGAGAAGGGGAGAGCGGATATTGAAGAGGGGGGAATTTCTGGATATCTTGGAGCTGGGACGCTTAGCTCAGTTGGTTGAGAGCGCTTGCCTTACAAGCAAGAGGTCAGAGGTTCGAATCCTCTAGCGTCCACTTGGCTGCCTTATCCGCCTTCGGTCCGCCGGAGGCGGACCTCCGGACGGATCCTCAATTCGACCACGAGTTGACTTCGCTTCGCTCGTCAACTCTGTCGAATTGGGACAAGCAGAAGGTCGCTGGTTCGAATCCAGCAGCGTCCACTTCCCTTCCTTATCCGCCTTCGGTCCGCCGGAGGCGGACCTCCGGACGGATCCTCAATTCGACCACGAGTTGACTTCGCTTCGCTCGTCAACTCTGTCGAATTGGGACAAGCAAGAGGTCAGAGGTTCGAATCCTCTAGCGTCCACGATGTCAAGATAGATTGAGATCGAGATTGAGGTTAAGGGGTGAAGCAGGTCAAGGGGTGGAGCAGGTTAAGGATTGAGTATCTGTCTCCCCTTAACCTTGACCTTAACCTCATCCTCGATCTCGATCTTGATCTCAATCTTGATCTCACACCTTTACCGCACACCCACCAGCGTATACGGCCCCTGCGGTATCACTGCCACCGACGCGTCCGGGCCGAATTGACTCAGTCCCAATCGCAGCGCATCGTCCATTTTTTCTGCCGTACGCACAAACAGCATCCCGGCAAACTCGCGGTGAACGCGGGGCGAGACAAGCACCACCTCCGCATGCCGCGCCGCCTTGGCGCATTCCTCCAGCTGCCACTGGTCGATCACGACTGGATGCGTGGTGATCTCCCGTATGAACTCGTCGGCGCTCTGGAACCTCGTCGCCATTTCCGTAAACTCCCTGCTCCCCAACCCCTCCGCACACTCGGCCGCAACGATCAGCATCCCCCCTTTCTTGACAACGGGGAGAGCCGCAGTTACACCCTTGACGGCCTGGTAGTATGTCAGGTCGAGCGGATATCCCGCGCTGCTGGTGATCGCAATATCGACCGGCTCACTGAGCGTGACACCGACGGCCCCCCGCACGTGTGCAACCGCAGCTGCATGGGCCCCCAGCGGATCTCCCGCAAACACGCCTGTCACACCGCGGCCGCTATCCAGCGCTACATTCACAATGAAATCGTGCCCCGTCATCTGCGCTATCTGGAGCAATTCATGATGCAGGGGATTCTCTTCTATAGAACCTTCACAACACCGGGGGTCCTCCAGGAACGCCGGACTGTGGAGCGCTTTGATTGTCTCCTCACCGGCACAACCGGGAGCCACAAGCTTGCGGCCGCCTGAGAAACCGGCCATCAGATGGGGCTCCACAAAACCGGTCGTGATCTTCAGATCTGCACGAACAAATGCCCTGTCGATGTACACCGGCGTCCCCCGCTTCGTTCGCCCCAGGTACTCCTGCTCCTCCTCCACCCGCGCATGGTGGTCGATAATCCTGTAGTTGGCCCTGATCTCTTCTCCCACCATCGCCCGCAATTCATCCTGCGTGCCCGGCCTGTGAAGGCCGGTCGCTACAAGAATGGTGATATCTTCCCGTCGAATCCCGCTCCGTTCGAGCGTCGACAACAGCGGGGGAAGTATCAGGGCATTCGGAACCGGGCGCGTCACATCGGAGATCACCACGCAGGCCGTCGATCCCCCGCGCGCCAACAGAGCCAGCGGTTTCCCCCCCATCGGCTTCTCCAGGGAGGCGCGAACGGCCTCCGCCGGAGCAGCCAGCGCTGGCGTGGCACGCATCGCCAGCACGCCGCGCAAATTCCTGTCGGGCACATCAACGCTCACCCCCTCTTTGCCATACGCCAGCGTGACCTTCATACTCCCTCCTTCGCTCTCGTGCAACGGTCGACCAGCGACATGATCGACGCGTACCGTATCCCGCTGTGCAGCGTCAGCCCGATCTCGCATGTACGGCTGGTGGAGTAGCCGGCCGTGCAATCCTCCGGGATCGCCTCTTTGAGCCGTGCCAGCGCGGAGGCATTCAGCTCCGGATGGGTAAACCCGCGGTCTCCCGCCCATCCGCAGCACCCCACGTCCGGCGGCACAACCACCTCCGATGCGCACATCCTGGCGACCTTTTCCAGCGCCCCGCCCAGACCCATTTTCGTCGCGCTGCACGTGACATGGACCGCCACCGTTTCATCCAGCCGGCGGAATTCAAGCCGTTTCGCTAGAAACTTCAGCACGAACTCCGCCGGATCAAATAGCTTCAGGCGCGATCCGCTCAACTCCTTCATCCGGTAGAGGCAGGGGCTCATATCCATCAGTACCGGGTATTCCCCTTCGTGCGTTGCCACTTCGAGGACATCAGCCAGCTCGGCCGCTTTCTCCCTCCCTTCTTCCGGAAATCCTTTGCTGTCAAATGCCATACCGCAGCAGAGTCTGTCGACTCCTTCCGGGATCACGACCCGATAACCGGCGCGCTCGAGGACTGCGATCGTCGACTCGGTCACGTCGGGCTCGGTGCCGTCGTGCGGCGACGCGCCGAACGTTCTCGTGATGCAGGAAGGAAAATAGACGACCGTTGGCCGGCCGTTGTCGTTCACCTCATGCGATCTGATCCGTTTCGCCCCTCGCGGCATTGCCCTGTTCCACGCCGGCGATCGATTGAACGTAACCCGCCGCGCAAGGCCCGATCCCATCTCCATCAGCCTGTCACCCGCGACGCTCCGCACTGCTGCTGCTGTGTTCAATGCCATCCTGAGCCCCGCGGTCACGCCTCCCATGTGCCGTGCGATCAGCGATGCAACGAGATGCGCCGCTGGCGAACGGTTCGCCGCGCGCAGGCGTTTGATCATTTTTCCCGTATCGATCCCGACCGGACATGCAAGCGCGCAGAGCCCGTCGGTGGCGCAGGTTTCATCGCCGGCATACGCATACCCGCGCTCCAGCCGACGGAGGCGCCTCGAGTCTTTCCCCTCGTCCTTAAGTCGTGAGATCTCCCTGTAGATCACGATGCGATGGCGGGGCGTAAGTGTCAGGTCACGCGAGGGACACTGCACCTCGCAGAATCCGCACTCAATGCATTTGTCGATGATCGGGTCTGCTGCAGGGAGGGGCTTGAGGTTCTTCAGATGCACCGAGCGATCGGTGTTCAAAATGACTCCGGGGTTCAAGAGGCCGGACGGATCGAAGAGCGTCTTAATCTCCTTCATCAACGAATAGGCCTGCTCTCCCCATTCCAGCTCCACGAACGGCGCCATGTTCCTGCCGGTTCCGTGCTCGGCCTTCAGTGAGCCGTCATACTTCCCCACGACCATCTTTGTCAGCTCATCCATGAACCCCGCATACCGCCGGGTCTCTCCCTGATCATTGAAATCCTGGTTGAAAACAAAGTGGAGGTTCCCTTCCAGCGCGTGGCCGAAGATGATCGCGTCGTCGTACCCATGCCGGCCGAACAATTGCCGCAGGTCGAGCGTGGCCTCTGCGAGGCGGCGGACGGGAAACGCCACGTCCTCGATGATGCAGGTGGTCCCGGTGCGCCTCATGGCGCCGACCGAAGGAAACAGACCCTTTCGGATGTTCCACAGCCGGGCCCCCTCTTCCGGATCTTCCGTAAATGCAGGAGGAGAAAGGAGCGAAGTCCCGGTAAGGGCCGACATGATCTCCGCAATACTCCGGCGCAGCGCGTCGGGATGTTCCGCACGGGTCTCCACAAGCAGCGCCGCCACGTCTGGGCCGAGATCCCTCAGAAATGAAGGCATCCCTTCCTTCGCCTCCACGGAGCGGAGCGATGCCCTGTCCATCAGCTCGACCGCATCCACGCTCAGGGTTTTCAGGATCGGAACGGCGGTGCACGCTGAGGCGATATCGGGGTAGAGAAGCAGGGTTGTGGCCTTATGGGGATGGTCCGGCACGGTCCTGTAGGCGACCTCTGCGATGAACCCCAGCGTGCCTTCCGATCCGATCATCAGGTGCTGGATGATCTCGACTGGATCGGTGAAATCGACGAGCGCATTCAGACTGTAACCCGTCGTGTTCTTCATGGAGAATTTCCGCCGGATTCTCTCCGACAGCCCAGGATCCGCGCGTATGCGTGAGCCGAGGTTGTTGATGCCTTCGACAAGATCTGACCTGCCGTGGAGAAAGCCTTCACGACTGCCGGGATCGAGGGTATCTAACACCGAACCGTCGGCGAAGATCACGCGCATCCCTGCAAGGGTCTTGTAGCTGTTCTGCGCGGTGCCGCAGCACATGCCGCTGGCGTTGTTTGCGGCAATCCCGCCGATCATTGCCGCATTGATCGATGCCGGATCGGGCCCGATCTTCCGCCGCCATGGTGCAAGCAACACATTCGCCCGCGCCCCCACGACGCCGGGCTGGAGCCGGATCACCCCCCCATCCGGCGCAATGTCGTACCCCTTCCATCCTCCTCCGAGCATTCCCAGCACAGCATCCGTCACTGCCTGCCCGGAGAGACTCGTCCCTGCAGCACGAAAGGTCAGCGCTGTCTTCGCTTCCCTCGCGGCCGAGAGTAGTCGGAGCACCTCCGGCTCAGTTTCGACCTTCACAACAACCTGCGGAATCAAACTGTAGAAACTTGCATCAGTCCCGTATGCCAGGGTGCGCAAAGGGTCGGTAATGACGCGGTCAGGGGGGAGGAATGTAGCAAGCCGCCGAAGAAGCTGAGGATACAATGACGACATGATGAATTCTAAGGTTTTGACGGATGAATCACAAGACGAACCGGCCTGCAACACCCCCAACTTTTCCTCCGGCGCCTCGTAAGACTAATAGACGGGGAGTGGTCTTCTTTTGTCTCTTTTTGCAGGTCTGGCATGGCGGGCATGAGGCGTTCACCCGAAGTCGAGGAAGTCGTTCAGCGGATCAGGAAGAAGATGCGGCCGTGGGGGATTACTGTCTCTTACCTGGCGAAGCAGCTTGGCGTGTCACGGCAGTACGCCTGGCAGATCATTCACTACCGCTCGCTCCTCTCGCTTGAGAAGGCGCTTGCCATTGAAAAGCGGGTCGACAAGATCATCGAGGAGCGGACCCATATGAAGACGTTCGGCGACCGTCTCCGGGCGGCACGCATTTCTGCAGGCCTGACGCTCAAAGAGGTCGCCGCGATGATCGGATACACCTGGGTGGGGGTGGAACGGTGGGAGAAGAACCTCTGCCTCCCCAAGCCCGGAGTCCTCTGGCACCTCTGCAATCTCTACTGCGTCGGCGAGGACTGGTTCAACGAGAGCTTCCCCCCCCAGGCCGGTGCACGTCCGGCCACGTTCCGCTATGATCGCAGCATGGGGGTGAGGGGCGAGCTCGCGGCGATCTATCTTGTCTCCTCCCCGCCCGGCCAGCGCCGCGAGAAACCGAGGTTCGTCAACCCGATGAGCTTTCCCGACACGCAGCAGCGGCGGGCGAAATCGTGAACATTTCGGAATGCGCAATCCGCATTCCGCAATCCGCATTCCGCAATCCGCATTCCGCAATCCTGCCTATCCTTTTCCTGTTGCGAGTGTGCGATCCCACCGTCTGCGGCGGGCAAGGACATACCCGACGACATAAAGAACAATTCCCGCTACAAGAAGTTCAAACCGGTAGGGTTCCGGCATCGCCCCCCTCAGCCCCGCATCTGTATCCCGCATGAACGAAAAGAGCAGAACGGCGGTTCCTCCGACCCCGCATACCCATGAATCGACGCCCGGGCGGAACGCTGCACCGGCGGACTCTCTCAGCGCGAGATCGGCCCCCAGGACCACCATCAACATCGCGATTGAAACCGGCGCAATCACCGGGCCGATCCAAGGAGCCGGCAGAAGGAAGAGGATGTCCCAATCCACAATTGACAATGGCCAATCCACAAGTACTTTAAGCCACACGTAGAAGAGAATGTCCCAAACGCCAAACGCAACCAGGAAGCCGGCAAACTTGCTCCAGGCAGTCGTTCCTGTGATCATCCCGGCCGCAACGAGCATGACGATGGTCGCGGCCTCCCGTCCCAGTTCGACGGCAAGATGCGGCCGCGGAATCTCCTTCAGCGGAAACGTGAACCCGACAGGATAGTAGAGCGCCCGGAGGTAGACGACCACGCTCGCCTCCACCATTGCGAACGCCGCCCCGAAGACTGCCAGCCAGATAAGCCGGCGGAGCATTGCTTCGCGGGGGTTCACGCGCTTCCCCCCGCGTTGAGATCGTCCAGAAACGCAACCGCCCGCCGGAGGTGCGGGATGACGATCGATCCGCCGACCACGAGCGCAACGCTGAAGATGTCGTACATCTCCTGGTCCGTCACCCCTTCCTGCTTGCACTGCTGGATGTGGTAGGAGACGCAGTCGTCACACCGGAGCACCATGGACGCCACCAGTCCGAGCATCTCCTTTGTCTTCGCATCAAGGGCGCCCGGCTCATACGTGAGCGTATCCACGCCGAAGAACCGTTTGATCGCCCGATTGTCGGTCCCCAGAATCCGCTCGTTCATCTTCGAGCGGAATTCGTTGAACTCCTTTACCCTGCCTGCCATCGTGTCTCTCCTGGCGATTTCAGAAATGTGATGAGCACTCTGCGGGATTCTCCGTCCCAATTGCACGCCGTCCAGATATACCGTGAGCCGCCACAATGAGCAATTGCCGCGCAATCACATCATGAGCGGAAGGGGGCGAGGCACGCGCGGACGTGGGAATGGATTCACACCGAGATACCGGAGGCAAGCCGGGACCGCTTCGCAGCGAGGCTGTTGTAGAGCGCGTCGAAGGATTTCTCAAATGCGGCCACGCCATCGTCCTCCAACTTTTTCATCACCGCAACCATGTCGATTCCTGCAGCGAGGAGGTCGCGCAGAACGGCGCGTGCACCCGACAGGTCGCTCTCCACGGTCGGCGCGGGGCGCGAATGGTCGAGGATCGCTTCGAAGGTGATGGGAGGGACGGTGTTGACCGTGTGAGACCCGATCAGGGAATCCACATAGTGGAGATCGCTGTAACCGGGGTTCTTTGTCCCGGTGCTCGCCCAGAGCGGCCTCTGCATGGCGGCCCCCCTTGCTGCGGCCGAGGCGAAGGGGGGGCCGAAAAAGAGCTCCTTGAATGCCTGGTAAACCATTTTCGCGTTGGCCACCGCTGCCTTGCCGAGAAGCCCCTGGAGACGATTTGCGGCCGCGGCGTTCGTGGCTGCGGCGATCTTCTTCTGCAGAAGATCGTCTACCAGCGTATCGATGCGGCTGACAAAGATGCTGGCGACCGACGCCACGTGGTTCGTCGTGCGGCCATTGGACGACCGCCGTTCGAGGCCTTTGATGTATGCCGTAGCCACTTCACGGTATCGCTCGACCGAGAAGATGAGGGTCACATTGATGTTGTATCCTTCCGCAATCGACTGCTCTATGGCGGGGAGTCCTTCCCTGGTGGCGGGAATCTTGATCATCACGTTCTTCCGGTTCACCGCCGCCCACAGCTCGCGCACTTCGGCAATTGTGGCCTGGGTATCCCGTGCCTTCGACGGTGTCACCTCCACGCTGACGAAACCGTCTTTCCCTTCCGTCGCCTCATAGACCGGTTCCAGGATATCGGCCGCCATCTGTATGTCCCTGACCATCAGCGAGCGGACCAGGTCGCCGGTCTCTGCTGCCGGGTTGCCGGCGAGTACCTCCCGGATCTGAGGGTCATAATCGTTACTGCCTGAAATGGCCTTATCGAAGATCGTCGGATTGGAGGTCACGCCCCGCAGCCCGAGCTCTCTCAGTTTTTCCAGTCCGCCCCCGCTGATCAGGTCGCGGCTGATGTTGTCGTACCAGATGCTCTGGCCGTACTCATTGAGCTGTGCAAGTGTGGTGTGCATGGCTCACCCCTGCTGCTGTTCCATCGCAGACACTTTGTTGACCCGCCGGCGGTATCGCTCTTCGTTTGACACCTTTGCCTTCACGAAAGCGCGCGCGATTTCGAGTGCGAGCTCCTGGCCGATGATGCGCGACCCGAGACAGAGGACATTCATGTCGTCGTGTTCAACCCCCTGGTGGCCGGAGTAGGTATCGTGGCACACGCCCGCGCGGATCCCTTTCATCTTGTTGGCCGCGATGCACGCACCCACGCCGCTGCCGCAGATGAGGATACCCCGGTCCGCCTTCCCGGACTGCACCGCGCGCCCGACCGCCGCTGCGTGATCGGGATAGTCGGACGGCATCTCATCGTGCGTTCCGAGGTCAAGCAGGTTTACACCATCCTTCGTCAGTTCGGCAAGCAGCCACTGTTTCAGAGCAAACCCGGCATGGTCTGCGGCAACGGCGACTGTCATGAGAGCACCTCCCGGGCGGCGCGGACCACGGCCTCCACCGTGATCCCGAATCCACGGAATGCCGCATCGGCGGGCGCCGATGCGCCGAAACTGCTCATGCCCACGAAGCCACCCCGTATACCGATGTAGCGCTCCCACCCAAGTTTCATGCCGGCCTCGACGGCGACGCGGGCCGTCACCGACGGCGGAAGCACCTCGTCACGATAGGTCTGCGGCTGCCGCTCAAACAGTTCCCACGACGGCATGCTTACCACCCTCGAGCGGATCCCTTCGCCCGCCAGAAGCTTGTGTGCTTCGAGCGCAAGCGACACCTCGGAGCCGGTACCAATGATGATCACCTGAGGATTCGGATCTGCCGTCAGCGTGTAGGCACCGCGCAGGAGGTTGACAGCGGCGGCATACTTCGACTGATCCAGCACAGGAACTTTTTGCCTTGTCAGAGCAATCACCGTTGGCGACGTCCGGTTCTCGAGAGCGAACTTCCATGCATACGCTGTTTCGTTGGCGTCTGCCGGCCGGATCACCACGAGGCCCGGCATGGCACGAAGCGACGCAAAGTGCTCGACCGCCTGATGGGTCGGCCCGTCTTCGCCGAGGCCGATGCTCTCATGTGTGAACGAAAAGATCGTCGGGTAGTGCGAGAGCGCAGCGAGGCGGATCGCCGGGCGCATGTAGTCGCTGAAGCAGAAGAACGTGGCGCCGTAGGGGATCACCATCCGGCTGACGGCGATGCCGTTCAGCATCGCTCCCATGGCATGCTCGCGTACGCCGAAACGGATGTAGCGGCCGCTTCGGTTCGAAGCAGAAAAATCCGTTGCCCCGGCGAACCGGCTGTTGTTGGACGGCGTTAGATCGGCTGATCCTCCCATCGCCAGGGGGAGCTTCGGCATCAGCGCATCAAGTACACGCCCCTGTGCTTCGCGGGTGGCCACCGGCTTTTCAGGCGTGAAGTCCGGCACCGACTCCTTCCAGAGCGACTCCCAGTTGGAGGGAAGCCGACCCTTCTCAGCGCGCGAGAATTCCTCCGCAAGCGACGGGTGCGCAGCGGCATACCGTTCAAACAATTCCTTCCATGCCCGCTCTGCTGCCGCTCCTCTGTCTTTCTGCTTCAGGAAGTGCCGGGCCGAGGCATCGGGAATGTGAAATTTCTGAGCAGGACCCCATCCCAGCCGCGTTTTGGTCAGCGCGACTTCGTCATCGCCGAGTGGCGAGCCATGCGCTTCCGCGGTATCCTGTTTGTGCGGGCTCGCGTAGCCGATGTGGGTGCGAAGCTTGATGAGCGACGGCCGTGTCGGCTCCCGCCGGGCCGCATCGAGCGCCCGGCGAAATGCGTTCATATCGTTTCCGTCTCCCCCCACCGTTTGCACGAACCAGCCGTACGCCTCGTAGCGTCGTGCAACATCTTCGCCGAACGAAAGTGCCGTGTCCCCGTCGATCGTAATGTGGTTGTCGTCGTAGATCACGATCAGATTGTCAAGCCGGAGGTGTCCCGCGAGTGAGCTTGCCTCCGCAGACACCCCTTCCTGCATGCAGCCATCTCCGGCGATGACGTAGATTGTGTAGTCGACGACAGGGAATCCGTCCCGGTTGAAATAGGCGGCAAGGTACTTCTGGGCCACCGCCATGCCGACGGCATTCGCGATCCCCTGTCCGAGCGGTCCTGTCGTGACTTCGACGCCGGGGGTCAGGCCGTACTCCGGATGTCCCGGCGTTTTGCTCCCCCACTGCCTGAAATTCTTGATCTCGTCGAGTGAGAGGTCGTACCCCGTTAAGTGCAGCAGCGCATAGAGCAGCATGCACCCGTGCCCTGCCGAGAGCACGAACCGGTCTCTGTTCGCCCAATGCGGATTGGCGGGATTGTGCTTCAGGTACTCCGTCCAGAGCACGTAGGCAGCAGGTGCCATCCCCATCGGCATCCCCGGGTGCCCCGACTTCGCCTTCTGAATTGCGTCCATGGCGAGGCACCGTATCGTATTGATACACAACTCATCGAGCTCGGAGAGGCTGGAATGTCGGGGGAGGCGATCTTCACTGACGGGCACGGCAGATGCAGTTACGCTCATGCGCTCTGGATTCTTCAGGTGTGGGGACTAAGAATGACTCGGGGGATCGCCAACTAAGATACGAAACTTTACCGCATTGAGCAAACCGCGCGTGGAGGAGTCGTGCGATTTCACCTGCTCCGCAGCGGTCAGTTCAGGCAGGATGACCTTGGCGAGCTGTTGGCGCCATAAAGTGGCGCGCGATGGCGGCGGAATCGTGGGCAGATTGCAGGAACCACTCCCGCGCCGTCTCTGCATTGGCGGTGGTCTCCTGCGCCGTGAACGTTTTCGAAGCGACAATGTGTGTCCCATCGAACGGAAGACTTCGTAAAGCGGTCGGGATCCTTCTCGAAGAGATCCCGCATGTGGACCTTGTTGATCGAGGCGTAATGCTTCTTGAGTGCGTCCCAGGCCGGACTGTTGTTGTGCGCACGCATTGCCGTTTGAAATTGGAATGTGGGGAACGGCGACAATATAAGAGAGATTCAGGATTTTTTCCCGAACGCCGGACGGTTGCGCATCTCTGAGCCAATAGCTACTTTAGTGATTCAGGAAGACGCACATCGACCATCGAACAATGAAGCTGACCCTGACGCGACCGATCGTTTTCTTCGACCTGGAGACCACGGGGAGAGATTTCACGCGTGACCGGATCGTCCAGATCGCGGCCCTGAAAGTTTTTCCAGACGGAAACGAAGAGATGAAGACCCGCCTTATCAATCCCGGCATCCCGATCCCTCCCGAGGCCACCGATGTGCATCATATCACCGATGCCGACGTGGCGGGAGAGCCGCGGTTTCGCGACCTCGCGAAAGGAATCCATGAGTTCTTTCAGGGGGCGGATATCGGGGGATTCAATTCGAACAGGTTCGACCTCCCCTTCCTCGTGGAGGAGTTCGGCCGCTGCGGACTTGAGTTCCCGCCTCCCGATGCGAAGCTCATCGACGTGCAGACGATCTATCATAAGAAAGAGGAACGGACCCTTGCGGCGGCGTACCGCTATTACTGCAACAAGGCGCTGGAATCCGCGCATAACGCCGAGGCCGACGTGCGGGCAACGCTTGAAGTATTCAGGAGACAGGTGGAGATGTACGACGACATCGGGAGCACGGTCGAGGAGATTCACGCCTTTTGCGAAGGGGGCCTGATCGTTGATTACGGTAGAAAGCTGATGAAGAACCAGAAGGGTGAGATCGTGTACGCGTTTGGGAAAAACCGGGGGAAACCGGTGCTCGACGATCCCGGGTATGCGGAGTGGATGCTCGGAGGAGATTTCCCCGAAAGCACGAAATCGGTGCTTCGACGGCTCCTCAAGAGCAGGAAGGGATGACCGGCATCAGCGTCCGGCCGCGGACGCACCCCCGCCGCTCGACTTCTCGAGTGCTTCGATCACCATGGCACTGGTGATGACTTCGGGGAGCACAACGGGTGACGACGGCTTTCCCGGAGAGAAGATCACATAGAGCGGAACGCCTGAGCGGCCGAACTTTGCCAGCAGTCGGGTGATGTCAGGGTTGCGGTTCGTCCAGTCAGCCCTGATCGCGACGACATTCAGATCAGCGAATGTCTTCACCACGCGCTCATCGCTCAGCACCGACCTCTCGTTCACCTTGCATGTCAGGCACCAGTCGGCGGTAAAATCAAGGAATATCGTCTTATCCCCTTTCAGATCCTGCTCCAGCCCCGCAAGCGTGAACGGCTTCCATTGGATCTCGCCTGTGGCCATTGATCCACCGACGGGATCCGGGACTCCAGCGATCAACGACCGCACGTTGAGCGCCGATTCAAGAAAGACATAGTATCCCAGACCCACCACGACAAGCGCGACAGCCCACGTGAGTCGAGCCCGCCCCCGGGGCGCGCTCAGCGTTGCGAACATCCCCACCAGCCAGCAGGCGATGCCGACGGCAAGCAGAAACGCGCCGGTCCAGATGACCGCTTCCATGCCGAGCTGTTTTCCCAGCACGTAGAGCAGCCAGAGCAGCGTCGCCATCATCAGAAATCCCATGAACTGCTTCGCGGTTTCCATCCACGCACCCGGTTTCGGCAGGTACTTCAACCAGGCGGGGCGCGAAGTCAGGATGAGATACGGAAGCGCCATGCCAAGCGCGACGCCGCTGAACATGATAAGGATGACCCACCAGGGCTGAGCGAAAGCGAAGCCCAGGGCGCTTCCCAGGAACGGCGCCGTACAGGGAGTCGCGAGGATCGTCGCAAACACTCCCTCCCCGAACGATGCACTGTACCCTTTCCCCTGTGCCTCTCCCCGTGCCACCATAGCGTTTACGCTGTTTAAGGCGGCGCCCGGGAGGTTGATCTCAAACACCCCGAAAAGATTCAGGCCGAAGGCGAACACCACCGCCGCCATTCCGATGACAAAGAGCGGCTCCTGGAACTGAAACCCCCAGCCAACCTGCTGACCTGCCAGCTTCAGGAGGATCACCACGAGCGCAAGCGCCAGGAATGAGGCGAGAATGCCCCCCGAGAATGCCCAGCCGGCTCGTGCAACCCTCGCCGGCTTATCGCCAGCCAGCTTGAGGAGGCCGAAGATCTTCAGGGCTATGACGGGAAGAACGCACGGCATGATATTCAGCAGCAGGCCGCCGATCAGCGCGAAAAGAAAATAGAGGGCGAATGATTGGTCTCCTCCCCCTGTGTGGATCGTATCGAACTCCTGATCAAGAATTGAGGGCGGGATCGAGGTTGAGGTTGAGATTGAGGAAGTGAAGTCACGCGATAAGGGTATGGAGATGTGCGTGACCCGACTCGTCTTTCCAGCCGGAGTGTACAACAGGAGTCCCTGTAACGTCAGGGGCACAGTTACCGCTTTCGACGCGGTTATCGGAATCTTGAGCGTGACGCCATTCTCCGCTGCAACGCGCTCAGTTCTGCCGATAAGAACATCGTCCAGCGGCTCGGGGTAGAAATCGGCCGCCTTCTCCGTCTCCGCGATGGTTCCATCCACACCGCTGAGCCGCAGCTCAACGACGCTCTTTCCGAATGATGGTTCGTATGAGACGTTGTCTTCCGGTGTGAATGGTCGGGGAACCAGCGCGCGGTACTTGTCGAATAGTGCGGCGTTCGCGGGTCCGGCGGGAGAGGTGGTCACCGGAAGCCTCACGTACGCTTCCGCTTCGCCCGGAACGCAGATCCGTTCGCACTCGAGCCACTCCACATGCGCGCTGAGCATCACGCGGCCTCCCGGCCTCGCTGTCGACGGTACATTGATGCGCGTCAGAAGCATCGTTTCGCCGGCGTAGCCGTACGTCAGCACGTCGCCGGTCTCGAGATACTTCTGCGGTGCGGGCCACTCAAGCGCTCCTGCCGTGAACCCTGCGGGGAGTTCCCATCTCACGCGCGTGGCAAGCCCCGCCTCCCCCGGATTCATCCAGTACGTGTGCCATCCTTCGTCCATCGTCATGAGGATCCCGGCAGTAAACGACGCGCCGGGGACGGCGGCCTGCACATCAACCAGCAAACGAACCCCGGTGTGGGGAGAATTGGACGCGATGACGCTTTGTGCCGTGCATCCTGCTGCAAACAGCAGGAGCGTCAGCAGTGATCGCGCGGTCCGCGGGATGAACCTCATGATGAGAGTGACTCCGAGCCCTGAGAAACGAAAAAGGTGGCCGAAGCCACCCCTGGCGAGCACCGGTGACCGGTGCGCGTTACTCCTTCTTCTCCTTATCGTCCACGTCGTGCAGGAAGTTCTTCTTCCATCGCTTCCTGATGAGCAGTACGAGATAGCCGAAGATCACGAGCGCGACGACGCCGATGAGGATAAAATTCAGGCCGAGGAAGTTGACGCTCTGTGGGTCTTGCTGCATGATCTAATTGCGAATTCGTTCGCCGTGGAGGAGTATACGGCTAGGACGCAAAAATGTTACCCGGACAATATAAGGATTCGACCAGGTCAATGCAAGGCGTCCGCTCACCGTTTGGACCATTGTTCGAAGAGTCGCTCGCGCTCCGGATACGGCAGCATGGGTGCCCTGTATCCTCCCCCTGCCTGCCGTTGACGCAATGCCTCATAGAGAGAGACTGCCGCCGCGACGCTCACGTTGAGACTCTGGATCATCCCCATCATCGGGATGGAAAAGACGGCATCCGCTTTCTCCGCGGCCTCATCCGATACGCCCCGGTGCTCGTTGCCGAAGACGAGGGCGACGGAGCCGGTGAGGTCGAGGTCGTACAGCGTTCGCGCCTCCTCCGAAAGCCGCGTCGCAAAGATGCGGAACCCTTCGGCATGAAGCGTCGCGTAACACGCCTCCACAGACCGGTGCGCGCGACGGTCGAGCCATTTGTTTGCGCTGGAGGAGCTTTTTCGCCCGATGCGCGGGAAGCGTTCCACGGTGTACACGAGCTCGACGCGCAGCACGCCGACGGCGTCGCACGAGCGGAAGATCGCACTGACATTGTGCGGGTCGTGGATGTTTTCCAGGACAACCGTGAGATCAGGCTGACGGCGCGCAATGACGCTTCTGAACTTCTCGCCGCGTCGTTCGCTAAGCGGCATCGACGCCTTCCTGCAGTTCTTCCCCGCCGGGTTCTCTGCGGATATTCAGGAGCACAATCGCACCGATGACGAGCACCGCTCCGCCGATCTGCGGGGCCTGCAGAAGCTCGCCGACAAAGAGCGCCGCGGAGACAATCGCGATCACCGGCTCGAGCGTGCTGACGATGATCGCGCGTGACGCGACGACGTGCCGCAGCCCTCCGAAGAACAGCGTATGGGGGATGAGCACCGAGACGACGGCAAATCCGGCGAGGATCATCCAGAGCGACGGCCCGGGAGAGTGCGAGGGAATATTCCAGGGAGGGTTCACGACAAGCCAGAAAAGTGATGCCGCGATCAGCGCGTAGCAGGTGACCGTCCAGACGGAGTAGCGCGCGAGCATGTGGCGCGTGTAGACGGTCATGAACCCGAACGTGAATGCTGAGAGGATGCCGCTGACAAGCCCGGCGGGACTGACGCCCCCTTCGATGCCTGTGGCACCCCCCACCGCAAGATAGCAGCCGCCAATCGCGATCAGTGCTGCCATGACCTTGCCGGGGGTGAGCTGTTCCTCCTTTCGCCAGGCGGCGTACGCCATGACGAGCAGCGGCGCGGTGTATTGCAGCAGGATCGCAATGGCGACGGACCCTTCGCGGATCGTGAAATAATAGGTGATGTTTGATCCGGCGACTCCGACCGTCCCCAGGAGTGCCAGGCGCCAGAGGTCCTCTCGACGTACGCGCAGGAGGGCAGGGCGGGCGAGCGCGAGATACCCCGCCATCGCCGCCGCGGCAAACGTCGCCCTTGTCTGCACGAGGAGCACGGTATCCAGACCCTGCGCCAGCAGCGCCTTTGCCGCCGTGGCCGACACCCCCCAGAACAACGCCGCACCAGCGACCATCAAATAACCTCTGAACTGCCTCATGCCTGCGGTGCGGCTCCTTCGGGGGGGAGCCCCTTCTTCAGTTCTGCCTTCATCCGGCAAAAGGCGCTCTGTTGCGGGTCGCCCGCATATTCGTACAGATCGGCAAGGCGCATCCAGAGAGGTGACGGGTCAGCGACCTTCTTCAGTCCTTGCAGGAGGAACTCAATAAGACCCGGAAGCGGAGGAATGCTGAGATCGGGATCGTAGCAGTCGCACACCCGCAGATACGGTTCGCTGTCCGTCGGCCGCGCACCCGCCGCCTTGCGGTAGTATTGCACCGCCAGCTCGTGGTTGTCGCTCGACGAATAGGTGGCTTCAAAGATCCCTGCAAGCCAGAGGAAAACGTCATAGGCCAGGGAGGGAAACTCTTCCGCAAGTTTTTCACCGAAGAGCCGCACCTCATCAGGGGTCAGCGAGTGGTTCCAGAAGAGGAGCCGGTAGGAATCGAGGTCGGTGATTTTCTGGGCGAGGGCAGACTGGAAGACGTCGAAGATCTCGTTGAAGTCCGTCGACGTTGAAAAGCACTGCCGTATTTCATCCAGCGTGTAGGTGCGCATCGGTTGCGCTGTTCGGGCCCGCGCGGGAGTTGATAGTAGCGGGATCATGATCGCCGGCACGCGGGACGGGATGGACGGCGCAGGGTTGCGTCGCACAGTGCGGGCGCGGGGTCAGAGCGAACATAAGAAACGCAGGGACGAAATGCAACACAACAGGGGCGACGGCGGAGCCGGGGAAGATTAAGATTGAGATTGAGATCGAGGGTGAGGTTAAGGTTAAGATCGAGGTTGAGAGTCAGATCGAGATTGAGGTAAAAGGTGAGGGGATAGAAGGGGAGTCTTCATCAGCAATAGCGAGCGATCTCCTCTTGAGTCCGCTCCCCCTTAGTCTCGATCTAGATCTCGATCTTTCGTTACCTTAACCTGCTCCACCCCTTAACCTGTCTTTTCCTCAGTCTTAATCTCGATCTTGATCTCGATCTGCCCTCACCTCAGCAACAACATCTTCCTCGTCTCGCTGAAGCCTCCCGCCTGCACGCGGTAGAAGTAGACGCCCGAGGCGAGTCCACCTCTCCGGACCGCGGCCGCATCGAAGCGCACCTCGTATACGCCGGCCGGCTGGGTCCCGTTCACGAGCTGTGCCACTTCACGCCCTGCGATGTCATACACGGTCAGCGTCACCGGACCAGGTTCAGGCAACGCATAACGGATCACCGTCGAAGGGTTAAAGGGATTGGGATAATTCTGACTCAGCGCGTAGTGTGTCGGGATCACTCTCTCATCCGGCTGCGACGTGAACGATGCCCCCGTCTCCTTGAGGACAATACGGGAGACCACAGCGCTCCCTCCCCCACGCCGGTTCACGCTGAGAAGCAACTCCCCGGAGGCGTAACCATCTGGTGGGACCGCTATAAACCCCGTCTGGACCGGCGAAGCACCGACCTGCACCGGATCGTGCAGTCGAGCGCCGTTGCCCGCGGTCAGATCCTGCAGGCGTACCGTCCCGTCCGCTGCGACGTATTCTGCACTGACTGCATACGTGCCGGCAGGGCGAAGCCCCGGAAACCGGTAGCGGACCGCATCTGGATCTTCCGCCGCGCTTATCGAGCCCCAGTGGACAGCATTCCCCTGGACAAGGTGTTGGTCATCGATACCTCCCCGCTCCTCATAATAGAGAGGGAGTGTCCATCGCATCGCGGCAGTGACCGTCTCATCGCGGTAGGGAGAAACCGCCGACAGCTCATACCGGTACTCGCCGGGCGGAACCAGTCGCCCTGCATCGTCCCGCCTGTCCCAGATCAACTCCTTCCGCCCGGAAACCATCGCCGAACTCGTGATCGTGTGCACCAGACTCCCCGATGCATCGAACACGCGCGCCCCCACCCTGCCGAAGTCGGTCAGAGTAAACCTCCCAGCAATCAGCCCGTAATCCTGATCCGCCGTGAACGAAATGTCCTTGAGCCGCAGGCCAAGTATCCTCCTCCGCGCCCCAGACAGATCGGTCCACCGCTCAATCGCAAAGAGCTGATCGAATCCCGCCCAGAACGTCCCCTCCCCGTCGACGGTGATCAGCCCGAACGGGATGTCCACCGCCGCAAGCGCCGCATACACGTCGGCGCCCCCTTCCTCGTCAAGGTATTCGAGGGACGCTGACAGCTTCACGATGCGTGGGTTCGTGTTGTCCGCAAGGTACACGTTGCCGAAATGGTCGGTGGCAATGCTGCTGAAGTAGCTGTCGAATCCTCCCCGGTATTCTGCGACCGACGAGAGCGAGGTGCCACTCTCTTCCATCACCCGGACACGCTTTGCGACATTATCGACGATGTAGAGAAGCCCGTTGTTCGCCCCGTTCCATCTCCCCGCTGCGATACTCGTCGGCGAGTCGAAGCCGCCAAACGTGGCTTCCAGCGTCGCTCCCGTGGCACTCAACCGGTATTTCCGTATGCTGTTGCGCGACGCGTCCGCAACATAGAGGAGGTCGTCCGACGGATCGAGCGCCGATCCATTGTCGCTGTGCGCGACCGCCGCGGGGGAGGCAATGCCGCTGATCGCAAACTGCTCCTGCAGTCTCGCTCCATCGTCGTCCCCCTCAAGCCGGAGCACGACGACCCGCTCCCGGCCGGTCTCGCCGACGAAGACGCGCCCCGCCGGATCGACAGCGATCGATGTCGGCCCGTTGAGCCCGTTATACGATTTGATCCATCTGTTCATGTTCCCGTAGACGATTCGGTTCCAGGACGGGTCGACGACAAATTGGACGTACGAGGCGGACACATACGGAGCGGTTTGCGTGTAGTGCGCCCGGTAATAGGAAGCCGATGGCCCCGGCGTGCTGAAGAGGACCCTGCCGAGCTTCTCCCGCGTCACCCCTCTCGAAAGCCGGTCGATACCCTGCTCCGGGCTGACTGCGGCACTGATGAACGTCGTCCCGACGGAATAGCCGGATCCGCCGCTTGCAGCGCCCGAGAGCGGCAGGCCACCCCGTACGGGCGCCACAGTTGTGGGTGCAACCGAGAATCCGGGATCTGATCCTGCGTTTTTCATCATGACACGCAACGCGGCGCTTCCCGGCCCTGCACGAAGTCCATCAACCATGAACTCGCTCTGTGTCTTCCCGTTCACGCGCGCCCAATGCGCTCCAAGCTGTTCGGGCGCTCCGGGTCCTGCCCCCGCAATCAGCCGTGTCGAAGCCACCGCCAGGACTGCAACCCCCATCATCTGCTTTGTCATAGCTGCCTCCCCCTGATCGTCGTTACGGATCAGCTCATATTGCAAACTTGATGCTCGCCTGCAGAATGTCCGCAGAGAAGTCGAGCGTATTGAAATACCTGAAGTACATCACCTCGATCGATGAATTCTCCAGAAAATCGAGATCCGGGTTCGCCCGGCCGAGGGCGCGGAGCATGAACGTCAGACTGAGTCCGAAGTTGTTCGACGAGAACGGCTTCAGCTTATAGTCGGCGGTCCGGTACTCCCCCGCCGTGAAGCCGCTACCGACGTACCGCTCCCTATAGAACCGTGACCCGGTCTGCGTGTAGTACCGGTAGTCAGCCCCGAACACCAGATCGTTGAAGATGTATTTGTTGAGCTTCAGCTCGCCAGTGTGCGATTTCACTGACCAGGTGTCGCCGTAGTACCGGTAGGTCCCGATGAGCGACGCCTTGATCGGCGTAACATACTGGCTGATCCGGAGGCTCCCCGCGTGGCGCGTGCGCCCCCTCGGATGATTCTCGTCGACGATCACCGATCCCCCCGCATCGTCGATCACTCTGACCTGCCGGTAGGGATCGCTGAGCATCCCTTTGAGATAGACGACGTCGTATGCGAGATCCATGACGGTGGTAGGGGACAGCACCTGTGCAAAGTTGAGGGCTCCGGTGAAGACGTATTTCTTCTGGTTGACGACGTCTCCCGATTCCAGGATCTTCCCCACTTTGTCGGTGTTGTACTGACCCCTGATCGTCACCGTGGTGTTCTTGTCGAAGAAATCCTTGCTGATCGTTCCGACGACCGCGTTGGACACGTAGTCGACTTCCTGGCTCCGGTAGAAGTTGCCCGCCACCGTCCAGGTCTGTCCGATCCCCTGTTCCAGGCCGACGATCACCTGACCGCGGCTCTTTTCGAACGGCTCGCTTCTCCGCCTCGTCGGCCTCGTTGCTCCCGTCACCGCAGTGATGGGAGGGACCGTCACGTGGTCGAGTTCGATATCGATCAGGAACGTCGTTTGTTCGAGAAGCTTCTTCGCCAGGTTGAAGGACGTGGTCACAACTGTGTTTGCGCCGCTGTCGGTGAAGTAGTAGCTGGTAAACCCCATCTCGTCACCGCCGGCGAACACCGGAGTGACCGACCAGGCCGACAGCGCCGGCAGGAGCACGAACGCCGTGCGACGTATGAAGCGCCGCCGGCACGTCATTTCGCGCACCCGCAGCCGCCGCCGATTCCCCCTGCCCCGCCGATGCTCCCCTCACGGGTCGTAAAGAACTTCTGCTCCAGCGTCTGCTTCGCAAAGTGATCCTGCCGCTCCATGATGGGGTCGCCGAGTTTTCCTTTGTCGAACGATTTCACCGTACCGCAGCCCGCGAGCAGGACAAGACAACCGCAAAGGACGCAGAGGCACATGAGGACGCGAAGTTGAGGTTTGGCCATACAGAGCGTTCTCCTCGTGATCATGGGGAGACCGTGTTGGAGAATTGCGTACCCATATCGAGCCACTCGATGAGCGTGAGCAGGTCGCGGTTCTGGGGGAGGAACGGATCGATCCTGCCGTACTGGTCCGTCGCCCAGAGCACGGTGTGGTCATACGACAGCGCGCGATAGTCGGTATTGTTCGGATTGTTGAGCTGCCGATTGTACATTACCCACATCAGCGGACTGCGACGGGCGCCGTCCTGCGTTGCATAGGTGAGCAGCTGGTTGGTCTTCGTACGATACCGGCTGACCGTGGTCAGCGTGTCATACACCGTGGTGGTGCCGCGCATTCCCGAGTTGGGGGAAACGGGCACCATATCCGACGACTGAAGC
Source organism: Bacteroidota bacterium (assembly GCA_040756745.1). Classification (GTDB taxonomy): domain Bacteria; phylum Bacteroidota; class Ignavibacteria; order UBA10030; family UBA6906; genus JBFLYO01. The sequence continues at coordinate 28,351 of JBFLYO010000028.1, forward strand.
TGGAGCGAGAGTCCGCCGGCAGGAGAGCCCGTGTTGTGGCATGAGACACATCGCCCGTCGAAGATCGCCTGAACGGTGTTCGCCCGGGACGTGCGGGAACGGTCGAAGAAATCAACCGTGTCGGTGCGCGCGGCCGGGTGCGCCATGATGTTGTTGGCGTTGTTGAATCCGGCATCGTATGTCGTCCCCCGCGCCTTGTTGAACACCTGCAGTCCCGATGTGATCTGGAAGTCGTTGATCACCTTGTCCCGGTCATGCGAGTCATGACACCCCGTGCAGAGGCGCCGCTCGCCCGGCATCACCTGCACCCAGGTGAGCTGGTTCACGAGCATCATGCCATACTGATCGAGGGTCTGCATATGGAGCGAGCGGTTGGCGGGGACCTCGGCGGCAAATGACCCGTCGTTCCGAATCGGGGCATATCCCACGAGCCGCTGTTTCTCGAAGTTCGTATTGCCGATGGTCCCGCCCCGCCTAGTGCCGTCGCGCGGCAGGGGGACCGCCTCAAGAATGCGAAGATACTTCGCCTGACCCACCGAGCCGTCCGCATTCACAAACGTGGCGGACGGGCGCGTCTGGCCATCGGTCGTCGCCCGGTCATACACGTTCCCGTCGAAGAACATGCCTGTGGTCGCGCCGGAGGAGATCGCCGATGCGACGTTCGGGTCCGTCGGGATGACCGCAGGAGGATCGCGGGGGGCGACCACGACCGGATCGTACTCGTTGTACCCGGGATCGTTGTAGATGAGGCGCGTGTTCGATCCGTCCTTGTCCGTCACGTAGAGACCGTAGTCAACCTGCGCCGACGCCATCCCCGGGTTCACGGGGATGGGGGACATCGCAACGATGATCTTTTCCTGCCGGCCTGCCGACGCCGACTTGTCGACGATGGGATACGGCGTTTTGAACAGCGCGCTCGTCGGCCGGGCCGTGTTATTGAACGGCACGGTCGACGGCGTGATAAACGTCAGGTTGTCGTCCGACTTCGAGATGTCGATGACGGCAATCGCTCCTCCTTCAAACGGGGAGGTTCGTTCCATGACGGAGCAGACGATGCCGCCGTCGGGGAGCTCGCGCGGCTCCAGGAAGACCCGGCTCCCGCTCTGCTGCGGCGAATGGTTCCCGTACATGACGAACGGCCGTGTGCCGTCGGGATTGATGACAAACATCGGGAACTTGTTCGGATTTCCGAGATGTTCCCAGCGGCTGTAGATCACCTTGCCGCTCGAGTGAACCATCGGATTCGTGTCGTGGCTCTGGTTGAACGAGATCTGCCGGATGTTGATGAGCCGCCCGTCCTGTCCCCGGTCCGCCACGTGCAGCAGCGGCGACCCGCGCCGTTCATACTCGTCGACGATGCCCGGGCGCGTGGAGGTGAAGATGATCTGGCCGTTCGGCAGATAGGCGGGGTCCATGTCGTCCCCCGACGTCTGGTCTGTCAGCGCCACGAGACCGCCGCCGTCGATATTCATCTCATAGATATGCCAGCGGACGTTCCGGTTCTCTTTCATCGCAAAGATGATTTTTCTCCCATCGTAGGACACCTCCGGGTCGGCTGCCGCACCGTAGTTGTTCGGGTTCGTGACGTTGCGCTGGGTGTATTGCGCGGTCAGGTTGGTCAGTTCCCCCTGCGGCGAGATCGGGCTGAGAAGGAAGAGGTCGCTGCCAGGATAATACTCATCCGCGTTGCTCGCCATGGCGATGCTGCGGTTGTTCAGCTGGCTCTTCTCTTTAACGAACACCAGCGCCGGCTGGCCCGAGTTCGCGAGGATGTCGTCGGGTGGCGAGGAACCGCACGACACAAGGAAGATGGCCAGGAAGGTGGCCGCGGCAGCCAGCAGTATCGATCGACGTGGTGACATGCTTCCCCCCTGCTGCATAGTGATACTCAGCTCAGAAATAGACCTGCACGCCCAGCGTTGCCACGATGTTATGCGTGATGGCCGGATCGCTGTTGTTGATCCGCTGCGAAAAGATGTGGTCACGCGCATCGAAGCGAACCCCCAATCCGTTTGATCCGAACAGTCCCGGGATCGGCACACGCTTGCCGAACCCGATCACCCCCGCAAACGACGTCTCTCCTCCCTGGTTGATGCCCGCGACGCCGAACAGCACAAAGGGGAGAGCCCCGGTCGGCATGGCATCGTAGGCAACGCTGAACTCGTAAGTCAGGAGACGGTCGGTGGAGAAAATCTGGGCCTTCGAGACCGATTCAAGTACCCTCGACTTGAGGCTGCCGGAGCCGATGGAGGCCTCGACGAAATAGCGCCCGCCGAAGATGAAATAGTTGTATCGCGCACCATAGTAGAAATTCGTCCCGAGGCCGCTGGCCGCGTAGAGTCCGCCGGAAGCGCTCAGGGCGTGTTCGTACCTCGGTTGTGCGCCGGCATGCAGGGCGATAGTCGCTGCAAGCAGGGGAAAGAGTGCCCGGATGCGGATCGTTCGGCTCATTGATCGTATGCGGATCGATTATCGAAAAAGAAATGTGACACCAAGACTCACTTCCTGGAAGAAGAAGAGCTCGTCCTTCAGGTCGCGGCCGTTGCTCACGCTGGTGACGTACTGTTTCCCCTCCAGTCTGATGCCGAATGCGCGCGTGATGTAATAGCGGGCGCCCCCGCCGAAATTGATGCCGAGCGTTGAGACCGTCTCTGCCCCCAGCGCGTTCGTGGGAACGGTGAGCCAGAGGCCTGCGCCCACTGCGCCGTACGGGATCAGCCGGCCGCGTGTCGTGAGATTCACGATCGCGTTCAAGGAGATCGGATAGAGATTCGCAGTCCGTCCGATCACCTGTTCCGCCGCGATCTCGAGACTGAACGCGCTGTACGTGGTGAGCAGCTTCAGCCCGAACGTCCCGCTGCTTCCCATGAGCCCCGTGTGCGGGCTCACTTCAAAGGTGACCCCTTCACCAAGGTCGACGAGCGGCGGGCGGGATTGCTCGGTCACCGGTTTCGGCTCATTGCCCTGAGCACTCACAACGGAAGCCACCGCAACGAGTGCCAATGCCAGGATCAGCACCCTGCCGGTTCCGCGCTTCACGTCAGAACAATGCGACACGGATCCCTCCTGCAATGTGATAGTCAGGTCCGGTGGAGCCGACTGGGGTCATAAAGCGAACCCGTGGCTCTGTGACAATCGCAATTCGTGGAGCAATGGTGAGTGACGCTGAGATGCCCGCAGTGAGGAAACTGCGGGATTCGGAACGGGAAGGAACAGCGATCGAGCCGAGCGCGCCGAGCGATACAATCCGTGCGTCAACCGAACTGACGACGGCTCCCCCACCGAGAGCCGCCGCCAGTTCTCCCCCCTCGCGGTGACCCAACACTCTCACAACAAGGGTCGCCGCATACGATGCCGTGCGTACATCGATCGCACCCGTGCTTCCCACCAGATCGAACGACGCCGATGTCGTCCCGAAGAGCGCTGAGCACTCGACGCTCAATGGATCGACGATGGCGAAGCGAAGGGAGGCGCCGAAACTTAAGCCGTTGTCAAAGCCGAGAGAATGATATGATCCAACCGAAAGAAGCGGAGTCAGATAAACAGAATGTCCCTGCGTGCGGGCCGGAGACCAGAGAAGGGGGAGTGTGACGAGGCAGGTGCACAGCGAACGCAACATGCGTATGCCAATCCTCCGGAGTCCGGGTGGGTAGCTGATATCGAAAGAACGTAGACACTGGCACAATCGCTTCCGGGGGAAGGAGACGATCTGCCTGTAATATAGTCAAGTAAGTGGATTTGTCAAGCGAAATTTTGCGAGTAATTCAGAATTTGCTTTTTACTCCGGAAAAATCTGTATTTCTTTCCAGCCAACTCGACAAGACAATTTGCTCGCCTTCGGCACTCCACCCCAGCCCGGAGCGCTCGGTTCTCCCGCTTCCGACCCGATGCCCGTTATTTCTATGGATCGTTCCCACGTGCGGGGACAGAAGTCAGGTCGCCGCCTCACAAAATATGTGTCAGTTTACAGGCTCCATGGATCGAGATCGATGTCTTCGTCGGCTCACTCCAAGCGCGAAGGTCGGATCAGCCGCATGAGAGTGCGGCAAAGTGTTCCGTTGCGATCGTTTCGTACTCGTTCCAACAATGTCGAGAGAATTACCACATGTCGTGTTTTGCGACTGGCAGGCCAATTGGCTATATTATGCAGCAGCGTTTCAGAGTTTTGCTCCGGGTGTTGTTGAATCACGTACCATCATCGTTCTTCCTTAACCAACCGGCAAGAGCCACGCTTTTCCCCGCTGTCTCCGCTCACGCGCATCCACGACTGGCGGCAGTCTCTCGGGCGAGATGCGACTCCTGCCCTGTCCATGATCACCGAATCACAGAGGAGCATCACGATGCAGCCCCCCAATGAGGTAAAGAAAAGCGGCAAGCCCGACACGCTCACCGTGACCGACAATCGCACCGGCAAGGTGTATGAGATCCCGATCGAATACGATACGATCAAGGCGATCGATCTCCGGCAGATCAAGGTCAAGGATGACGACTTCGGCATGATGACATATGACCCCGCATTCATGAACACTGCGGCGTGCAAGAGCACGATCACGTTCATCGACGGCGACAAGGGGATCCTCCGCTATCGCGGCTATCCCATCGAACAGCTCGCCGAAAAATGCACCTATCTCGAGGTGGCGTACCTGCTGGTCAACGGGGAGCTGCCCACCAAAGCGCAGTACGCCGACTGGACCAATCATATCACGGTCCATACCTTCGTCCATGAGAACATCAAGAAGTTCATGGACGGCTTCCATTACGACGCGCACCCGATGGGCATGTTCGTGAGCGCGCTTGCGGCGCTCTCCACGTTCTATCCCAGCGCCAAAAAGATCAGCGACCCCGAGGAGCGGAAGCTGACGATCTACCGCCTCATCGGGAAGGTCCCGACGCTGGCCGCATTCGCATACCGCCACAGCACCGGGATGCCGTTCGTGCACCCGGACAACGAGCTCGAGTACGCCGGCAATTTCCTCAGCATGATGTTCAAGATTGCCGAACCGAAATACAAACCGCATCCGGTGCTCGCCAAGGCGCTCGACGTCCTGTTCATCCTCCACGCGGACCACGAGCAGAACTGCAGCACATCGGCGATGCGCGGGGTTGGCAGCTCGAAGGTGGACCCGTTCAGCGCGGCAGCGGCGGCGGCAGCGGCGCTCTATGGCCCCCTGCACGGCGGCGCCAATGAGGAAGTGCTCCGCATGCTGGACCATATCGGCAGCATCAACAACATCCCCGCCTTCATCAAGGATGTGAAGGACGGCAAGGGACGGTTGATGGGGTTCGGGCACCGGGTGTACAAGAACTTCGACCCGCGTGCCACGATCATCAAAAAACTGGCCGATCAGGTGTTCGAGGTGACGGGGAGGAACCCGAAGCTCGACATCGCGCTCGAACTGGAGCGGATCGCGCTGCAGGACGACTACTTCATCAAGCGGAAGCTCTATCCGAACGTGGACTTCTATTCCGGCCTGATCTACCAGGCGCTGAAGTTCCCGGTGGACATGTTCCCCGTGCTGTTCGCGATCGGCCGCATGTCCGGCTGGCTTTCCCAGTGGCAGGAGTTGCTGCTCGATGAAGAGCAGAAGATCGCACGGCCGCGCCAGGTCTACATCGGCGCAGGAAAGCGGGATGTCGTGATGCTCAGCCAGAGGGCGTGAGCTGTGTCGGGGGATGGTGTATCAATCCCCCCCACCCCCGGCGCCCAGTATGGGGGGGGGTAA
>JBFLYO010000028.1:34083-55349 GCA_040756745.1 Bacteroidota bacterium
GTGGGGGTGTGTGGTGGGGGGTCATGTTGAATCATCCCCCGACACCCGAGGCGCCATGTAGGGGCGGGGTTACCCCGCCCCTACCGGTGGGGACGGCGTGATCCTGCCCCCTTCCATTTTGCACGGAACCTCCGATTTCCGTACGTTTTCTCGCCATGCCTTCCCCGCCCGCCATCCCGCCCATCCTGCAGACCTGCTTCTCCCGCTCCTGGGGGGGCCTTGAAATCCAGGCGCTTGAAGTCGCCGCGCATCTGCTTCGCCGCGGTCATCGGGTATGGCTCGCCTGCTGCGGCGGGAGTCGTCTCGCCGTCGAAGCCATTCCGCGCGGCATTCCCCTCTACATGGCGGATGTGACCGGGTATCTCCATCCGGCGATCGCGTGGCGGCTCTCGCGGTTCATCCGCACGCATGAGATCGGCATCGTACACTGTCAGCTTTCGAAAGACCTTGCCACCGTCGTCCCCGCCGCCGACCTCGCCGGCACGTCTCCGAAGATCCTGTTGAGCAAGCGGGTCGGGTCCTACCTGAGCAAGCGCGACATCCTCCACCGCTACACGTTTTCCCGCGTCAGCCGGGTCCTCGCCGTCTCGGAGGTCATTCGCCGCAATGTGGTCGAGACAACGCCGGCACAAGCGGGAACGGTATTGACCCTGCATGACGCGATTGACACCGGGCTCTTCTCACCGGCCGGTGCGGACCGCACGAGTCTCCGCAAAGAGTTCGGGTACACGGATGATACCGTGGTAGTGGGATTTGCCGGCCGCTTCTCGCCGGGGAAGGGGCACGAGGATTTTCTCCACGCGGCCGCGGAGATCCTCCGCAGCCGTCCGGAAGTCCGCTTTCTTGTCGTGGGAGAAGCCAGCGAGGGTGAGGACGCCTATGCTTCGTCGATCAGAGAGCTCTGCACCCGACTGGGGCTGGACCAGACTGTTGCGTTCGCCGGGTTCAGGAGAGACATGCCGAATGTGCTTGCCGCGATCGACGTTTTTGCGTTCCCTTCGCATGCAGAGTCGTTCGGCGTTACGCTGATCGAGGCCATGGCGATGGAGCGCCCGGCCGTCGCAGCGAACACCGACGGAGTCCTGGATATCGTCGTCGACGGGGAGACTGGCATCTTTGTTCCGCCCAGGGACCCCCACGCGCTTGCTGCAGCGCTTCTCCGACTCATCGATTCACCCGATCTGCGGCACCGTCTCGGTTCCGCAGCCCGAACGCGCGTCACGGCAATGTTCGACCGCAATGCGCAGATGGACCGACTCGAAGCGATCTACCGGGACCTCGTCGTCGGCACTGCCTGACCACCGTCGGGGCGCCACGTCTCGGTGACCAGCGGGGCGCGTTCCATCAGCCGGGCGACAGGATAGACGTTGCGAAACGGATCACGCCACGGGGAATGAGTGTACAGCCAGTTCAGCCGCGCACCGGGAGAGCGGGCAAGCACCGTATCTCTCCTCAACGTCTCTTCATACTCTCTCTTCAATACGGGATCTTCAGATAACAGCCGCGCGCCGATTTCTTCCATCACGTACGCTTCGGCATATTCCTTCTGCTCGAAGATCGCATTAAAGAACCCCCACGCAGCGAACGAATCCGGGCCGCGCGGTTCGAGGAGATGCATCAGCACCTTCCCCGCCCGCTGGGCCGTCGGCACAACGATTGTCCCCCGCGGGAATGACCTTCTCTCACGGTAGGGTGTCACTGTATACTCAGGCAGCTGCCGCCCTTCGAACGAATTCGACGGCAACCGGACGTTGTTGAACCGATACGACTCGATCTCCGCAGTCATCTGCTCTTTCAGCCGTTCCATCCTCACTCCGTGGATCGCAAGCTTCTCCGCGACGAACCGCCATTCCTGCGGAACAAGATACGCGAACGGGATCACGACGGAATCGGCGACCGTCACGTCGTCATAGAACGGCACTGTAACCGACATGGTATCGGGGAAGTAGCGTATGCGTTCACCTCCGGAGAGTGTGCTCTTCTCCACTTGCTGGCGGACGCCGAGGAACAGGCGGGGCGTGCTTCGCTGTCCCAATCCGAAGAGCAGAGGCAGCGTGCGTCCGCCCCTCCCCCGACCGCCTGCGAACACTTCATCGGCCTGACGCACCCGGGCCTTAAGATTCGAAGGATGGCTATTCACGGCGGCGATCAAGCCGCGGAGAAAATGATATGTTCCCTCGACGCGCATGCGGTACGGCTTCAGCATGTGGGTTTCGATCAGGATGAAGGGGCGGTTCTGGGCGGCGCCGTACCCGGTGGAGAACCGCGGCGCAGAGGCCCCGGAAGTAAGCCCTTTGCTGAGGTCGTGGTCTTCACGCGGGAACACATAATAGAAAACCTTATGGCCGGCATTCTCGACCGCAGCAATCGCCGGCGGGAGCAGTTCTTCGTCGATCCACCTGCTCACCCCGGGGTCCATGCTCGGCCCCGTTTCGGCCGCGTACGTAATGTCGTACTGGAAATCGATCCCGTCGGTCACGTGACAATCCACGGCGAGATCGGGGAGCCAGGATGTGAACAGGCGGAGCATGGCCTGCATCTCCGGGGCCTCTGCCTTCATGTAGTCGCGGTTGAGGTTCAGGTTCTGCGCGCTTACCCGCCAGCCCGTTTCCTCGGGGCCGTTCTGGTTGATGCGGTTGTACGGGCCAAACCGTTCGTGGCCGTCGACGTTGAAGATCGGCACGAACAAGAGCACCGTACTGTCGAGGAGTGAAGCGAGCGTCTTGCGGACGGCAATATTGCGCATGAGCATCAGGCTCGCGTCCTTGCCGTCGATTTCCCCGGCATGGATACCACTCTGGACGAGGATGACCGCTTTTCCCGATGCCCGTGCCGCGGCGGGATCCCATGCCTGCGTGTTTGAAAGGATTACCAGCGGCAACGACCTTCCCTGCGGTGAGGTGCCGAAAGAGGTCACGTGGACCCACGGAGATGCAGCAGCGAGACGACCGCAGTATTCCATGGTCTCATCGTATCGCGGCGTTCGGACGCCGCCGCTCCGCTCGAAGGGGGTGAGCCAGGGATCATCATGCCCCCATGCGGGCGGCGTGACTATCAGGAGGATCAGAACAATGGATGACGCAGCGACGGGATTGCTCATTCCATGCCTCAACGCGTGTGTCTCACAACGTCATGGTACTGATGATGCCTCGGAATCGGAGCAGGGTGTCAGTGTCGGGTCGCCCGTCGGTGGGAAGAAGGCCGGGTTGGGTTCAGCGGGAGGAACTGTCCGTCATCACGCGGTCGATAGCCTCGATCAGCTCGTGGTAGTTGTAGGGCTTCGTCAGGTAGTCCTGCGCACCATACTTGGCGCACTCGCTCACGATGTGCGGGTCGCCGTCGCCGGTTAGCATGATCAACCGCGAAGGGATCTTGTGGAGCTTCATATATTTCAAGACTTCCACGCCATCCATCCGCGGCATATGCACGTCGAGCAGAACAAGGTCATACGTGCTCTTCTTCATCTGATCCACTGCCTCAATGCCGTCTGCAACGGTGTCAACTTCAAACCCCTCCAGGGAGAGGTGGTTCTGGACAAGTTCCCGGAGCGCAGGCTCATCATCGGCGTACAGGAGGCGGATAGCCATGCGATCTCACTGCGTTGTGTGAAAACAACTCAAGATATCGCCTAACCGATTAATGTACGGTGATTCGAATCAAAATCAAATACCCCGCCCGTCCAGGCGGATTTCCTTCGCGGGGACAGGCAGACCTTGTGTGGTAATATACATGCGCTGACGGGCAGAGTCAAACCCACGTTTTTGCGCATAGCGGCGCTGTTTCCTATCTTGCAGCATGCATCACCTTTCCGCCGAGACCCTCCTGCAACAACTCAAAGGCGCCATCCCCTCCGCCTCCCGCCGGGTGCTGGCCGTGGAAGGATTCCGAGCCGCGGCGGTTCTGGTGCCCCTCATGTTGGATGAAAGAGCGCCGAGTTTCCTGCTCACCAAACGGACGGAATCCGTTGAGACCCACAAGGGTCAGATCTCGTTCCCTGGAGGGATGGCAGCCGAAGGGGACAGGGACCTGATTCACACCGCCCTGCGTGAAACGGAGGAGGAGCTCGGGATCGATCCCCGCAGCGTGGAGGTAGTTGGAATGCTGGACGATCTTGCCACCCCGACTGGCTTTATTATCACACCGGTCCTGGGGATCCTCTGGAGGCTCCCCCGCCTCACGCCGAACCCGCACGAAGTCGCCGACGTGTTCACGGTACCTGTGGAGTTCTTTCGCGATCCGGCTCGGGGGAAGGTGCAGCTGGTCGAGTTCATGGGAGAACACCGTGAACTCTGGTATTACGAGACGGGGGATTACATCGTGTGGGGAGCAACGGCGATGATCATCCGCTCGCTCCTCAAACAGGTCGATCTGGTGTGAAGGGAGGCGTTCCGGGCCTGTTCAGACCGCCAGGGCAAGGGCGGGTCTTGCTGTTACGGCGTAGCCCCGTTCCTCGGCATAGCCCCTTAAGGTGTCGAACAGGATGCCCCGCGCGCGGTGGAGACGGGACCTTACTGTCCCGATGGGGATATCCAGCGTTTCGGCAATCTCTTCGTACGGCAGATCTTCCACGTCGCGGAGGACGATCACACTCTTGAATTTCTCGGGAAGCGACGCGATGGCCTGCGCGATCTCATCCCCGAACAACTCCCCTTCAATCGCATCCGGCGCTTTCTCATCGCGCGATGACATCTGGTAGGCGGAGATCTGCTCGTCGTACTCCACGAGGTCGGGGAGGCGTTTCACCCGGCGGTAGTCGTTGATGTAGGTGTTGCGCATGATCCGGTAGAGCCACGCCTTTGCGTTCGTCCCCTGCTCGAAGCGGTCGAAGAACCTGAAGGCCTTCAGGTAAGTCTCCTGCAGGAGGTCATTCGCCTCTTCACGGCCTCCGGTGAGGTACATCGCGTACCCGTACAGCAGGTCCATGAACGGCACCATGACATTCTTGAAGAGCTCCTGTTTGCTGTCTGCGGCGCGCTTCATCCTTCCCCTTTCCGTGGAGGCCTGGAAGTCCATCCGACTGTCAAATAACGGCTGTCCTGAAACCGCTGAAATGTACGATTTGTACGTTTACAGTATAACGAAATCAGTTGCGCTTGTCAAGCCAAATTGAGAAAAAATCTGTCAATTGGGCTGATAGCGCCACAGATTGTCCCTCTCTTGGTATGATGCGGTGGTTAGCCTTCGGGGTCTGTCTGTAACCTTCGCAAAGTCTTGAATTTACGGGGGCAATGCCTAAATTGTACCATGAACCTCACAGGAAGGAGTGCCTCATGAATCGGTCCCTGCTGGTCTGCGTCATCGGTATAGCATCACTGGTCGTTGTCAACTCCGTCGATGCGCAGTTGAAGAAACGAATCGCGGTCACACGGTTTGAGGACAAGAGCGGCGCGGGGTACGCCAACATCGGCGACGGTGTGGCGGACATGCTTGCAACTGCCCTCGTGAAATCGGGCAAGTTCTCCGTGATCGAGCGGCAGGAGCTCGACAAAGTTTTTGCCGAACAGCACCTGGGGCAATCGGGCGCCGTCACGCCGGAGACCGCTGCAAGGGTCGGGAAGATCCTCGGGGTTGAGCTTCTTGTGATCGGGAGCGTCTCCGAGTTCGGCATCAAGAAACGGGAGGTCTCGGGAGGCGTGAGCATCTTCGGCGCGGGGATCGATTCAAAGACTGCACGGGCAGTCGTGGATATCCGCCTCGTCAACAGCTCCACCGCAGAGATCCTCGCTGCAGAAACCGAAGAAGGGACGGAGAGCACGCTTGGGCTTGGTGCCCGCTACGACAACATCAACTTCGAAACCGCGAGCGCGTGGAACGATACCGATATTGGCAAAGCGTGCCGCGAGGCAATCGACAAATGCGTGGAGTTGATCGTCGAGAACATGGAGAAGATCCCCTGGTCCGGGAAGATCCTGAAGGTCAATGCCGATGGGACGATCATCATGAAGCCCGGGTCGGAAGCGGGCGTCAGCGTGGGGGATGAATTTGACGTGTACCGGCAAGGGGAAGAACTCAAGGACCCCGACACAGGTCTGTCGCTCGGAAGCGAGGAAACCAAAGTCGGTCGCGTGAAGGTCACCGAGGACATGCTCAAGGGGAAGGCATGCAAGGCGGCCGTCCTCGAAGGGGCGAAGCTGCAGGTAGGTGACATTCTACGCGGGAAGGAGTGAAGTCTACTGCTTCACCTCCGCGTCGCCGGAGGTGCTGAGAGCCCGGCGGATTGCCTCGCGCACCGCAGGATCACTCTCCCGCCCCTCTCGTGCCTTCAGCATGGCAATCGAATCGTCGTCGTGCCATGACCCTGCGGCACCGGCTGCGGCGGCGCGGATTCCGGGATCGGCGTCATCCAGGAGCTCTCCCACGGCCCTGCGCCCTTCAGCCGACCTCCGGGCCGTGCTTCCAAGGACCGCGATCGCCAACCGTCGGGTTTCCTGATCGTACCTTTTGGTGGTGTACGGGAGTGCGGCCTCTGCGCCGCGGTGATCCCCGGCATCGCGAAGGGCTTCCAGCGACGCGGACCGGAGCATGTGGCGGTACGAAGGGCGCCCCAGCATTTCCAGGGCGAGCGCAGAACCCCTGGCCGTGTCAAGCTCGGCAAGCCGCCTGATGCAGGTTGAGGCAACAAAGAAGCTCGTGTCGCGTCGGGCAACGGAATCGAGCAGCGCTGCATCCTCATCCCCTCCCTCCCGCGCGAGGCATTCCACCGCCGTATTCCGTACAAGGGAGTGCGAGTCCGCAAGCGCCAGGACGAACGCCCCCCGCGATTCTCCTCCTCCGATCTCACTCAGCGCAATGAGTGCGGCCTGGCGAACGCCCCAGAACCTGTCAGACCGCGCCGCAAGCGCCAGTGCTTGTACCACTTCCTCGCTGCCGCCGGAATCCGGCAGCGCGCGCGCGGCTGTGATTCGGTCGGCGACATCCTCAGCGTGCCTCAGTTGATAGAGGTACTCCCGGGTCGGTTTCGGAAAGACCATCTCCTTGAGCAGCCGATACCCTTTGTCAGCAATGACCATCAGCGGGGGCCCAGCATCGAGCGCGATGCGGACGGTTTCCTCAGGCTGCGTGATCTCCATGTATGTGACGGTCTTCCCATGCGTGGTAGTGCATTCGATGCTGAACGGGAAGCGGAAATAGCCCGTCAGGCTGTCCGTCGATTGGGTCTGTTCGATCTTCACGCTCAGCGCGCGCGCCGGGGCGTCCCATGATTTCGTGACCATGAGCCGGGGGAGTCCTGCGCCGTAGAGCCATTGATCGAAAAACCACCCGAGCCCCTGCCCGTACGCTTCTTCAAATGCGTGCTGCAGGTCGGCTGTCGTCGCCGAACGGTACGCGAACCGGGTCAGGAATTGCCGCATGCCCCCCCAGAACGCCGTTTCGCCCACGACGTTCCTGAGCATATGGAGCACCCACGCTCCACGGGCATAGAGATTGGTGGGGTGACTCCCTGCGCTGACGATGGGTTTTCGCCCAACGAGTCTCTCGTTGTTGCGGATCTGTGCTGACAACATGATCATGGCGTACTCAAATTCATCCGCGCCTCGCGTCGCGTCCGCATAGAGAGCTTCGCAGTAGGTTGCAGGTCCTTCGTGCAGCCAGAGGTCCTTCCAGTCGCTGCAGGTGACCAGATCGCCCCACCATTGGTGCGCGAGCTCATGCGCCACCACAGCATCGCTTGGGAATTCCAGCGCCGAACGGGAATCGACCATGGTCATCGCGTTCAGCGTGACTGCGGAGGTGTTTTCCATCCCTCCCCACACAAAATCGTCGATGATGATCTGTGCGTATTTGTCCCACGGATAGGGGAACGCAAACGAATCCTCGAAGAACTTCATCATGCGCACGGTCTGGCCAAAGGTCTGCACGACCTTTGCCGAGTCTTCGGGATACACATAATAGAGGAGAGGAACCCGTCCCGCCTGGTCGCGGACGACGGCATATCGTCCGGCCGCAATCATGATCAGGTAGGGGGAGTGCGGTTTCTCCTGTTTCCAGTGAAACGTGCGCAGCCGGCGGCCGACATCGTGGCGTTCGCTCACCAGTCTTCCATTGGAGAGCAACGTGAACTCCTCCTGCACTGTCGCAATAACCTCCGATGTCGCCTTGTCGTCCGGCGCATCGACGCAGGGGAACCAATGGCGGTTGTCGTTCTCCTCCCCCTGCGTCCAGATCTGATCGTGCCGCTCTTCCCTGCCGTCGGCCCGAATGAAGAAGAGCCCTGCATGCGGCGTGCAGCGGTAGTTGACGGTCACGACGAGTGTTTCGCCCGGGGCGTACGAGCGGCCAAGCGCCACCGCAAGTTCTTCCTTGCCCGAACGGAACTGCGCCTCCTGGCCGGTCTGCAAAGCCACTGACCGGATGTCCATTGCGACGGCATCCAGGACTATCGAATCGAGCCCGGGTGCTGTTGGAGTGAAGCGAATCGCAGCCGATCCATCCACCGAACGGTTCGATTCGTCGAACGAGAGGGTCAGGGCATAGTGGACCACGTCGAAGGCTCTCAGGCGTGGGGGAAGCGGGTCAGTGCCGAAGAGGGACTGCGGGAGTGCATTGGTGTACGCCAGGAGCAGGAAGGCAACGAGAGGCATGACGATGGGGCGTCGCATGGGTTTCTCACGAAACAACGCCGCCGCTCCGGCGGAGCGCCGGGCGGCGGTATGGAATCACAAGCCGGCCGTGCGGCACGGCAATGCTACTTGCAGCCGATCCGCTCCCTCGATCTCTTGGCGTCCTCGTTCCGCGGATCCAATCGCAGAACCTTGGCAAATTCGGCGCACGCTTCTTCCTGCAGTCGCCTGTTGCCCTCGTTGTCTCCCTCCTGTCGCATCAGGAGGAGCCCCTGGCCGAGCCAGAGATGGGCGGGGGCAGAGCCGGCGTCGAGCTGCACCGCTTTGCGGAAGTGCTGGACGGCATCCTCCTTCTTCCTCTTGTTCTCGGCGTCGTCACCTTTCGGGTCGAGGAGCTGCAGCAGTGCCTGTCCCCACATCAGGTGGAGCCCGGAGCTTTCGCTCCCTACGCCGAGTGCCCTGCGGAAGGAATCGACGGCACGTTCGTATTGCTTGTTCACGAAGTACAGCTGCCCCTTCTGCAGGTGGGCCTCACCTGCCTCTTTCTTATACCTGTCCCCGTTGTTGGCGTTGATCAGCTTGAGCACTTCATCGTACTGTTCCACGGCTTTATCCAGGGAATCCACCTGGGCGAAATAGCGCCCGAGCCACAGGCGTCCCTGCATGAAGTCCGGTTTGAGCTCGATGGAACGGGTGAGAAGTTCGCGCGACCGTCCCCAGTTCTTGATCTGCATGTAACATGCCGCGGCGTTCACGTACGCGCTCAGGGACCGGGGGTCGCAACTGATCTTTTTCTCGAACATCGCGGCGGCCCCGGCATAGTCCTGTCGTTTCATATAGATGAAGCCGAGCGGGAAGTAGGTATCGCAATTGCTCGAGTCCGCCTTGATGGCTTCGGTCAGCGCGGTGATGGCCTCATCCTCTCGCCCGACCCCGACGAGCGACGCTCCGTAATCGGCCATGTCCTCGGGCTTCATCTGGTTTCTGCGCTTGAGCCCGCCGAACGCCAGCAATGCGCTGCTCCAGTCTCTCGTCTTGGTCAGTGCCTGTGCCCGGACGCGCCAGAGCTCCACATTGGACGAGTCGAGCTTGAGCGCGGCCTGTGCCGCCTTCGCGGCATCGGCGAAATCCTCCACGCCGAACAACGCGCGAGCGTAGAAGGCAGCCCCCTCGATCGAGTTCGGATTGAGGCGCACGAGTCGCTGGAGCGGGCCGATGGCATTCCTGTACTGCTTGGCCAGCACGTAGATCCTCCCCTTTTCCAGGAGGGCTTCGGCGTGCGTCGAGTCGATGGAGAGAATGTCGTCGTACTCGTGCACGGACTCGGAATACTGTCTGTTCCGGAAGAAGACGCGCGCGAGTTTCAGATGGATGGCGATGTTGCCCGGTTCGAGTTCAAGCGCCTTCTGATAATTGGAGATGGCCAGCACGAGGACGTTCTGCTTCAGGTACGCATCGCCCAGCCCGTCGTAGAGGTCTGCGCGGTCCGGCGTGAACTCCTTCGCCCGCGTGAACTGGATGATGGCCGCGTCAATTGAATCCGCTGCAAGAAGTGTGAATGCATATCCTGCCGCAATGGAGACATCCTTGGGGGCGAGTTTCACGGCGCGGCGGTACTGGTTCAATGCGTTGCCGTAGTCATTCTTGCGGAGCAGCGCTTCGCCGAGGACCTTCAAGGCCTGGACGTTCTCGTTGTCCCGATCCACCGATGCGCGCAGGTAGCCGATGGCTTCGTCGACTTTCCCGCGGGCAAGGAAAATGGAACCAAGGTAGTAGTTCGATTCCGCGGGTCTGCGACCGGTCTTCGCCGCTTCCTTGAACTGTGTGAGCGCGGTCGCCGTGTCGCGCGCGGTCAGCGCAAGCTTTCCCTTTTCGAACGGATCCTGGCCAAAGGCACTTGCAGCGAACGCCAATGAGCAAAACAGAGGCAACAGACGTTTCATTCTCAGTATACCTGCTGTGATGTGAGTTGGACCAGCCGCACCGGCATCGTCATGGGCACAAGCCCGTTCGCCTGAAACACTTTTTGGCCCGGCGCACTGGTCACGAACGCGATGAACCCGTCGGCCAGACTATAATCCACCATACGTGTATAAATGTAGACAGGCGCCGTAACGGGATAGTATCCCAGATAGACGTACGCCTGTGCGGGCGTATAGTACTCACCCGGGGCACGCGTGGAGTCGGGACGCACCTCAGGAGTGGCGAGGGCAAGGACATTCACGCCCGATTCCTTCCCCTGCAGACCGTCGAGGCCGACGATCCCGATGGCCCCCTTCGTTGCGGCGACGTAGGCGATGAGGCTGTCGCTCGACGGGATGGCCCGGGCCACCGGATCATATCCCCCGCGCCCCAGGATCCGCGCCCGAAATACCTCCGTAACGCTGGAGTTCACCCCGGCTACGGCGAGCCTGATCAGCTCCCTCCCGGGCCAGAGTGTCTGTCCGCCGGCGAAGATTGTATCGAGCTCGCCGACGCGCAGCCGGGTCACAGGGATGTCCGGATGCGCGATGACCGCGACCGCCGTTCTCGCGACCTCGTATTCGCGGAATTCCACCTTGGCGGCCTGCAGCGCGTTGCGCTCTTCTGGATTGAGAGCCCGGGCACAGACGATGACGCGGAGACTGTCGGCGGCAAAATCGGCGATGATCTCCCGTGCCTCCCCCCGTTGCAGCGTCACCCTCGCCTCAGTATAGAGACGGGAGAACTCGTCGGCCTCGCGCTGGATCACGCGGGCCACCGCCTCATCACAACCCAGGCGGAGGGTGCCCTTGGTGAGCTGGGCAGAGCCTGGCTCACGACCTCCGCACCCGGCCAGAGGCACGAGCAGCACCATCACGGCAGCCCATCGTCTCATCGGTCATCCCGTTCTGGTTTGCGGAAATACGTGACCGTAAATTTGTACACACCGTAGAGGAAGACGACAGCCCCGAGGAGGATGCGCGTCTCAACCGGCAGTCCTTCGCGGGTCACCAGACCGGCCATCACGACGAACCCGGCGCACGCTACCAATCCTGCCAGCACCATCGTTACGAGGCGTACGGTTGCTTCAACCGTGACCACAGGCGCTTCCCGAAACAAACGCGGGGAAGGATCGTACTCCTCTCTTCCCCGCACGTCACTCCCCCAGCCGGCGTTGCTCCCCCCGGCCTACTTCTTGTCTGCCAGCTTGAACTTGAACGGCACCGACACCCAGACGGAGACGGGTCCGTTGTTCATGTAAGCGGGCGTGAACACGAACTGTTTCGCCGCCTCGATCGCCGGCTCATTGAAGATTTCAGCGTCGCTCTTGAGCACCACCACCTGCTTCGCTCTCCCTTCCTTGTCGACCCAGATCTTCACCCACACCTTCCCTTCGAGTCCCGCCCGCATGGCGAGCTCGGGGTATTTGGGTTCGACCTTCTTCACGACCACCGGTTCCTTCTCCACAGCCACGAAGTCGGCCGGTGGGGCATCTTCGTCGATCTTGATCTCAACCATTTCGTCTCCCCCGGTGATGTCAGTGATCGGCGCAACCTGCTGGCTCATTTCCGTTTGCGTTGCCATCGTCGCTTCCGCGCTGACTTCCGCATCCGGCACCGGCACGGGCGCGCCCACCGTGGGCTTCGCCGTCGGCGCCGACACAGAGATCGGGGGCGGCGTGTTGGCGTTGGTGATCGACGGCGGCGGCCCGAGGTCGCTGTACTTCAGCAGCCGCACCTGGACCATCGGCGGCTCATCCGCCGCCAGCAGCTCCACCAGGTAGTAGGAACCGACGATCGCAAAGTGGATGGCAATGGCGATCCCCAGGCCGATCGTCCAGTACCGCTGGTAAACGGACTTCAGCTCGATTGCGCCGTAGTGGGCGCCTTTATACCCTCCCGTTGCGAGTGCAGCCATAACTGTACCCTCCGTTCCTGTTAGGCCTGAACCTTCGCGAGCAATGCCTTGTCGGCATCGAGCAATGGCGCGATGCTGAATCGCGTAATATTGGCAAGCGTGAGCTCGTCGATCAGGTTGACCATCATATCATACTTCCCCAGCCGGTCGATCTTGATGAGCACCGTAAGCTTCGGGTTCGCGATGCCCTTGTCGAGCAGGAACGCGCGGAGGGCGCTGAACTCGATCTTCTGCGGTGCGTCCAGCCCGATGTTCCAGAAGATCCCTCCCTTCTCGTTCACCCGGAGCGTCATCAGATTCGACTCTGCAATCTCGACCTTCACATTCTTGTCGGGCGGCAGGTTGATCTCCATTGTCTGCGGCCGCGACATCGAGGTCGTGTACATGAAGAAGGTCAGCAGCAGAAAGGCGACGTCCACGAGCGGCGTCATGTCGATGCGTATGCCGAGGCGCCGGCCTTTCTTGCGTTTCTTGCCTCTCCCGCGTTGTCTGGGTTCGGCGACATCTCCTCCGGCCATTGATTGTACCTCCTCACACTATGAATAGTTCCCGGGTCACCGGGCAAGTTCCGTCACGAGATTGAACCGGGTGATCTGCGTCCGCTGGAGGATGTCCATGACGTCCTCCGCAACGCCGTATTCCGACTCCTTGTCACCCTTGATCACAGTACGCAGCTTCGGGTTGGCTGTGCGCGCCTGCACGAGGTAGGCCGCCAGCTTGTCCTTCGGGATCTCCACGCTCGGCTTCAGCTCGTTCTCAGTCCCGAACAGCCGGCGTCGCATGAGCTGCGAATCCAGCCCGAGGAACAGTCGACCGTCTTTGCTGATGTTGATCGTCATCACGTCGGACTCCGGCAGCTTGAAGGCCGAATGCGACGCAGGGAGCACGATCGTCACTTCCTCGCTGGGCTTGAACGTCGTCGTGAGCATGAAGAACGTCAGCAGCAGGAAGGCGACGTCCACCAGCGGCGTCATGTCGATCCGGTACCCCTGGCGGTGTGGCTTGAATTTTGGCATGGCGTTCTCCGCCTGTTCTCAGTCGTTCGTCCGCGCGTGCAGGATCTGGACCACGTTGTAGCTGGCTTCGTCGATCATGTAGGTGAAGTTGTCAACCTTCGTCACGAAGAAGTTGTACGCAACGATGCCGATGATCGCGGCCAGCAGCCCGAGGGCCGTGTTGATCAGCGCTTCAGAGATCCCGATGGAGAGCTGGATGGCGTCCGGCGTGCCCCCGACCGCGGCCAGCGCCGTGAATGCGCGGATCATCCCAATCGTGGTCCCCAGAAGGCCGCACATAGTCGCAATCGAGGCAATCGTGGAGAGTGCGATCAGGTTGCGCTCGAGCAGCGGAGTCTCCAGGCTCGTGGCCTCCTCGATGGACCTCTGTGTTTCCGTCATCTTTTTCTCGGCATCGTATTTTCGGTCCTGCAACACGATCTTGTAGCGCTCAAGGCCGGTGCGTATGATGTTCGCCGCCGAGCCTCGTTGCGCGTCACAGGCCTTGATCGCATCATCGATCCTCCCCGCCATGAGGTGGTTCTGGACGGTCTTCAGGAAGGCGGTGATCGACGAACGGCCGTTCGCCTTGCGCAGGGAAAACATCCGCTCGAACACAAGCGTCAGGTCCATGAGGGTCAGCGTGATCAGCACGGGAACGACGATCCCTCCCGTGTAGACGGTGCCGAGGAGGTTGTTCGGCAGCGTCCGCACTTCTCCGTTCTTGAAGTTGCCGGGGTTGCCGAGCACGAACCAGTAGATCATGATCGCGACCACCGCCGTGATCACGATGACCGCCGACAGAAAGATGGACTGCTTCATCGATAACTCCTTTTGTAAATGGTGGATTGGTGAGACACTCGTTTCCCCGGAGCGTTAGTCCTGCCCGAACGCCGTCACTGCGTCTTCGCGGGTCTCGCACACGTCGAAGACGAGCGTGAGCTTGGTGATGACAAAAATGTTGTTGATGTTCTTATTGATGCCGCACACCTTCACGTGACCCTTGTTTTTCGAGAAGGTTGTGTGCGCAGAGACCAGCACACCGATTGCCGTGCTGTTCAGGTACGTGACTTTGCCCAGGTCGATGATCAGCTTCTTGGTCCCCTGCTCCACAAAATCGGCGACAGCATTGCGAAGCTCGTCGGTTTCCTCCCCTCCTACCAGTGACCCCTTGACCTCGATGACCCCGATCTTCCCGCTTTGAAGCGTGGTGGTCTTGACTGCCATGGTACCTCCTGGTATCTAAGCGATGGTGTGAGTGTTCGCAATCGAAGATGGCGGGTGGCTACACGTTCCCGCTGTTGAGGAAGGCAAACCAAGTGCCATCCCCCCGCGGCAGGCAGAGTGACCGGTTACTTCCTGAATTTCAACAGGTTAGAGGAAACAATTGATGTCGTCTGCGGCTCGGCAGGGAACTTCCATCCTGCAATCTGCAATTCGAACACGGAGATGCGGAGAGCATTCTCCGTAACTCGTTCACGGATATGGAAGTTGCGGGACATTGCAGAATGCAATCTCCGGATCCCCCCTTACCCTGCGTTGTAGGGTTCAGAGCCCGTATTTCTTTCGTTTTCGCCAGAGTGTGGCGGGGTCTATACCCAGCATCGATGCTGCCTCATCCAGGTCGTTGGCGATCCTCAGCACGCGTGCGATGTGCTGGCGCTCCACCTCCTCCAATGAGAGGGGACGATTTGCCTCACCGACCAGCAGCTGGAATTCTTCCGGCAGGTGCTGCAGTCCCACAGGTTGCCCCTTCGCGAGGATGACCGCACGCTCGATGATATTCTCAAGCTCACGTACATTCCCTTTCCAGGGGTATGCGGTGAGCGCCCGCACCAGGTCCGGCGTCATCTCGCTGGTGCTCGCCGAGCGGCTGAGGAAGTGCTGCGCAAGAAGCGGGATGTCCTCGCTCCGTTCCCTGAGCGGCGGCAGCTTGATCTTCACCGCGTTCAACCGGTAGTAGAGATCCTCCCTGAAGTTGCCGGTTTGAACTGCTTCTTCCAGGTTTCTGTTCGTCGCTGCAATGATGCGGACGTCCACCTTCCGCGTCGCGGTTTCGCCGACACGTTCCAGTTCCTTGCTCTGCAGGAACCTGAGCAGCTTCACCTGCGTCGGCGGCGCCACCTCGCCGATCTCATCGAGGAGCACCGTCCCTCCGTCCGCCGCTTCGAACCGCCCTTCGCGGTCCCGCACAGCCCCCGTGAACGCCCCTTTCACATGGCCGAAGAGCTCGCTCTCCAGGAGGTTTTCGGCAAGCGCCGCACAATTGACCGTCACGAAGGGATTCTCCGCGCGCGGGCTCTGCTGGTGGATCATGCGCGCAAGGAGCTCTTTCCCCGTCCCGCTCTCCCCTTCGATGAGAACCGTGATCCCGCTCGGCGCGACCTGGGTGGCCAGGTCGAGGGCTGCCTTCATCCGCTCGCTCCGCGTGACCAGAATCCCCTGCGCGCCGCGCCGTCCGAGCTCTTCACGCAGCAGCCTGATCTCATGGCGGAGCCGGTGGTGTTCGTATACCTTCTCCGCAAAGTGCTGGAGTTCGCTGAACTCGAAGGGCTTTTGCAGGTAATCGTACGCCCCCAGCTTGATCGCTTCGACCGCCGAGTCGATGCTGCCGTGGGCCGTCATCAGGATGACCGTCGTGTCGGGAGTGAGCTGCCGCGTCTGGCGGAGGAGTTCCATCCCGTCCATGGGTTCCATCTTTAGATCGAAGAAGGCGAGATCGAACGTCCGCGCGCGTATGGCATCGAGAGCTTCAAGCGGATTTGCGATGGCCGTCACTTCAAAGCCGGCGGCGTCCAGGCAGATGCGGACGGTCTTCAGGATGTTCTGCTCGTCATCGACCAGCAGGACTGAGGCCTTAGCGCTCATCCTTGCGCCTGTGGAACGGTCTGGGGCTGGCCGACAGGCAGCAGGAACGAAAAGGTGCTCCCCTTCCCGGGCTCGCTCTCGGCCCAAATCCGACCGCCGTAGACCTCCACAATTTCCTTCGCGATTGCGAGCCCGAGCCCTACGCTCCCCGGTGTGGCATCGGCCGCCCGCTTCACCTGCACGAATTTGTCGAAGATGCGCTCGAGGTGTTCTCGCGGAATACCGTGTCCGGTATCTTGCACATCGATCCTGACCGACCCCCCGTCTTCGCGGGCGCGAACGGTGACCGAGCCCCCCGGATCGGTGTATTTCAACGCGTTGCTGACGAGGTTGGTGATCACCCAGGAGATCTGCTGTTCGTCCGCGACGATATGCGGGACGCCTGCGGGCATATCGCTGGTGAGCCGGATCCCTTTCTCGTTGAACTGCAGTTGCAGCGGGCGCAGCGAGAACTCCACCACGGCCGCAATGTCGAGCTCTTCGTTCTTGAGCTGCAGTCGCCCGGATTCCAGCTTCGAGAGCTGCAGGAGCTCTCGTGCAAGCTTCGTGAGACGGAAGCAGTCCTCGCGCGCCGACGCCATGAGCTCGCGCTGTTTCGGATTGAGTGGACCGAGGATCTGCTGATTCAGGATATCCACGGCCATGTTCACCGACGTCAGCGGGGTGCGAAACTCGTGCGACAGGGTCGCGATGAAATCGGATTTCTGCCGGTCGAGTTCTTTGAACTGGGTCACGTCCTGCAGGATCGTCAGGACGCCGTAGAGCGTCCCTTCGACGTCTCGGAGCGGCGTCACCTTGGGACGGAAGAACAACTGGCGATCCCCCCGCGTGAACTGGATGATTTCAGGGGGCTGTTCCGAGAGCTCGCCGTTGCCCCCCGTACTGCTCCGGATGAGAGCGAGGATCCGTTCGTCGCGCACCACCGACGATACCGGTCGCCCCACCGCCTCTCCCTCACCCGTCCCAAACAGGTCGATCACGATGCGGTTGACATGCAGGATCTGCATGGCGGCGTCAGTCACAATGATCCCGTCGGCAATGCTCTCCACGATCGCCTCGGATTTCCGCTTCTCGGCGATGATCTGATCGATATTCATCTGTTCAAACCGCTTCAGCCGCTCGGTCATCTTGTTGAACTCCCGGCTGAGCTGGCCGATCTCGTCGTCGGAGAGCACGTCGATCTTCAGGTCCAGCTTCCCCGCACCGATCTGTTTGACGGTCTCGGTGAGATTCTCCGCCGGCGTGATGAACACCTTTGTGAGCCATGCCGTCGTAATGACGGTCAGGATCAGTGCGATGATCGAGGTGAGCATGGTCCCATACGCCGTCTGGTTGGCGATTGCGTGGGTCCGCGGCATGGCGTCGTTCATCGCCGATTGGTTGATCTCGAACAAGCGGAAGCAGAGCTCCCGGAGCTGGTCGGATGTCGGCCGGACAGCATCGTAGTAGTACTGCTTCGCCTCCCGGACGGCGCCCTGATTGGTTCGTGCGGTCATCGAGTCGGTCAGGAGAACGTATTGCTGATATGCCTGCCGAATCGAATCGCGGAGCGGCTCCTGCGAGGGGAGCGACACGGACCGGACCGCCTCGTTGTACCAGTGGAAGAAGTAGTCGCGGTTCTCGGCAACGCTGCCGCCGACGGCCGGCTCCTCCCCCTCTGTGGCGACCAGCAAGGCGTTGTCCTGCCGCTCGAGCGACTTCACCATGTTTTCCGCCGCGAGCACGCTCTGGTAGTTCTCCCGGAGGATTGTGGTGACGGTCGCCCCGAGCGAATAGAAATTATAAATGGACCAGAAGCTCGCGCCGAGATTCAGCAATACCAGAATGGCAAAGGTCCAGATGATCTTTGCACGGATGGTTTTAATCATCAGAACATCACCCCCACGAACAGGCCATGGTTGACAGTGCGGTAATCGAAGAACCCCCCCGTACTCCAGCTCTGCAATCGGAACCGGTATCCGGCAGCGATTCCTCCTGCCACGGGCACGCGATGAAAGAGCGCGGCAACCTCGCCAAGGACCGCCGGCGAGGACCCGCTCCGGATGCTGTACCCGGGGAAGCTGTAATGGATCACCCCCGATGCGCCGATCGAGAGATCGACACCCTCTCCACGGCTGCGGAACTTCAACCCCGTACCGATGCCGATGCTGGCCACGTTGAAGTCGTCACGTTTTGATCCGGCTGCCTCCGACTTGCTGAAATCCGCGGCGACGAGGAGAGGAAGTACGAGGGCGGTCTCCCGTGTCCCGGCAAGCGGCAGCTCAGTCATGACGGTCGTGCTGAGGAATATTGCCGAACACGACCGGCCGTCCAGGTCGTACTGCGCATAGCCGAAGGTCACGTCGAAGACCCCGTTCCGGTACATGAGGAAAGGCATCACGCGTGCGTACCGGATCACAAGCGAATCGGGCGCATCGTTGCTTGATCGGGGGGCAAACTCTCGCGCGAACGCCCCTGCAGCAATGTAGCGCGACGTTGACTGGTCGTAGGATGTCCGCTCGACATATTGTCCCCGCACGTCCGCCGCACCCCCAAGCAGCAGAACTGCACCTGCAATCAGGCGGGTGATCCGCCGTGTGTCAGCGGTTCCCGTCATGGCTCTTCCCGTTCTTCTTCAGCCGCAACGTCTTGACCCGCCGCCCTTCCACCGCCTCCACAATACCCGTCCAGCGCTCCAGCGCGATCTGCGCCCCCTTGTCCGGCACGCGCCCGAGCAGATGGATGGCGTATCCGCTGACGGTCACCACGTCCTTGGAGTCGGGCTCAACGCCGAACATGCGCGCAAACTCATGCAGTGGCATGGAGCCGTCCACGAGGTATTCGTTCTCATTCATTTTCTGGACAGGTCCCTGCTCTACGTCGAATTCGTCGCGGATGTCGCCGACAAGCTCTTCGAGCACGTTCTCGAGCGTCACCAGCCCCGCCGTTCCGCCGTACTCGTCGACGGCAATGGCCATCAGCACGCGGCGTGCCAGGAATGCATTGAGGATCCGCTCCAGGGGCATTGTCTCGGGAACGAACAGCATCTCCCGCTTGATCTCCAGGAGCCGACTGCCGCTCCCCTGTTCCCCTTTCAGCCGGAAGAGATCCTTCAGGTGGATCATCCCCAGCACGTTGTCCAGATCGCGCTCGCAGAGCGGATAGCGTGTGAACTGATTGTCGAGCGCCAGCGTGATGTTTTCCGCCAGACTCTTCTCCGTGGAGAGGAAGATCACCGAGGTCCGCGGCACCATGACCTCCCGCACAGTACGGTTCTGGAGGTCCATGGCATTCAGGAGTATGCTCTTCCCCGTGCTTGAAAATATCTTCCCCTTGCTGAGGAGGAGCCGCAGTTCCTCCTCCGAATGGGCGATCTCTCCCTCTCCGACCGGCTCGATGCCGATCGCGCGGACGAACACGTTGGCCGTGCTGTTCAGAAGCCAGATGAACGGCTTGAAGACGAGGAAGAAAAGGTGCAACGGCCGCGCGACGAACAGGGTCGTCCGCCTGGCATGCTGGATCGCCAGCGATTTGGGAGCAAGCTCTCCCAGCACGATGTGCAGAAACGTGATGAGGGCGAACGCGACGGCGAACGACGTCGTTTCCACGACCGCTGCACTCGTCACGCCGGCCCAATGGAACACAGGCGCGAGCAGATCGGCCACAAAGGGCTCTCCCAGCCACCCCAGGCCGAGACTCGTGGCCGTGATCCCGAGCTGGGTCGCCGATATATAAGCGTCCATGTGCGTGATCAGGTGCTGCGCGACGGTTGCGCGCTTCACGCCCGCTCTGAGGAGGGGTTCGATCTGGGTCGCTCGAACCTTGACGATCGCAAATTCCGCGGCCACGAAAAACCCGTTCAACAGCACGAGGGCCAGGACGCCGGCGATCTTTAGAAACGCGACAATGATCTCCATCGGCGCGCCAGTGTGTATATCGACAACACTCCCATAGTATAGTAATGTACGCCGCTGGTGGTGGTAAATCAAGACGACAAAATCGCTTATTCTCGACCGAATCTGCCTGTATTCTCAAGTGCGAATTTCTTACGTTACCAAGAAGCCTGTCATCCTCTATTTTTTTTTTGCGGCACTATGCGGCATACGTTGCTTATCGCCTTCACCGCTGTTTCTCTCGTCTCGTGCTCCGGGAAGCGGGACCAGCAGACCGACCTTGTCACATTCCCCCTGCGGGGCAAAGTGGTGGAGATTGACACCGCGCAAGGAGTGTTGACGGTGGCCCACGAGGCCATCCCCAACTACATGAACGCCATGACGATGCCGTTCAAGGTGAAGGAGCGTTCGCAGCTCCTGGCAATCGGTGCGGGGGACACGATCCATGCAACGCTTGCGGTCTCGCGCACGGAAAGCTGGCTCGAGGGAATCACTGTGGCGGGAAGGGGAGTGCCGGAGAAGACCCTGTCGGCCGACGAAATCTTCACGGCAAAGGTATTCAGGACCAGCGAGCTGTTCCCCGACGAGACGCTGCTCAATCAGGACGGGGCGCCGATCCGGCTCAGCACATTCCGCGGAAAGGTTGTCGCACTGACGTTTATTTATACCCGGTGCCCGTTACCCGATTTCTGCATCAGGATGAGCGACCATTTTGCGAGAATCCAGAAGTCGCTCTCGCGTGACAGCGACCTGGGAGGACGATGGCACCTGATATCCATCAGCTTCGATCCGCGGTTCGACAGGCCGGCCGTGCTCAAGCGTTATGCAGGGTCGTACGGAGCAGACTTCTCAACCTGGGATTTCGTCACCGACCCCGACACGGCGGGCTCGGCGATCCGGCGTCTGGCGGACGGGCTCGGGCTGACCTACGCCGACGACGAGGGATTGATTGCGCACAACCTGCGGACGGTGCTGCTGGACAAGGAGGGACGGCTGGTGCGTGTGATCAATGGAAATGAATGGAAGGCGGAGGAGGTGGCGGCGGAAATCAGGGCGTTGGCGGCCCGGTAGGGGCATGATTAATCATGCCC
>JBFLYO010000029.1:0-52222 GCA_040756745.1 Bacteroidota bacterium
CGGTCACGCGGTCTCCGTCACGCGCGGCTGAGTCAGCTGTGGATCGACGCGAGTTCCTTGTCATCGATATCGAAGTTCGCGTAGACGTTCTGGACGTCATCATGCTCCTCCAATGCTTCCATCAGCTTGAGGAGCAGTTCCGCCTCGCGGCCGGTCACTTTCACGGTATTCTGCGGCACCATCTGCAGGGAGGCCGACTCGATGACAATCCCTTTGTCCTCCAACGCTTTCTTGACGGGATCGAACCCGTGGGGAGTGGTTGTGATCACAAACTCCTCCCCGTCCCCCTGCATGTCCTCCGCGCCCGCCTCGAGGATGATGTTGAGGAGGTCGTCCTCGGTGACGGGAGTTTTCTGGGCGTTTTTCGGGACGAGGATCGTTCCTTTCTTGGTGAACATCCAGGCGACGCTCCCTGCAGTCCCGAGGTTGCCGTTATTGCGAGAGAAGACATGGCGCATCTCGGACACGGTCCGGTTGTTGTTGTCGGTCACGACGTCCACAAGGATCGCCACGCCGCCGGGTCCGTACCCTTCGTAGGTGACTTCCTCATATGCCACGCCCGGGAGCTCCCCCGTTCCTTTCTGGATTGCGCGCTTGATGTTGTCGGCGGGCATATTGGACGCCTTCGCTGTCTGGATGGCGAGCCGAAGGCGGGGATTGCCGTCCGGATTCCCTCCGCCGTTGCGAGCGGCGATGGTGATTTCCTTGATCAGCCGGGTGAACAGCCGTCCGCGCGCGGCGTCGGTCGCGCCCTTCTTCCGTTTGATGGTTGCCCATTTTGAGTGGCCTGACATGTGGGAACCTCCTCGCGTTCTGGTTAGCGGAGATCTTTGATTTTGAGCTGCGGGACCGGTTCAGCAGGTCGCGGTGATCCTGCCGGTGCCCAGTCGTTTTCCTCGACGGTGAAGACACAATCGATCCCTTCTCTCCCGTTTTGCAGGCGAGGGAGAAAGTGGCCGAGGCCAAAACCGATGGCATCGAACAATGCGCCATTCTGGCGGACCTTGAACCGGAGGTGGTTTTTGCCCACGATACGGGGGACGCCGGCGACATCGAGTGATCGGGAAAGAAACGTCGGACGCAAATTCCCCGGCCCGAACGGCGCGAATTCCTTCAGGATCTTCACAAACCGGGGGGTCAGCTCGTGCAGAGAGATCTCCGTGTCAATCCTGATCTCGGGCGTCTTGAGCTCCTCGGTCATCATGTCGCGGACCGCCCGGTTGAATGCCTCCCGAAACTCCTCGAGGCGGGAGACCTCGACGGTCAGGCCTGCGGCATACTTGTGGCCGCCGAACTGGATGATCTTGTCTTCGCACCGCTTGAGGGCCTGATAGACATCGAACCCCGAGATGCTTCGGGCCGACCCCTTGGCAACGCCGTCGACCGTTGCCATCATGATCGAGGGCTTATAGTACTTCTCGACCATGCGAGAAGCCACGATGCCCACGACGCCGGGATGCCAGTGTTCCTGGTGGATGACGATGGCGGCATCCCCTTCGATGTCGAACAACTCCTCGGCGAGCTGCTGCGCCTCGGCGAACGTGTCCTCGTCGATCTTCCGCCTGTTGCGGTTCTCTTCTTCCAGCACCTGGGCAAGCTCTGCCGCTGCCGCGGCGTTCGTGGCTGTGAGCAGCCTGACTGCCCTCATCGCGTCTCCCAGCCTGCCGACCGCATTGATGCGTGGGGCCAGGACGAACACGATCTGCCCTGTGGTGATCTGTCCCGACCTCATGCCTGCGCTGTCGATCAGCGCCCTGATCCCGGGGCGCGGGGATGAATTGATCAATTCCAGCCCGAGGCGTGTCAGGACCCGGTTTTCCCCAACCAGCGGGACAATATCGGCGGTGCTGGCGAGGGTGACGAAGTCCAGATACTGGAAGACGTCGGCTTCGCGCCCGAGGCGGCGGGTAATTCCCTGGATCAGCTTGAATCCGACGCCGCACCCGCAGAGGTGCTTGAAGGGATAGGGATCACCCGGCGTGATGGGATCGAGGACGGCCAGGCCGGGAGGGAGGACGGTGCCGGTCTCATGGTGGTCGCAGATGATGACGTCGAGCCCCACTGTCCGGGCATACTCGACCTGCTCCACCGCGGTGATCCCGCAGTCCACGGCAAGGAACACCCGCACCCCATCGGACTTCGCTTTGTCGATTCCCTGCCGGGAGATCCCATATCCTTCCTTGATGCGGTCGGGGATATAGTACGACACCTGCGCGCCTGCGTCCTTGAGGAACAGGTAGAGCATCGCGGCTCCGTTGGTGCCGTCGACGTCGTAGTCGCCAAAGACGAGGAACCGCTCTCCCTGGTTCAGCCCTTCCAGGATGCGGTCGACGGCGGCGTCCATCCCTCCGAGAAGGAACGGATCGTGCAGGAGTTCGAGCGTGGGGCGGAAGTAGGCCTTTGCCTTGTCGTAGTCATCGATCCCGCGATGCACCAGAATTCTGGCGATCGGCTCGGGGACATTGATCTCCCGGGAGAGTCGGGACACAGTCCCGGCGTCCGGTGGATCGATGACCGTCCACCGGTACTCCCTGATCGGTGATTGCACAAAGTCTCCACGGGGAAAAGCTGCGTTTCCGACCGGCGATTGCGCGCCGGCCGGAAAACGCAGTGCAGGTCTGTAAGCCGAATTCTGTCTGTCCCGTCCCTCACGGGGCCGGGAGAGGCAGCCATTTCTCTGGGCCGCGGATTGCTCCTTGGCTCAAGCGACCTACCCGAGAGTGTCGATCCGTGAGACGTCAACACGGACCGGTGAGACGAGCAGCCTCTCCTCTCTTATTTGGTCTTGCTCCGGGTGGGGTTTGTCGTGCGCCCTCGGTTGCCCTCAGGCCGGTGAGCTCTTACCTCGCCTTTTCACCCTTACCCCTCGACCCGCCGCACAGCGGCGGTCTTGGGGCGGTATGTTTTCTGTGACACTGTCCGTTCCCTCCCGCGTGGGCGGAGAGGGACCCCCGCTGTTCACGGGGCACCCTGCTCTGCGGAGTTCGGACTTTCCTCACCCCTCGACATGAAGTCTTGGGACGCGGCTGCCCGACCTGCAGTGTTTCTTGGTTTAGTGAATGTACAACACACTGGTGATGCTCTGCCGTCTCAGGCGTGGAGCGGAACTCTCTCGTCGATCCCCCGGTTCGCCAGTTCGTCGGCTTCCTGGTTCTCCTCGCGGGGAATATGCACCAGACGGCATTCGAACGGCAGCTCCTGCAGCAGGCCCCTGGCCCGCGCATGGAGCGGCTTCAGGCCGCGATCGCGGACTTTATACTGGCCGTTCATCTGGCGGACCATCAGTTCGCTATCCGAGTGGACGAGCAGTCGGCGCCACGGCCGGGCTTTCACACGCTCCAGCAGCGTGAGGAGCGCCGTGTACTCCGCGACGTTGTTCGTGCAGACGCCGATATATCCGTGAAGCGAGAGCACGGTTGCGCCCTTTTCGTCCTTCACCAGGATCCCGATGCCCGCGTCGCCGGGGTTGCCGCGTGCCGCGCCATCGGTGAACGCGCGGTGCGTCATGCGGCCGGCGAACTGCCGACCGCGATCTCATCCGACACGACGATGCGGCCGCAATGCTCGCAGAAATACAGTTTCGAGTTCTGCCGGAGTTCGAGCAGCTTCTGCGGAGGCACGCGCGCAAAGCATCCGCCGCAGGCCCCGCGCCGCACGGGGACGACGGCTTTCCCTTTCTTTGCTTTCCTGATCCGTTCGTACTGCGCCAGGTCGGAGCGGGCGATCCTGTGGACAAGTTTCTCACGCTCGTGCTGGAGCTTCAGCTCTTCCGCCTCCGTGGTCTTTGCGACCTCGGCCAGGGCGGTGCGCTTCTCTTCAAGCTGGGCAGTGATCTCGACCGACTGGCCTTTCAGGATCTCGATGTCGGTGCGCGCGACTGTGGCTCTTCCCTCAAGCGCCTCCATTTCCTTTTCGAGGCGGGCGATGGTGTCCTGCGTCGCGTCCATCTCCTTCGTCAGGGCGTCGTACTCCTTGTTGTTCCGCACCTGATACTGTTGGGCCTTGTAGCGCTCCGCACGTTCGCGGAGGGAAATGATCTCGCCGTCGGCGTTGTCCCGTTGAGCGAAGGCCGTCTTCATCACCGATTCCAGTCCTGCGAGCTGCTCGCCGACCGACCGGTGTTTCTCTTCCAGCGTTTTGATCTCCGCCGGGAGGTCTCCTTTCAGTTCTTCCAGTTCATCCAGTTGGGTATCGACCTGTTGCAGCGCATACAGGTTGCGAAGCTTGTTTTCCAATTCCCGCTCCTCAGTGTTTAACTCAATCCTTGTCGCACCGGATTCGTCGACCGGACCGCGACGCGCACGCCGATCGTTTCGCCCCTCGCCGCCACCGCGTTCCGGAGATGCCGGACCACGGCATGCACGACGGGGAACTCGGTCTCATAGTGTCCGGCGTCGACGAGGGCGATCCTGCCCGCGGCCTCATGAAAGGTGTGGTACCGGATGTCGGCCGTGACGAAGACGTCCGCTCCGGCCCTCAGGGCTTCGGGCAGAAGGTCGCTGCCGCTCCCCCCGCAGACAGCAACGCGCCGGACGTTCATGCGGCGTTCGCCGGTAAACCGCGGTGCGTGGGCGCCCAGTTCGCGCCGCACGGACCGCATAAACCCGCCAAGGGGAACGTTACGCGGAAGCTCCCCGATCGCGCCCATCCCAAAGTCGCGTTCGAGGTTCTCGACCGGATACACGTCGTATGCCGGCTCCTCATAGGGGTGGGACTGCACCATCGCCCGGACCACAGGCCCGACGGCGCGTTTCGGAAGCGTCATCTCCAGACGCACCTCCCGCACCCGTTCGAGGCGTCCTCTCCTGCCGACTGCCGGCCGGGTCCCCACGCCCCCGCGGAACGTTCCGGTCCCCTCGGTACGGAATGAACACCGGTCGTACGCGCCAATGACGCCCGCCCCTGCCTCGCTCATCGCTTCGGCGACCGCGTCAACGTGTGATGCCGGGACAAACGTGGTGATCTTTGCATGCAGGCGATAGGGCGTGTGCAGAAATTCGACGTCCCGGAGCCCGAGCGCCTCTGCAAGGGCGAAGCTTGTGCCCCCACGTGTGAAATCCAGATTCGTGTGTGCCGAAAACAGTGCGACCCGCTGTTGCGCCAGTGCTGCAACGCTGCGGGCCGCCGCGTCTGTCGAAGTGACCGACCGCAGGGGGCGAAACAGAAGCGGGTGGTGGCTGACAATCAGATTCGCGCCGCGGCGCGCTGCCTCTGCGACAACAGGTTCCGTCACATCGAGTGCCACGAGAATCCCTCGCACGCCGGCTGCGGGGTCGCCCACTTGCAGGCCGACGTTGTCCCGCTCCCAGGCAATCTCCGGAGGGGCCCATGCGTCCATGATTTCCTGTACATCGCGCACCGTCACAGTCTATGCCACCCCCGGAAAACAAGTAGTCCCGCGATAAGCGCGGGACTACGTTTGTGCGGACCTCTCGAGTGCCGAAATATGGTTCTTATCGGTGTATGGCTTCCCTTCACCCATGGGTCCGTCGTACTTTCAAATCTTGTCCTGTTTCTTAATATACATACGGCCCCCCTCAGATGCAAGCCGCTTACGCGCCGCTGCTCCCCTCCTCCGGACCGATGTCCGGACGCTCGAAATTGATGTCGCGCAGGCGGTTGATCTCCCGCTCCATCTCGCCGATGTTCCTGTCGAGTTCCAGTACCAGCGCTCGTTCCCCTTCGGGGAGTTTCTGCCGGAGGAGGATGTCCGTACTGATCTTAATGGCGGCGAGGGGATTGTTAAACTCGTGGCATACCGTGACGATCAATTCCCGGATGGCATCGGTCTGCTTCTGTGCGATCAGGTCGGCCCGCACATGTTCCGCGATGCGCTTCTTCAGGTGCACCCGCTCTAGGATATTGACGATCGTACGGGGAAGGACCGAATCCACGGCTTCGTCCTTCACCAGGTAGTCCTCGATGCCATATTTCATCGCTTCAATGGCGAGGCGGAAATCCCGGTTCGAGGTGAGGAAGATGATCGGGGTCTCCAGCTTCATCCTTCTGACCTCCCGGGTCAATTCCAGGCCATTCATGCCCGGCAGGTAATAGTCGATCAGCAGGAGATCGATGGCCGGGTCCTGCATAAGGACGTCGATCGCGTCCCGGCCGTTCTGCTTCCACTGGATATCGAACTTCCGGGCCTGGTATTTCGACAGGAGGTGCTGGGCAACGGCCATGTAGCTCGTGTCGTCGTCCACGAACAGGAGGTGAATGGGGGGAGGAGAAGACATGCCGATAGTATACCATTTCGGGGGGAGAGTTGCAAACAGACGGTTTTTTCGTCCCGCGGAGGAAGACATTCCTGCGAATGACGCAGCGAAACGGTTGATTTTGTCCGTGCGTTTGGCTATTATCGGACGTTATCAGCATGACCAACGCCGCCACGGGCGGCCTTACGACGTTCCACCCCCTGGGGAGTTCTGATGACGAATCCGGGTACCAAAAAGAGCACCATACTGGTTGTGGACGACGAAGACGCGCTGCGAACAGTACTGAGCGGGGAGCTGGCCAACGAAGGGTATGAGGTGAAAGCGGCGGCGGACGGCGACGAGGCCATCAGCGAGGTCGAAAAAGCGCCATTCGATCTGGTTCTGCTGGATATCAAGATGCCGCGAATGAACGGCTTCGAGGTTCTCAAGTACATCAAGGAAAAGCACGCCAACACCAAAGTGGTGATGCTGACTGGATTTGCCGACCTGAAGAATGCCATCGAGTCGAAGAAGCTGGGGGCCGACGACTTTGTCAGCAAGCCGTATGATCTTGTGGACCTGCTGACGACCATCGAGCGTGTGCTGAGCGAGTGACCGTCATCGCCCGCGACGCTCCTCGCCGCTGAGTCCGCCAGGCGTCCCATGGCCAAGAAATACAATCTCCTGATCGTCGATGACGAAGAACCGCTGCGAGTGCTCCTGGACAGCGAACTTGCCGAGTCCGACGAGTTCGCCGTGGATGTGGCCGTCGACGGCGGCGAAGCGATCAACAAGGTCCAGGCAAAAGTCTACGACGTTATCCTCCTCGACATTCGCATGCCCCGCGTCAGCGGGATCGAGGTCTTGAAGTTCGTCCAGGAATACTCTCCCACCACGCAGGTCATCATCCTCACCAACTACGCCGACGTCAAGACGGCGATCCAGACGATCAAGCTGGGCGCCTACGACTTTCTCGCCAAGCCGTACGACATCGACGAATTGTTCAACACGATCCATCGCGCCATCGAGCGGAAACAACTCTTCATCGACAACAAGCTGATGAAGAGCGAACTCACGAGGAAGACGGGTCCCTCCGAGCTCATCGGCCAAAGCCCTCCATTCCAGAAGCTGATCGAAAGCGCGACGCGGTTTGCCGAAAGCGATTCCTTCGTCCTCATCCAGGGTGCCAGCGGCACGGGGAAAGAGCTGATCGCCTCTCTCATCCACCGGCGAAGCCCGCGCAATAACCGGCCGTTTGTCGCCGTCAATTGTGCCTCCATCCCGGACACGCTGTTGGAGAGCGAGCTGTTTGGCCACGAGAAAGGAGCCTTCACCAATGCGGTCGCCACCAAACAGGGGCTCGTGGAGGTTGCCCACGGTGGCACACTCTTTCTGGACGAGGTGGGGGACATCTCTCCTGCAATCCAGCCGAAGTTGCTCCGCTTCCTTGAGACGGGCGAGTTCAGGCGCGTGGGGGGGACGAATCTGCTGACCGTCGATGTCCGCGTGGTGAGTGCGACGAACAAAGATCTCCGCGAAGAAGTGAAGGGGGGGAGGTTTCGAGAAGACCTGCTGTACCGTCTCAATGTCATCACCCTCCGCGTCCCGCCGCTCATGGAACGCAAACAGGATATCCCGGTCCTTGCCGAGTACTTCCTCCAGCGAAAGAGCAAAACCAAGCATGCCAAGAAGCTGTCTGCCGGCGCTCTCCGTCTCCTGATGGATTACGACTGGCCGGGAAACGTCCGCGAGCTTGAGCACGTGCTGGAGGGAGCAGTGCTCCTCTCGACCAGCGATCATATTGAGGAGAGCGACCTCTCCATGTATTTCCACCGCGCAGACCGTCCGTCGACGCCGATCGAGCCCGCATCTCCCCCCATGCCTGCAGGGGAGCAGAGCTCCCTCGAAGAGATCGAGAAGCAGCACATCGAACGGACGCTTCGTCAGCACAATTACAGCCGCGCCAAGACCGCTGAGTCTCTCGGCATCAGCAAGAAGACGCTCTATCTCAAGATCAAACGGTACGGACTTAAGGTGGAGGATTGATGGGCGAGGATGTGCCGCGCGCGGACAGCGGCACTCGCACTCGTTGACTTTGAAGCACGATTTTTGTTTCTTAATAAATTCCAAGCGTTTCAGGCCCTGTGTTGCTTTTTGTGAACAGGGCTTTTGTCCATCTATGAGGGGCCATGGCCAAGTCGCAGAGCGTCGACTATTTCAATGTCGATTCGCTGCTGAGCGAGGATGAGATCCTTGTGCGCCGGACGGTGCGTGAGTTCGTGGACGACAAGGTCCTGCCGATCATCGAGCGACATAACCGGGCGGGAACGTTCCCCATGGAGCTCGTCCCTCAGATGGCCGACCTCGGCTTCTTCGGAGCGACACTCCCTCCGCGTTACGGTTCCGCGGGGATGAACAACGTGGCCTACGGACTGGTGATGCAGGAACTCGAACGGGGGGACAGCGGCGTGCGAAGTTTCGCGTCGGTGCAGAGCGCCCTGGTAATGTATCCGATTTTCGCGTACGGATCGGAGGAACAGAAGAACCACTGGCTCCCGCGCCTTGCCAGAGGAGAGAAGATAGGCTGTTTCGGGCTGACGGAACCGGACTATGGCTCGAACCCCGGCGGCATGATCACCCGCGCCGAAGAAACCCCCGACGGCTATGTGATCAACGGCGCAAAGATGTGGATCACCAACGGGTCGATTGCCGACGTCGCCGTTGTCTGGGCCAAGCTCGACGGGGAGGTCAACGGGTTCCTCGTGGAGAAGGGGACGAAGGGATTCACGGCTCCGGAGATGAAAGGAAAACATTCGTTGCGGGCCTCAGTGACGTCCGAGCTGATCTTCGATCGCGTGTGCATTCCAAAGGCCAACCGGCTTCCCGGCGGCTCGGGACTCAAGCTTCCCCTCTCGTGTCTCAGTCAGGCCCGCTACGGCATCGCCTGGGGTGCGATCGGTGCCGCGATGGCCTGCTATGAGGCGGCGCTCTCCTACGCCGGGAGCAGGATTCAATTCGGCCGCCCGATCGCTTCGTTCCAGCTGACTCAGGAAAAGCTTGTCCGCATGCTGACAGAGATCACGAAGGCACAGCTCCTCTGCGTCCAGTTGGGCCGGCTCAAGGATGCGGGCAAAGCGCGGTTTCAGCAGATCTCCCTGGCCAAGAGGAACAACGTGGAACAGGCCCTTGCGATTGCCCGTGAGGCGCGGAGCATCCTTGGGGCCAACGGAATCCTCGACGAATATCCGGTCATGCGCCATGCGGCAAACCTCGAGGCGGTCATTACCTATGAAGGAACCCACGAGATGCACACGCTGATCGTGGGCGAAGATATCACGGGGATCCCGGCGTACACATGACGACCGGGATTTTTATTCATCCCTATCGGGAGTAATCGTGGCGATCCGCAAGATCATCGGTGAAGGTCTCACCTTCGACGACATCCTCCTTGTTCCCTCCCGTTCATCCGTGCTTCCGCGCGACGTTGACGTCAGAACCCGCCTGACCAGTTCCATCACACTGAACGTCCCGCTGCTCAGTGCAGCGATGGATACGGTGACCGAATCGGAGATGGCCATCGCGATGGCGCGCGAAGGGGGACTGGGCGTCCTCCATAAGAACATGCCGACCGCCCGCCAGGTGGAGGAAGTGGACCGGGTTAAACGCTCGGAGAGCGGAATGATCCTCGACCCGGTGACCGTTCGCGCAGACCAGCGCGTGCGCGACGTCCTCTCGCTCATGACGAAATACCGCATCTCCGGGATCCCGGTCGTGGACGACAAGCACCGGCTGATCGGGATCATTACCAACCGTGATCTCCGGTTCCAGCCCGACGAGGATCAACTGGTCGCGGAGATCATGACGAAGGACAATCTGGTTACAGCTCCGCTCGGAACGACGCTCGAGCAGGCCGAACTCATCCTCCAGAAGCACAAGATCGAGAAACTGCCGGTGGTGGATAAGCATGGCGTGCTGAACGGCCTGATCACGTTTAAAGATATCCTGAAGAAGATCAAGCACCCCCATGCGTGCAAGGACCAGCACGGGCGTCTTCGGGTGGGTGCCGCCGTCGGAGTCGCCTCTGACACCGTCGAGAGAGTCGCCGCACTGCTAAAGGCCGGAGTCGATCTTGTGGTGGTGGACACCGCACACGGCCATTCGCGGGGCGTGATGGAGATGGTGAAGACGCTCAGAAGGAAATTCAGCCGCATGGAGCTGATGGCGGGCAATGTCGGGACGGCCGAGGCGGCGCGCGACCTGATCCGCGCGGGAGCCGATGCCATCAAGGTGGGGATTGGGCCGGGATCAATCTGTACCACGAGAGTCGTGGCCGGCGTGGGAGTCCCGCAGATCACCGCCATCATGGAGGTCGCGCGAGTTGCCGCACGGAACCGGGTACCACTCGTTGCTGACGGCGGGATCAAGCAGACCGGCGATATCGCCAAGGCAATCGCTGCAGGAGCCGATGCGGTCATGATCGGCGGACTCTTCGCAGGCGTGGACGAGAGCCCGGGGGAGAAGGTCCTCTACGAAGGACGGAGCTATAAATACTACCGCGGCATGGGGTCGCTGGAGGCGATGCAGCAGGGGAGCAAGGACCGGTATTTCCAGGACGCCGAGGACGACATCAAGAAGCTCGTGCCCGAAGGGATTGAGGGGCGTGTCCCGTACAAGGGCCCGCTCGGGGATACCGTGTACCAGATGATCGGGGGACTCCGGGCCGCCATGGGATACTGCGGCACCCGTACGATCGCGGAGTTGAAGCAAAAAGGGCATTTCGTCAGAATGACCGACGCCGGCCTGCGCGAGAGCCACCCCCACGACATTGCGATTACGAAGGAAGCTCCGAACTACCACCTCTAGCGTCCCCCTTCTCACCATGATCAGCCACCGGCTGACACAGCTGCGCGCCCGCATGCAGGAACTTTCACTCGATGCGCTGCTGGTCACTGCTCCCGAGAACGTCCGATACCTGAGCGGATTCTCCGGGTCAAACGGCATGGCCGTCATCACGCATCGCCGAAAGGATTTCCTCACCGACGGCCGGTATGTCCAGCAAAGCGCAAAAGAAGTCCGCGGGTTCCGGCTGCACGTCACCACGCTCCCGCTACTCGAAGAAGCTGCACGCGCGCGTGTCTTCTACGGTTGTTCTCTGGTGGGCTTCGAGGCGCACGCTCTTTCATACGCTCAGTACCGGCGCGCCCGCTCGCTGTTTCCGCAGGTCAGGTTTCGTCCGACGACTGACCTCGTGGAAGGCATTGCCTTGATCAAGGACAGGAGTGAGATCGCAGTGCTTGCGCGGGCGGCGCGCATTGCCGATCGGGTGTTCGACCGGGTGCTTCCGTCAGTCGTTCCCGGCGCGACCGAGCTGGACATCTCGGCGGAGATTTCGTGGCTCATCAGGCGACAGGGAGGCGAAGGAGATGCGTTCCCTCCCATCGTGGCAAGCGGCCCGCGAGGAGCCATTCCCCATGCGCGGCCCACCGTCCGAAAAATCCGGAAAGGAGAATTTGTCACCCTGGACTTTGGTGTGTCGATCGGCGGCTACAGGTCGGATCTTTCCCGCACGGTTGCCGTCGGGACAGTCCCTGTCCGTCTGAGGGGCGCGTACCGTGCAGTACAGGAGGCACATGCGGAAGCGATCCGCTCAGCCCGCGGAGGGATGCGGGCGCGCGATCTGGATGCGGTGGCGCGCACGCGGATCACTGCGGCAGGATTCGGAAAATACTTTGTCCATTCGCTCGGGCACGGCCTTGGGCTCCGCGTCCACGAACGGCCGCGCATCTCTGCGCTGAGCCGCGAGGTGCTTCAGACGGGAAGCGTCATCACTATTGAGCCGGGAGTCTACATCCCGGGCGTCGGCGGGGTGCGGATCGAAGACGATCTTGTCCTCCGCGCCCACGGCTGCCGATTGCTAACGGCATCACCACGCGAACTTCTCATCGTGTAGGCATGTCAGCACAATCCGACCCCCTGCGCAGAGTTCTGGTCATCGCATACTACTTCCCGCCGATGGGGCTCAGCGGAGTGCAACGAACACTGAAGTTTGTGAAATACCTGCCAAAGTTCGGCTGGCTTCCCACCGTCCTCACGGTGGAGCCGATGGGCTATCCCGCAAAGGATGAATCATTCCTGCAGGAGATCGATCTGCACGCGGTCCGCATTGTTCGCACACTCCCTGCAGGTCCGGGACGGCTGTTCGGGAAACAGCAGGTCGTCAGGCTTCCGGTGGAGTGGAAGCGAAAGCTGTTGAGCCGCATCAGCGACACTTTCTTTATCCCCGACAATAAAATTGGATGGAGACGCCGGGCCATCGCGAAGGCGGTCGCACTCCACCGCGAGACCCCGTTCGATCTGATCTTTGCCACCGCACCCCCCTTCACGGATTTCCTTATCGGCACAGAACTCAAGCGGAGATTCAACAAACCGCTGGTGTTGGACTACCGGGATCCCTGGCTCGAGTACCCGTTCAAGTTCTATCCCACGCCGCTGCACAAGTGGCGGAACGCAGTGCTCGAACGGCGTGCGCTGCGCGCAAGTTCCCATATCATCACCACGAACCGTCGGGTCAAAGAGCGGATTATCCACCGGCACGCCTTCCTGACCTATCACGATATCGACATTATTCCCCAGGGGTATGACCCCGAGGATTTTCCCCCGTCGCTCATGCGTGGACGACGCAAGCCGCCCGCCACTGCGGATACTGCAGGGCGAATGCGTGTGACCTATGCAGGTGTGTTCTGGGAGGACCGCGTCCCCGATCACTTTCTGCACGCGCTCCATGACCTCTTCGCCGAGAAACCACGGCTGCGGGGGAGGATCGAAGCCCGGTTCGTTGGAACGTTTCGCGATGAGAACGCCAGGCTCGTCACGCGGCTCGGTCTGCAGGATGCCGTTCACGTCACGGGATACCTGCCGCATCCCCAGTGCATCAAGGAAATGGTCGACTCGGACGTCCTCTGGATCACGGTGGGGGACGAATACGGTTCACCCGGAAAGACATACGAGTACATTGGCGCGCGCAAGCCGATCCTTGGACTCGTGCCTGATGGGTTCCTGAAGGCGACGATCAACGAAGCGGGGGGCATCACCGTTCCCCCCACCAATGTCAACGGAATCAAGCGGGCGCTCGAGGATCTGCTCGCTGCGTATGACAAACGTCGTCTCAAGGGACCGCGGAGCGACGTGGTCGAAAAATACAATCGGGTGGCGTTGACCGGTGAAATGGTGAAGATCTTCGAATCGTTGTTCGAACCCTGACATGGATGTCCTGGTGATTGGTTCGGGAGGGCGCGAACACGCCCTGGTCTGGAAATTGGCGCAAAGCCCGAAGGTCGGGACATTGTACTGCGCCCCGGGGAATCCCGGGATCGCAACTCATGCCCGGCCTGTCTCGATTCAGCCCACCGACACCGGCGGACTTCTGACATTTGCCCGCGAACATGCAGTCGGGCTTACCGTGGTAGGTCCCGAGCAGCCGCTTGCCCTGGGGATTGTCGATGCGTTCCGTGCCGAGGGCATGCGCATTTTTGGCCCCGTTCGGCGGGCAGCGGAGATCGAATGGAGTAAAGCCTTCGCAAAGGAATTCATGCAGCGGCACGGCATACCGACCGCGGCGTTCCGCGTCTTTAAGCGGGAGGAATCGGCGGAGGCATCCTTGTACGTTTCCCGTTGTCCCTTGCCGGTGGTGCTCAAAGCCGACGGCCTTGCGGCCGGGAAAGGAGTGATGGTCTGCCGCACGTCCGCGGAAGCGACATCTGCGGTTTCATCTATGCTTGAAGCGGGGGCGTTCGGAAGTGCCGGCGAGACAGTCGTGGTGGAGGAGTTCCTCGAAGGGGAGGAGGCGTCAGTATTTGCGGTGACCGACGGCCTGCGATATGTTTTGCTTGCGCCTGCGCAGGACCATAAGCGTGTATTCGACGGCGATCAGGGCAAGAATACCGGCGGGATGGGAGCGTATGCCCCCACTCCGATTGTTACGCCCGACATCCTGAAGCGGGTGGGGCGCGAAATCATAGCGCCGACCTTGCGGGGAATGGCTGCAGAGGGAAGGACGTACCGCGGCTGCCTCTATGCCGGCCTCATGATCACGGGATCCGGTCCCCGCGTGGTCGAATTCAACTGCCGGTTCGGAGACCCGGAGTCGCAGGTTGTGCTTCCTTTGCACGAGGGCGATCTCCTCGATCTGCTGATCGCAGCCAGTGACGGTACATTGACTACGACGATCGATCGGCCGAGGGTGACAGGCTCAGCAGTGTGCGTCGTCATCGCTTCGGGAGGGTATCCCGACGATTACACGAAGGGAAAGGTCATCCGTGGGGTTGATGCCGCCTCCACGCTTGAGGACACCATGGTCTTTCACGCCGGAACCCGCATTGCTCCCGACGGCACGTTGGTCACCTCAGGGGGACGCGTCCTCGGCGTCACGGCTCTTCGTCGCACCGGCCCGCTCAATGCAACAATCGCTGCTGCGTACGATGCAGTGCACAGGATCTCGTTCGAGGGGATGCATTACCGCCGCGACATCGGGCAGAAAGCCCTTCGAAAAACTCTTGAGTGACCGATGCGCGACAAAGCACTCTGGATTGCACTGACGGCGGCGCTCGTGATTCGTCTTGCGGCTGTCCCCGCCGTCCACGCGATTCAGTACACATCGGACGAACGGGAGTATCTGTTCATGGCGGGTCAATTGCTCGACCGGGGGATGTTTCAGGACTCCAACGGTGACAGGGCGGTGCGCGCTCCGCTGTATCCCATTGTTCTCTCGGCTCTTCTGTGGCTTGCGGGGAGGACGACGATTCTGGCCCACGTCGCGGGCGTCTTGCTGGGGGCTGCAATTTGCTGGCTTACGTTTCACCTTGCGGGCGTGCTCGGCTCCGGTCGGAGGGAGGCGCTCGCTGGTGCATGGATCGCTGCACTCTCGCCGGGACTTGTGATCTACAGCGCTCTTCTTCAGACGGAAACTCTCTACATTGTGTGGTTTCTGCTGACGTTGCTTTTTCTCTACCGTCTGCTTCATATGCCCCGGCCGGTGGCGGCAGCCGGGCTCGGAGTATTCAGCGGGCTGGCGGCATTGACCAGACCCGTGTTCCTCGGGTTTCTTCCGGTGGTGGCGATCTATGTCCTGTACTATAACCGGGGTCGACTGCGTGAGGGGGTACTGGTGACGTTCGTCGCGCTGGCCGTCACTGCAGCGGTCATTGCGCCATGGACGCTAAGAAACGCGGCGGTGCTTCACGCCTTCGTGCCTGTGTCCTCGGGAGGTGGAAGCTCGCTCGTTACGGGGAACAATCCCCATGCCCGCGGTACATTCGACGCGGGGCCGGGCTTTGCAGAGTGGTTTGCCGATCAGGCTCGCGCGCGGGGCGTCGGTGACCCGGCAACACTGAACGAGACAGATCGGAGCGCACTCGGTGCGCAGGTCGCCCTCTCGTTTATCGGCGACCATCCGGGATCAGCTCTTGCGCTTGCGGCGAAGAAATCGTTCATCTTCTGGATCTACCCGGTGACGCACTCCGACTCATATCTCCCTGTACAGGCGATTGCCGTCGGAGCCGACGCCCTTCTCCTCGCCGCGGCCGTGATCGGCATTGCGGGGAACATCCGCCGGAATCGGCTCGTCGGACCGCTGGTTGCTGCCCTCATTGTGTTCTGGCTCGTGCAGGCCGTCATGCACGCTGAGGCGAGGTTCCGACTCCCCCTTGTCCCGATCCTTGCGGTGTTCGGCGGATGGGGGGTGGGAATCGTTGCCGATCGCGAAGCACGTCGCCGGCTTCTCTCACAGCCGACGTTTCGGCGGATCGCTCTCACGGGGCTGGTCTGCGTCGCCTTGATCTATCTTGTAACAGGCATCATGTTTCTCACTGGCTCAATCGGATAACGGGGGGATCGTTCATGAACATTCTCGTCACGGGTGGCGCGGGATTCATCGCCTCGCACATTGTGGATGCGTACGTTAATCTCGGGCACGCGGTTACCATCATCGATGATCTCACTACGGGGAAAAGGGTCAACGTAAATCCTGCGGCGCGCTTTGTGCAGGGGGACATTCGCGACGCCGTCGCAGTGGAGAAGCTCTTCCACGAAGGGAAGTTCGACGTCATCAACCACCATGCTGCGCAGATGGATGTTCGCCGTTCGGTGGCCGATCCGGTCTTCGACGCCTCGGTCAATGTCGTGGGGGTCCTGACGCTCCTTGAAGTGGCGGTCAGGACGGGTGTGAAGCGCGTCATCTTCGCCTCCAGCGGAGGCGCGATCTACGGCGAGCAGGAGTACTTTCCCGCCGATGAGCAGCACCCGACGCGACCGATCTCCCCGTACGGCGTCGCAAAATTGACGACCGAACAATATCTCTTCTATTACAAGGCGGTCTACGGCATTGAATGGGTCGCGCTCCGGTATGCCAACGTCTACGGCCCGCGGCAGAACCCCGAGGGTGAAGCGGGGGTCATTGCGATCTTTACGACAAAGATGCTCAAGGGAGACCAGCCGGTCATCAACGGCGACGGCCGTCAGACGCGCGACTATGTCTATGTCGGCGACGTCGTCCAGGCAAACGTAGCGGCACTCTCGTACCCAGGGTCGACGGTCTTTAACGTCGGGACGGGAATCGAGACCGATGTGAACGTGCTGTTTCAAGAGCTGCGGCGCATCACCGGGTCACATTGCGAGGAGCGACACGGGGAGGCGAAGAAAGGAGAACAGCTTCGGAGCGTGCTGGACACGAAGAAAATCAAGAAAGAACTCAACTGGTCTCCCCAGGTCCGGCTGAGCGAAGGGTTTCAACTGACGGTCGACTTCTTCAGGAGGCAGTCGGCGCATGGCGCCTGAATCCACCATCCCGCTGGATCGACTCTTCGCCGGGGACCGCATAGCCATGGCGAGGGCCATCTCCGTCGTCGAGAACGAAAGGGAAGAATCGCGGGATCTCCTGCGGCGGATCTATCCGAGGACAGGGACGTCGTACCGGATCGGCATCACCGGTCCTCCCGGGGCGGGGAAAAGCACGCTTGCGAACAAGCTCGCATTGCACTACCGCACTGAGGGGAGGAGCGTCGGCATCATTGCAGTCGACCCCACAAGTCCGTTCACCGGTGGTGCCCTGCTGGGCGACCGTGTCCGCATGTCCGATGTTGAGATGAACGACGGCGTGTTTATCAGAAGCATGGCATCGCGTGGGAGTCTGGGCGGATTGAGCGTGAAATCCATCGAGGCCGCGGATATCCTGGACGCGTCGGGGAAGGATATCATCATCCTCGAGACTGTCGGCGTTGGACAGTCGGAGCTCGACATCGCAGGCGCGGCGGATACGACTGTCGTTGTCCTCGTTCCGGAAT
Organism: Bacteroidota bacterium; assembly: GCA_040756745.1. Lineage (GTDB taxonomy): Bacteria > Bacteroidota > Ignavibacteria > UBA10030 > UBA6906 > JBFLYO01. Next base: position 17,531 of record JBFLYO010000029.1, read on the forward strand.
CGGGCGATTCGATCCAGGCCATGAAAGCCGGCCTGATGGAGATTGCGGACTTCTTCGTGTTGAACAAATCGGATCGGGCGGGAGCCGATCAGGCGGCGATGTCGGTACAGATGATCCTCCACTTCCGACCGGCGCAGTCGTGGACTCCGACCGTGCTGAAGACGGTGGCGAGCGAGGGAACCGGCGTTGCGGAAGTGGCGACGGAAATCGCCCGTCACCGGAGCCACCTCGAACGATCGGGGGAACTGACGGCGAGGCGACAGCGGCGGATGGAGCGACGCGTGGGGGATCTCGTCTCGGGACGGCTGGGTGTCGATTTCTGGACTCCCGACCGCAGGGCACTGCTGGCGGAGCGGATCCCCGCGCTGATGCAGATGCAGACATCGCCATATGACCTTGCAGAAGAACTCCTCAACGACTTCAATGCACGCTGAATCTCAGGAGCCAGGAACATGGAATTCACGATAACTGAAGGCATGGCGGCGATCCGGCAGGCGGCGCGCGACTTCGCCGAGAAGGAAATCCGCCCCGTGGCGATGAAGTACGACGAGTCCCAGGAGTTTCCCCATGAAATTGTTCAGAAACTGGGGGAGCTCGGGTTCATGGGAATGACATGGCCGGAAGACCTGGGAGGCGCTGGGCTCTCTGATCTCGAAGCCGTTGTGGTGATCGAAGAACTCGCACGCGTGGATCCTTCCATAGCGCTGACTGTGGCGTCGCACAATAGTCTCTGCACCGGCCACATCATGGCTCACGGAAACGACGCCCAGCGCAGGAACTACGTCCCCGATCTTGCCTCGGGCAAGAAGCTCGGTGCGTGGGGACTCACCGAACCGGGCTCGGGGAGCGATTCAGGTGGGATGAAAACGACCGCGACGCGCAAAGGGACCGATTGGGTGCTTGCCGGGAGTAAAACATTCATCACGCAAGGTTCCGTCGGCTCAACCTACGTCATCATGGCGGTCACAGATCCTGCGAGGGGGAAGAAGAGCATTTCGGCGTTCATCCTCGAGAAGGAGATGAAGGGCTTCACCGTGGGGAAGAAGGAGAACAAGCTCGGCATGCGGTGCAGCGACACGGCGACGCTGCTCTTCGACAATGTGGCCGTGCCCGGTGAGAACCTGATCGGGAGCGTCGGCGATGGTTTCCGCCAGGCATTGCAGGTGCTGGACGGGGGGAGGATCGGCATCGCGGCACTGTCCGTCGGCATCGCGCAGGGAGCACTTGACGCGAGCGTGAAGTATGCGAAAGAGAGGCACCAGTTCGGCAAACCGCTGGCGGAATTCCAGGCGATCCAGTGGAAGCTTGCAGACATGGCTTCCGAGATCGCGGCAGCCCGCCTTCTTACCCAGCAGGCCGCCTGGCTGAAAATGGAGGGTCAGCCCTATACGCTGGCGGCTTCGCATGCCAAGTATTTTGCCAGCGAAGCCGCGGTCAGAGCCACGAACGAGGCCGTGCAGATCCACGGGGGGTACGGATTCATCAAAGAATATCCGGTGGAAAAGCTCTATCGTGACGTCAAACTGATGACTATCGGCGAAGGCACTTCGGAAGTCCAGAAGATGATCATCGCGAAACATCTCCTCGGCCATTAATCAGGAGATCGCATGGCGCTCATCGGCACCGAACTCCAGCGAACGCCGGCCTTTACGAGGCCGGAGGAACATTATCGATCGCTGCTCCAGACCCTGAAGTCGCGCGGCGAAACTGTGCGCCTCGGGGGCGGGAGATCAGCCATCGAACGGCATCACCAGAAAGGGAAACTCACCGCCCGGGAGCGGATCGAACGCCTTATCGACCCGGGCAGCACATTCCTCGAGGTCGGCCTCTTCACTGCGCATGAGATGTACGAGGAGTATGGCGGCGCGCCTTCCGCCGGAACGGTGTTTGGCATCGGACAGATCCACGGCCGCGAAGTCGTCATTGTTGCCAACGACGCCACAGTGAAGGCGGGAGCATGGTTCCCGGTGACATGCAAGAAAAATCTCCGCGCACAGGAAATCGCCATCGAATGCCGGCTTCCGATCGTCTACCTGGTCGATTCCGCGGGCGTCTTCCTTCCCCTCCAGAGCGAAATCTTTCCGGACAAGGAACACTTCGGAAGGATCTTCCGGAACAATGCCGTCATGTCGTCCATGGGGATTCCGCAGATCGCGGCCATCATGGGACCGTGCGTCGCCGGTGGGGCCTATCTTCCGATCATGAGCGATGAAGCCATGATCGTCGACAAGACCGGCAGCGTGTTCCTTGCAGGTTCCCACCTTGTTAAAGCCGCGATTGGGGAAGATATCGACATCGAAGAACTGGGCGGGGCGACGGTCCATTGTGAGATCAGCGGAGTGACGGACCAAAAGGTGGCCAACGACGAGGAATGTCTGCGGCGGATCAGATCGATCATCGGAAAACTCGGCCGTAGACCCGTGGCGCCGTTCGACCGCGCTGAACCGGTTCCTCCCCGTTTTTCGCCCGAGGAAATCTATGGTCTCCTCCCCGCAGACAGGACGAAGCCGTACGACATGTATGAGGTCCTGGCCCGGATCATCGATGGGGGAGACCTGGACGAGTATAAAGGAGGGTATGGCCGCACCGTCATCACGGGATACGCGCGCATCGATGGGTGGGCCGTCGGCATCGTCGCGAACCAGCGTTCGGTGGTGAAGACGAAGAAAGGAGAGATGCAGGTCGGCGGGGTGATCTATAGCGACAGCGCCGACAAGGCCGCCCGGTTCATCATGAACTGCAACCAGAAGCTGATTCCCCTTGTCTTCTTTCAGGATGTCACGGGTTTCATGGTGGGGAGCAGGGCAGAGCAGGGGGGCATCATCAAAGACGGCGCAAAGATGGTGAACGCTGTCGCCAACAGCGTCGTGCCGAAATTCACGTTCGTTGTGGGGAACAGCTACGGCGCCGGCAACTACGCGATGTGCGGGAAGGCCTACGATCCCCGGCTGATATTCGCCTGGCCTTCAGCGTGCATCGCCGTTATGGGCGGGAAACAGGCAAGCGAGACCCTCCTCGGGATCAAAGTCCAGCAGATGGAAAAGGGGGGGCAGCACATCGGTTCGGCAGAGCAGCAGCAACTCCTTGAAGATATCCAGCGACGATACGAACGGGAAACCGATCCCTACTTTGCTGCGGCACGTCTCTGGGTGGATGGGATCATCGACCCGGCGGAGACCCGGTCGGTGATCTCCATGGGCATTGCCATGGCGGGGCACAATCCTGACATTCCCCGGTTCAACCCGGGCGTCATTCAAACCTGAATCAGGAGCGGGGCGGAGGAGCCATGGGTTGGCGTGCGCGCATTGTGTGCGGCGTGTGGGCAGGAGGGATGGTCGCAGGAGTGATGACGGCGCATGCGCAGGTCGCAGATCAGTCTCCGCCGCCTCCGCAGGTACCGGATCTGCTCAGGTTCATTTCGCCGTTGCTTTTGCCGAAACTTGTACAGGACGGCTATCGCTTGAAGGAGTACATCCGCTCGGAGGAGTTCTCCGTCGAGCGCGCGCGACGGGGGGACAGGGAAGCGGTCGATGCGATATTCGACACCGGGTTCCGGCTTGCCTGGGAGAATGCGTACGAGGCGCTGCTGATCACGTTCGTTGCAGTCATGGACCACCGCACATTCGGCATCAAAATCCCTCTACTCGGTGATGTTGTCTGGTTGCCGCTGACTTCGGAATTCACGGACGATTTCACCGCACGAGTCAATGCGCTTCCTTCGCATCTGTTTCCGGACTCGCCCCCTGGAAGGGCCGGGGACCGTGACAAGCTGCAACACTTCTTCGGCTCCGCCTTCCTGACGTATGTGACGGAATCGCCCGACGCGGCCGAAAGGATGGGGGCGTTCGTTGAATGGGGGGAGAGGGCGTTCATCGTGGATGGGGCATACGACCAGCGGGACTTGCTGGCGAACCGACAGGGGCAGAAGTTTGCTCGGGCATTGCTGGAGCATCACTCCGCCCGACCCTCGGACTATCTCGGCGCGACCATCGAACGCCCGACCATGCCGCGCGACAGCATTGCCGTGCCGCGCGCCGATTCACTCCATGTCTTGCTGGAGGCACCATGAGATCCGTGCTTGTGGTGGACGACGATAAGGCCGTTCGCGACTCGATCAGGATGATCCTGGAATACGAAAAATTCGAGCTCCACTTCGCGGAGAACGGCCCGGCGGCCCTCGAGAGCGTTCAGGGACATGAGCTCGATCTCGTCTTGCTTGACATCAAGATGCCCGGCGAGGACGGCCTTTCCGTTTTGCGCAAGATCCGTCAGTCGCACCCCGACCTTCCCGTCGTGATGATCTCCGGCCACGGCACGATCGAGACGGCCGTGGAGGCGACGCGCCTCGGTGCATACGACTTTCTTGAGAAGCCGCTCGACAGCCAGAAACTGGTGATCGTGACGCGGAACGCCACCGAGCAGCACCGGCTGGTGATGGAGCACCGGCACATGAAGGAGGCGGTGGAGGGGAAGGATGTCATTCTGGGGAAGAGCCAGAAGATCCGCGAGGTGCTTGCGGCGATCGAGCGGGTGGCGCCGACCGACGTGCGGGTGCTGATTACGGGCGAAAACGGATCTGGCAAGGAGCTGGTGGCAAAAGCCATCCATCGTGTAAGCAGAAGGAACGCCAAGCCCCTTGTTGAGGTGAATTGCGCCGCGATTCCCAACGAGCTTATTGAGTCGGAGCTCTTCGGCCACGAACGCGGCGCGTTTACCGGCGCGGTCGGACAGCGGATCGGGAAATTCGAGCTGGCCGATGCGGGGACGCTCTTCCTCGACGAGATCGGGGACATGAGTCTTTCGGCGCAGGCGAAGGTGCTGCGGGCCCTGGAGGAGGGAAAGATCGAACGGGTTGGAGGGAACAAGCAGATTCCCGTCGACGTGCGGGTTATTGCCGCGACAAACAAGAATCTTGCCGAGGCAATCAAGGGGAATGCGTTCCGCGAGGACCTCTACCATCGCCTCAGCGTGATTCCGATTCGCGTGCCGCCGCTTCGGGAGCGTCGGGACGACATTCCGCTTCTTGCCGTCGCTTTTGCCGGGGACATCTGCCGCCGCAACGGGATGATGCAGAAGCGGCTCGACGATAGTGCGTTGCGGAAACTGCAGGCCATGGAGTGGCCGGGGAACGTGCGTGAGCTCAGGAACACGGTTGAGCGGCTCGTCATCATGACGCCGGGAGACGTCATTGACGGGTCACAACTCGAACCTGCAGGTGGCGCCGCGGCACGCGGGGCGTGGGACGACCTCCTGGCGCGCGGCGGGACGTTTCAGGAATTCAAAGACCGTGCAGAGGCCGCGTACATCAGAAAGCAGCTCGAAGCGAACGGCTGGAACATCAGCAGAACTGCGGAGGTGCTGGATATCCAGCGGAGCCATCTGTACAGCAAGATGAAGAAGTTTGGGATGGAGAGAAGAGAAGAGTAGAGAGAAGAGAGACGACACCAGGACATCGCAATAATTCGTTGCGACTCGCCTTGAGCTGCTACTGACAGGCGATCAGACACTTCCCTCTCTTCTTTCATCTCTCTCATCTCTTCTCTGATTCTCCCGCCTCTTCCTCGCCACCTCAAACATCGCCAACGCTCCTGCGACCGACGCGTTCAGGGATCCAAGTTTGCCGTACATCGGAATGTGCACGAGAAAATCGCAGTGCTCGCGCACGAGCCGGCGGATGCCTCGGCCTTCGTTGCCGACAACGATCGCGACCGGCATCGTGTAGTCTACGTCGGTGAACTCCTTCTCTCCCCCTGCAGCCAGTCCCACCACCCAGAGACCCTGCTCCTTGAGCTGAACCAGCGTGTTGACGATGTTGGTGACTTCCGCCATCGCCATGTGCTCCGTCGCGCCGGCGGAGGCCTTGACCACCGCTGAGGTGACAGAGGCAGAATGGTGTTTCGGGATGATCACGCCATGCACCCCAGCACATTCGGCGGTCCGCACAAGGGCCCCGAGATTGTGCGGGTCTTCAATCTCGTCCAGGACGAGGACGAACGGCTGTTCCCCCCGCTCGTGGGCGATCCCGAGAATTGCATTCTGGTCGACGTACCGCTTATGTGCCGCCATGACAGCGACTACCCCCTGCGTTGTGGCGTCGGTCGCAAGCTCGCGGAATTGCTGCTTGTTGGCCTGCACGACCGGCACTCCCGATTTTTCCGCCAGCCGACGGAGGTCTTCAATGACATTCCCCTGCACTCCCTGCAGCAAGACAATGCGCTCGATGCCTGTTCCGGCGCGCAATGCCTCCATGACCGGTTTGCGTCCCGTAATGATGCCCTGCATGGCTGTACCCCCTCTGAAATGAACGGATGTCTGACGGGGGGCCGTCAGGACTACTGCGAATGGGTCGGCGTGGAGGTGGGCGGTGCAGGATTCTCCCTACGGGCGGCGCGCCGCTCGAGACCCCTGCCGGCTAGGAAAAGCAAAACGCCAAACACACTGAGATACAACTCGGTCCACATCGTCTGGCTGAAAATCCCCTGCACGAGACCGATCATCATGCAGGCGATGCCAAGCGCTTCCAGACCTTTTGCGACAAGCTTCATGTCGCCTCGCTCTCCCCGTCGCTCTTTAACAATTCGCGCAACCGGGGTTCATTGACACGGTACTTGAACGCAAAGGCGCCCTCAATGGTCACAACGGGGACCGACTCCTGGTATTTCTGATAGTCCGGGTCGCCTTCCCGGATGACAACTTCCTCAAGCGAGAATGGCGTCTCATTCCGCACGCGCTGCAGCACCTCCCTCGCTTCCTCGCAGAGGTGACATTCGTGCTTCGTATACAGCGTCACTCGCTTCACGTCTTCGCCTGCGCCGGCTGTGCGGTTCGACCGAGAAGGTAAAACCCGATCAGTCCCGCTACAAAGAGCGGAACTGCGATCAACTGCGCCTCCGAGAGGCCGAAGAGGAGGCGCGGATTCAGGCGCAGGAATTCCACCGAGAACCTGAAGACCGTCGAGAGCATCAGATACACCATGAACAGCCGCCCGTCACGCCAGGGCTTCAGCCGCAGTTTCCACAGGATCGCAAAACCGATGAGCCCGAGGATACATTCGTAGACCGGAGTAGGGTGGCACGGGGTGTTGTCCGGGACAACACCGCCCGGATACTGACTCGTGATCTCGGGAAAGATGGCAAATGCTCGGGAGGGGGGATACGTGCCGTGCTCATAGTTTGTCCCCCAGGGAAGCGACGTGGGGAACCCGTAATCGCCGTCCCCTGCGAGATGGCATCCGATTCGTGCAACGCCGTACGCGATGATGAGGCCAACACCGAGGCCGTCCCAGACCTTGAGGAACGGGATCTTCTTCTTGCGCACGTACACGGAAACAGCCGTCAGGCCGAGGATAAAACCTCCGTACCAGGTGAGACCTCCCGGGGAGAAGGCTTCACGGAGCGGGTTGCGGAGAAACGCGTCCCATTCTTCTATGAGAAAGAGAATCTTCGCCCCTGCAATGCCGAAGACAACGGCGAGGATCGTGATGGTGCTTGCCAGGTTCGCGTCCAGTTTCTTCCGCTTAAGCTCAAGCGAGAGAACGTAGCTCCCCAGCAAAAAGCCGATCCCCAGTAGGAGTCCGAAGCTGTGGACCTTCAACGGGCCGATCTCAAAGAGGACGGGGATCATGGATTATCCGGGACGTTTTCGTGTGCGTGAGGGGAAATCGACGGCGATAATGCCCGCTCCGGGCGGCTCGGTGAGCGTTACGGCGCGTGGTGTTATGCGGACCCCGACCGGAATGCTCGACCCATCGAGGCCGCAGACAACAATCGTGTATTCTCCGTTCAGTCCGGAGTATTCCTTTCTGAATTCCGCCGGGCCGGCAGCTGGCAGGTCGAGTTGCGGTGCTTTGAGTCCAAGCACTTTCAGATGCAGGGTTCTTCCCTCGAGCCGTTCGTCCACGGCCAGCTCGTACCGGAAGTTCGCGAAGTCCTTGGTGGTCTGCAGCACGACCAGCGTGCAGGGCTGTTGGGTGCGCTCATTGACGTGCGGAGCGACGCGAAGGCGATATTCCGCCTCGGTCCGGCGCCTGGGTTTGGTCACCGGTCATGCCTCGAAGTAGGTCGCCTCTTCCTGGCGGAAGGCGTCGAGAATTTCCTGCGATGTTTTCAGATCGAGGAGCCGCCTGCGAAACTCCTCTTTGTTCATGAGCCGCGAGATGCGGCTCAGGAGCTTGATGTGGGGCCCCACGAGGTTGTCCTTGCCGACCAGGAGAAAGACGAGGCGCACGGGCTTCTCGTCCAGCGACTGGTAGTCGATCGGCTCGGCCGTGACGGCGAAGGCGGCGACGATGTCGGTCACGGCATCGGTCTTCCCGTGCGGGATGGCAAATCCGTTCCCGACCCCTGTCGACATGATCTCCTCGCGCTCGAAGATCGCCTTGCGCACTTTCTCCTTATCCATCACCTTTGGTGACGTCGCCACCAGGTCGATCATCGCGTCGATGACCTCGTTCTTGGATTCCCCCGCCAGGCCTGTGGCGACCAGATTCTCGGTGAGGATGTCGCTGATCTTCATTGGCGTTTCACTCTCCTATTGTTCGTCGCGCCAGGCGATGACTTTGCGCTCGTACTCGGCCGCGAGCTGTTCCGCGGCTTCCGGTGCGGGCGCTTCCGTGTTGATGTGGAAGAGGGGGCGTTCCTTGTCAGGGATCAGCAGCGCCGATCTCCCGTCGTTGAAATACACTTTCACGCCGTCCACCAGGTCGCGACGCAAACCCTCGGAATCGCGCATGATGTGCCGCATCACCTTCCCCTTGTGCTCCCACGAGCAGTTGACGTTCCGTTTGGCCCCGGCCAGTCGCGGGATCGACGCGTCCACGTCCCCCAGCCTGTTTCCGTTCTTTGCCATCATTTCAAGGATCTTTGCGACGGAGTACATTGCGTCAGTGGCAAAGAAGAAGCTGGTGAAAATAAATCCCCCCTTGGTCCCGCCCACGAACTGCACGTTCTTGTCGGCGGCGGCTTCCATCATGGCGAGGTGGCTATTGCGGGTCTTTACAACCTTTGCCCCCCGACTCACGGCGACGAGATCGATGTCACCGGACGAGGTGATGGGGACGGCGATGGCCTCGGTCCCGGGATGTGTTTGCAGAAACAGGTCGGCCACGATTGTCAAGAGCCGGTCGCTGTCAAGGGCCTCGCCCCGCTCATTGACGACGAAGAGCTTCTCCCCTCCGGCATCGATCAGGCAGCCAAGGTCGTACTGGAGGGAGGTCACGATATGGGCAAGCTGCGTCACGGAATTCTCAAATTCCTCCCGGTCGCGGGTCAGTCTGCGGGGGTCGAGGTGGGCGTTGATGGCGACCACCTGACAATCAAACGACCCGAGGATGATGGGGAAGATTGTCGACGCAACGCCGTTCGAGTAGTCGATGACGATCCGGAATTTCCGCTTGCTGATCGCTTCCACGTCCAGTGAGGAGAGGAATTTCTCCTTGTACACCTCGGTCGTGCGCTCGGGGAAATAAATGTCCCCCACCTTATCGCGGGGAGCGCGCGCGAAGTCCTCGCCGAAGAAGAGCCGCTCAATATTCTTGGTCTTTCCTGTGGGGAGGTCCCTCCCGTTCGCGTCAAAGAAGATGATGTCCGTGAGGTTCTTGTCGAACGGCGACCGGCGCACGTGGATTCCACCCGCCTCCTTTCCGCTGCTCAGCTCGTGACGAAGCAGGGGGATGGAGGTGGCGCGCAGATCGAAGGTGTTCACGCCCGCAGAGAGCAGACCGCAGATCAGTGAGCGATTCATCATCCGGGAGACGTTGTCCGAGTCGCGGCAGGTGACGACAGTCTTTCCGGTCCCGATAAACGCGCCATACGCAGCGCCGAGCTTCGCACCGAATTCGGGGTTCATCTCCACGTTGGAAAGTCCCGTGACGCGCGACTCTGTGAAGAGCTCCCGCAGCCACTTATCCTCCCACACCAGGCTCCGGGAGACGACGGCCCCCTCCTCAACCACCTTCTCCGGCCAGAGCTTGATGTTGGCGCCGATGCGTGCGTTCCGGCCGATCCAGCAGCCGTCGCTGATGAAAGAGTTCTCTGCGATCACCGTCTTCTCGCCGATGGACGTCCGCGTGCCGACCACGTCGAACGTCAGCTCGACGCTGTGGCCGACCACGACGTCGTTCCAGATGACGCTGTTGGTGATCCGGCTTCCTGGCCCGATGACGCAGTTGTCGCCAATGACGGTCTGCGAGAGCTTCACCCCTTCCCCGATCGTACAGTTGCGGCCGATCACGACGGTGCCGCTCGCCTGCAGCGAGGAGTCGGGGAGGCGCGTCCCCTCTCCCACAAACATGCCGCCGGCCTTTGTGCCGGCGATGTTGACGCGGACGTCGCCGTTCAGGGCGTCAATGTGCGCGTCCTGGTACTCGTTCAAATTACCGATGTCCCGCCAGTAACCGTCTGCCACGTAGCCGTACAGCCCTGCATCCTGACGGAGGAGGAGGGGAAACAGGTCCTTGCTGAAGTCGTATTCCTCCCGGTACGGAATGAGCTCCAGCACCTCGGGCTCGAGGATGTAGATTCCGGTGTTGATGGTATCGCTGAAGACCTCCCCCCATGAGGGCTTTTCGAGAAAACGGGTGATCTTCCCGTCGTCGCGCGCAATGACCACGCCGAACTGCAGCGGATTCTTCGCATGCGTAAGGATGATCGTCGCCTTGGCCTTCCGCTCCTCATGAAAACGAAGCGCCGCCGTCAGATCGAAATCGGTCAGCACGTCCCCGCTGATGACGAGGATGCGCTCATGCATCCCGTACGTCCCGTTGCGTACGCTCCCGGCGGTGCCGTAATCCGCGTCGGCGCGGACATACCGCATGGTAACACCGAATGCTGTCCCGTCGCCGAAGTACCCCGAAATCACCTCCGGTTGAAAGAAGAGCGAACCGATCAGGTCGGAGATGCCGTGCGCGCGAAGCAAGGCCACGATATGCTCCATCATCGGCTTGTTCATCAGCGGGACCATCGGCTTCGGCGTGTTGCAGGTCAACGGGCGTAAGCGGGTCCCGAAGCCACCAGCCATGATGACCGCTTTCATGATTCGGTGGACGAGAGGTTAGGAATGAACGGGAAAGGGAGTATGAATCGCACTGCCAAGATAGACAAATGGGGGATGGAATTCAATATGACGCCCCGGATTCGTCAGCCTCCCCGAAGCGCCTGATCGAGATCGGTGATGATGTCTTCAACGTCCTCTATCCCCACCGAAATTCGTACCAGGCCGTCCGTGACGCCGATGGCCTGTCGCTCGTCGGGCGGGATCGCCGCATGTGTCATGGTGGCCGGATGGGTGATGATGGTCTCGACCCCTCCCAGGCTCTCCGCAAGCGCACAGAGGCGGACCCGTTTCAAAAAGGCCGCGGCCGCCGGGAGACTCCCCAGATCGAAAGAAATCATCCCCCCAAACCCGCGCATCTGCGTGCGGGCAAGCCCGTGGCCCGGATGGTCCTCGAGTCCCGGATAGTAGACCTTTTTCACCTCAGACCTGGTGCGGAGCCATCGGGCAGCCTGCATGGCATTTTCGCAATGCTGGCGCATCCTGACGGCGAGCGTCTTCGTGCCACGGAGGCAGAGCCAGGCATCGAAGGGAGCTAGGATCCCGCCAACCGCCTTCTGCAGGAACCGCAGCCGCTCAACAACGGATGGATTGCTCGTGACGACGAGTCCTCCCAGCATGTCGCTGTGCCCGTTCAGGTACTTCGTGAGACTGTGGACGACGATGTCAATCCCGAAGGAGAGGGGCTGCTGAAGATAGGGGGTGGCAAACGTGTTGTCTGCCACGCTGAGCAAATTGTGCTCCCGCGCCAGAGTGGCACAGGCCGCCAGGTCAGTGATCTCGATCGTGGGGTTCGTGGGAGTTTCGATGAAGAGCATCCGGGTGGACGGGGTCAGGGCTTCACGGATGTTCTGGATGTCAGTCGTGTCCACAAACGAGAAGCGGAGCCCAAAATCTTCCCAAACCATCCTGGCAATCCTATAGGTGCCCCCGTACACGTTGCGCGACAGGATCACGTGGTCACCAGGTTTCAGGAGGTGCATGATCGCATCCACTGCTGCGGTGCCGGAGCCGAACGCTATCCCGTCGGTTCCCCCTTCCAGCGCGGCGATATTCTGCTCGAGGGGAGTGCGGGTCGGGTTCGAAACCCTCGAGTATTCGTACCCCTTGTTCTTCCCCAGTTCCTCCTGCACGTACGTCGAGGTCAGGTACACGGGGGTCATGATCGCGCCCGTGGTGGGGTCGGGCACCTGGCCTGCGTGGATGGCTTTCGTGGAGAACCCCATGGAATGATCCTGGTTATGAATGCATGCCGGAGCGCCTTACCGGCCGAGATACCCAATCACGTCGTAACGGTTGAGGATGCCGTCGATCCGGCCGTTCTCCTCGACGAGCACGGCGTAGTTGTCCTTGGAACGCATGAGGCGAAGGACCTCCTCGAGCGAGGAATCGATAGTGACGGAAGGGAAGCACGGTCCCATGATCGACTTCACCGGCTGATCTACGAGGCCGGGGCGCGCCATGACGTTGACCATCAGCTCATGGTCGTTCACGGAGCCGACGGGAGCCCCGTTGTCCATGACGGGGATCTGCGAGATGTCGTGCTGACGCAACAACTCCAGCGCCTTCTTGACGGTGGTCCCCGGCTCGATCGAGATCACGCCGCGCGGGTGTTTTGATTTTGCGTCGAGCACGTAACGGACGCTGATGCGTTCCGGAGTGAGGAATCCGTGCTCCCGCATCCAGTCGTCGTCGTACATCTTGCTCAAATACCGCTCGCCGGAATCCGGGAGAAGGACGACCACGACGTCGTCATCGCGGAAGCGGTGTGCGATTTTCAGCATCCCTGCCACGGCCGTGCCGCAGGAGCCGCCGGCCAGTAACCCCTCTTCACGGGTGAGACGCCGGGCCATGAGGAATGATTCACGGTCGTCGGCTTCGATGACCTCGTCGATGGTGCTGAAGTCCAGAACGCCCGGCACGTAATCCTGGCCGATCCCCTCGACCTTATACGTCTTGGGGAGGGGAGTCATTTTTCTTGTGTAGAAGTATTCGCGCAGCACCGAGCCCTTCGGGTCGATGCCGATGACTTTGATGGCCGGGTTCATCTCCTTCAGGTATTTCCCGGCGCCGGTAATCGTTCCTCCCGTGCCGATGCCGCAGACGAAGTAGTCGATCTGCCCTCCGGTCTGCTCCCAGATCTCAGGGCCAGTGGTCAGGTAATGAGACTCCGGATTGCGGGGATTGTAGTACTGGTCGGCAAGGATGGCATTCGGTGTCTCGCGCGCAATCCGCTTTGCAACCTCGGTGTAGCTTTCGGGCGAATCATGAGGGACCGCAGTGGGAGTGACAATCACTTCCGCCCCGAACGCGCGGAGGAGACGGATCTTCTCCATGCTCATCTTATCGGGGAGTGTGAAGACTGTCTTGTAGCCCTTTACGGCGGCGACGAGCGCCAGTCCCATGCCGGTGTTCCCCGACGTGGACTCGACGATCGTCCCTCCGGGTTTGATCTTCCCGGTGCGCTCCGCCTCCTCGATGATCCGCACGCCGATCCGATCCTTGACCGACCCCCCCGGGTTGAAATACTCGACCTTTGCAAGGATCAACCCCTTGAACCCCGTCGTTACCCGATGCAAGCGAACCAGCGGAGTATTGCCGATGGTCTCCAAAACGCTCGGGAAGTACCGAATCTTCTTCAGGTCTTTCGTCATGAAGGGCTGTTCCTCCCGTCGACGTGCTCTCTCTGCCGGTTGATCACGCTGGCCGCAAATCCGGCCCCGAACCCGTTGTCGATATTGACGACCGTGACTCCGGCGGCGCAGGAATTCAACATGCCCAGCAGCGGGGCGAGCCCTCCAAAGCTCGCCCCGTAGCCGACTGACGTCGGGACTGCAATCACGGGAACGTCCACAAGCCCTCCGACAACGCTCGCGAGCGCACCTTCCATGCCGGCAACGACGATGATGACCGATGCCTTATGCAGTTTGTCGCTGCTTCCGAGCAGCCGGTGAATTCCCGCCACGCCGACGTCATACAGCCGGTCAACGTCATTCCCCATAATTCGTGAAGTCTCCACGGCCTCCTCGGCCACCGGGATGTCCGACGTCCCGGCGGACACTACGAGAATCGTTCCGACGCCCCGGTGTGTAATGAGCTCCTCGCGTGCGGCAATAGTGCGGGCGACTTCATTGTACCGAGCGCGCTTGACGGCACGCCGAATCGCGGTGAAGTGTTCAAACCGTGCCCTTGTGGCAAAGAGGAGACTCCCATGCGCAACGATCTGTTTCGCAATGGCGGCGACCTGCGTTGGCGACTTCCCCTCGCAGAGAATAACCTCGGGAAATCCCTGCCGCAGTTCGCGATGATGATCGATCGTTGCGAAGCCGAGCGACTCATGCGCTTCTCCGGCGATGCGGCTGACCGCCTCATCTGCCGTAATGCGCCCTTGTTTGTACGAAATCAGCAGGCGTCGGAGTTGCTCTTTTGTCATGTTCTGGAGGGAGGTTGGTAGAGGAAGCGCGATCGGCGAGAAGTGCGTCCGGCATCAGAAGATCATCCAAAGAACTGGAGAGACTACTTGAGAAAACTTACCAATATATCTCAAATCCCAAGCAGAATCAAGAATCCGCTACCTTGACTCTCCGCCCCTTTTTCCGTATTTTTTTTGCAGGAATACGTACGACCCGTCATCCATCGCCCGTCGCCTTGTGCTGTCGCTCGTGCTCGCTGGACTCTTCGGGTACCTGCTGGGGTCCATCCCGACCGCCTTTCTCCTCGTCCGTTGGAAATCAGCAATTGATATCCGTTCTGCGGGGAGCGGGAATGTCGGCACACTCAACAGCTTCGAGGTGACGCGCTCGAAAACAATAGGAGCACTTGTACTGGTGGGTGATCTCCTTAAGGGTGTGCTGGCTGTGCTGGTGGCGAGGTGGGTTTGGGGTCTGGGATTCGAGCACTGGGCAGTTGCCGGAACTGGGGCGCTTCTGGGCCATAATTTCCCGGTCTGGCTCGGATTCCGGGGGGGGAGAGGGCTTGCGACGGGTGCAGGTGTTTTTGGAGTTGTGGCCTGGCCTGTTGTCGTGATGTGGGTGTTTCTCTGGCTGGTCGGATATGGCGTTGTGCGTCGTGTGAACCCCGCCAATGCCATCGCAACCATCATCATGTTGGCCGTGGTGCTCCTCACGCCGGCAGAAACTCTCACGCAGACGATTTCCGGGGGGATCCCTGCGGGCCAATTCCGTTGGTTTTCGAGCATTCTCATGACGCTGATCCTCATGAAACACATCGCTCCCATCCGCGAATACATAGAAGAGCGCCGGAACTTGAAATCCCCGGCATAAGCGAGGGCTGGAATAATATCCGGTAGTACCATGAAAAAGAATTTCACTGTAGTGGCGATTGTCCTTCTCATTCCATTGCTCGCGGGAGGACTGATAGGATACAACATCGGTCACTCAAGCGGCCAGCCGGGATCGACTGCGGCGCAAGATGAGGGGGCCCCGTTCACTGAAGTGACCACGGCATCGCTTCAGTCCGCAGACCGCGATTCTGCAAGCGAATCGGTGAGTTCTTCGCGGAAGAACGCCATCACGCACACGGTGGCGCTGGTCAGTCCCGCGGTGGTCGGCATCAACGTAACGGAAGTGCGTCAGATCCGTTACCGAAGCCCATGGGGTGACGACCCATTCTTCCGGCAGTTCTTCGGCGATCGCGTCTATACCGAGCGGGTCCAGGGTCTGGGATCAGGATTCCTGATATCGCCCGACGGATACGTCCTGACGAACGACCATGTGGCGGGGAACGCCAAGGAAATCACAGTGACGATGACCAACGGGGAAAAGTATAAAGCCGACCTCATCGGGACAGATCAAGTGTCGGATATTGCCCTGTTGAAGATCAACGGGAAGAATCTCCCCTATATCCGTCTTGGGAATTCCGACGACGTGATCATCGGCGAGTGGGTGATTGCGTTTGGAAACCCGTTCGGATTGTTCGACATCAGCGACAAGCCGACAGTGACCGTCGGTGTGGTGAGCGCAACACGGATGAATCTCCGCGCAGAGGAAGGGCACGTATACCGCGGGATGATCCAGACCGATGCCGCCATCAACTCCGGAAACAGCGGCGGGCCGCTCGTCAATAGTCTGGGAGAAGTCATTGGTGTCAACTCCGTCATCTACACGCCGAACCAGGGGAGCATCGGTCTCGGCTTCGCCATACCGATCAACAGGGTGAAGGGAATCCTGACGGAGCTCCGCAAAAAGGGGAAGGTCGAACGGGAGTACTGGACGGGGCTGGAAACGCAGAGCGTTGACGTCCGCGTTGCCCGCTACTTCGGCCTCGACAAGGTGGAAGGGGTGATCGTGAGTGACGTGAAGGATAACAGCCCGGCCGACCGGGCGGGCTTCCGCGTCGGTGATATCATTCTGGTGGCGAACGGCGAGAAGGTCCTCGACGGCTCCTCGCTCGACGCAATCCTCGACGACGCAAGACCCGGAAGCGCCGTGCGGATGAAGGTGCTGCGCGACCGGAAGACCATCGAGCTGAGCATCACGCTCGAGAAACGCATGTCATGATTTCCCGCTACACGCGTCCGGCGATGGGGAGGATCTGGGACGATCAGAACAAGTTCCAGATCTGGCTCGATATTGAGATTCTGGCCTGTGAAGCACAGGCGGAGCAGGGCGTTATTCCTCGAGAGGCGGTGGACGTCATCCGGGAGAAAGCGACGTTCGATGTGAAGCGCATCGACGAGATCGAGCGGGAAGTCAAGCACGACGTGATCGCGTTTCTGACGAACGTGGGGGAGCATGTCGGTCCCGAGGCACGGTTCATCCATCTTGGAATGACATCATCTGATGTCCTGGACACGTGCCTTGCCGTACAGATGAAGCAGTCGGGGGAAATGCTGATCGCCGGCCTGCAGAAACTGGCGGAGGTGCTCGCACGACGTGCGAAGGAATTTAAGATGACGCCGATGGTGGGGCGGACGCACGGCGTCCACGCCGAGCCGACGACGTTCGGGTTGAAGCTCGCGCTCTGGTATGATGAGACGCGGAGGAACATCGAACGCCTCCGTGCGGCGGTTGACCGGGTGAGTTTCGGACAAATATCGGGGGCGGTGGGGACGTACGAACATCTGAGCCCGAAAGTGGAGGAATACGTGTGCGCCCGGCTGGGTCTCACGCCGGCGCCGGTCTCGACCCAGATCCTCCAGCGGGACCGCCACGCCGAGTTCATGGTGATGCTGGCGATCGTGGGGAGCTCTCTTGAGAAATTCGCGACGGAGATACGGCATCTCCAGAGGACGGAAGTGCTTGAGGCAGAGGAGTATTTTTCAAAGGGACAGAAAGGGTCGTCGGCAATGCCCCACAAACGGAACCCCATCACCTGCGAGCGCATTGCAGGGCTCTCGCGGGTGCTCCGGGGGAATTCCGTTGCGGCTATGGAAAACGTCACTCTCTGGCATGAGCGCGATATCACCCATTCGTCGGTGGAGCGGGTGGTCGTTCCCGACAGCTGCATCCTGCTTGATTACATGATCGCACTGACGACGGATGTGATCGACCGCCTCGTCGTCTATCCCGAGCAGATGCTGAAGAACATCGACCGAACCCGTGGACTGATTTTCTCGCAGTCCGTCCTTCTGGCGTTGACCCGCAAAGGGATGAAGCGCGAGGATGCATATCGGATCGTCCAGGAAGCGGCGATGGAGGTCTGGCAAGGAGGACCGAAGAGCTTCCGCGAGAGTATCGCTGCCGTTCCCGCGGTCCGAAAGACCATGACGAAAGAAGAGATGGACGAGATCTTTGATCTGGGGAAAAGCCTCGAGAACGTTGACCATATTTTTGAGAGAGTAGGCTTGGCGGAAAAGACTAATTGAGGATTGAGGATGGAGAATTGAGGATGGTTGATGAATGAGTAATCCTCGATCTTCAATCTTCCATCCTCAATGAGAGAAGCAGCATAGCACAACACGAGAAAGATCATGACAAAGAAATTCCAGAACTTCATCAACGGGAAATGGGTCGACGCCAAAGCCGGCAGGACGTTTGAGAACAGGAATCCGGCCTGCTGGGACGAGGTGATCGGGACGTTTCCGAAGTCGGCACAGGAAGATGTGGATGAGGCCGTGCGGGCGGCACGGTCGGCCTTCGAGAAGTGGCGCCTGGTCCCAGCGCCGAAGCGCGGAGACATCATGCGCAGGGTCGGAGACCTGATGGTGGCCAAAAAGGAGGAACTCGCCCAGCAGATGACCCGCGAGATGGGAAAAGTGCTCGCCGAGACGCGGGGAGATGTTCAGGAAGGAATCGATACCGCCTACTATGCCGCGAGCGAGGGGCGGCGTCTCTTCGGCCGCACTGCCCCGTCCGAGCTTCCGGACAAGTTTAACCTGGCGATACGGGTGCCAATCGGCGTCGCCGGGATTGTTACCCCATGGAATTTCCCCATGGCGATCCCGACCTGGAAGATCTTTCCGGCCCTGCTCTGTGGGAACACGGTAGTGTTCAAGCCTGCGTCCGATACGCCGGCAACAGCAACCTCGCTCGTCGGGGTGTTGATGGAAGCGGGAGTGCCTGAGGGAGCGGTCAATATCGTCCACGGCGGAGGAGGAGAGGTGGGGAATGCGATCGTCAGCCATCCCGATGTGGACGTGGTCAGCTTCACAGGGTCGACGGAGGTGGGGAAGAAGATCTCGGCGATGGCTGCCGCCACGTTGAAGCGAGTGTCGCTGGAGCTCGGCGGAAAGAATGCGCAGATCGTCATGGATGACGCCGACCTGAACCTTGCCCTTGAGGGGGTGTTGTGGGGGGCATTCGGTACGACGGGCCAACGCTGCACCGCGACAAGCCGGCTCATCCTGCACGAGAAGGTGTACGACAGGTTCCTCGATATGCTGGTGAAACGCACTCAGGCGCTGCGACTCGGCGACGGGTTGCAGCCGACGACCGACGTCGGGCCTTGCATCAACAAGGGGCAGCAGGACACAGTGAGCAGCTACGTCGCGATCGGACAACAACAGGGGGCGCGGCTCCTGACCGGCGGCGAGATCCCGAAGGGGAACGGACTGGACAAGGGGTGGTTCTATCGACCCACGGTGTTTGCGGACGTTCGTCCCGACCACCGCATCGCCCGTGAGGAGATCTTCGGGCCGATCCTTTCGGTCCTGAAAGCGAAAGACCTCTCAGATGCGGTCAACATCCTCAATGACACGATTTACGGACTCTCGTCGTCGATCTATACTTCCAATGTCAATGCGGCGTTTCGAGCGATCCGTGACATCAAGGCGGGGATCACGTACATCAACGCGCCGACCATTGGCGCGGAAGCCCATATGCCCTTCGGCGGAGTGAAGCAGACCGGCAATGGCCACCGCGAAGGAGGATGGACGGTATACGATTTCTTCACGGAGTGGAAGACCGTATACGTGGATTACAGCGGTGGATTGCAGCGGGCACAAATCGACAATTATCAGAACTGACCGGCTCATGTCGCGGACTCGGCTCTATCTCGTTTCGCTCTTCGAGCATCAGGAATTCTTCTGAGGGTTCGGGTTGTCTCCATACTGCAACGATACCACGAACGCACTCAGAAGAGGAATACTGTCATGCCCGTACGCACGACGAAACGAAGCAAAACGAGCCGGCCGCTCAAGACGCGGGCCGTTAAGCGCCGGGATGGGCGCAGCGCCGCCCGAACACCCGTCGCCGGATTCTCGCCGGCCCTAACTCTTCCAACGCTCCGCCGCTATATGCTCATCGACGGGTTCGACATTGTCGTCGACCTGAAGAAGAGCAAAGGCGCCTACCTCGTAGATGCCCGGACGGGGAAACGCTATCTGGACTTCTTCACCTTCGTTGCCTCATCCCCGCTCGGCATGAACCATCCGCGCATGACGACGCCGGCGTTCAGAGAAAAGCTGGCGTATGTGGCCACGAACAAGCCGTCTCTCTCCGACATCTACACCGCGGAGCAGGCGGAATTCGTCGACACATTCGCGCGCGTCGCGATCCCCACCTACCTCCCACACGCGTTCTTCGTTGAGGGCGGTGCGCTGGCAGTGGAGAATGCGCTGAAAGCTGCCTTCGACTGGAAGATCAGGAAGAACTTTGCTAGAGGGTACAGGGAGGAGAAGGGGACGCAGGTGATTCACTTCCGGCAGGCGTTCCACGGCAGGTCGGGGTACACCATGTCGATGACGAACACCGATCCTGTCAAGACCGATCTCTTTCCGAAATTCCGCTGGCCGCGGGTCCTGAATCCGGCCGTGAGATTTCCGCTCAACGGGGAAAACCTGGCCACGGTGGAGCGGGATGAGCAGACCAGCATCGAGCAGATCAAGCGCGCGTTCCTGGAGAACAAAGACGACGTTGCCGCGATCATCATCGAGCCGATCCAGGGGGAAGGGGGAGACAACCATTTCCGTCCGGAGTTCTTCCGGGCCCTGAGGCAATTGGCCGACGAGAACGATGCGATGCTGATCGTCGATGAGGTACAGACGGGGATCGGGATGACGGGGAAGATGTGGGCGCATCAGCATTTCGTGGAGCCCGACATCATCGCATTCGGGAAGAAGACGCAGGTCTGCGGGATTCTCTGCGGAAAGCGGATCGACGAGGTGCGGGACAACGTGTTTGTCCTGCCGAGCCGGCTCAACTCGACCTGGGGAGGGAACCTTGTCGATATGGTCCGGTCACAGCGCTACCTCGAAGTGATCCGCGAGGAAAACCTCGTGGAGAACGCGAGGATCGTGGGAGAACATCTCCTGGATCGCCTGAACTCGCTTGCCGAGCAGTTCTCGGCTGTCGTGTCAAATCCGCGTGGACGAGGCCTGTATGCAGCGTTCGACACCGTGAGTTCTGAAGTCCGGACCAGGATCAGGGCAGCGTGTCTGGACATGGGGCTGATCCTTCTTCCCAGCGGGGAAACTGCAATCCGGTTCCGCCCGCCGCTCAACGTGAGCAGCGAGGAGATCGATGAGGGGATGGAGATCATCCGGAAAGCGATCAAAATGCTCTCAGGATCCCTCGGGGTCAGCGCAGTATCATCATCTTTCTGACCTGCGTGCTCGACCTGCCCGACGCGCCCGTTGCCGTCAGGCGGCAGAAGTACGCACCGCTCGCGAGCCTCCGCCCTGAAGCGTCGGTTCCGTCCCATGCGATCTGATAGGGCACCGCCGCTGTTTTCGGGTAGAAGCCATGGACCAGCGTTCGTACCTCTCGTCCGAGGAGATCATAAACGGCGACCGTTACCGTCGCGTCCTCCGGGAGGATGAATCCGATCCGTGTTCCGGGGTTGAACGGGTTGGGATAATTCTGCTGCAGGGTGGCTTCAGCGGGTAACGTGCTGAGAGAATCGCCGCTGAGGAATTGGATCGCGCGCAACACGTCGATGATTCCCCAGCCGTACATGTTGTCAGGAGCTGTGGACCGGCTGGCCGTCCGCTTCAGTGCGTAGATGATTCGCTGTGCCGATTCCCGGGGATGAGCGTGCCAGACAAGAGCGGCGCCGCCGGCAGTGAGAGGGCAGGAGAATGAGGTGCCCTGGAGGCCGGAGACGAAACCTGTCGCGTTGTCCGCGCTTGCCGCATAGATCGACGTCCCAACCGCCATCACCTCCGGCTTTGTCCGCCCATCGGCCGTTGGCCCGAACGAACTGAATGATGCGCGCACCCCCAGCGGATTGACCGCGCCGACAGCGAGGATGCTGTCCGCGTCGGCGGGGGCATTGAGGCTGTTGGGAAAAGACCCACGGTTCACCCCCTCGTTCCCTGCCGAATTGACCACGAGAATCCCCTTCCGCGCAGCCATCACCGCGGCGCGTGTGATCGGAGTTGTCTTGCCGTCCATGTCCTGCCAGGTCCAGCTCGGGTAGGGAGGGTCGTAGTCGAAATAGCCCAGCGATGTGCTGGTGACATCCACGCCGAGACTATCGGCCCATTCGATCGCCCGCACCCAGTTGTCTTCCTCAAACGGCGTTTCGCTGCTGTCGTTCTCCGTTCGCCCAAGGAGGAACGATGCGCCGAACGCCGGGCCGATCAACTGGCCGGGACTGTACCCGGCGATCGTCGAGAGGGTCCAGGTGCCATGTGAGCCGTACGACGGGTTATTCGGTATGACGCTTACCTTATGGTCTACGAAGTCATACGTGCCCAGGATCCGCGCACGGAGCGAATCGAACGTCTGATGCGCGAGGAGCCGGAAGCCGTTGTCGAACAGGGCGATGAGGACCCCCTGTGCCGTATTACCCGTATTGTGGACTGCGGGGATATTTTCAAGGGCCACCTGGGGAAGTGACGAGCCGTAATCGAGCGCATTGTCACCGCCCGCTTTCAGCGCCGGCTCCGGTGCAGTCGTTGCCCGGGCGAAGTGCTCCGGGTCTCCTGGTCTGCCTGATCGGTAGACCAGGTCGATTTCACGCACGAACGAGAACCCACGGATAGTGTTGATTTCTTCTGCAGTGGCGGCAATGCTGACCGCATTGAACCACTTTGAGTAATGGCGAAACGCTGTGACGTGGGAGGCAACAGAGGCAACATACCCCTCATCCGGGGGCAAATCTGTGTAATCGACAACCATGTCGACCGGCAGAGACTTCGCCCGGCGGGCCAGCGAACGGGGGGTAACGACCTCTGGCGGCACCGAGACCTTCATGGCTTCGTGCCTCCCCTTGTCGGTGAAGTATACCCACACCAGCAGCACATCCCCGGAGCGGGCCGATTGGAGGGCGGCGTCAAGCCGCACGCTCGTCTTCACGCCACCGGCCGAAGTGCCGGCGTGGAAGCCGACGAGTACACCAAGAATGAGCCAGAGGCGCGCCCTGGTTTCTCGCAGTACGTTCGTTGTCATGCAATAGTATAGCGACCAGACCGACGAGAATCAATACGCTTTGCTTCTGCGCCTTGTTGAATCCGACTGGTGAATTCATTAGTTTCCCGGCATGGAAACGTCCTCCCCTACCTCCGATCTGTCGCTCAACCTCGACCTCGTCCGTACGCTACTCATATCCTTCGTGCGCGATGAAACACACCACGCCGGTTTCTCCCGCGGCGTAATCGGCCTTTCGGGAGGCGTCGATTCGGCCGTCGCTGCCGCACTTGCCGCCGAGGCATTGGGGAAGGAAAAGTTGCGCGGCGTCATACTGCCGCACCGGGTCAGCAGTCCCGATACCGCGCGCGATGCAGCACTGGTGGCGGAGTCGCTGGGAATTCCAACGGAAACCATCGACATCACCCCAATGGTCGACCCGTATCTTGCAGCGGCAGGAACACCGGACACTGTCCGTGCGGGAAACGTCATGGCGCGGCAGCGGATGACCGTATTGTTCGATATCTCGGCGAGGGACCGCGCGCTGGTCATCGGTACGAGCAACAAGACCGAGATCCTCCTCGGCTACGGGACGTTGTTCGGCGACATGGCCTGTGCGATCAATCCGCTTGGAGACTTGTATAAGACCCAGGTGCAGCAGCTGGCGGCGCACCTGCGGATCCCCGCGCGCATTATCGAGAAGAAACCGTCAGCCGATCTCTGGCAGGGACAGACGGACGAAGGGGAGCTCGGATTCAGTTACAGCGATGTGGACCGCCTCCTGTACCAGTTGATTGACGAGAGGCGGTCCGAGGACGAGCTGATCGCGATGGGCTACGCTGCGGAGTTCATTCGGCGCGTCCAATCTCTGATCATGAAGAACCAGTTCAAACGTCGCCCACCGCTCATCGCAAAGATCTCACACCGGACGGTCAACGTGGACTTCCGGTATGCCCGCGACTGGGGGACATGAGCGAGGAGATCCACAAGGGGGCGCTGTACATTGTCAGTACGCCAATAGGCAACCTGGACGACATTACGGTGCGGGCGACGAAAATCCTGGGGGCCGTTGATGTGATCGCGGCGGAGGATACGCGGACGACGGGGGTACTTCTCGACCGTCTCGGGATCAGGAAGCCGCTCGTGAGCTACTTCAGTCAAAACGAGAAGAGAAGAATTCCCGGTTTGCTCGCCAGGTTGAAGGCAGGGGAGGCGATCGGGCTTGTCACGGATGCCGGAACGCCTGGGATCTCCGATCCAGCGTATGCACTCATCAGAGGCGCTGTTGCGGCAGGGATCCCGGTGATACCCGTCCCCGGTGCAAGTGCTCTGCTGGCGGCGCTGGTCATGAGCGGTCTGCCCACCGATCGGTTCGTCTTTGAAGGGTTTCTCCCCATGAAGAAAGGGAGGAAAACGCGTCTTGAGACACTCGCCCGTGAGGAACGGACGATGATCATTTATGAATCGCCACATCGCATCCTGAGAACGCTGGAAGACGTGCTCGCTGTGATGGGTGACAGACACGTGGCCGTTGCCCGTGAGATTACCAAGAAGTTCGAGGAGTCACTCCGCGGCCCCGTATCGGAAGTCGTGCACACGCTTCGCTCCAGGGAACCACGAGGCGAGTACGTGCTCGTCATCGCCGGCACATCGTACCGCGCCGGCCCTCCAACCTGACCGAACTGCCATGGCAAAGAAGAGTGTTCATCCCCTGCGCCTCCGGCAAACCCATCATCCTCTCCTGTACGAGGTCAATGCCCGTCTCCTCCTCCGGGAGCTTTCACGAAAGAGCGCCAAGGCCGTCACGCTCGGCACGATCCCGGACTCCGTGATTGACTCATGGGCCGCGCCCGGCTTTGATGCCGTCTGGTTGATGGGAATCTGGACTCCCAGTTCTTTGAGCCGAACGATCGCGTGGTCCCACCCTTCCCTGAAGGAGAGATTTCATCAGGTGCTCCCCGACGTGGGGGAAGAGGACGTCGACGGTTCCCCGTACGCAATAAAGGCGTACACGGTGCCGAGAACTCTTGGAGGCGGCACAGGTCTCCAAAAACTCCGGACCCGCCTTCACGAACGGGGTATCGCGCTTGTTCTGGACTATGTGCCCAACCACACTGCGCGGGATCATCGGTGGGTAAGGGAACATCCGGAATACTACGTGCATGGTGAGCAGGGCGAGGAGGCGTCTAAGCCCGATCACTTCTTCCGGTCGGAGACGACCCGGGGCGCGGCTGTGCTTGCCCACGGACGTGATCCGGGATCGGGTGCGTGGACCGATACCGCACAGCTGAACGTCCGGCATCCGGCGGCACGAGGGGCGATGATGGAAACCCTGCGCGGCATCGCCGGCCAATGCGACGGCGTGCGGTGCGATATGGCGATGCTGGTGCTCGAGAGCGTGTTCACGCGTACATGGGGAGACCGCGTCATGCCCGACGGCGCACAGCCGGCAGCGGGAGAATTCTGGGCCGGGGTGATCGGCTGCATCCGCAGGGAATTCCCGGACTTCCTGTTCATCGCTGAAGCATACTGGAACCTCGAATGGGATCTCCAACAGCTTGGGTTTCAGTATACGTATGACAAGACTCTCTACGACCGGCTGCTGCACGAAGGAGCCGGCGCCGTCCGGGATCATCTGCGCGCGGAGATGGCCTATCAACTCCGCTCGCTTCGGTTTCTTGAGAACCATGACGAGCAGCGTGTGGCGCACGCTCTCCCCTCGGAACCGTGGCAGTTCGCTGCAGCAACGATCGTGGCAACCGTCCCCGGGATGGCGATGTTCCACGACGGACAGTTCGAAGGGCGGAAGCTCACGCTCCCCGTGCAGCTCCTGAGGAGGCCAGAGGAGAAAGTCGCCGACACGGTGAAGGCATTCTATGCACGGCTCTTGCCGGTGGTCTCCGATCACGTCTTTCGAACGGGATCCTGGCAGCTGCTCATGCCGAAGTCGGCGTGGAGTGAGAATCACACCTGGCAGAATTTTCTGGCCTTTTGGTGGCACGAGCCCGCGGATGGGATACGACTTGTTGTGGTAAACTACGCGCCGCTCCCCGGGCAATGTTATATCGATCTTCCGCTTGACGCGGTGGAGGGGAACCCGATCGAATTCAGGGATCTGTTGGGAGAGGCCGCTTATGCTCGGGACCGTCATGGCCTGACCACAAAAGGTATGTACTTTGATCTCCCCCCCTACGGATTACACATTTTTGAGGTTGGACCCCCTCGAAAGCCCAAGAAATGAACGGAATATCACATTTCAAACGTTGCCGGTCTTGACATTTCTGTTTTTTTGTGTATATTATTAGCACTCTTTCATAGGGAGTGCTAAGACTCTCCTGCGTTCGCTTTAATCAATTCATTTTCAACAACTTATAATTCACTGGAGGCTTTATGAAGATTAAGCCGTTGGCTGATCGCGTCGTAATCAAGCCCGCTCCTGCGGAGGAGAAGACGAAAGGGGGGATCATCCTTCCTGACACGGCCAAAGAGAAGCCGGTTGTTGGCGAAGTCGTGGCGGTCGGTCCGGGAAAGGTGTCGGACGACGGGAAGAAAGTGCTTCCCGAGGTGAAGGTGGGGGACAAGGTCCTGTACGGGAAATACTCCGGGACGGAAGTCACAATCGAGGGAGAAGAGTATCTGATCATGCGGGAAGCGGACATCTTTGCCATCGTGTAACCGGGAGTATTCACGTAGCGAATCAACCAAAGGAGATCAAGAGCCATGTCAGCAAAACTGATTCAATACAACGTTGAGGCCCGTGCCGCGCTGAAGCGTGGCGTGGACCAGATGGCCGACGCGGTCAAGGTGACGCTCGGTCCTAAGGGGCGCAACGTCGTCATCGACAAGAAGTTCGGCGCGCCGACGGTCACCAAGGACGGCGTGACTGTGGCGAAGGAGATCGAGCTGGAGAACCCTCTCGAGAACATGGGCGCGCAGATGATACGGGAGGTTGCCTCCAAGACTTCCGACGTCGCAGGCGACGGCACGACGACGGCGACGGTCCTCGCCCAATCGATCGTTCGCGAAGGGATGAAAATGGTCGCCGCCGGATCCAATCCGATGGACCTGAAACGCGGCATCGACGTCGCAGTGTCGAAGGTCGTTGAGGGTTTGAAGGAAATCAGCAAGCCGGTGGACAAGACCAGCAAAAAAGAGATCGCGCAAGTCGGGGCGATCAGTGCGAACAATGACCCAGTGATCGGCGACCTGATTGCCGACGCAATGATGAAAGTCGGGACCGACGGCGTGATCACCGTCGAGGAAGCCAAGGGGACCGAGACGACGATCGAGGTCGTGGAAGGTATGCAGTTTGATCGCGGCTACCTCTCCCCCTACTTCGTGACCGACGCAGAAGCCATGGAGGCGGTACTCGAGAATCCGATGATCCTGATCCACGACAAGAAGATCTCCTCCATGAAGGATCTCTTGCCGATCCTGGAGAAGGTGGCCCAGACGGGCAGTCCGATCCTGGTGATTGCGGAGGACTTGGAGGGCGAGGCACTCGCGACACTCGTGGTGAACAAGTTGCGTGGGACCCTGCGGGTGGCCGCGGTAAAGGCCCCCGGATTCGGCGACCGCCGCAAGGCGATGCTCGAAGACATCGCGGTGTTGACGGCCGGCACCGTGATCTCCGAGGAGCAGGGCTACAAGCTGGAGAACGCCACCCTCGGATATCTCGGCAAGGCGAAGAAGGTCACCATCGACAAGGATAACACCACAATCGTCGAAGGGGCCGGCAAGAAGGAAGACATCAAGAAGCGCATCAATGAGATCAAGGCGCAGATTGAGAAGACGACCTCCGACTACGACAAAGAGAAGCTGCAGGAGCGACTGGCGAAGCTTTCGGGCGGCGTTGCGGTCCTGAAGATCGGCGCGGCGACCGAAGTCGAGATGAAGGAGAAGAAGGCGCGCGTTGAAGATGCCCTGCACGCGACGCGTGCGGCGGTCGAAGAGGGGATCGTCCCCGGCGGCGGTGTCGCGTATCTCCGGGCCGCAGCCAAACTGAGCGGGCTCAAGCTCGCGAACGAGGACCAGCAGACCGGCGTCGATATCATTCGCCGCGCTCTGGAAGAGCCGATTCGTCTGATCGTCGAGAATGCAGGACAGGAGGGATCGGTGGTCGTGAACAAGGTGAAGGAAGGGAAGGACGACTTCGGGTACAACGCCTTTACGGAGGCGTATGAGAACCTTGTGAAGTCCGGGGTTATCGACCCGACCAAGGTCACTCGCACGGCACTGGAGAACGCGTCGTCCGTTTCCGCGCTGCTCCTGACCACGGAAGCTACCATTGTGGAGAAGCCGGAGGAGAAGAAGGCGGCCCCCGCGATGCCCGGCGGCGGCGGGATGGGGGATATGTACTAAATCCCTCCGCTGGACCCGCGGAAGCTCAGATCCCCGCGCCTGACAAGGGTGCGGGGATTTTTTTTGGCAGATCAAGATCGAGATTGAGGAAAACGGCCCCTCAACCTCAATCTCGATCTCAATCTCGATCTTCTTTTCCGTAGATTCTCCTTGACATCTGCCGTCACAAAATGTATATTGGAAACCAGAGAAACTTCTTCAGTTTCCCGCAGACCAATGGACGACGCCGGCCGCATCAAAGAGAGGATCATCGCCACCGCACGAGACCGGTTCCTGCGCGAGGGGTTCGCCCGGGTCTTGGTGGACGACATCGTGGAAGATCTCGGCATCAGCAAAAAGACGTTCTATAAGCATTTTGAAAGCAAGGAAGAGCTTCTCCGGCTGATCATCTCCCAGGCCATCGCCGAAACGTATGCCCATCTCCGCAGCATCCTTGACGGCGGAGATGGGTTTGTGATCAAGCTTGACAGGCTGATGACGTTTTTGGGAAATCAGTACGCCCGCTTCGGTCGCACGATCATGGCGGACTGCCACCGGTATCTGCCTGAGCTGTGGCACGAAGTGCAGGAATTCCGCCGCGAACGGATTGCCCGGGAAGTGAAAAGACTCATTCTTGAAGGAATGCGCGGCGGGTTCATCCGGAAGGACCTGAACGTGGAGCTCTTCCTTGCCGCATTCACCGCAGGGGTCGATGGGGTCATGGCGCCTGCGTTCCTGACCACGCAGCCGATCTCCGGCCGCGAAGCGTTGAATGGGATTATGGGGATATTCTTTCAGGGAATCCTCACCGCCCCGGCGCGAACACAGCTTGTCCGCAGACGGGCAAAAAGGGAACATAACCCCCTCCATCCCTCCCGAATTACGAATTCAGAATTCTGAATTCTTAATTCGGGCCGCCTTTGGCGGCCCGAGGGGGAAGGGGGTGAGTTGATATCGAACACTATGCCTCAAGGTGATCCATGCGCCTCACTGTAGTATTCGCATTGACATTGGCCCTCGGTGCCTGCTCAGACAATGACCGCGACACCATCGAAGCCTCGGGGACGATCGAGGGGACGGACATCAATATCGGCGCCGAGGTCGGCGGGAAGGTGGTCGAGGTCCGGGTTGAGGAGGGGACCGAAATCCATCGCGGCGACACGCTGATCGTGATCGACGATACGGAGTACCGGATCCAGCTCCGCCAGGCGCTCGCCAACCTCGCCTCCTTCGAATCGGCGTATCGGCTGGCCGTCGCCGGCTCCCGCAAAGAAGACCTTATCCAGGCTGAAGCGGTGTTGAAGAATGCCGAAGGGGACTATGAGCGGATGAAATCGCTCCTGGCGTCCAATACCGTCACGCAGAAGCAGTACGACGATGCGTACGCCCGTTACGTTGCTGCCGAGCAGACCTACCGTAAACTCAAGACGGGTCTCCGCCCGGAGGAGATCGAAGGGGCACGCGTGAGGCGAGACTATGCCGCTGCGCAGGCGGACCTGCTGCGGAAAAAAGTGCGCGACTGCGTGATCGTCGCCCCGACCGACGGCACTGTCACGCTCCGGGGGCTCGAGCCGGGAGAGCTCGTTACCCCTGGCATGACCGTCATGCGCCTCACTCACCTTAGCACGGTTACCTTGACGATATATATCAACGAGGCCGAGCTGGGGCGGGTACGGCTGGGTCAGGAGGCATCCGTCAGCATCGATGCCTATGGTTCCGGGCGGAGCTTCCCTGGCCGCGTGGTCTACATTTCGCCGTTGGCCGAGTTCACGCCGAAGAACGTGCAGACCAAAGAAGAAAGGACCAAACTCGTGTTCGGGGTGAAGATTGAGGTCGAGAACCCCGACCACGCGCTGAAGCCGGGACTCCCCGCCGACGCACGTCTGTCGGCTCCCCGGCAGCAGGGGGCATAGCGCGCGATGGAACCGGCAATTCGTACAATCGGCCTGAGCAAGACCTTCGGCGACATCAGGGCGGTCAACGGGTTGACCCTGGAGATCCGCGAAGGTGAAATGTTCGGCCTGGTGGGCCCGGACGGGGCGGGCAAAACGACGACCATCCGGATGCTTTGCGGAATCCTTGCGCCCACCTCCGGCACCGCCGCCGTGCTTGGCCACGACATTGTTCGCCAGGCGGACCTCATCAAACGCGAGATCGGTTACCTCTCACAGCGCTTCTCGCTCTATGGCGACCTGACGATCGATGAGAATATCGAGTTCTTTGCCGAGATCAACGGCGTCTACGACTACTCGAAGCGACGGGAAGAGCTGCTCGAGTTCACGCGCCTCACCCCATTCCGCACGCGGCTCGCTGAACGCCTTTCCGGCGGAATGAAGCAGAAGCTGGCCCTGGCCTGCACGCTGATTCACCGGCCCCGGATTCTCTTTCTCGACGAACCCACCACCGGCGTGGATCCCGTGTCGCGCCGCGATTTCTGGAAGATCCTGCAGAGCCTCATCCGGCAGGGGATCACGATCGTGATGAGCACCCCGTATCTTGACGAGGCGGAGCGCTGCACGCGCGTTGCGCTGATGAACCGGGGGGAGATCATGCGGGTGGATTCTCCCGCGTCGCTGAAGTCGACGATGCGCGGAGAGGTGATGGAGATCGTTTGTCACCCCGTGCGACGAGCCTTCGAGATTGCCCGGCGGCATCCGGGCGCCCGCGAAGTGCAGGCCTTCGGCGACCGGCTCAACATCATCGTGGACAATGCCGTCCGCGAAACCCCGCACGTGCGGCGCGCGCTTGAAGCGGAGGGGGTGGAGATCACGGGGATCCGGCACATCGCGCCCTCGCTGGAGAACGTCTTCATCTCTCTTCTGACGCAATCAACTACCCATGGTGCAGCGGCATGAAACTCCTATTCCTTGTTGCGGTCCTTTGTGCGACGGTAGAGGGGGACGCGCAGCAGCCGGCCGGCCTGACGCTCCGCGATGCCCTGGCAATCGGCAGAGCGAACAGCAGACAGCTGAAGATTGCGGTGGCGAAACTGGCGGCGGCTTCGGGACGGGCGGACGAAGCACGCGCCGCGACCCTTCCCACCCTGAAGTTCGAGGGGAGCTATAAGCGGCTGAGCGATGTCGATCCCTTCCGTGTGTCCGTCCCGTTCCTTCCGGCGCCGATCACCATTTCTCCGACGGTGCTCGATAATTATCTCCTGCGAGTCGGGCTCCAGCAGCCCCTCTTCACAGGCTTCCGGCTCCAGAGTGCGGCGGAGTCGGCGGAATACCTGCATGACGCTGCCGGCGCGGACGAGAGGTCGGATGGGGCAGACCTCGTTTTGAACATTACCTCCGCATACTGGTCGCTCTACCAGGCCGGAGAACTGAAGAAGGTGGTGGACGAAAACGTCAGACGCCTCGAGACTTATGAGGCCGATGTCCGGCGTCTCATGGCCGGCGGCCTGGCAACACGCAACGACCTGCTCCGCATCCAGGTGCAGCTTTCGAACGCCCGTCTTACCCGCATTGACGCGGAGAACGACCTGCGGCTTGCCGCGATGGCGCTGAACAACGTGATGGGACGCGCGCTTGATGAGCCGATCGCCCTTGCCTCGGCTCCCCCGTCGCACCCCGATACGGCCGGATGGGGGGGCATGATCAGCCCGGACGGCGTGGCGCGAGCGCTCGGCGAGCGTCCCGATCTCGTTGCGATGCGTTCCCGCGTTGAGGCGGCACGTGCAGGCGTTACCGCCGCCCAGGGCGGCTGGTGGCCGCAGATCGCATTGTCCGCGAGTTACTTCTACAGCCGGCCCAATCCCCGCTATCTCCCCACGAGGGATGAGTTCCTCGGGACCTGGGAGGTCGGGGTCGGCATGCAGTTCGACCTATGGAATTTTGGAGCCACGTCTGCACAGACGGGGCAGGCACGGGCCTCCCTCCGGCAAAGCGAGCTCGTGCTCGAACAGATGACGGAGAATGCCGCCCTGGACGTGCGCCGGCAACAACTTGCCTTCCGCCGCGCAGTGGAGAAGGCCGAGGTTGCTCGCCTGGCCGTCGAGCAGGCGGAAGAGAACCTCAGGATCACCTCGGACAAGTTCAAGAACGGCCTGGCGACCTCTGCCGATCTGCTCGATGCGGATGTCGCGGTGTTGACGGCCCGCAACAGTCATACCGGCGCGCTTGTTGAGACGGAGCTCGCGCGCGCGCGTCTGGCCCGGGCCCTGGGGATTACGGAGTGACCTGGTGATGGCGGACAATGCAATTGAGGTCAGGGAACTGACCAGGAGATTCGGGAAATTCACTGCGGTGGACAGGGTGAGCTTCGATGTCCGCCGCGGGGAGATCTTTGGTTTCCTCGGGGCGAACGGGGCCGGCAAGTCCACCACGATCCGGATGCTGTGCGGACTGCT
Source organism: Bacteroidota bacterium (assembly GCA_040756745.1). GTDB lineage: Bacteria > Bacteroidota > Ignavibacteria > UBA10030 > UBA6906 > JBFLYO01. The sequence goes on from JBFLYO010000029.1 coordinate 50,021, forward strand.
CCGGCCGACATCGGGCACGGCGCAGGTCGGATCGCATGACATCGTGAAGGAGACAGAGCTCGTGAAGCTCTCCATCGGATATATGTCCCAGCGGTTCTCCCTGTATGACGATCTTACCGTCGAAGACAACATCAGGTTTTACGGCGGAGTGTATGACCTGAGCAACGCCCGACTGAAAGAGCGGATGGCCTGGGTGCTGGCGATGGCCGACCTCCAGGGTCGCGAGGCAAGTCTGACCCGCACGCTGTCCGGAGGGTGGAAGCAGCGGCTGGCGCTCGGCTGCGCGATCCTTCACGAACCCGAGATCGTTTTTCTCGATGAGCCGACCGGCGGGGTCGATCCCATCTCCCGACGCAACTTCTGGGAACTGATCAACCGTCTCTCCGCCGGCGGAGTGACGGTGCTCGTGACCACCCACACGCTCGATGAAGCGGAGTACTGCAATGACATCATCCTGATCAATGAAGGGAAGATCATTGCCGGAGGGAGCCCTGTCGAGCTGAAGACGGAGCACATCAGAACGCCCATTCTGGAGGTTCGCGTGGATGAGCGAGGGATCGTGGAGGCGCTTGAAATTGTGAGGACGCGCCCCTGGGCGATCGAGACATCCGTCTTCGGCACAGCACTCCACGTCATGGTCCAGGATGCGCGCGAAGGGGAGCGGCTGATCCGCGAAACCCTTGCCGCCGCGGGCGTTGCCGTCCAGCGGATCGAACGGATTCTCCCCTCTCTCGAAGATGTCTTTCTGTTTCTGCTGGACCGGCAGACGCTCTCTGTGCAGGAAGGGAGGGCATGATGGCGATCGTACGCCGGCTGAAGCCGCTTGTTGTGAAAGAATTGAGACAGATCCGCCGCGACCCGACCTCGCTTGGCATGCTGCTGGTCCTCCCGGGGGTGCTGATCGTCATGGTCGGCTATGCACTGAACTTCGACGTGAAGCATACACCGCTGATGATCTTCGACCAGGACCGGTCGGTGGAGAGCCGCGCATTCCTCCGCTCATTCTTGCACAGCGAATATTTCGAGTATCGGCGTGAGGCCTTCGGCTATGGCGATATTGAGGAGGATTTCCTTCACGGGCGCGTGAAGATCGCCATAGTGGTTCCGCCCTCCTTTGCGCGATCTCTGAATGCGGGAAGGGACGTTCGCGTGCAGATCCTGGTCGACGGGTCGGATGCCAATACCGGCGGCCAGGCGCTTGCTGCCGCGTCTCGGATAACCGTGGAGTACGCATCGAATCTTGCGGCCGAGTTCTTCGCGCGCAAGGGGAGGCACGTCTACCTTCCGATCGATTTCGACCCGCGGGTCTGGTACAATCCCGACCTGGAGTCATCCAGGTTCCTGGTCCCCGGGTTGATCGGGTTCATCCTCGTGCTCACGGCGGTCGTCTCCACGTCTCTGACCGTCGTCCGGGAAAAAGAGCGGGGAACGATGGAGCAGCTGATGGTGTCTCCGCTTCGTCCCGCGCAAATCGTTCTCGGCAAAACCATTCCATACATGGGGATCAGCCTGCTTGCCGCGACGACGATCCTCTTCCTCGGGTACCTGCTCTTCGACGTTGAGGTGAAAGGAAGCCTTCTCCTACTCTATGCGGCGATCGTGACAATCATCCTGGGGGGGCTCGGCCAGGGGCTTCTCATCTCCACGGTGACCGATTCGCAGCAGGTCGCGTTTATGATCTCCGTCTTCTCCTCGCTGTTGCCGTCGTTCCTGCTGTCGGGGTTCGTGTTTCCCGTGGCCAGCATGCCGATCGTGCTGCAGATCTTGTCGAACGTCGCGGTCAACAAGTTCTTCCTCGTCGTGGTGCGGAGCGTCATGCTCAAAGGGGCGGGGCTCTGGGCCGTCTGGCCTCAGTTCATCTACATGCTGTTGTTCGCGGTTGCCATGCTGGGCCTGAGCATGGCCCGCATGCAGAAACGGAGCGCATGAGATGTCGTACGGGCTCAGGGTGATCCTGCAGATGGTGCGGAAGGAATTCTCCCAGATTCGACAGGACCGGCGGATGCTTGCCGTTTCCATCGCGGCCCCCATCCTCCAGGTGCTCCTGCTCGGGTATGCGGCGACCACCGACATCCGGAACAGCACGCTGATCGTATGCGACATGGACAAGACGGCCGAAAGCAGAGCGTTCGTCCGCAGGTTCACCAACACGACGTACTTCATCGGGAAGTACGCCGTCGACATCCCTGACGAGATCGACGC
>JBFLYO010000030.1:0-49689 GCA_040756745.1 Bacteroidota bacterium
CGGCAGTACATTCTTTCTCATCCCAGAAATTACGATGTTTCAATCCACGCGCCCGCGCGGGGCGCGACAAATACCGCGACCCGCTCCATCTGTTCATCGACGTTTCAATCCACGCGCCCGCGCGGGGCGCGACTGCCACTCTCAAAAGTGGTCAAACAAATCCATGAGAAGCACTTTACATCCCCTTTCCGCTTCTCTCCGGCACTGCATCATTCTCCTCAATCTACAAAGGGAGAAACACGTAAAGCAGCTCGCATTCAAGATGCTAATACCCCCGGGATTTCACGTATGCTTCGGTTAGCGCCATGCATAACCATCAGACGATCAACGGGTCCTCAATGTCCGTCAGACCCGTCTTCCCGTGATGCTCGACCCGCCGCTGCCAGTTTGCTCCCAGGAAATAAAACCGAAGGCTGTCCTTCTCGGCATCGTACAACGACAAGAGTCGATCCTTCAATCGCTCCCAGCGTTCCGGGTCGACATTGCACTCAAATACGGAATTCTGCACACGGAGGCCGAAATCCAGACACGTTTCCGAAATCTTCCTTAGCCGCCGAACCCCGGCAGCAGTCTTGGTCGATACGTCGTAGCTCACCAGTATCATCATGCGGCCGGTTCCTCCTGCCCAATCTATTTGGTGAAGAATGGCGGATATGCCGGTATGTCACCGCGCAGATGCCTCGCAAGGAGCTGCGCCTGCACGTGCGGGAGGAGCCCCACGGTCATCTTCTCACCAAGAAACGGGTGTGTGATCTCTTCCTGCTTGCGCTTCTGGTACGCAGTGATAACGACCTTGCGCGCGTCATCGGACATCCGAACCTCTCCCGACTCGCGAACCTCAAAATCCTTTTTCGTCACCTGCCGGAGGTTGATCAGATTCAACATGATCCTGTCACCCAGGTAGGCACGGAATTCCTCCATCAGATCGAGCGCAAGGCTCGGTCTTCCCGCCCTGAGTTGATGGAGGAAGCCAACCTGCGGGTCAAGCCCTACAGTCTCCAGCGCGGATCTCACGTCATTGGCGAGAATCGCGTAGAGGAACGACAGTACCGCGTTTGCAGGGTCGAGCGGCGGCCTCTTTGAACGAGCGGCAAATGCAAAGTCCTCACGCTGTGCTGTGATCAATGAACCAAGCACACCAAAGTACGCTGAAGCACACTCCCCTTCGTAACCCCTCAGGAGATCGAGCGAGTCGGCAGCGCCGATGTCGGACAGTCGCGCCCCGAGCGAGTCCGCGGCTGCGCGCACCGAGTCCGGGCATACCTCCGGATGGTTCCGCTGATGCCTCAGCAACAGGTTCCGGAAGTTCGCAACCTTTGCAGCGATGATCGGCCGAGCGATCAGCAGGGCCTGAGCTTCGTTATCCGCAATCGCATACTGGGCTTTCCGGAGAAGCACATTTCCCTGTTGTGCGCCATACACCCTGGCCAGGAACCTCCCGGTTTCCGAGAGGAAACTGACGCCCACGTTATTTTCCGCACAGAATGCCATGAGCGCCGGCGTGAGCGGCTTGAACCCAAAGCAGACAATGTTTTCGATTGACTGAATAGGTGCCTGGAACGCCTTTTTCCCGCCGACCTCTACAACGAATGTCTCGCGTTCCTTGGAAAGGTACGCATCATCCGACGTTATGAAGAGGGTGTTGAGGTGTTTTTTCACGGCTGATAAAGGGAGTTCATGTAGGCGTGGAGTCTTCGTTCATTCATCGCTTTCGGCTTACAGATTTCCTCCAACGAACACCGGCCGCATTTCTCCGAATAACGGGCTGCCGGCGCTCTTCCCCCTGAAACGAGCGAGTGCACCTCAGCAATGACCTCCTCCGTTTTGCGGCGGAGAGATTCGTCGAGTATCACCTCAACGCGCCGCCGTATCCTACCATAGAAGAACTCGCCCTTCCGAACGGTTGTGCGCAGCATCTCTTCGAGACACATCGCCTGGGCACAGAGCTGGACTTTATCAGAAGCATCCTCTTTGGGCTGCCCTGCTTTGAATTCGACGGGCACCACTTCCAGGTGTCCCGCGGAATCGCTGGACTTGAAGAATTCCACCACATCCGCACGGCCGGTGATTCCAAGTCGAAACGAATGAATCCTTAGCCCCCTGACCGTCTTGACCGTGCCGCGCGTCTCGTAGGTGTCCGTATCCACCTTCTCATGGAGAATCTCGCCCCTAGCTGTGTACACGTTCTCACTCCAGATGCCCTCGACATGGATAAGGCCGCATTGTCGGGGGCAGAAGACGTAGTGCTGCAGAGCGCTGAGTTGGATGAAGTCGTCCTCGGCGTACAAAGCTACCTCCGGGAACGAGTTACCGATCCACTAAGGGGTTCACCCACTCGGACAGACAACTACAGCTTCTCCTGCAGCTCAACTCCCTTCGGAAGATTGTCTCGCCGAGTTAACACTTCGTAGTCCGCCCAGGAGCGTGGGAGACTGTTCTTTTTTTCAATTGTCACACGCTCGAATAGCTCCCCCGCACGAGCGTTTCCCAGGTGACTTTCGTGTCTGAACACAATCAACTTTCTTGGATTCATCTCGCCTCGGGCCGCCGAGCGATCGAGTTCAAAGGCGTTGAGTAGGGCATCCCAAAGGAGATCGAGATCCTCTTGTGAGAAACCAGTCTTTACCGCATCGACGGCCGAGACAAAGCCATGCATACGATAGAGACCGTAAGGCACCGTGGCCTTGCGGCCAATCGTAGAAGCGAACTCACGGGACTGTTGTTTCTTCGCCTCCTCCTCCGTCGCAACTGCTTGCCGCGTGATCGAATGTTCTGCCTGAAAGATCCTGTCCTGTGAACGGGCAAACGTAAACTGCACCGGCCCTCTTACTGTCCCTGCATTCTTCGCACTGTCGCCTGTGGATAATACAGCGCCGAATGTGCGAATGTCCCAATAGTCATCACACAGGCTTGTCTGGCGTTCCTTCGGGTTCTTGCCCTTGGCTTTTTCGATGATCGTGTTTAGCACATTCCCCTGCCTCACGAAGATGGAATTACCTGGCTTACCACCCGACTTCAGCTCAACGTAGTTCCGTACTTTCCGCTTGATGCAGACGTCAGTAACGAGCCCTTCCTGATTCTCAGCATCAACACGCGGAAGATTTGCCTGATCTGGGTCGCCATTCGGATTTCCGTCTTTAACATCGAACAGGAATATGAAGTCATACCGATTCTTGATTGGAGTAGCCATGATTCAGTCCTCCTTGCTGGTTGCTGTAACACTGAAATCGTGGTGGCGCTGATGGTAGTAGCCGATAGCAAAGCTCGCCTGATCCTCCAGGGTGAAGACCGCTGGAAGTCTTGTGCCTTCGACTTTCGACACAAGTTCCTGTAACTTCTTGTCCAGGTTTATGGCAAGACCCGGTTTCTCTCCGCGGATCTTCGACAAGTGGTGTTGGGTCATCTTCATGAGCCGCCCAAAAGCGGTGGAAGGCATGGTGGAGGCAAACGAGAAGAACCTCTCTCGAATGCCGGCATTCACATCGCCGCCAAGTGCGTGATACTGGATGGATTCCAGCACGGAAAAGAGACGCCCGCAGGTATAGGCGATGTCGCCATTCGAATCGTCAAGTGTCGCCATGTGTTTTGCCCCTTGTTGTTGATTTGGTCTTCGGTTCAGACACAGTTTCAAGACTGCAACTCGTTCGGTCGTCACGTGTCCTTGCTCAGCTCGAATCCTCCCGAGAACGGAACTCAACACCCACAGAGGTGGTGCATGCCCCATTACTGCACTCTTCCAGAGCACTGTCCCAATTCTGCCATGCTGAACATCATTCTCGCTCTTGCCCTTGATATTCCATATCAAAGACGAGTACCGCGGAAACCCAATGATGAGCCCTCTCTTGTCAGAGTCGAAGCCACCCACCGCCACATCTTGAAACCACTGAGCCAGATTCCTGCGAAGGGTGTCGAGGCTGGTTTCGATCCAATCGCGGACTGCAATCCGTGCCGCGGCACCACTCAGAGTTAACGCGTAAAAGGTGTCTGACTCGAATTTTGAAGGTTCGGTTCCTTTGAACACAGAATCAAACAGAGCATGGACACTTTGCTCGGTCGGATTGTCCAGAATAGCAAGGAGATCGTACTGGACCGTATCGCGCAACCAGAACACGATAGAAGTGTCGGGGGAAATGTTTTTCCGATTTGTGTATCGGTAGGATTTTTTGCCCTTTTCGCCGGAAACCAAGGAGCCATTGGAAAGAAGCCAGTTCAACGCGTCGACATACGCCTTAGCGCACCGGGTACAAATTGACGAGTTTTCATTCCCTTTCAGACCGTATGACTCGAAGGCGGAGTCATTGTACGACACCAAAGCGCACCCCGATGCCTTACCGTCTGGAACACGCTTTATCATCCCGTGCGGTATATCCGCAATTGCCTGAGAAGTAGTGCCACATACTGAACATCGTGCAAAGCGGGGCCTCCTGATCTTGGTCATTGACCTCTGGTACCGCTCGATAATGGCTTCGAGCACACGGTCCTTTTCGTGCAACCTCTTGGATTCGCCCGCAATGAGGAAAGCAATGTTACCCTGCCATTCCTTGTCTTCAAGTTTTGAAAAGGCAGCCCGGGCCTTTTGCACTCCGTTAACTCGATTTGACTCGTAGAACTTGTTGACAGGCATCAATTCCTTGAGTTGAGAATACAATCTCAGCTTTTCCCGGAAGAGCGAGTGCTTGAACCGTGCCTGTTTATTAAGCTTTTCTCGTAAATCTCTGTTCTTCTCCCGCTCGTCCACAATCTCCAAGACCTCTTCGGCCCTATCGACGAGCAGTCGGGCCTTCCCCTTCTTGGCAGAGATTCGTTCTCCCACTGTCATCTGACTCTCATGGGGTATAAACTGCTTGAAGTTACCCTGGTCGTCAATGATGCAGTCAATGGACACTGGCACGTTGTCCAGAGCGTCGTGAGAACGGCTCGATGTTGGTTGGAGATCTCTTATTCTATGTCCAAGGCCCACGAGCTCCTGTATCATGGCTCGTCCCCTTCCTCCGAGAAGTTGAGTTCATGAAGCATCTGCGAGGAGTACATGGCAACGCCGCCTCTCAAGTGGCTACTGGAAAGTATCTGGTCGTACTCTTTCCGGCAATCCAGCACTCCCCCTCGCACAGCCACGTCGTAGAAGAACTTCGGGTAGGCAACACCGCTTGCGTCATACCACATATCAAGGAACATGCTGCCAATGTGAATGTTGTCCGTGATTGGCGTATCGTCGGCCTCGGGCGGTGCGAATTCTGCAGCGAACTCCCTCGTACCCAGATATGGCCTTCGCCAGCATTGCCCATTACTGACCCGCCGATTGAACATCTCGACATACTTCCTTGTTGGATTGGCTACGGGCGAGGTCGCATTGCTTACGGAGGCCTCGATGATATACGCGACATCTCTCAGCACGATACTGTTCCTCTGGGCGCGGTTTTTTTCGATAATGATCGGTGCCCTGCCCTGTTTCTTGTTTATTTCGTTTCGCTTGACCGACGCGAATTTAACCGGCTTGAGGACGAGAATCCGTTGCACCTGCCAGACAAACTCCGGCTTCCAGAGGATGGAGTCCAGGATTCCCCTCGCTGCAGACGGCGTCATGCAGGGATAAGTCATACGCTCGACCTTCAAATCGGGTCTCGTAAAACATGCGAATTCGCCCCACACTCTTAAGCGAACCAAGTTGGTTTCCATGCGCCCTTCCCTTCTTTGGTGATAGATACTAAAATTGGTTCAGAACACTGTTTCAATTTCCTTGGGGGAAAGGCCTGTGTTCTTGTCGTAGTGGCCATGCCAGACTCTTACGAAGTCCTTCACGACCTCGATTTCAGTGGCATGCTCGCGCAAAAAAATCGGATAGACTTGGACGCTGAATTGCTGAGCGTTACGCCACTGGTTCCTCGTGATCTTTCCATTCTCCAACTGGCGGAAAAGGTCGTCAAGCAGTGAATTGCTCTCGTCAGAGTACTCTTTGATGAAAAGGGAGGTTGTCGGTTCGTCAATCAGACGGAAACTCTCGGCGACATCCCTGAAGTTGAACTTCTTCCTCTGTTCAGTTATGCGATATCTATCCGCGTCTACAAACAGCTGTAGCACTTGTTCATAGTACCTCTCGAATGAATTGTGGCGGTGAAGCAATTCGGGATCGTCCTTGATCATTACTTTCGCAAACTCGGCGCATGCGCGATAGGTGGCATCCGGCATCTTGTGTTGTTCAGGGTGAAACAAGACGACCCTCCCTCTCTCCGGCAAGCACCCGTTGCGATTGCATCTCCCAGCGGCCTGTATGATCGAGTCCAACGGCCCCATCGCTCGATACACACAGGGAAAGTCAAAGTCGACGCCCGCCTCCACAAGCTGAGTTGATACAACGGCAATCTTTCTCTGTGCTTCCAGGTCGCGAATAATGTCCGCAGTCTTCACTTTTCGGTGATGTGGGCACATCGCAGTGGACAGATGGTAGCAGCGTTCGTGAGTTCCGGACCGTTCAATGCGCTGGAATAGGTCTCTCGCCATTGATTTCGTGTTGACGATGACAAGATAGGACGCATGTTCTCTGCCCACATGCTCTGCGAGAACTTCGAATGAAATCTCTTCGAGATCGTTGAGCAGGGTAAAGTCAACCCTCCGAGTCGCGTCGAAGTATATGTCGGTACGTTTGATGAGCGGCTTGATGTTGTCGATTCCATCGAATTCACCGCGCTTAGCAAACGCAGGCTGAGTCGCCGTACAAAAGAGAAACGACGTCCGCGCTACCAGTCGAAAGTTCTTCAACATGATAATGATCGGCTCAGCATACTCCTTCGGTAATGTTTGAACTTCGTCAAATATCACCACTGAACTGGCCACGTTGTGATTCTTCCTGCAACGGAAAGGTCCATTGCTAAACAGCGATTCGAAGAATTGAACGGTCGTTGTTACTATGATCGGGGCGTCCCAATTCTCGCAAGCCAGTCGCCTTGCCAAGTCAGCATCCGAACCGACAGATCCCTCGGCATACTCACCCTTCTGCGCCATCTCGTCCACCAGTCCAGAATGGTGTTCGAGAATCGCCTCCTCACCGAAGATTGCCTTCAGTGTCTTGGCAGTCTGATCTATAATATTGATGTAAGGGAGCACAATGATGATACGCTGCAACCGGTGATAGCGCGCGTGCAAAAGCGCCCAATAGACCGAGGCCAGGGTTTTGCCAAGCCCAGTTGGCAACTGGAGAGAATAGAAACCAATTTCGTCGTGCGTCTGTGCTCCTGCCTCGACGCGCGCTTGCGTCCGCAACTCATTTATGAGTCCAGACCTGGGGAATTCGTCGAATCTCTTTTCAAGCGCTGCGAGGAGCGCCTCATGATCCAGCTTTCGGGCGACCCGCACATCTGACAGCTCGCGGTTGAAGTGACGTTCAGTGTCCAGCCAGTCTGCATCCGTGAGTGCGCTGAACAGGAGCCGAGTCGCGCACTCGGCCAGGAGAAGATCGTCGCTCTTATACGAATCACGTGCTTCGATGAGGTCTTGCGGACCCAAATCACTGATTCGGAATCGATCTATTAGTTCATCTACCAGATTCTCCTGTTTTCCGTAGTATTCGTTATTCTCCTTCCGTTCCTGATTGTTAGGAAGCCCTGCGTGATGACCTTGGATGGCGAACTGTAGCGGAATGTGTTGGGTCGCAAGCTTCTTCGCAACGAATGCGCCAATCCCAGCATGCGGCGTTCGTGGGTGGCCTTCGCGCAAGTATCGCTGAAAGTCGTCTTGAAATTTCCCGATGTCATGGAGCAGACCGGCAAAGCGGAAGAGACCCCCAAGCTCCTCTGTGGGTGCGAACGAGCGGGCCAGCTCTGCGGTATTCCGTAGGTGTTCGGCGAGTCGATGGCATACGCCCGTGGAATTCTCCGAATGAGCTAGGAAAACTTCGCCAGTCATGTCAAAACCTGAGAATCATGGCCATACGTCCCTCCTCTACAGTATGGACTCATCTCATTTTCAAAATGGAAACAAAAACCGACCCCGGCGAAAAGTTTTTTCAGGACTCTGCGAAAAACCTGACATTTTCGCCATGTCAGGGCCTGCCGACAGGTGGGTGCGGCGTACTCACCCCCCCAAAGTTTTCACCCCCCGTTTCCCCATCACCCGGTCCCCCCATCTCGTCAGAGAGCTTCCGAGAAACAGCAAACGCGCGGGATATCCTTTCCTATCGCGGTAACAGTTCGTTATCATCTGGTGAGACTTCTGCAGGTCAAGAAACAGGAGGGATACGGGAGGGCGGTGAGAATCGCCCCCCGGTTCAATCTACAGCGTCAACAGGAAATACGCCCCCAGCCCCGTCAACGCAAGTCCATACAACCGCTCGAGAGTGCGCGGACGGGTTTTGATTGCCACCTTCGCGCCGAGGTAGGAGAAGGGAACCGATCCGACCGCCAGCGCCGCGGTGACAGTCCAATCAATATGGCCAAGATATGCATGAACGATCGTCCCCGGGAGGGCAAGGACCATCGAGGCCGCCAGCGAACAGGCGAATGCTTTTTTGATCGGTTGACCAAGTATCCAGGCAAAGCTGGGCGCAAGCAGAAAGCCCCCGGAGTTTGCAAGAAGGCCCGATATCAGGCCTACCCCTGCGGCGACAAGCACCAGACGAAGGCGCCATCGTGAAGGGAGATCCTCTGATGCAGAAGCCGCAACTGCACTTTGACCTGCCGCCTCTTTCGGCGCCACCAGGAAACTCAGTCCGAACCCAAGCACCATCAATCCCGTGACGATCAGGAGAGGCGTCGCTCCGGTGAACTGCGTGAGCAACGACCCGATGATCGTCGCGGGGACTCCCACCATCACGCTCCAACCGATGATCCGCCAATCCAGGAGATCGAAGCGCCAGTACTCAACCGACGCAATGAAGGTCCCCGGGACCGTCGCCGGCAGCGGCGCCGCCACCGCGACAAACCCCGGTACACCAAGGAGGCTGAGGATCGGCGTCGCAATCGCGCTCCCTCCTTTGCCGAACATCCCTCCAAGAAATCCGACAAGTATTCCAGTACACAGGACACCAAGGTAGTGGAGGATCATCTGGCTTGTTCAGTATTCATATTCAACCGCTCTGGTCATCTTCAATCTTCCATCTTCAATTAGTCTCGGCATTTCTTACGGGGTATTCAGCGCCACCTCATCAATGGGCACATCCCAGTGCCCCAGCAGTATCTCGAACCTCCGCTGTTCCTCTTTCCTGAACGATTCCTGATCGGGGAAGATCGACTTAGCCAGCGCCGCCTCATCGAACCCGTCGGTTGTCACGGACACGTTCTAGAACACGATCGTCACCCGGTAGTCCCACCGACCCTCTTCCGTGGCGTGGAAGCGCGGTTTGACAGCGCTTACGCTCAATATCCTGCCGAGCTCGATCTGCTTTTTCAGCACTGGATAGTGGTTCTTCCTGAAAAGCCGGATGAACTCGTCGGCATAACCCCAGCGGGCTTTGTAGTAATACTCTACGATATACGGTTTGTCGCTTGCATGCTGGCGGGCAGATTGGGGAAAGGACATTGTGTAAACGAAGAGAACAGCCAAGGAGACGAAGGCCAGACGACGCATAAGGGCACCTCCTCGAATAAGCAGTGACAAAATCTACAACGAACGCCGGACGATGTCAATCAGCTGAGCCGCCCACGAAGCTCACTTCGTACTGCCCCCTCACCGAGTTGATGAGGAAGACGCGGGTCGCACGGTGGAGGTCGACACGAGTCAAAATCTGCTCTTTCACCAATTTCTGCTCAAGCATCCATCGCCTGTACACACCGGAGAGGAGACCGCGATGAACGGGAGGCGTCACCAGCCCCCCATCGATCTCCAGAACCAGGTTGGCGATCGTCGATTCCGTCAGCTCGCCTCGCTCGTTCCAGAGTATGACGTCGTCGCAGTCCCCGACCCCCGCCCGTGCCTCTTCATATGCCTTTCGCATCGTCGTCTTATGATAGAGAAACCGATCGGAGGTGCACACCGGCTTGCAGGCAAGCCGCACTCGCGGCATCTCTGCTGGGGGAGGCGAGCCCAGCGGCTCGGACTGTAACGTGATCTCTCCCGACTGCGAAATGAGCAGGCGAACCTTCTGCAGCTCATGATTGAATCGCGAGGCGCAGTCCGCGAGCCGACTTTGCACTTCGCGAAGGTCAACTGGAATGGCAAAATACGCGGCGCTCTGTTTCAGCCGCTCGAGATGGAGGTCAAGGAGGAAGAAACCTCCGCCCGGTTTCCAGAGCATGGTCTCCAGAAGCGAAAACTCCGGCACCGGCTCGGTGACGACGAGCGCTTTTGTCCTGCTCTCGGCCAGCTCGCCTTCATCGGTCGAGCCCCACACAATCCCTCCCCCCACCCCGTACTCCATACTCCCCTGCTCCCTGTCAATCAGGACAGTGCGAATGGACACGCTGAACGTCGCATTCCGCCCGGGAAGAACATATCCGACCGTCCCCGTGTAGATACCGCGGGGGGTCGACTCAAGCTCCCTGATGATCTGCATCGTTCTCGGTTTGGGCGCCCCGGTGATCGATGCTGCGGGGAACAGGGCCGTCATGATGTCAGTCAGTCCGGCATCGGTCACCCCCTGGACTGTCGATGTGAGCTGCCAGAGCGTGGAATATTTCTCCAGCGAGAACAGGTCGGTAACCTGAACGGTCCCGGTCCGGGCCACCTTACCGACATCGTTCCGCATCATATCGACGATCATCACATTCTCGGCCCTGTCCTTCGGCGAGCGCCGGAGTTGTTCCCCCCTGGCTATGTCATCCTCTGCGGTGAGGCCGCGTGGAGCCGTCCCCTTCATCGGCCGCGACGTGAGCGTCTTTCCCTTCAAACTGAAGAACAGCTCCGGCGAGGTGCTGCAGATGACGAACCGACCAGTATCGATGAAGGCGGCAAATCCGGTTCGTTGCGCCGCGTGGAGCCGGGTGAAGAAACCGCAGGGGTCGCCTGAGAAGCCGGATCGGAGCCGGTAGGAATAGTTGACCTGATAGGTCTCCCCGGCTTTGATGTAACTGCGAACGCGACTGATAGCCGCGCGGTATTCATCATCGGAGACGGTAGGGGTCCATTGCACGGGCGATTCGGAGAACTGCCCCTCCTGCAATTGCGACTCCGGGATCTCATCGACTGCATCGCTTATGGCAAACCATGCAAGGGGGAATTCGCCGTGAGGATGGACAACGAGTGAATTGTCGAATGCCGGTGCGGCTTCGTAAGCAATGAATCCCGCAGCCGATCGTCCCTTGACCTCAACCTCGTCCTCGACCTTTCGAAGGAGCGGGAGGACATCGGCATGATGCATTGCGACCAACACTTCCCGGGGATCGCGGAAGAGAAGCCAGGAGTTGCGATCGGCGTGGTGAACAGCACAATTGACGATAGACGATTGACCATTGACGATTGACCACCGGTCGTCAATTGTCAATCGTCCATTGTCAAGTGTCAATTGTCACCTCCCTCCCGCCTCCACATGCTCCATCAAGAACCTCGTCAGGAGCGTATACAAATGGCGCGTCGTATTGGGCCCCTCATTGATGCCGTGCGTGCGGTTCGGGTAAGACATCATTGTGAACTGCTTGTTTGCTTTGACGAGTGCGTTAACCAGCCGCTCTGTCCCCTGATAATGCACGTTGTCGTCACCCGTCCCGTGCACGATGAGCAGATTCCCGCGCAGGCTGTCGGCAAAGGTGATGGGTGATCCCAGTCTGTATCCCTCCACATTCTGGTCGGGAAGCCCCATATACCGCTCCTGGTAGATCGCATCATAGAGCCGCTCGTCAGGCACGGGGGCGACCGCCATCCCGGTCTGGACGAGGTCGGGATGACGGAACATCATGTTCAGCGTCATCGATCCGCCGCCGCTCCACCCCCAGACGGCGATGCGGGTGGAGTCGACGTACGGCCATTGCCGCACCTGACGGAGCGCGGCAGCCTGGTCCTGTGACGCAAGGATGCCGACCTGGCGGTAGACCGCCTTGCGCCAGGCGCGGCCACGCGGCGCCGGTGTCCCACGGTTATCGATGCTGAGCACGATATACCCCTGCTGGCTCAACATCAGGTGCCACAGGTATCTCCTTCCCCCCCAACTGTCAAGCACAGTCTGGCCCGCGGGCTCGCCGTACACATAGACCAGCAACGGGTATCGCTTAGACTCGTCAAACGACGGCGGAAGCATCTTCCACCCGTCGAGATTGATGTCGCCTCCAATGTCGACCCGGAAAAACGATGCGTCGCCGTGCCTCAGGCGGCTTACCGACCGACGAAGCCCGGCATTCTCCACAAGTACCTTCTGAACAGCATGTGAGGGGAGATTCACGAAGTCCACTACCGGCGGAGTACCGAAGCGGGAATAGGTATGGATCGCCCATCTCCCGTTCGGCGATATGTCATAGCTGTGCGTTCCAGGCTCAGACTGAGGCGTGAGTCGCTCAGGTGATCCCTTCCCGTCCAGCCGAAGCCGGTAGAGGTAGCGCTGACCGGCGTCCGAAGGGGAGGCGATGTAATATACCCAGCCATTTGCCGTATCGATGCTTGCGACCTTAATGACGTCGAACGATTCTTGAGTTAGCACACGGAGTCTCTCCCCCGCGCGCGAGTATATAGAGAGATGGGTCCAGCCATCCTGCTCGCTCAGCCAGGTAAATTCGGACCCGTTCTTCAGCCAATGCACGCTATCCACCACCTCAACCCAGGTGCTGTCCTGATCGGCAAGGATTGTCTTCAGCGTCCCTGTCCGGACATCGCCGAGCATCAGCCGATTGGTGTTTTGCAACCTGTTGAAGTACTGGAAGACGATTTCAGTCGAATTCCCCGCCCAATCCATCCGCGCAATATAGTTGTTGCGGCGGTCTCCGGGAGGGAAAAACCACGAGGTGGCTCCCCCCACAGCCGGAATCACACCCACCCTGCATGCGGACAGCGTTTCGCCGGCTTTCGGGTACTGTATCGGGGTGACGAATGAATAGAGGGAATCAGTATTATTAATGAGATAGAAGTCGCGGACCCCGCTCGCATCAAGTTGCCAGTAGGCGATCCTGGAGCCGTCAGGACTCCACCGGAACCCGTCCCGGAGGTCGAATTCTTCTTCGTAAACCCAGTCGAACGTGCCGTTGATAATCGTCCGTGAGCCGTCATAGGTCAGCTGGGTGATTATCCCCGTTGTGACGTCTTCGACATAGATATTGTTGCCGCGGATGTAGGCGACTTTTCGCCCGTCCGGCGAGAATTTTGCAAACATCAACGTCGACGGTTCCGCATCGCCGCCCGCCTTTCTCAGCGACCTGTCAGCAGCGCGAAAGACCCAGTAGTCCCCACGGGTATTGTGCCGCCAGACGCGCCGGCTGTTGGTGTAAATGAGGAGACGAGTTGTATCTGCGGACCACTGGTAATTCTCGACGTACAGCGGTGAAGTACCTCCCTTTGGGATCAACCACTCAGCGGGGATGAGGACATCACGTTTGCCGGTGCGTGAGTCGTGCCGCACGATGTCGCGTCCACCGCCGGCAGTGGCAGAACGTTCGAGCGTCGTGTACCCCGCTCCCCCGTCAATCCATCGGGCTGGCCCGAACCGCTGGGGGATGAACTCCCGCGACTCGAATATCCGATCGATACTTAGGAGGCTCGAGTCTGCATGCTGGCTCCAGCCGGTCACGGGGGAGAGAACGAACAGGGAAGCGACGACGAGGAAAAAGGATCTTCGCATCAAATGACCTTTCTGGCACCCTGAGTCTCGGGGATGACCGCCGTCTCGCACTGAAACGCTGACGGATGAAGAAGAAACTAATACTTGGCGGGAGGAGAATCAAGGAAAACCACAGCAGGGGAAAAATCTTGCGCCTTCCGGCGTCGATGCGTATCTTGCTCTTCAACTTTCCAGAGGTGTCCCAATGAACCGTCCCCTTGCTCTCCTCGTAGCTCTCCTAATGGTTGTGCTGTCGGCCGCCGGCCAAACGACAAGCTCCTCTCTGCCGACATGGCCCGTTGATCTGATGATGGACTACTCGGTCATTCCAAACGTGACGTACTCAACGGCGAACAATTTCGAATGCAAGCTTGAGGTGTACGCGCGCCGCGCTTCGGGCGGGCCGTTCCCGACTGCCGTGCATATTCATGGAGGAGGGTGGGTGGTGGGGACGAAAGAGTCGAGCGTCATGCAGCTGATGCCCTATCTTTCCATGGGCTTTTCAGCAGTGAACGTGGAGTACCGTCTCGCGAAGGTGTCTCTCGCGCCTGCCGCGGTCGAAGACTGCCGCCTCGCGCTTCGGTGGATCTTCAAGAATGCAAAGGCCTACGGCTTTGATACAACACGGATCATCATCACCGGAGGGTCGGCCGGCGGCCACCTTGCGCTCATGACCGGCATGCTCGACGAGTCTGCCGGGTTCGACGCCCCCAAGGAATGGGACCAGCAGAATTTCCCGACGCCCGTCGCTGCGATTATCAATTGGTTCGGCATTACCGACGTCAAAGACCTCCTCGCGGGACCCAACAGGCAGAATTATGCGGTCTCCTGGCTGGGAAGCCAGCCCAACCGTGAGCAGCTTGCTGCGCGCGTCTCGCCGCTCACCTACGTCCGCAAGGGATTGCCGCCGATCCTCACCATTCACGGCGACAATGACAACCTTGTCCCATACAACCATGCCGTCCGGCTCCACAAGGCGCTCACCGAGGCAAACGTACCCAACCAGCTCGTGACCGTGCCTGGCGGGAAGCATGGCGGGTTCACTCGCGACCAGATGCTCTCGGCGTTCGCGACGATCCGGGAGTTCCTGGTGCAGCAGAAGATCCTGCGATGAGAATCCCCTGTTTATCTTTTCAACACTCGCAGCTTTTGGCGCGTATGGGGCGCGAGTGAAAGCGGTTTCACAGGTTGAACGCCGGTTCGGTATTGACATTGGAGCACTCTTTCTGTAAGATTGCGCAAGGTTTTCTTTTCCGTTCTTCCACACAGCGCGCCAAACGGTATATTCATGTGGAACTCTCCCGTGAGATCATCGCTCATTTGTACCGATGGCACGCCCAGCAACATCACCCCGCATGTTGTATCGTCGAATCTCCCGCTCATTGCACCGATTGATGGATCCCCCGGCCCCCTCCGGGCACTGAACCTCAGTTTATCACGACTCACCGGCAGAAACTGACGCATCGCCGTGATGAGACGTTATCCTCTCGGCACCCGGAAACGCAGAACAAGCCCACTATTGCATGGAGGTCATCCGCATGGTTGCCCAACGAGTTAGATCGATACGTCCCGTTATCGCGGCTCTGCTCCTTGCTGTTCCATCCGGCGCTCAGCCGAAGGCGCCACCGCGCTCTCCAAGTTCAGAAGATCTTGCCCGTCAGGCCGACGTCGTGCTGGTCGGCACCGTCAGAGAATTGAAGTCCGAATGGAACGCTTCCCGCACCCAGATCGTCACACGGGTGACTGTTGCCGTGGACCAATATCTCAAAGGCGGGACGGCTGGGAACTCGTTCACGCTCTTCGTTCCAGGCGGGGAGGTCGGGACCGTCGGAGAGATGTACAGCCACATGCCGGTCTTCCGACGCAATGAGGACGTCGTTGTCTTCGCGGAAAAGGACCCCCAGAACCACTTCCGCGTCGCCGGCGGTCGCGCCGGTAAGCTCATTGTGAAAAAGGACCCCGCAACCGGAAGCCCGCTCGTCGCCGGGCGCCAGCGACTCGACGATTTTGTGACATCGATCAGGAACACCGTTGAACATCCCCAGCTTGACCGGTGACAGCCGTCCCGGCCACGCACCCCTGATGTGATTCTGATAAAGTGCCGAACACCAACCGACTGGAGAAGCCCGGTGAAGAAGCTGAGACTGTCTGCAGGCATCCTTTTCGTTCTTGCGTCAACGGCCGGCTATAGTCAGACGGGCCAGGAGTTCGTCC
This sequence comes from Bacteroidota bacterium, assembly GCA_040756745.1. Taxonomy (GTDB): domain Bacteria; phylum Bacteroidota; class Ignavibacteria; order UBA10030; family UBA6906; genus JBFLYO01. The sequence goes on from JBFLYO010000030.1 coordinate 15,881, forward strand.
CTTACCTGGCGCCGGGATACACGTATCAATTTGTGAAATCGAATTCGTCGCTGGTCAAGACCTTCATGGGAAAGACGGCGGCGGACACCGGCACAGGTTGGGCGGTGGGACGTGCGGCGTTCGGGACGTTGAACAACACCGGCTCGCCCCCCTGCCCTCTCAACGACACAGCCCACGTCCACACGTTCTGGCCTTCCTCCCGCGATCTTCTGATCAGGAGGCATATCATCCTCCCGGCCGGCACTCGCAACGTCCGAGTAACGATAGCGCTCGATAATGGCGTGCGTGTCTATTTTAACGGACGCGAAGTCTCCAGCAGCGTGTACAAACACGACGACTGTGCCTCTGCAAGCGGGGATGTCACGTTTACTGTGCCCGATAGTGTTGTCAAGACCGGTGACAATGTTATTGCCGTCCGGGGTGTCTGGCTCAGCTCGAAGAATTACCTCGACCTCAAGATCACCGGAGACACCCAGAGCACGATCGTGGCCACCGCCGGGCCGAACGGCAGCATTGCCCCCGGTGGCACCGTCCTCGTGAATGCAAATGCCAATCAAAGGTTCATATTCACCCCCCTCACCGGGTATCATGTCGATAGCGTCATCGTGGATGGGGTGAAGGTAGACTCCACGCAGGGCTATACGTTCTACAACGTCACCGCCAATCATACCGTCCGCGTTACGTTTGCCATCAACTACTATTCTCTGGCCACATCAGTACATCCGGCTGGAGTCGGCTCTGTAAGCGTAGTGCCGGCAGGGGGAATCTATGCCCATGGCCAGACCGTCCAGTTGACCGCCACAGCCCATCGCGGTTACCATTTTGCAGGTTGGAGCGGAGGAGCCGGGACGTCGAATCCGCTTGCGGTAACAATGATCCGTGATTCATCGATCACCGCAAACTTCGAAGTGAACGTCCCCGTTGTCTTCACGATCAACGGCGACAGTTTTACCGAGGCCGGACTGCGTGCAGCGATCACCGCCGCAAATGCCCATCCCGGCGCCGATACCATTCGTTTCGCTCTATCGGGAACGATAAACGTCGTCGACACCCTCCCGCCACTCACCGACGAAACGATTCTTGACCGCGGAGGCGTACCCCTGGTCGGGATCGACGGCTCAATCGTCGCACCAAACGGTCGTGACCCCGGCCGGTTGAACGGCTTCGAGGTCAAATCGGGATTCTGTACCATCAGGGGATTCACCGTCACGGGATTCCCTGGTGCAGGGATCTGTATCCACACCGACAGCAACACTGTCCTGAACAACGCAATTCGGCTGAACGGGGGTGACGGCGTCTGCATCGAGGACGGGAACGGCAATAATATCGCCTCCAACAGCATTTCCTCGAACGGCGGCGCCGGTGTTGCGGTGCGGCATGTTGCCGCCACGACCCCTCCGTCGGGCAACGGCGTCCTGCAGAATTCCATCTTCGGCAATGCCGGTCTCGGGATCGATCTGGGAGCGACCGGCGTCACAAAGAATACATATGCAGCGGGCCCTTCAAAGACCGTCCCTCGCCCGGCGACTGCTCCCGCCGTAAACTACAGGCAGAACTTTCCCACGCTGTTCTATGCCTCGGTGGGAGGAATGACGCCGTCGACCGTCGAAGGATCCCTCCTGTCGTGGCCCAGTACGCCCGTCCGGATCGACATCTTCCTGGATGATACCATCGACGCGAGCGGTTACGGTGAAGGCAAAACGCTTATCGGCTCAACGTCGGTGACCACAAACGATACCGGTTGGGTCTGGTTCTCCATTCCCTCGTCGGTCCCGCTGCAGTGGGGGCAGTTTGTCTCGGCAACCGCGACAGATTTTGCAAACAATACCTCTGAATTTTCCCAGGACCTCCCCGTCGGGATCCAGACGCGGATCTTCGGCGATCACTTCGTGGTGAACACCACCCTCTCCGGCATACCGCTTCACTGGGCTGACGCGCAGGGGACGTATACGATCAGTACGAGCGTTCCTGCCGAATTCCGGAACACCATCCGGACGTCGTTTGCCACCTGGAGCGCGTTGTCGGGAACGGGTTGGGACCTCAACTACACCGACGCGGGCGAAACGTCATCTGATCAATGGGGAGGATTCCCTGATGGCAAGAACAATGTCGTGTGGATCAACAGTCACTGGGACACCACGGGGGCGGATCCATCCGCAATCGCGATCACGAGGGTGCGGTACAATACGCTGACCGGTGAAATGACGGACGTGGACATCGCGTTCAATCAGCAGAACTTCCCGTTCGCGATCGTCCCCGATCCCCTGGCGGACAGTACGCATGCGAAAGACATCGAGGACGTGGCTACGCATGAGATCGGCCATTTCGGCGGGCTCGGCGACATCTACGACCCGGGCTACCCCCAGTACGTTCTGTATATGGGCGCAGGGAACGAGTTGGTGACAATGTACGGGCTCATCAGGGACGATGAGACTATCAAACGCTCGCTCGACCCTGCGGACATCAACGGGCTCAATTTCATTTACACCCACCTGCCGCAGAACCACGTCGACCTGGTCCTGCTCTTCGATGCCTCAGCGACATTCGCATCGACGTACAACGCATTTAATCCTTCCAAGAACAGTGCCGCGGCGCTTGTAAACCAGATGCGCCCCGGGGATCGGGTCGGCGTCATCAAACTCCCGGACGCTGTCGTGTTGCCGCTGACCACGCTGACCGATGATGCTTCATCACGGAACTCCGTGATCACTGCTATCGACGGCATCACGGTCGGCGGAATATCCGGCATCGGTGCGGGACTGGAGACCGGTTCGACGCTGCTCGCAGGCCGGCCGCCTGATCATGCAGGGGCGATGATCCTTTTCAGCGCGGGGGAAGAGACCGGCGTACCGACTGCGCTCAACAGCGTGCCCCTCCTTATCGCCGATCAGGTACGCCTGTTCACACTTGGATTCGAAGGAAGCAGCGGTCAGGACCTCGACAGCCGGCTCGCCGACACGACGGGAGGCGCCTACTACCTTGCCGCCGACACCACGATGAGCCAGGTGGTGGCGCAGATCTGGAATACGCTGAGCGGAGTGCAGCTCGTCGGAGATTCCACTCTGTTTTCCGAAGGGATAGCCTGGCAGGGTGGCATCGCCTGGCAGGGCGGCCTGGCCTGGCAGGGGGGTATTGCCTGGCAAGGGGGCATCGCGTGGCAGGGGGCGGTCGATCCTGGGACGACGGAAATCCTTCCGGGCATCGCGTGGCAGGGGAGCACGTTTGAGCTGGGATTGATCCCTCCGGGCGTGAATCCGGCCATCACGCTTCCGGATGGGACGCCGGTCGGGGCAATCACGCCGACGAATCTCCCGCCGGGGGCCGCTTATGTGCAGGGGCCGACCTACGCCTATTATACGATCCCGAACCCCGCTCCCGGCCCATGGAGGCTTGTTCCTGCCGGGACGAATACTGATCCGCTTCCGGAGCAGCCCGAGCCGGTGATCCTCTCTATACTCGCCGTTGGCGATGTCACGATGGGGGTGGAGTTCGATAAATCGAACTACTTACCCGGTGAGGAGATCCTGGTCCAGGCAGAGATCTCGCAAGGAGGCACCACCCAGTCGGGTGAACATCTGACGGGGGGCAGTGCGATCAGCGACGCGACGGTGCGCGCCGAAGTCACCCTCCCGGGTACGGGCGGGATCCAGAGCTTCATGCTCGTCCCGCTCGGCAACGGGCGATACGGCGGGACTTTTGCCAACACATCGACAACCGGAACGTACCAGTTCTCCATTCGTGCCGCGGGAACGATCCCCGGAACATCGCAGGCGTTCACACGCCAGACCGACCGCTCAGCATTCGTAACGCCGCCGTTTGTGCCGAACGCGGTTCTGCTCGCGACCAACAGCACGATCATCGGCGACAGCACCCAGATCCACACGGGGAGCGTGATCGTGAACAACACAAAGTCCGGCTTGTTCCCGCTGACCAACGTAGAACTGTCGATCGGATCGGACGTTTCAACGCCGGCCCGCTACACACTAAAGGCAAACAGAATCTCGATCCATGCTGGAACGGTTGTTGCCGGGGAGGTCCATTTCAATTCCTTGAACAACGCCGGGACGATCGGCGGGTCGCTCAACACACCTCTGGTCTTGCCTGTCGTCCCCGCCCTTCCCCAGTTCAAGGCGGCGACCCCCGGCACGAACGATCTCGTGCTGGCCGCCGGGGCTACGCTAACTCTCGCCCCCTCGTCATACCGCGATGTCGTCGTTCACAGCCAGGCAACACTGACGCTTTCAGGAGGCGGCACATACCAGTTCAGAAGCATCTGGCTGAAGAACGGTGCGAAGCTCCGCTTCGCCGGGCCGACCGAAGTCCGACTCTCGCTTGGGTTCGCAGCGGACGCCAAGGCGTTTATTGGCCCGACGGACGGATCGACCGTCACCGCATCCGATATCATCATCTATATAGGCGGACAGGATCCGTACTGCACATATTTCACCGCCGCGATCATCGGGACGCAGAGCACGCTCTCGGCCAATGTCTATGCACCGAATGGCACATTCTGGCTTGGTGAACGGGCACAGGCGACAGGTGCGTTCATCGCACGTAATATCTATATTGGCAAGAGGACACGCCTGGTGCTTGCAACGATGTTCAGCGGACTCGCGAAATCCAAAGACGCGCCGGGCGATGCACAACTCGCCGCAGGCGTACCCGAGCAGTTCTTCCTGGCGCAGAACTATCCGAATCCGTTCAACCCGACGACGCAGATCCGGTATGGCCTGCCGCGTGATAGCCGTGTGACGCTGGTGATTTACAACGCTCTCGGGCAGGAGGTGGCGCGTCTCGCCGACGAGGTCCAGCCTGCCGGATACCATGAGGTACGTTGGAACGGAAGGAACGCCGGAGGTTCACCTGCCGGTTCCGGGATCTATTTCTACCGATTGCAGGCCTCGGGATTTGTTGACGTGAGGAAGATGATTCTCTTGAAATAGTATCAGATGAGCAGGCGTACCCATGTCGTCGCCGCGCTGCTTCTGCTCGCGGCGGTCAGTCCTGCACGGGCCCAACAAACGCTCCTGTTCGAGCATCTTACGGTCAAGGAGGGGCTCTCCCAGGGGACTGTGATCAGCATCTTCCAGGACGCCCGGGGGTTCATGTGGTTCGGAACGCAGGACGGGCTGAACAGGTACGACGGCTACGAGTGCAAGGTCTTCAAGAGCAAGAATGAGGACCCTTCGTCGCTCAATGACAACTTCATTGTGGCCGTTGTCGAGGATTCCTCTAGTGCGCTCTGGATCGAGACGCTGAACAGTCCAGCCACGCTCAATCGATATGATCCGGCTACCGAGACATTCACGCAGGTGCCGCGTGACAGCGTGAACCTCGTCGGCGCCCGCCGCGGCGCCGTGCACCCCTCGTATGTCGATCCCGCTGGCGTGCAATGGTCGGGTTCCCTCGGCGGCGGACTGACACGGTTTGATCCTGCAACGGGGACGCAGAAGGTGTACCGACATGATCCGGCCCGCCCATCGTCTCTGGCGGATGACCGCGTCTACTCAGTCGTCGGTGACAGCGACGGCATCATCTGGCTCGGGACCCGGGAAGGGCTTGATCGCTTCGACCCCCGGACGGAGAGTTTCATCCATTACAGGCACGATCCAAACGACCCTGGCAGTCTGAGCGACAACTGGGTCTGGCCGATCCTTGAGGACGCGAGCGGAGTCCTCTGGGTCGGAACGTTCAATGGCGGTCTGAACCGTTTCGACAGATCGACGGGGACTTTTGCCCACGTTCGTCATGACCAGAGTGACCCCCGGAGCCTCGCCGGCGATCGGCTCTACGCGCTGGCGCAGGACCGGTCCGGAACAATCTGGGTCGGCACGGGGGATCATGGCGCCGACAGGTTTCATCCGGGGCTCTCGGCGTTTCGCCACTACCGGCACGATCCACGTAACGAACGAAGTCTGGTGGACAACAATGTGACCGCCCTGCATGCCGACCGCTCAGGCATCGCCTGGATCGGGACGCAACGCGGACTGCAGCGGTGGGATCCGGCGTCGGGCCAGTTTGCCGGTCCCGGCGTAGGAGCACCTTCCTGGACTGACATTATCGTTGAGAGTTTCGCCGAGGACGAGGGGGGCTCGCTCTGGATGGGGACGCTGAGCGGTGGCCTCGTTCACATGGAGAGGAACGGCGGGCAGATCACGCGTTACACGCACAACCCCGACCGGCCGACGACGATCAGCGACAACCGGGTGTACGCGCTCACCTTTGATCCTTCGGGGGATCTCTGGATCGGGACGTACGGCGGCGGCCTCAACCGCCTCGACCGCAAACGCATGGTCTTTCAACGATTCACCCACAACGACTCGACTCCCGGCAGCCTCGGCGCGGCGGGTGTCTGGTCGCTGCTCATGGACCGGAGCGGCACCCTGTGGGTCGGGACCTATGGGGGAGGGCTGGACCGGTTCGACCGTGCGACCGGCACCTTCACGCATTTCCGGCACGAGGCGGGCGTGCCCGGACGCATCAGCGACAACATCATTCTCTGCCTTCATGAGGACCGGTCGGGAACGCTGTGGGCCGGGACCGTGGCGGGTCTCAATCGGCTCGATCGCGAGCGCGGCACGTTCAGCGTGTACCGGGAAGAAGACGGGCTGCCGAACAATACGGTGTATGGGATCCTTGAAGACTCCCACGGCAATCTCTGGCTCAGTACGAACAAGGGGCTTTCAGTCTTCGAACCGCGCAACGGGGTGTTCCGCAACTTCACCGAGCACGACGGCCTGCAGGCAGACGAGTTCAATCAGAATGCCTATGCGCAAAGCCCGCGTACCGGCGAGATGTACTTCGGCGGGGCAAATGGCTTTAATGTGTTTCATCCCGACAGTATCAGGACCAATGACTTCGTCCCCCCGATCGTCTTCACCTCCTTCCTTCGCTACAATACGGACGACGAGGAAGGAAAGCCGATTTTCGAGCCCGGGATCGCCGTGAGACCCCACATCACGCTCTCATACAAGGACAATATCGCAGCCATTGAATTTGCCGCGCTCAGCTATTACAATACTCTTCGGAACCAGTATGCGTATCTCTTTGAGGGGTTCAGCGCCAACTGGATCCGCATCGGCACGGAGCGGCGGGCGACGTTTACGAATCTCGACGCAGGGGAATACACGCTCCGGGTGAGAGGATCGAACGGAGACGGCCTGTGGAACGAGGAAGGGGCCTCTCTTCGCATCACCGTCACTCCCCCCTGGTGGAAATCGCGATGGGCGTACAGCGCGTACGCGGTCATGATCACCGGATTCCTCTACGGCATCAGGACCGTCGAGATCAAGCGGCGCGAGCAGAAGGCCCGCATCAGGGAATCAGAGCTGCGCGCAAAGGCGGCCGAGGCGGAAAGCCGGGCGCTGGAAGCGGAGAACGCCCGAAAGACGAAGGAACTTGAGGACGCCCGAAGGCTGCAGCTGTCCATGCTGCCGAAGGAGGTCCCCTCGCTGCCGAACTTCGAGATCTCCGTGTACATGAAGACGGCAACGGAGGTCGGCGGCGATTTCTACGATTTTCACCTCGCGGAGGACAGGACGCTGAACATTGCCTTCGGCGACGCCACGGGACATGGCATGCAGGCGGGAACGATCGTCACTCTGATGAAGGGACTGTTCGTGTCCGACGTCGGGCGGTTTGACACGCGGGCGTTCCTTGACCATTGCAGCGCTGCCATCAAAGAAATCAAGATGGGACGGCTGTTCATGGCATTCACGCTCGCGCGGCTCCGAGACCATTCGGTCGAGCTCTCCAGCGCAGGGATGCCCCCCGCGTATGTGTACCGCCGCGCCGATGGTTCGGTCGACGAAATCCTGGTCAAAGGGATGCCCCTGGGGGCCATGAAGCGTCCGCACTACGAATGCCAATCGACGGCTCTGGCCCCGGGCGACGTGCTCCTCTTGATGACCGACGGGCTGCCGGAACAGAAGAACACACACGGGGAGATGTACGATTACCCACGAGTCCGGGAGGCCTTCCGCTCGGCAGGGGAACAATCTCCCGGCGAGATGATCCGGCACCTTGTCCGTGCGGGGGAATCATGGATGGGCAGTGCACTGCAGGAAGACGATATGACGTTATTGGCGATCAAATGCACCGGCTAATGGCGGGCGGCAGGCTTCCCAACGGTCCGCGAATATAATGAGCGGTATGAGCGACGCAATCACACTCAAGATCACTCTCCCCAAAGTTCCCGACATCGAGCTCGTCGCCCTTGAAGGACTGGATCGCCTGGCGCGGCATCTCGGCATCGCGGAGGAGAAGATTGGGGAAGCCAGGATCATCGTCACCGAGGCGGTCATCAATGCCCTTGAACACGCCGGCGCAAGGGGACCGGGCGTGCGCGTGGAATTCACAATGACGCCAAAGGAGCTCGTCATTTTCGTGAGAGACTACGGCGAAGGGTTTGCGCCGGCCTCCGTCGAGGATCCCGAGATCGGTGCAAAGCTCGGCTCCCCGCGCAAGCGGGGATGGGGGCTGAAGTTGATGAAGTCCCTCTCGGACGATTTCCACATTGAATCGAATCGGCACGGGACAAAGATCACGATCAAGAAGCTGCTACGCTGAGGAACACGCATGGAACAACCGTTCAGCCTCACCTCGGAAGTGAAAGACAACCGCCTGATCATCGCGACCTCCGGCTATATCAATAATGTGGGGGGCGAGGCGATCGCCGGAGCATTCCGCCGGCACTTTGACGGCGGGATCCGAGAAGTTGTCCTCAACCTCGCGGATTCCCGTGTCGTCAATTCAGTCGGGATGTCGTTCCTGATCGAGATCATCGAGCAGCTTGAGGACTCGCAGGGGAAACTGGTTTTCACGAATCTCGACCCGTCGGTGGAGAAGATGCTCGCCATCATGGGGCTCTTCAAGTATGCCCTGAAGGAGAACACAGTGGACGACGCTCTCCGGGCGCTGGCGAAGACGCCGTGACCGCCCCCGGCGGCACCACAATGACTGAGGCGGGCTCGGCCACCCTTCTTGCAGCGCGCATTGAGTCACTGCAGGAGGCATTCAATGCGCTGCCGGCGACGGCGACTGCGCAGGACCTTGCGCGGCGGTTTGTCGACGCGGTCTCCCCGGGCTTTTCCGGCTCCTCCGTCCAGCTTCTCTATCGCCGCACCGATGCGACAGAGTGGCATTGCCTTGCGGGCCCCGACCTCCTTGACACCCCCCCCCTTATCGCCCCTGCGCCAGATGAACACACCCGGGCATCGACGCTGGACGAAGCGGGTTGCCGGCTTGCGCTCGTGCATCGGCTGGCCGACGGAGCGCATGCGGCGCTCCTGATCACAAGACAGTCGCCCGTCGTTTCGTTCAGCGACGTCGAAGTCGCGTTCGCGCGAGCGTTCATTCAACTCTTCGACGACGCCCATCAGTCGATCGTCTCACGGAAGAACGAAAAGGGGCTCATCTTCTCGTTGAACCACCGGGTCCTCCAGCTCAACAGTCTCATTGACACCGGCATCGAGGTGGCCCGTCTGGGAAGGGATTCCTCATTGTACCACCTCGCGCTGGAACGTGCCGCATCGGTGACGAATGCCTCGCGCGGGATGGTGCTGATCGAGCGACAGAAGGGGGAGACGGAGCGCATCCACTTCCCTGCGACTGCGGAGAGGCTGCCCCAGGAAGCGGGAAAGGGGATTGCCGCATCATTCGAATTCCAGGGGAATCGGTATACGTTCTTCCTCTATGGCAAGGAAAGTCGGACCGGAGACATGCCGTTTGAAGAGACCGATCAACTCCTTCTGGATGCGCTCACCCGCCAGGTCCATGCCTCACTCGAGAACCGCTATCTCCATGAGCAGACCCTGGAAAAGCAGAGGATCGAGCAGGAACTCGCCGTGGCCGCGTCGATCCAGCAACGGATCCTCCCCACCGCGCTTCCGGCAATCGATGGCTACGACATCGCCGGAATCAACATCCCGTCGAAATCCGTCGGAGGAGATTACTACGACTGCATCCCTCTCCCGGGCGGAAGGTTCGCCATGGTCATCGCGGACGTTGCGGGCAAGGGGGTGCCTGCCGCCCTCCTCGTCAGCAGCCTCCATGCCTACCTTTCTGTCTACCTCGAGAGCGACATGCCGCTGGCCGACCTGGCGCGTCGGCTCAATAGGGTGATCTGCAGGGCATCCACCGACGACAAGTTCATCACGGCATTCATTGCGCTCCTCACGCCGGGCACAGGAGAACTGGAGTCAATCAACTCCGGCCATAATCCGGTGTACGTGCTACGCGCCGGCGGCAGAGTGGAACAGCTTTCGGTCGGCGGCATACCGTTCGGCATGCTCGACGCGGATTTTCCCTACGAGAGCGAGCGGACCGTGCTTCAGCCGGGCGACCGGGTCCTGCTCTACACCGACGGCATCACCGAAGCGGTCAACGAAGAGAACGGATTATACGATGCGCATGCACCGTTGATCGACTTCTGCGTTCATCACCGGCCCGAGCGCGCCGACACGTTCATCGCGGACCTGATCGCGGACATCAGGCGATTCACGGGGAACGCCACCCAGAGCGACGACATCACGGCACTCTATATCCTGCGTCGATGACGGACGATGCGCCCCCTCACTTGCATTGAACTTCAGAGTTGCGTATGTTAGGGGACATGAGCATAGAGCAGTCTGCCCCCGTGAGCCCCACCGAGCATCATCCCAGCGTGCTCCTCGCGATTCTGTTCGCCGACGTCAGCGGCAGCACCAAACTGTACGAAACACTCGGTAACACCCGCGCACAGGCGATCATTGGCAAGGCCCTCGAGGTGCTCTCGGAGGCCGCCAGGCGGCACGAAGGGACGATCGTAAAGAACATCGGCGACGAGCTGATGTGCACCTTTCCCGATCCCCTCCGCGCGGCCGCAGCAGCGCAGGACATGCAGCGTTCCCTGAAACAGGCGATCGCGATGGGGACGATCCCCTACGAGTCGCTCAGCATCAGGACAGGATTCCATCACGGCCAGGTGATTGCGAAATCGGGTGATGTGTTCGGCGACGCGGTAAACGTTGCGGCGCGTGTGGTCGCGCAGGCGAAGAAGGGTCAGATTCTGACGACGAAGCAGACGGTCGACGAACTGCCCGAGCAGATGAAGGAGAGCCTCCGGTTCATCGACAGGGCCGCCGTAAAGGGGAAGAAAGAAGAGCTTGAGCTGTTCGAGGTGATCTGGGAATTCGAAAACCTGACGGTCGTTCAAAACGTCTTCGAAAGCAAACCGCACGAGGCACGGCTGAGCGCACGGTTCGGCCAGATCACGATAGAACTGAGCCGCGAGCGGACCACGCTGCAGATGGGACGCGGCATGGAGAACGATTTCGTCATCCCCGAGCCGCTGGCGTCACGAACCCATGCACGGATTGAGTTCCGGCGGGACCGGTTCGTGCTTATCGACCAGAGCATCAACGGAACGTTTGTCCAGATGGACGGCGAGCGTGAAGTCGCGTTACGGAGGGATGAATTGGTGCTCCGGGGCACCGGAGCAATCTGCCTCGGCAAGTCAACGGCGCTTCAGCCGGAGATGTGCGTGCAGTTCAGGATCGAAACTCCGACCGGGTAGACTCAGAATGCATAGCCGATCCCGAGACCCGCTTCAATTCCCGTAATCGTCTCTCCCCCCTTCAGCTTCCCAAACTGGAACTTCACCCGGGCCGGCACGAACAGGCCCGAGGACAGCGTCAGTGTTGGTGCGAGCCCTGCGCCCGCGATCTTCGCTCCCGCATAGGCGGCCGGCGTCATTTCGTACACGTGCCCGTCCAGGAGATAGGCGAGCGAAAACCGGGTGCCAAACACCTGGCGGTACTGCATGAGGACGTCCAACCGTCCTGGCTCAATGCGCTCCTGCTCGTCCACCAATCCTCCCGCACCAGCCGTCTGGCCTTTGGATTTGGTCCGGTACCCGAGGAAGACCAGGAGTTCATCCTCCCGGAAATACTGTTTGTACTGCAGGTTGGTCCAGTACGCGTTTCCGGAGGCGTAAACCTTCTCGCCGGCAAACTTGTCCGCAGTATAGGCGGTCAGGACAAAATCGGCGGAGACTGAAATAGTCTCGGTCATCCGGAAATCGATGCCGGCGCTGCCAGTAAACTCTTCACCGGGGTCGTAGTCGTCCAGCCCTTCCCGCGGCTTGTACGGACCGCGGTATTGAAACGCCCCCGCAAGACCGAGGACAACCCGGTCGCTGACAGGGAACACCCACGCAACGCCCGGATTGAGATTGATCCCCTGCCCAAGCACGGGCACCTGCAGATTGAACAATGAATTACTGAAGAGGACGGAAGTGAGGAATTGATCGCGCGAGAGTTCCCGTTTCCCTGTGGGAGCGTTGACGCCCAGTGTGAACACGGTGTTCACCGCCTCCCAGTAGTATGTCAACCCGGCCTGGACATCGGTCAGGCCGCTGAGGTCCGGCACATCTCCCGCCGAACCCGCGCCGCCGGTCCGGAAGGAAAAGCTCAGACTCCTCCCGAACGGGACGTAGGCCGAGAGCATCATGCTTGACTGAGAGAAGCTGGTGCCGGCGTCCTTGGCCGACCAGGACTGGTAGACCGGCGTCAGACTGATTGAGCCCTGCCGGCTGACGATGTACTGGTCGGTCTGCGCGGATGCACCGGCGGCCAGAAGGCCCAGCAGAACAATGAGGGGGATTCGCTGCATGGCATCCTCGCCGTTATCGGATCAGAACAAGTTTGCGCACAGCGTTATATTCCTCCGTCCGCAAACGGTAGAAATAGACGCCGCTCGCCACGTGGGCGCCGCCGTCGCCAGTTCCGTCCCACGTCACTTCATGCGTCCCCGTGCTCTGGATTCCGGTGACGAGCGTCCGCACTCTCTGGCCCAGCGTATTGAATACCTCCAGTGTCATATCCGAACGTTTCGCCAGGGCGAAGCGGATCTTCGTCTCGGGGTTGAACGGATTCGGGTAGTTCTGCTCCAGTGCGTACGCCACCGGCTCAAGGGGAATTTGCTGACGCTCCTTCTCCGCGTATGCCGCAGTACCGATGATCACCTTGTAGTATCTCGGCACTTCGGGTTCGGGTATGGACGCCTCCACAGGTGCACCGCCTGTCACCACGGCGTTTTCGTCAGAGAGGTCGAGCACGTGGAGCTCGTACCCCGCAGGGAGCGAGCCTTCCGTCGTAAAACCAACCAGTGCCTTGCCTCTGACGCCATGCCCTACAACCGAGACGACCCAAGACTGCCCTTCGTCCCCTGCAGGCTTGAAATTCTCCAAATATGCCACGCCGTCGTCGATGATGCGCACTTCCAGCCCGTCGCCGATAGGAGGCGGTTTGGGAGCATCCAGGGCGTCAGCCCCTGCGGTGGCACCGTAGCGGAACCCGACGAAGTTGTAGCTGTCCCGGAAATCGGTCCCGGGCAGAACGGCGGAGATTTGCAGCCGACAATCTCCCGATTGCACTGCTCCGCTCGATGCCGCCTTACCGATTACGAACAGACTTGCCTCGATCGGCTGGAAGATGAGCTGAGCGGGGATCTGAGAGAAATTGCGCACGAAGTATCCCTGGAACGGCACGAGCACCGAATCGATCCGGTATTGCACGCCGTCATAGAAGAACGGAGGCGAGACATTCCCAACCACCCCGACACTTGCCCACGCCACGGGGAACGCGAACGGATCGGCGATCTGATTCCACCCCGTGTCGAGCTGCACGTAGTAGTTCTGGCTGGTGTTGACGGAGGTCCCTCCTTTGAAGTCGAAGGATGTACCGCCTGCAGTAACAAGCCAGAAGGCGCGGCCGGGTGTGAACTGAGCGCCGATCTTCACAAATTCACGGTAGTCCCCTCCTTCCCAGCGGAACAGACGCCATCGCGCCACGTTGTAAATCCCGAAGTCGTCACTCAGCTGTAGCACCGGAGCCGGGTAGCTCAGGTCAACGGGAGCCGACACCATCTGGTATCGTTGCGCGCGGAGGACATTGGGCGCGGGAATGGACGAGAGACGGACCGGGAATCGCGCGGGCGCCAGGGCGGGGCTGTTCAACGGATACGTCATCGAGGCGCCGGTAGCACTGCGGAGCTGAATCCAGTACTCTACGCCCCGAAGAGTCATCGCGGAGGCAGGGATGTCGCCGCGGAACTCGCCGATCACGGTGCTCAGCGTAAGCGAATCATACGCACGCGTTCCGCCTGCACGATAGTAAAGAGTCCCGCTTGTGAAGAGCGTCCCGGCCGGCGGAATGATGGAGAGCCCCTGTGATTTGCCTGCAAGAGAGTCTCCGAGGGCGTCGACGTAGATCTGTGGGACGATCACCCTGAACGCAAGAATCAACACGTCGCTCAGGCCGGTCGGATTTGTGACACGCACATTATACACGCCTGGAGCAAGTGTCGGCGGGCTTATTCCGGTGATCCGCGTGGAATCAACGAACACGACGTTGGAGGCCAGGATACCACCGAAGTCGACCGCAACCCCGGTTGCGAAATTGTTCCCGAAGATCGTGAAGTTCGCCCCCACTCCCACAAGCACCGTGTCAGGCTGGATGGAGGAGATCGTGGGGGCGGCTGCAAGGCTCACAGTGAACGCCCGCAAGGCCTGGTCAGACTGCCCGTCCGGGTTGGTCAGCCGGAGACTGTGCGTCCCGGCGATCGTCGGAGCCGAGAACGTCGCCAGATTGGCACTGAGAACGGCGCTGGCAACAATCACCGTGTCCACCTGGATCGAAGCTCCATTGGCGAAGTTCGCCCCGAGGACGTTGACAACATGCCCCACGCCGACCACCTGAGGAGTGACGCCGATGATCACCGGGGGAGGAAGCGTCGTGTCACGCACGGTGACGTCGTCGATCAGCCACCCGCGGAAACCGTTATACTGCATATCTCCGCTGTCGAAACGGAAGCGGAGAAGGACCACGTTTCCGGCGACGCCGGCGAGATCGAAGAACTGCCTGATCCACTGACCCCGTTGTCCCAGGCCTCCCGACGAGTACGCCTTCCAGGGCTCGCCGTTGACGTCGTTGAGCGGATTGAGAATACCCCGGCCCAGGGAAACCCAGCTCAGCCCGCCGGTCGTCGACGCTTCGACATGCATGAGATCGAAGGCATACGTGTCGACTCCCTCGATTTCCCACCAGGTCATAAAGCTCAGGATGGCGCTCTGGTGACCGACAAGATTGATGGGAGGGGAGACGAGCGAGCCGGTGATTATCCTCCTCGAATCCCCGCCGCTCAACTTGGCCTGGTTCCTGTTAAAATCATTCCCTATGAACGTGCCGGTTGAGTCTTCTCCAAACCACCATGCCGCATTGCCGGAGAATGACGAGGGGAGCACTCCCGAATCAGGATAGATGACCAGGTTTGGGAAGATCGTGGGACTGAGAACGCTGATGCGCTGTGGGCGGAACATCCAGTGCCACATGCCGTCGCGTGCCCAGAGCCCCGGTCCTTTCTCCGCATCGTCGGACCAGGGGAGCCCAACGGTATCGGCCGCAAGGACGGACGCACGTACCGCCGGGGCGAGCGGCGGAGGAGTTGCGGCCTCACGGAGCGGCAGCGGCCGGCGCGGAACGCCGGGGTCCTGCGCAAACGCAGACACCGCCAGAAGCAACAGGAGTGCCGCGGGAATTCGTCGCCGAAGGTTCCATCGTGTCATGAACGTGCCTCGTAAGAACGGAACAGCGAGTTCACTGCGGGGGTCGCGGCGGCGTCGGGAGGATATCGATGAGCGCTCCCGCATTCGTCGCATCTTCCGCGGGCTTTCGGCTATCAAGCCCGAGAACGAACCCCATCATGATCAGACGCTGAAGCTTTGTCAGCCGCTCGCCGAGGAGCTGCCGGGGACCGCGCCGCCGGTCGCGCATGCCGTCATCGGGCGTCGGCGGCGGGCTCACCTTATAGGCGGCTGCCAGCGCGGTCTCCTTTGTGGGCCCGGAGGTCGTCATCGCTTCCGAAACCTGCGCCCTGGCTTTCGCCGGCTCGAACGATGGGTCCATTGACCCTGCCTGCCGGAAGAAGACGCTTGCCGCCTCGAAATCTCCCCGCCCTTCTTTCTCCAGGCCTATCGAATAGGCAAGAAAGGCCTGCAGGTTCTTCGTCGGGATGCGCTGGATCTGCTCGCGTTCCTCCCGCGTCAGCGTGATGCCCATATCCTTCACGAGCTTGAAGACGACCTCCTTCTGGATCTTGAAGAGGTTTTCCAGGGCGTCCGATTCCGTGCTCGGTTCGGGGGCCTTTGCCTTGGTGATATCGAGAGAAGCGACGTCCAGCCTGAGCGTGTTGTCTCCCCCGATGGCATACCGTCCTCCCACAATCCGTCCCGCCGAGAGGAATTTCCCGAGCCGCGGCGCTGTTGCGGGATCCACGGCGCTGGATGCACTGAATTTCAGCTCGTTCAGCAATTCATCCACGCGCATGCGCTCCACCAGCCGGATCCTCTTCACGCGTCCCAGGTCGATTGTCATCATTTCTGCCAGACCGAGCCCGAGTGCCGAGAATTTCTGGTCGCCCGCTTCGTAGACCAGAGGAAACACGGCCACGGCATTCGAGGGGGTCGCCTGGTTGGTCAGCGCTGTCTCGTCTGCAGCGAGCTCGCGGAATTGCTGGGCGATGAGTTCCCGCGTCACCACCTGGTACCGCCCCTCCATCAATTTTCTGTACGGAGAAGACTCGGCGATGTCGGTGTAATTCAGGTAGGTTGCCAGCGCCCCGCGCAGATCCTTGTCGTACTCCTGCGTCATACCGAGATAGAACATCGTCTTCCCGTCCCGGTCATTGGCCAGCGACGCCTTCTTGAGGTACTCCCGCGCCTGCGGGTACTGTTTGGTTTCAAAGTAGATCACCCCCAGGTCGCGGATCGCCTCCGCGTCCTGGGGATTGGTCACGAGCCGTTCCTGCAGCTTGCGGATGGTCTGCCGGTAGTCCGCCGTGCTGCTCTCCAGCCCGCCCGTGGTGGCGCAGGCGCTGAGGAGCAGCGGCAACAGGAGGGCGATCGGAACACAGCGGCGGATCATGCGTCAGCTCCGGAGTAAGGGCTTCAGGGATTGTGCTTTGATGCGTGCCTTGTCATAGGTCGGATCTTTCTGAAGGGCTTCCTCGAACTTCTTCACCGCGCCGTCATAATCCCCCTTCTCCACCAGCACGAGCCCTTCGGAGTACGCCATCATCGCGTCGAGCGACTTCGTCTCGGTCCCCTTCTCGACCTGGGCTTCGGTGATGTTCACGTTGACGCCCTTCGCCACCTTCACGCTCAGCTTCTCCGCGAGATCGAAGAAATCGTCTGCATCCCCCTTCACGTCTTCGGTGGCAATGATCTCGCTCGTCTCCACTTTGACCAGCCGCGCGCCGAGCCACATCTCCCCCTTGAACTTGATGAAGCTCCCGAGCACGACGGCATGCACGCCGAGCTGTTTCCCGACGCGCACCGCGGAGGCGACGTCGAACTTGCCGGGCGTATTCTCAAGGCCGATCTCATCCATGATCCAGCCGATCCGTTCCCGCTCGATCACCTTGAGCTGGACCGCGCCCCTGAGCTGGTTGATCATCAGCTCGGAAAACCCTTTCTCCATCGGGTCGAACTTTTCCTTGTCGTCGACCGAGCGGTTCTTGAAATCGAGCACGGCAATGGTCTTGATGCCGGGATCGGCCCGTTCGACGGTCATATTCCCCTGCTTTTCGCGGCGGACGGCGTAATACAGCTTCATCAACGGAGGCGCCTCTTCGTCGGGATTGAGCTCCACCAGCGGGGGCTCGAGGTCGAGCAGGTCGCCCAACGCCTCCTTCGCCTTCTCCTTGTTGTTCTTGGCAAAATAGGAACGACCGAGACCGAGCATTGCTTCTCTGCGGACCGGCTTATCGAGCGATTTGTCTCCCGCAATCTCGGTGTACGATCTGATCGCTCCCTCGAAGTCCCCTGCATTGAACGAGTCGATCGCCTTCGCCAGTCGCTCGTCACCTTTGCCCTGCGCTACTGCATCGGCGTGCACCAGGAGTAGTCCTGCAACGGCAAACAGCAGGATGCATCCCCCGGACAGCGCGTGCATCAAGCCTTGCATTCTGGTTCTCATCGTGTCACTCCTCGGATATGGCATGATTAGTGCGCTCGTAACTTGAACGAAACGGGAACCTTCCGCGGGCCGTCGAATGACGGCTCCAGCGTCACGATCTGTTCTTTCGGGATTGCGTCAAATCCCTGCCGCGAAACGCCGATTTTGTATCTGCCGGAGGGAAGCTGGAGCGTCGCCGGCGTCGTTTTGTCCTGTGGCACGCCGTCCACGGCAATTGACGCCCAGGCAAACGACTTGCCGTCGGTCAGTGTGGTAACCACCCGGATCTCACCGCTGAAGTAGCACTTCGCACCGTTGGTTTCTCCGGCGCCGACATGCAGGCGCGTTTCCTTCGTCATGCCGCTCCGCCCCTTGAAAGTCACGGTTCTGCTCCCCGGCGGAACGGGTACACGGATCCCCCCTTCAGCACTCCGGTAGTCGCCATCGTCGACTTTCACCTCGCCGAACGGCACCGCCTCCAGTACGAGCGTCCCCATGGCGACTTCTTTCGTCTCCGGCACGGAGACATTCTCCGTCGGCGGCGAGGAGGACGCGGTTCCCGGATCGATGCTGCTCTTCGGTTGCTCGGCCGGCTTCCGGAGAGCGAGGAGAACGTTCACCGCCTTTCCTCTTTCCACCGTTACCGTCGTGTCAAACCGCGATTGTCCCCAGACGGCCGTCAGCCGGCGTGCACCGGGATCGACGCCGTAATTCACGACCGGCGATTTCTCTGCCAGGACGTTGTCGACATAGATCCTGCCGCCCGGTGGATTCGTCCGGATGGTGAGCAGCCCCTCATCCGGAAATACCAGCGGCCGCACGAGAAAGTAGGTGACGAGGAGCACGACCGCAGCAGCGCCGATGGTCGCGTAGAGTCTCACCGGGACAGGCTTCCGCGCCGGATGCGCAACGACGGGCTCGCTTGCGACGGAGGAGACGATCGTCGGTGCCTCGGCGAGCTTGTATTGTCCGGGCTTCATCGAGGCGCCAAACTGGGCAAGCGCGGCAACCATTTCGGCTGCGGCCTGATAGCGGCGAGCGGGGTCCTTGTCGATCGACTTGAGGACGATCTTGACGAGTTCCTTGGGGAGCGAAGGGTTCAGCTTGTCCGGCGGCGGAATTTTCCCCTCGACGATCATCTGCGCAACGGCAAAATCGGAATCGTCGGCGTTGAAGGGAACGCGGCCTGTAAGGCATTCATACAGCGCCATCCCCGCCGAGTAGATGTCCCCGCGGTGATCCACCTGGCCGAGGCCGCGGATCTGTTCGGGGGACATGTAATAGAGCGTCCCGGCCGTCCCCATCGTCACCGTGGACACCGCGCCCCGCTGGATCTTCGCGAGCCCGAAATCGGTCACCTTGACGACGTCTCCTTCCGCCAGCATCACGTTCCCCGGCTTGATGTCGCGATGGATCACGCCCCCCTTATGTGCATGGTCGAGCGCCGTCAGAAGCTGCTTGAAAATGTGGATCACGCGCGGGATGGGGAGCAGCACCGACTGCTTGAGCACGTCGGCGAGCGTCTTCCCCTTCACAAATTCCATGACAATGCAGATGCCGAACTCGGTCTGCCGCAGCGCGAAGATGGAAACGATGTTGGGGTTCTGCAGCTTGGCGAGCGCCTTGGCCTCTGACTGGAACCTCTTGAGGAAGTTCGGATCGGTGGCGATCAACACATCCATCATCTTGATAGCCACGTCCCGGTCCAGCGTAGTGTCGACCGCCTTGTACACGACCCCCATTCCTCCGCGCCCCAACACTTCGAGGATCTTGTACGAGTCGATCGTCCTGCCGATCATCGGATCCATGGCATCACTGCTTTCTCGGTTTCAGCATTGCCTTCAGCCGTTCCTTCCCGCGCGCGAGCGGGCTGAACGAGGTGGCATTCACGTCGATCTTGACCACCTGCACCGTGATATTGTCCGACCCTCCCCGCTCGTTGGCAAGCTGCACGAGCTGGCGGCAGGCGCGGTCGGGATTTCCCGACATCACGATGCCGCGCATTTCCTCCTCGCTGACGTGGTTGAACAGGCCATCGGTGCACATGAGGTACCACCGACTGCTGGTGAGGGGCATCTCGTCGAAGAAATCGACTTCCGCGTTCGGGCGGGGTCCCATGGCGCGGTAGAGGTGGGAGCGTTCGGGATGGTTGCGGGCTTCATCCTTCGTGATGATCCCGCGGCGGACCATCTCGGCAACTTTGGAGTGATCGTTCGTGAGCTGCGTTATCCCACGCTGATTGATCTTGTATACCCTGCTGTCGCCGATGTTGCCGATAAAGGCATGGCCGTCCTGGAGAACGAGGGCGACGCAGGTCGTCCCCATGCCCCGGTATTGAGGGCCGGTGATGCTCTTACGATAGATTGCTTCGTTCGCAGCGGCGAAGGCGCGCCTGAGGTTGGGAATGACCGATGGTTCCTGACCTGCGTAGTACGTGTCGGCAAGGGTCCGGACGGCGATTGCACTCGCCTCGCGCCCGGCATTTTGCCCCCCCATGCCGTCTGCAATGATGAAGAGTTGCCCCCCCGGATGGCCCAGGTCGTTGTTCCCGTCGGGAAATTTCCCGTACGAGTCCTGATTTTCGGAGCGGACCATCCCCACGTGGGAGTAGTTCCCGTACGTCAGTCTTCTCACGACCGGTGCATCTCCATGTCAACGGTGGGAAGGTCGCGCGGCCCCGCATGGCGTGAGGAGCGGCACCGCCGCACTCTGCGTCATGCGGATTTTTCCGGTTTCCTGACAATCGTGGCTTTGACCAGCCCGAAACGGATGGGCGTATCGGGCTCCACCTCAAACTCCCCTGCAATCTTCTTGTCAGCGACAAATGTGCCGTTCTTGCTGGCGAGATCCTTCAGCAGGACTTTGCCGGAACGGACGGTGATCACGGCATGGTTGCGCGATATGGAGGCATCGTCCACCGCAATGTCGCTGCCGGCGATCCGGCCGACGGTGTTCTCCCCTTCTTTCAGATCGATAGTAGACTTTTCCCCGCGGACATTCTTGAACTCCAGCATGAATCGCGGGCGTGCGTCGAGAAGCTCGGCAAGCTGCATCTCGTCGATCAACATCGTCGGCGCCGCATCGCGCGACTGAGGCGCCGGCGGACGAGGTGGCGCCTCCTCCATCGGAGGGATAAGATCGGGCGCCGCTTCAAGCCCGTCGTCCAGCACCGTCGGGTGCTTCACCGATCCCTCGTCGAATCCGAGGGGACCACGGCCTTTCGGACTGGGGGGCGCCGGGGGTGACACAGCGGCCGGAGGGGCCTCGTGTGGTTGGGCTGCCTGCGGTCTGCGTCGCGGCAGCGGCTCAGGTTCCGGGGGCAGATCCTTTGGCGGAGGCGGGAGCGGATCGTTTGCCTGCCCGTGTTCGGTCTGAAACAGGAAGGTGTAGGTGTTCGCAAACATGATAATGTGCTTCTTGTCGAGCTTCACCTTCCCCTGTACCGGCTTTCCGTCAAGGTGCGTGCCGTTGTAACTCTTGAAATCCTCCAGAAAGTATGACCCCTTCTTCTGGTCGAAGTAGATCCGCGCATGCTTCGCCGAAAGGATGCCGCTCTTAATGAGCAGGTTGCACTCGGGGCCGTGGCCAATGACCGCTTCCGCCACGATCTCATAAGTTTTCCCGGCCACCAGCCCTGATTTTGCCACCAGTCGTGCGTACATGGTCACTCTGGATGATTGTTCGGAAATGTCGGTACCGACCGCCTTCGGGCAACTGCGGCTGACCATTCACATCCGCTGAAATTGTAAGATACCGCAGAACCTGCCTTATTGTCAATCTCCGCGGGGTCGGGGGAGGACGGAATGTGCGCCAGAATACGGCGCCCGGACGCCGGGGGCATCACCTGGTGAGCAGACGGCAGCCCGAATGGGAGGGGAATGTCCACTCCGCTCTCAGGTGGCCTGATGGTCTTCCGAGACTGGTGAAGGGACATTCGTGACGCCTGAGCATTGGAAAGGACGGAGCGATCGAACGCAATAGTAGAAAGAAACGGTGCAAAAGTCAAGAGAATCAATGTGTTAGAACGCTCCGCCCCGTTCACTCTCGAAAGACAACAGATGAATTTTATACGAAATTCTTTTATCTTGGCTAACGTTCTTTCCTCTCGCACGCCCGCAGCTGTGCCGGCCCGCGCAACCACCGTTATCAGGAAGGATGCATGTATGAAAGAAACTGCTTTGCAGAGGTTCATACGCTACGCGAAGATTGACACGCAGTCGAAGGATGACGCTGATTCCTACCCCAGCACGCCGAAACAGTTCGATCTGCTGAATCTCCTGTTGTCGGAGCTGCAGTCACTCGGATTGAAGGATGCGAAGATCGACAAGCACGGCTACGTCATGGCGACTCTTCCCTCGAACCTGCCGCCGAACCGCCGGGCCGCGGGAAAAGTTCCGACGGTCGGCCTGATCGCACATGTGGACACCTCTCCCTCCGCATCCGGCACCGACGTGAAGCCCCAGGTCATCGAGAAATACGCCGGCGGAGACATCGTCCTTCCCGGCAATCCGTCGGTCGTCATCCGCGAAACGGAGAATCCGGAACTCAAGAACAATATCGGCAAACCGATCGTCACCTCCGACGGCAGCACGCTCCTCGGCGCCGATGACAAGGCGGGTGTCGCCATCATCATGACCGCGCTCCAGACCATGCTCGACAATCCTTCCATCCAGCATGGAGATGTCCGAGTCGCATTCACGCCCGACGAGGAGGTCGGGGCAGGGACGAAATACTTTGACCTGAAGGAGTTCGGCGCCGACGTTGCGTATACGGTCGATGGCGATACACCCGGTGAACTCAACAAGGAAACGTTCAGCGCAAACCTCGCGGTCATCACCGTGCACGGGAGGAATATCCACCCCGGAAGCGCCAAGAATATCATGGTCAACTCCATTCGGGCCATGGCCGATATCATCGTCCGAACGCCACGTGATATGGCGCCGGAAACTACCGAGGGCTACGAACCGTACATCCACCCACACGTTCTCGAAGGGGAAGAGGCGAAGTCGACGTTGAAGCTCCTCCTCCGCGATTTCAACACCCCCGGCCTCGACGTCCTGAAGAAGAAACTCGAGCAGATCATCGCCGAAGTGCAGCCCCTCCATCCGAAGGCGAAGATCGAGCTGAAGATCGTTGAGCAGTACAGAAACATGAAGGACTATATGGGGGACAACGGCCGCGTACTTGAATGTCTCTGGGAGGCGACACGACGTTCTGGACTGAACCCCGTATGGGTCCCAATTCGTGGAGGCACTGACGGTTCCCGGCTGACCGAAAAAGGGCTCCCCACCCCCAACATCTTCACGGGCGGACAGAACTATCACGGACCGACCGAATGGCTGAGCGTTGAAGGCATGAACAAGTCGGTGGAAACTGTGGTCAACCTTGCCCAGGTCTGGGTTGAGAAGAGCTCGTCCTGATTCACGGCATGCAATCCTACGCCAACGGCTGCCGCACCGCATTGCTACGAGGTCGGCGCCCTCATCGCGAGGGCCGGCCCACGGCCGCGAACACCACTCTCACCGCACCAGGAGCAGATACCCATGGACCCTCACACGACTCCCGCAGGGAGCCTTCCGGAGAACGCGTATAAAGAGCTGAAGCCGGGCGAAGAATATCGCCCCATCCTCGATCCCGCCTCGCGTCCGCCGGAGGTCACCGCCTGGTCCGTCGCGTGGGGGGTATTCATGGCGGTCCTCTTCTCGGCCGCCGCAGCGTACTCGGGACTCAAGATCGGACAGGTCTTCGAAGCGGCCATCCCGATCGCGATCCTCGCCGTCGGCATCTCCGCCGCCGCCCGGAAGCCAGGCGCGCTCGGACAAAACGTCATCATCCAGTCGATCGGCGCTAGTTCCGGCGTTATCGTCGCCGGCGCCATCTTCACCATCCCCGCATTATACATCCTCGACCTGCCGGCAGACTTCTTCCAGGTGTTCTTCGCATCGTCGCTCGGCGGGTTCCTGGGCATCCTCTTTCTGATCCCGTTCCGGAAATACTTCGTCAAAGAGATGCACGGCAAGTTCCCGTTCCCCGAAGCCACCGCGACCACCGAGATCCTCGTCGCGGGCGAGAAGGGGGGGCGACAAGCATGGGTGCTCGTGATCAGCGGGCTCATCGGAGGGGTGTTTGACTTCGCCTTCAGCGCATTCGGCGCCTGGGCGGAAGTCATCACTACCCGGATGATCTCCGTCGGCGCACTGGTGGCGGACAAGTTCAAGATGGTCTTCCGGCTCAACGTCTCCGCCATGGTATTCGGCCTCGGATATATCATCGGCCTCAAATACTCCGCAATCATCGCTGCGGGCTCATTTCTCTCATGGTTCGTGCTGGTCCCCCTCTTCTCAGAGATCGGCCAGGGGCTCTCCTTCCCCCTGGGCGCGGGAACGCAGAAGCTGATCTCGGCAATGACCGCGGAGGAGATTTTCCGCAACTATGTCCGCCAGATCGGGATCGGCGGGATCGCCATGGCGGGGATCATCGGCATCATCCGGTCATCGAAGATCATCTTCGGCGCGTTCGGCCTGGCGTACAGGGAGATCGTGCATCCCAAAGGGGAACACGAAGCGACATCGATCCGGACTCAGACCGATATCAAGATGCTCTTCAATATTCTCCTCATCATCCTGTCCGCGCTCCTCATCTTCGTCTTTTTCTATGGCGATGTCGTCTTCAACGCATGGCACGCGCTCGTGGGGCTGTTGATCGTTGTGGTAATCGCATTCCTCTTCACGACGGTGGCGGCAAATGCCATAGCGATCGTCGGCACCAACCCGATTTCCGGGATGACGCTCATGACGCTAATCCTCTCGTCGTTCATCCTCACACAGATCGGGCTCTCCGGGTCGAGCGGGATCGTGAGCGCACTGATCATCGGCGGCGTGGTCTGCACCGCGCTCTCGATGGCCGGAGGTTTCATCACCGACCTGAAGATCGGCTACTGGATCGGCAACACACCGAAGAAGCAGGAGACATGGAAGTTCTTGGGCACCCTGGTTTCGGCAGCAACGGTCGGCGGAGTTATCCTGATCCTGAATCAGACGTTTGGTTTTAAGGGAGAAAACGCCATGGTCGCCCCGCAAGCCAACGCTATGGCAGCGGTAATCCAGCCGCTGATGTCCAACGCGCCGGCGCCCTGGATCCTTTACCTCGTGGGAGCAATGATCGCCTTAATACTGACGCTCATCAAGATCCCGCCGCTCGCATTCGCCCTGGGCATGTACATCCCCCAGGAACTGAACACCCCTCTGCTGTTCGGCGGAATCGTTGCGTGGTGGGTCTCCTCGCGCTCCAGGAGTGAAAGGCTGAACGCCGCGAGGCTCTCGAGGGGGACGCTGATCGCCTCAGGATTTATCGCCGGCGGATCGCTCTTTGGCGTCCTGAACGCATTCCTCCGGTTTTTCGGATTCGACTGGGTCAATGCCGCATGGGCGGGCTCAACGGCCGCGGAGATCACAGGACTCGCCATGTTCATCCTTCTGGCGACGTACGCCATCTGGGACTCCATGCGCGCGAAAGAAGGAGACTAAACACTGCACTCGAGCCGTCACATTGATATGAAAGCATGGTCCACCAACTTTTCCCTCTCCACCAAGGGCTTCAGCGACGTCATCGACCTGACCCCGCAGGTGGAGTCATGGCTGGCAACGACCGCGGTCAGGGATGGGACATTGACGCTGTTCGTCCACGGTTCGACCGCCGGGATCACAACCATCGAGCATGAATCGGGAGCCATCGCGGACCTGAAGGGGGCCATCGAACGGATGGCGCCGCAGGGGATCACCTACGCCCACGACGACCGCTGGGGCGACGGCAATGGTTTTGCCCACGTGAGGGCGGCGCTGCTCGGGCCGTCGCTTTCCATCCCGCTTGTCAACGGCTCTCTTGCGCTTGGGACGTGGCAGCAGATCGTGGTCGTGGACTTCGATAACCGGCCGCGCCGGCGCGAAATCATCGCGCAATTGATCGGAGAGTGACACGCGGGTCTTCGCGAACGGAGCGGTTGACCTTCCGGGGGAAAATGGCGATATTGAGCGGACATACCCCCACTCTTCAGCGAGGCGGCTGGTGATCAAGAAGTTTTTGGTGTTTTTCGGCATACTTCTCATCGCAGTGCTGTTCTGGTTCACCTTCGCAATCTGGACGGGGTTGTATTCGATTTATACTTTTCCCCCCAGCAAGGAGAACCCCGACGGAGCTACCCTTATTGTTTCGCGGGACGAAGGCGAGCCGATGTTCAACTCGCCGCAATACAAGAAACCTCCGAAGAAACAGGAGAAGACCGGAGGGATCGGGTTCGGTTCCGTCGACCGCCCCAAACGCCCTCTCTCGCAGCGGACGATCGTGGAGCTCCCGTACATCGACTGGGCCTACCAGAAGTCGCTGGAAGAACCGGAGTCTGAATAATCTCGTTGTACCGTTGTCGATTGGAGGCGGGACCACGCGACAAGTTGTAGAAGCCCGCCTCGACCAAGAACTACAGCCACATGTCATCAACGGAAAAACCTGATCTTTCATCGCTTCGCATCAGTCGCGCGGAGACAATCTCCACATCGGAAAGCCGACCCGCCAGGTGGAAATACATTCTCCCTCCCGCCATCCTCATCCCTCTGGTCGGAGCGTTTTTCCTGATCCGCGGCGGCACCGTGATCGAGGTCGATACCGCCGCCGTCACCTTAACCTCTCCGGCCCAAGCGAGCTCAGTCCTCACCGCCAACGGTTATGTCGTGGCGCAGCGGAAGGCCTCCGTCGCATCCAAAGGGACCGGCCGACTCGTCTTGCTCGCCGTGGAAGAAGGAGACCGAGTGAAGCGCGGACAGGTCATCGCACGATTAGAGGACGCGGATGTTCTCGCTGAACTCAACAAAGCACGGGCAGACCTCGAAGTCGCCCGCGCCGACTCGGTCGACGCACACTCAACGCTTCTACGCCAGCAACGGCTGATGGCCTCCGGCCTCACGTCGCAGGCTGAGCTCGACGCAGCACAAGCGCGCGCCATTCGGGTCAATGCCCTTATTCGTTCAGCCCTGGCGCAGGTGGAGGCGGCAGGAGTTGCACTCGAAAACACACGGATCCGCGCACCCTTCGACGGTACCGTGCTGACAAAAGATGCCGATGTCGGCGAGGTCGTGGCCCCCTTTGCCTCGTCGGCCAACTCGCGGGGCGCCGTCGTATCGATGGCCGACATGACCTCGCTCCAGGTCGAGGCCGATGTCTCGGAATCGAACATCACCCGCGTTCGCATCGGTCAGCCGTGCGAAATCGTCCTCGACGCGTACCCCGACAAGCGGTATCGCGGCTCGGTGCACAAGATTGTCCCCACAGCCGACCGGGCTAAGGCGACCGTCCTGACAAAGGTAGCTTTCCTCGAGCGCGACGAGCGGGTGCTCCCAGAAATGAGCGCGAAAGTCGCGTTCCTGAGCGGAGAGCTTTCCGCCTCAGCGGCCGCCGCGCCGCCGAAGACCACCGTCGTCCCCTCCGTCCTCGTCGAGCGAGACGGGCGAACCATCGCTTTTGTCGTCCGCGACGGCGTTGCCGTGGAGACGGTTGTCCGGACCGGTGATCGGCTGGGGAACCTCGTGGAAGTCAGGGAAGGGCTCACGCCGGGAGAGATCGTCGTCAACCACCCTCCGGCAGGGTTCTCCGACGGGACAAAAGTCAAAATGCGGTAGCAGACCAGCGATCACCCAGGAGGAAGGATGGCGCAGAACAACCACACCATCATCGACGTACAGAACGTCAACAAGACGTACCGCAGGGATACGATCCTGATCCCGGTCCTTCGGAATATTTCGCTCCGCGTGCCGGACGGGGAATTCCTCGCCCTGATGGGGCCCTCCGGTTCTGGGAAGACGACGCTGCTGAACCTGATTGCCGGGATAGACCGCCCCGATGCCGGTAGCGTCGCCGTGGCGGGCACGGATATCGCCGGGCTGAACGAATCCCAGTTGGCTGTCTGGCGGGCCCGCCATATCGGTTTCATCTTCCAGTTCTACAACCTGCTCCCTGTCCTGACGGCGTTCGAGAACGTCGAGCTCCCGCTTCTGCTCACAAAGCTCTCAAAGAAAGAGAAGCGCGAGCACGTCGAGGCAGCACTGAGACTCGTCGGACTTGGGGACCGGATGGGACACTATCCCAAGCAGCTCTCGGGCGGACAGGAGCAGCGCGTCGCGATTGCGCGGGCGATCGTAACGGATCCCACGGTGCTCGTCGCCGATGAGCCCACAGGAGACCTCGACAAGGTCTCGGCGCAGGAAATCATGGATCTCCTCGACCGGCTCAACAAGGAATACAAGAAGACGATCGTGATGGTCACGCACGACCCGCGAGCCGCGGAAAAGGCACACACGGTGCGGCATCTTGACAAGGGCGAACTGAGCTGAGGAGGATCCCATGTTTGTGTTCCGGCTTGTTCTGAAGAACGCGCTCCGCCACAAGCTGCGGACGACGTTGACAATCCTTGGCATTACCATTGCCGTGATGGCCTTCGGGTTCATGCGGACGATCGTGACGGCGTGGTCCGCAGGCGTCGAGGCGACCGCCGCTAACCGAATGATCACCCGCCAGTCGGTATCGTTCATTTTCCCTCTCCCGTATGCGTACAAGGCGCAGATCGAGATGGTCCCCGGCGTCAACGGAGTGACGTTTGCGAACTGGTTCGGCGGCATCTACAAGGATCAGGCGGACTGGAACAACTTCTTCCCGCGCATGTCGGTGGATCCGGAAACATTCTTTACCCTCTATCCCGAGTATATCCTCCCTCCGGATCAGCTGGCCGATTTCAAGCGGGAACGGAACTCCTGCGTTGTGGGGGCCAAGCTAGCCGCCCAGCACGGCTTCAAGATCGGCGATATCATTCCCCTCGAAGGGGATATCTATCCCGGCCGGTGGGAGTTTGTCGTCCGCGGGATCTACAAAGGGAAGGACGCGACCATCGACGAGACCCAGATGTTCTTCCACTGGGCGTACCTCGATGAGCGCATGAAGGCGGAAAGCCCCGGCCGCGAGGGGTATGTCGGATGGTACGTGTTGAGCGTCCGGAGCGCCGCAGACATGCCGCGCGTGGCAAGGACCATCGATGACGCATATCAGAATTCGCGCGCCCCAACCAAGACGGAGACAGAACGTGAGTTCGCGCAGAGCTTCGTATCGATGTCGAGCGCAATTGTGGATTCGCTTGAGGCTGTTTCCTACGTCATTGTCGGGATTATCCTCCTTATTCTCGCCAACACGATCGTGATGGCGGCACGCGAACGGACGAAGGAATATGCCGTGCTGAAGACGCTGGGCTTCTCGCGCACGCATATTATCGGGCTGATCGGAGGCGAATCGCTCCTGATCGCCTGTATCGGCGGCGCCGCGGGACTTGCGCTCACGTTCCCCATCGCAGGGGGATTCGCCAGGCTATTCCCGACGTTCTTCCCCATCTTCAATGTCGAGCCGGTTACTATCATGCTCGCCGTCACTGTTTCCCTCACGGTGGGAGTGGTGGCAGCGCTTTTTCCGGCTACGCGGGCGGTGCGCATGAAGATCGTGGACGGTTTACGGTCAATAGGATAGCGAAATGAAAATACCTGTTTCCTACACCTGGCGAAGTCTCTGGACACGTCGGTTGACCACAGTCCTCACGCTCGGGGGCATCGCGCTAGTAGTATTCGTCTTCGCCGCCGTTCTGATGCTCGCCCACGGGGTCGAGACGACGCTTGTGGACACCGGGGCCGACAACAATGTCATTCTCCTGCGACGATCCGCGAACTCGGAACTGGTCAGCCAGATCGGACGTGACGCGGCCAACATCGTAAAGGCCCTCCCGGAACTGGCCGTCCTCGCCGACGGCACACCTGTAGCATCGCCGGAGACCTTCGTCGTCATCAACCTCCGGAAGAAGGAAACGGGAGGACTCGGCAACATCTCCGTTCGCGGGATCGCGCCTGCGGCGATGGAGCTCCGTCCACAAGTGAAGATCATCGAGGGGCAGATGTTCAGGTTCGGGAGCCGCGAGATCATCGTCGGATCAAATATCGCCAGGCGCTTCGAAGGTGCAACGATAGGCAGCCAGGTCCGGTTCGGGGACGCGCAGTGGACGGTGGTCGGCATCTTCGAAGCGGAGGGGTCCGGGTTCGAATCGGAAATCTGGGGGGACGCGGACCAGCTCATGCCCGCATTCGGGCGGCCGGTCTATTCCTCAATGACATTCCGTTTGAAGAACCCTGGGGACTTCGAGGCGGTAAAATCGAAGATCGAGAAAGACCCCCGGACACAGTATCTGGACGTCAAGCGGGAAAAGGTGTACTACGAAGAGCAATCGAAGCTGATGTCTGATTTCATCAAGGTCCTCGGCCTCATCGTGACCATCATTTTCAGCATCGGGGCTATCATCGGCGCAATGATCACGATGTATGCGGCCGTCGCCAACCGCACGGTGGAGGTGGGCACGCTCAGAGCCCTCGGGTTCAGGCGGAGGAGCGTTCTGAGCGCATTCCTCGTGGCGGCGATCCTCCTGGCGGGGGTGGGGGGACTTGCCGGCCTCGCGATTGCATCCTTCATGTCGTTCATCAGGATCTCCACGGTCAACTTCGGGACGTTTTCCGAACTGGCTTTCGGATTCGCGCTGTCGCCGGGGATCGTTCTCTCGACGTTCGTGTTCGCGTTCATCATGGGAATTGTCGGGGGGTTCCTCCCCGCGGTCCGCGCAGCGCGGCTGAACATCCTTGCGGCGCTCCGCTCAGCGTGAGCGCGTTGCCCTGTCGATCCACCGCACCAGCGGCATGATGTCTGCAAAGACACCGGCAACGGTGTCGAGGAAGCGCGGAGACTCACACGCCGCGTCCTTCAGCTCGATGCCCGTGTAGAACTGCTTGTGGCGGAGGTGCTCGATCATCGGGTGGTCCTTCGGATAGCCAAGGGGCGCTTTCGCCAGGTTCTCCCCCTGTATCCCGCCAAACCGCTTCTTGAACCGCCTGTCTTCCACCACCGCAAGGTATTCGTCCGGATGCTCGGCGATGCTCCTGCGTATCGCCTTCAGCTGATCTCCCCACGGCATGTAGACTCCACCTCCGATGTAGATTTCCCCGGGCTCGATTCCCACGTAGAGCCCAGGTGATTCGGTCGGCCCCTTCCTTCCCTTCACCTCAAACGACGCGGCGATATTCGTCTTGTAAGGCGCTTTGTTGTTGCTGAACCGGACGTCCCGGTAGATGCGGAAGATGGAGCGTTTGGGATCGAAGGTGACCTCCGGGGCGATGTCCGCCAACCTGACCGCAAGTCCAGCGATCAGGCATTGCATCGGAAACCGCACATGTTCTTCGTAGTCCTGCTTGTGTTTCTGGAACCAGGGGCGGTTGTTGTTCCTCTTCAACAACCGCAGGAAACGGAGCGCGTCGGGTGGGAAACCGTGAAATGGCGGATAGTCCAGCTCGTCCAGCACAGGATGCCTCATACTCCATGCCCTTCAGTTATTCGTGATCGCGCCGTTGCGGTCGAGCCAGAATTCCGTCTTGCCCGCTCCCATGTCGATCGGATCGCCATTGTCAGCATTGTAGAAAACCGCGCGCACCCGCTCTTTCCCGAACCGAAGCTGCAGAAACCCGGGAAGGGAGATCCCCTCGGCCGAAGGACGAGTCTGTGCCGAGGTGTAGACCGTCGGCGGCAATGGAAATCTGACGCGGGAAGGTTCACTCGCGGCCCCCGAAACGATCTGGACCGACGGGAACGGGTCGTCCGGCACACCCGAACCAATCGCGAGCAGCTGGAGGCTGTGATCATGTGCCGCCAGGGCGAGGTGGATCTTCGCGCCGGCAGATCGTATGGCCGCACGAAGGGAATCCACATATGCCGTGTAACGCTCAGTACACTGATCCTCCGGGTCGAATGAATTCTTGAGCCACGCCAGCGCATTCGAATCCTTGTCGCACGGGGTGAGATACTCCACAACGTTCGCTTCGTCGTCCCAGAGCGTGTAGCCGGCGTGCTCACCCACTGACATGAACGGATGATGGGCGCAGAAGACCCTCCAGACGATGCCGGGCCGACTCCGGCTGGCTGCAAGGAGGAGCCGGAGGCTGTCGAGCGAGGGTTTCCAGAGCTCGGCCGGCGTCCGCAGCAGTATCGCCGAATCGAAGAAGATGAACTGTGTGCTGTCGGCGGAACCAGACGCGATCGGGTACACCGCATCGCCGGGCATGCCGAAATGGTAGGCCCACGAGCCGATCGATGCTGCGCGGTGATTGCCCCGGTCGGACAGACCGACAGGCGCCTCCTCGATCTTCACCAGGCCGAAGAGCACGGATTTTTCGATGGCGTACCTGGCATAGTAGTCATGATTTCCGGCGATGGCATGGACGCGACTGCGGCCAAGCTCCTCCATAGGCACTTTGAACGGTTCGAGGGTGGAGGCCACTTTCTTGGCCACGTCGTCGACAGGTATGTTGAGACCGGTCGGATAGAAATTGTCACCGAGGAAGATCAACGCATCGAACGTGCCCGCATCGTGCTGACCCACGTGCATATTCGTCAGATACATCCCGCAGGCGCGCAGCGCCGAAGTATTGTCCCCCGCATCGCCGAGGGCGACCACGGTGAGGGGACCCGTACGTGGACCGGGAGGGGGCACACCGGCGGACGCTGACCCAACCAACGCAAGGAACGTAAACGCCACCGGCCATTGTCTGTGCATGAGACTTCTCGGGATTGGTGAACGAAACGGGGACAATATACGGGGAAATCTTTTCCCGTGCACCCTTGAAGAGATCACTCGAGCGTCTTGCGGAAGCGGAGAACCGAGAGCGTGAAGATCGCGAGTCCGATCCCGAGGAGCGCGAGCACCTGGGTCCAGAGCTCAGCGAGACCGGTCCCTTTCAGGAAAATGCCCCGAACGATCTCCAGGAAATAGCGGAGCGGGATCACGTACGTCATCGCCTGAATCACCTGGGGCATGTTCGCAATGGGAAACGCAAAACCCGAAAGGAACATGAAGGGCATGAAGAAAAAGAACTGGGCGATGAGCATCGCCTGCTGCTGTGAGCGCGCGATCGTGGAAATGAACAACCCCAGCCCCAGCGTCGTGAGGATGAAGAGTCCGCTCAGCATGAAGAGCTGCATCAGACTCCCAACGAGCGGGACCTCGAACCAGTACCGTGCTATCGCCAGGACGATCAGGACATCGAGGAACCCGATAAGCGTAAACGGGATCAACTTCCCGAGGATGAGCTGGTAGGGCCTGATAGGCGTGACCATGAGCTGCTCCAGCGTCCCGATCTCCTTTTCCTTCACAATGGCGAGGGACGTCAACGTCATGGTGATGATCATCAACACGAGGGCCACCACGCCGGGGACCATGAAGTTCGAACTGCGGAGGTCGGGGTTGAACCAGATCCGCGGCTCAGGAACGATGCGCGGGATCCCCTGTACCCGGGACCGGGCAAGGTACTCAGCCGACACTGCCTGCGTATGCGAGGCCACAATCTGGGAAGCATACCCCATCAGGATGTTCGCGGTGTTCGCGTCCGTCCCGTCGAGGACGATCTGTACCTCCGCTGTCGAGTGCATGAGCTGCTTCCGTCCAAACCCCGGGGGGACGAGCAGCGCGATGTTGGCTGCGCCCTCCTCGATCGCTGCGTCGATCTCGTCAGGGATGTCGACGGCGTACTTCCCGATGAAGTACGTCGTGTTGGTGAACCTGCGGACGAACGCCCTGCTTTCGGCCGTCTTGTCCATGTCGCATACGATCAGCGTGCTGTTCCGGATGTCGGTGGTCGCCGCATACCCGAGCAGGAGCACCTGGAGGATGGGGGCCGCGATGGAAACCGCGAGCATCCGCCG
>JBFLYO010000031.1:0-43503 GCA_040756745.1 Bacteroidota bacterium
TTCATCAACATCGAGACCCTCAGCTTTCAGTCGATGCTTCAGGCCGGGCGGTGGCAGATGCACAACATTGCCACGCTCCCGGGCACCAACTTCGTGATGTGGACATGGCTGATCCGGCAGCTCGGGGGGTGGGATGAGGAGGCGCTGACGGAGGATTCGGAGCTGAGCATCCGGATCTATCAGGAGGGGTACAAGATCAAGTTTGTGCCGTACGCGGTGACGTACGAGCAGGAACCGCAGGAATGGAACGTCTGGGTGCGCCAGCGCACCCGCTGGGTGCGGGGCAACAACTACGTGCTGGGGAAATTCCTGAAGCACATCCCGCAGTTCCGGAGCAAGCGGCTCGCATTCGACGTGCTCTACACGCTGTCGCTCTACTATGTCTTCTTCGTTGCGATCGTGATCTCAGACGCGCTGTTTGTCGTGAGCGCCGCGAACCTGGTCAGCATGTCGCTCCCCGGCCCCTACACGTTCGTCTGGATCATGGCCGTCTTTCTCTTCCTTTTCGAGACCATGCTCGCGATCTCATACGACGGCGAGGATCGGCTGCGGCAGATCCCGGTGCTGGTGGTAATGTACTTCACCTACTGCCAGCTCTGGATCTACATCGTCGTGAAGGCGCTCTGGATGGAATACGTGAAAAAGGAGAAGCGGGTCTGGGACAAAACCGTGCGGTTTGATGTGAGGGCTCAGGTCGAGGTACCCTTCAGTATGCCTCCCGACGATGTTTGAATGGGTAGAGGATCACGTCTCTGCCGATGCACCAAAGGTCTAGTTTTCATGCAAATTGATGGAAGGTGATGATATTTGATTGATTCTCTCAGGCTGATCATTGTTGAACAACGTTGAATATCGTAGCGGACTCGAAGGGAGTCAAGCTAAGTGGTCCCGTCGCCGACAAGAGTCGTATTTACCCGGCCGTGGCACTGGATTCGAATGTCATTACAACGACCTGTCCTTGGCACGAGTACACCTTTGTCAAAAAGTGTCCTTGACAGAAGGACACCTTTTGCCTATATTTCCCTATGCCACTACACCCTATACTTGCCGAGAAGCTCAACGAATCACTCGCGACGGGTCCGATTCAGCCTTTTACGAGGCGTGATTCCCGATTACCGTCGATTCCAGGGAAGACTCACGCCGTAATCGGAATGCGGCGGACTGGGAAGACGACATTCCTCCGACAACTTCAAGCCGACCGTCGGGCAGTGCTTCCCGCAGAACGCGCGATCTACATTAGCTTTGATGATGACCGGCTTGTGTACCTGAACCAGGGACAATTGGGTCAACTCCTGGAAGAATACTACCGTCGTTTCCCCGATTTGCGCGGTAAGGAAACGGTCTCATGGTTTCTGGATGAAGTCCAGCTTGTGGCAGGGTGGGAAAGATTTGTTCGTCGAGTCATGGATTCGGAGCGGGTCGAAGTTGTCGTCTCCGGTTCCTCAGCGCGGATGCTCAGCAGGGAAATTCACACATCAATGCGAGGCCGGAGTGTCGAGACGATCATCCGTCCGTTCAGCTTTAGGGAATTTCTGCGTCACCGGGGCGAGGAACCGCAGAAGCCAGGCGAGGAATTCTCGGCCGGCGAACGATCGCTCATTGAGAAACGATTTCGCGAGTACCTGCAGGAAGGGGGATTCCCGGAAGCGCAGGGGCTTTCTGCTCCGCTTCGTGTGGAACTGCTTCAGGGATACGTGAACGCCGTTCTCTTTC
The DNA here is from genome assembly GCA_040756745.1 of Bacteroidota bacterium. Taxonomy (GTDB): domain Bacteria; phylum Bacteroidota; class Ignavibacteria; order UBA10030; family UBA6906; genus JBFLYO01. The sequence goes on from JBFLYO010000031.1 coordinate 1,714, forward strand.
GCGATATCCTCGAACGCTATGGCATCACTCAGGTCGCCGCACTGCGATGGTTTGTACGACAATGCCTGCGTAATTCGGCCGCGGCGTTGAGTGTACACAGAATGCATCAGGATCTTAAAACACAGGGCCTTGGTGTTGGCAAAGATTCGTTGCACGAGATGCTCGGGTATCTTGTCGACGCGTTCCTCATCAGCGCAATCCCGATCTCAACCGATTCTGAACGAAAACGGAATTCGAATCCACGCAAGATCTATCCGGTTGATCCCGGCTTAATCCGCGCATTTGATCCGAGCGGCAGACCACAGGAAGGCCGTGCGCTGGAGACTGTGGTGTTGAATGAACTTGAGCGTCGGAAGGGAGACGTGAGATATGTCAAGACACCCTCTGGATATGAGGTGGACTTCCACGCCCGATTCCCGGACGGTACCGAGGAGCTGATTCAGGTCTGCTCCGACATTTCCTCCGTTGGGACAATGGAGCGAGAAGTGCGAGCGCTGCGGGAAGCATCGGAAGCATACCCTCGCGCCGTCAAGCGCCTGTTGCTGCTGGTGCGTGAACAGGCGATGCCGATTCAGGAAGCAGGGATGTCCGTAGCGACGGTCTACGATTGGCTACTTCATGGAACATCAGCGTGAGCCGGCGGCTCCTCAATCCTGTACGAGTGGGTGATCTTCACGGTGTCGCGCAGCATCGCCGTGACGGAGCAGTACTTCGTTTCGGAAAGTTCGATTGCGCGCTCCACATCAACAGGTGAGATTCCCTTGCCGTAAAAGACGTACTCGATGTGGATGGTGCTGTAGATCTTTGGGTGCTCGTCACGTACAGTGGCGGTGAGCTTTGCTTCGTATCTCTCCACCGGGGTGCGCTTCTTCTTCAGTATCGGGATCACATCCATTGACGTACACCCTCCCAGCGCCATCAAGAGGAGCTCCTTCGGCGTCGGCCCCGCTTCCGATCCTCCCTCCTCTTTCTTCCCGTCCATGATGACCCAGTGCGTGGAGTCGGCTTTGGCGGCGAGGGTGATTCCCTGGAGCTGCTTGATAGTTGCGGTTCGTTTGTTCATCGCTCCATCCAATTCAAGATTCCAAATTCAAATTTCAAAATCGTTCTTTGTGTTCACATTGGCCAGGAGATTCTCCCTGTAGAAGCTCAGGTCCGGCCCGATCAGCACCCGCTTCGCCCCCACTTCCTCCAGCAAGTCCTTCACTTTCAACTTCCCTTCATTCAACCGTCGTGTGATTGCCGGCAGAACAGGACTTCGGTACAGCCCGCACAGCGGGTGAACCCTCCCGCCCATTTCGGCGACAGTCACAGATGCGTCGCGGCTCTGGTCGATGATATGACGAATTAGTTCGACTCTGACGAACGGGGTGTCACAGGCGAGGACGAAGAGAGAATCAGCGCGAAGAGTTTCGAACGCTGCATGGATCCCGGCAAGAGGCCCCTGGCCAGGGAAGATGTCATGAATGACGTCGATCCCCTGGAAGGAATACGAACGATCGGGAGAGGTTACCACCACGACGTGTCCAACTGCATGCGCAAGCGTCGCCACGATGTGCGCGGCCATCGGGATGCCCTTGAAGGGGATGAGAGCCTTGTCGCGCCCCATCCGGCGTGAGTCCCCCCCGGCAAGTACTACTCCCCAGATCACTTCACCGCCGGCCATCGTCAGCCCTGGCGAATTTCAGCACCCCTCTTTTTTCTTTTTCGTAGTCGTGCCGCCGGCAGGTGCAACCGGCGGGGCCGAGATCTGCGGTTTCGGCATTATAAGGGTCGGGCCGGCTGCTGCCTCTCCGCTCCCCGTTCGCAATGATCCGCCGAAGAACGCGCTCACATGCTTCAGCTTCTCGAGTGATGCGGCGCTGCTGTCTGCCGTCACTCTGGGGAACAGCACACGCTCCTTCCATCCATCGAGCCCGCCGCTCAGCATGTAGACGCTCCGGTGCTGACGCGCCTTCAGCAGAAACCAGGCCTGCGCGGAATGGATCCCCCCTTCAGAGTACAGGAGAACGGTCTCGTTCCGCCCGAGCGACGACCGATCAAGACCCGTGAGAGGAATGTTTTCGGCGGTGGGAATATGGTATTCCGCAAATTCCGCCTCGCGCCGAAGGTCCACCAGCCGGTAATCCGAGCGCCCCGCAATGATCCAGTCGGCAAGCTGCTCGGGCGATACGTGGTCGACCTCTCGCTGGACCATCAGCGCAAGTTCTGATGGATCGATTGTTGCCCGCGCGCCTTTACCCGGATCGCCGAGGAAGAGCGCAAGGAATCCCAGCACCAGCGTCGCCAGGCCCAGGGCTCTGTTCACTGTGAGTTTCGTGAATAGCCCTTTCATAGTCAACGGACTCCTTTCTTTGCAGCCATCCATTTTTCCACCTGAGTTGCGCCGGCGAACCCTCCGACTGCCATGAGAACAACAAGAAAGACGACAAGGCCGTACGAGAGATCGAAGAACTCAGGTAGTGTCACGCGGCCGAGCGGAGTCATGGTGTAGAATCCACTTACCAGGGGAAACAGCTCGCCGAAGAGGAGCAAACCGGCAAGGATGCCCCCCAGGAACGCCATGCCGTCAAGCTTCCCTGTGGCTGCAGCAACGCACGAGGTGCCGGGGCAGTAGCCGCCAACGACGAAGCCGACGCCAAGGAGGAGTCCTCCTGCAAACTGCGGCACGATGTACGTGGGAGTGAGGTAGATGAGCGACAGATCGAGATACCCGATCCACCCGAGGTAGAAGACCCCAATCATCGCTGTAACGATTGCGGTGAACATGACCTTGAACACCGTCATGTCGGTCAGATAGAACTGCGCGGTCAGCTTTTTCGCGCTGCCGAAACCTGCCCGTTCCAGGAAGAACCCGAAGCCAATGCCGATCACAAAGGCGACGACCAGACTCACGTTATCGCCGAAGAGTCCGAATTTGTACCAGGGGGCGCTCATAGCCATTGCCTCCGTACGAAATACGCCAGTGCATATGCTCCGGCGAAGACCATCAGCATCGTGATCCAACTACCGAGGTTCAGTACCGCGCCGCCGGTCAGCGCCTGGCCGCTCGTGCAGCCGCGGGCGATCTTGGCGCCGATCCCCATGATTCCTCCCCCGAAGAAGGCAAGGATGAGCCGGGATCGGTCGGTGATCGCTGGCCCCCGATCGACGGCAATCCTGACCCGCCCCGCCAGGGCTCCGGAGATCAGCCCGCCGGCAAAGACGCCGAGGACTTCGAACACGAGCCAGTCCATGAGCGGGCTCGTTGTCCCGTCGCCGAGATACTCGGCATAGAACTCGTTCGCCTTCGCGTGCTCGGGGGCCACAGCATTGACTCCGGTGGCGACGACCGCAGTGAACGCACCAGAGGCGCCGAGACCGCGTCCCATGACCACGAAGGAGAGGAGCAGGACAAGGCCCAGGCCGAGACCGGCGAGGTAGGGATTCATGTATGGATGCGCAGTCCGGGCCGCGGTTGTCGTTGCCGCCCGGAGATCCGCGGGTGGTGAAGCCGTCAGAGTTGTCATGCCGTTTTCCTTGTTCAGTGAATCGTTGACGCCCAATGGCTTGCCTGCCCCGCGGCCACGATGACGAACCGCAGTGCCAGACCTCCGGCCATGACAAGCACCGGCGATGCGGGGACGTGTCGGATCTTCCCTGCGACGGCAAGCGACTGTATGATCAGCGGGATGATAATACCAAGAGCTATGACAAACACCCAGAACACCGGAGCAAACGCTCCGGTGAGAAGCAGGACTGCGGCCTCCTCATGAACCCGTGAGGTGGTAATGAGCCCGATAAGGAAGAGCAGGATCAGAGCACTCTCCGCCGTAAGGAACATATTGTCCGCCCGTGCGAGCATCCGGCTCTCGCCGGGGTCTCTGCTTATCAGGTGGACAAGTGCCGCGGCGGAAGAGAGTCCGGAGAGCAGGAAGATAAACCCGAGCAGAGGACTGTTCCAAAGCGGCCGGGCTCCAAGCGCGCTGAGGAGAATCCCCGTGTAGATACCAAGCCCCGCTCCCAGCACCATGCTCGCCATGCCGATGCGACGGACCAGGCCGGAACGGCCGCGCAAAAAATTCCTTGCTCGATCAAGAGCCGTAAAACGCTGCGTCAGGTATCGTGGAGGGCGGATGGCAAGCGTAAGGACCAGCACCGGATAGACAAGAAGGAGGATCCACGACCCCCACGACATGGGCGACGCGATCTGGAAGGTCAGGTAAAATCTCCAGACGTGCCACTTATCCTCGAGGTCGAGGAACAACGCGATCATGCCGGCCGAGAGAAGGACCAGGCCAAGCATCGGAAGTTGTTCACATACGCATATGCTCTCGGTGTGCCGTCCTCGGTACATGAAGTACCCGCCGATGATCATGATCCCGGCAACGAGCCCGCCAAGGAAGAGATACACGGCGATCTCCCACCCCCAGACGTGCAGCGACGGATCGATCAGTGGATTGGCGCGGGTGGAATAGAGCTCATGCATGCCGCTTACTCCAGATAATAGATTCTTGGTTTCGTTCCTGCCTCGGGCATCAGCGGTGCGGCACGCCGGGATGCCAGCAGCGTGCTCACGTTGCTGTGCGGGTCGTCGAGGTCGCCGAAGTGCATGCAGAGCGTCGGACAAACTGCCACACAGGCGGGGTCAAGTCCCTGCTCAACCCGCGGGAGGCAGAAGGTGCACTTGTCCGCATATCCATCGGGATGAATGAACCTGGCGTCGTATGGGCAGGCAGCAATGCAGGCCTTGCAGCCGGTGCATTTGTCGGCATCGACGAGCACGATGCCGCCGTGTTCGTGAATGTGGCTCGCTCCCGTTGGACAGGCGGAGACGCAGGGGGGATCGTCGCAGTGGTTGCACCGCTCGCTCCTGATCTGCATGTGAAGCGTCGGGAACGACCCCTCAGTATCGAACACCACCCAGTCCCGGTGAACGCCGAGAGGCACGTCGTTTTCCGTTGTGCAGGCCACGACGCAGTCGGTACAGCCGACGCATCGTACGGTATCGATGACCATTCCGTAGCGCGCCATGGCTATGCCGCCTCCGGTTCGATGGTCACGAAATTCACGTTCATTCCCGTTCCCCCCATCAGCGGATCGGTGGCGTAACGGGTGATCAGCTGCGCATCGCTCGCCCCCTTGCCGCGCGCGAAGTGCAGGTCCTTCGCAGTGTGTCCGAACCCATGCACCATGTAGACACAGTCGTGGCGGATCCGCTCCGTCACAAGTGCCCGGACCCTGTTACTGAACACCCCGTCCTGATTCTTCAATCTGATGTAGGTGCCGGAGACGATCCCGTGTCGCTCGGCGGTGACGGGGTGCATCCAGACTTCATTCTCATCCATCATATCCATCAAAACTCTGTTCGTCTGCGTCCGGCCGAATGAGTGAACCGGTGCGCGGCCGAACAAGAGCCGGTAACTTCCCGGAGGTCCTTCTGCCGGCCGGTGATAGACAGGCACCGGATCGAATCCTGCATTCGCGAGCTGGAGGGAGTAGAATTCAATTTTGCTCGATGGTGTGGGAAATTCCGCAGGGACTCCTTCAGAAAAATAAATCGGCTGCTTCGCGCCGCGGATGATCCCCTTCTTCCGCAGCTCATCGTAGCTCAGGCCCGCGGCCGTGACGCGGTGGCGCAGGTACTCTTCGATGTCCTTCCAGGGAAAGTACTGCTGCAGCCCGAGCGACTCGGCGAGTTTTTTTGCGATCCACCAGTTCGGTTTCTGCTCGTGCGGCGACTCGACCACGGGCTGGCGGAGGGCAACGAAGGGCTCGCGGAACCATTCCACGTTCAGATCGTCGAACCGCTCGAGATACACCGACTCCGGGAGCACCACGTCGGCCCATCCGGCGATTTCGTTCGGTACGACATCGATAACCACCAGCAGGTCGAGGTTTTGTATCGCCGCGATCGTTTCTGCCTCGTTCGGGAGAGCATGAATCAGATTCGTGGCGTAGACGAACCACCCCTTCACGGGATAGGGGAGGCCGGTAAGCGTGGCCTCCCGAATGCCCGTTGAGATTGTTTCATGTGCAAAGGGATACTTGTTCCCGGCGTTATCCGCCTTGCCTTTCTTCGACTCCGGATATGGAGGGTACGGATACGGAGGGACATCCATGCTCACTGGAGTATAGAAGCCGCCTCTGCGCCCCCAGCTCCCCATCAGCGCATTCAGGAGTGCTATCGCGCGGCTCCGTTGTGTGTCGTCACCATACCAGGTGGTCCGGCGGCCGGGATGAATCAGCGTCGCCGGGCGATACCTGGCCATCTCGCGCGCAGTGGTCCTGATCAGTTCGGGCTGGATCCCGGTTTCGGGATACGCCCATTCGGGCGTGTATTGAGCAATCGACTGGACGAATTGCTCGAACCCGAACCCGTACGTCCCAACGTAGTCTTTGTCGTAGAGTCCTTCATTCACGACCACGTTCGTCCAGGCAAGGAGCAGGGCGAGGTCGGTCCCCGGCTTGATCGGGAGGTAATAACGAGCCTTGCTTGCGGCGACGGAGAAGCGAGGGTCGACCACTATAATAGAGGCGCCGTTCCCGACTGCCTCGGCGAATTCCTGCACCTGTGTATTGTGCATGTTCTCGCCGAGGTGGCTGCCGATCAGCACCAGACAGCCGGCGTTCCGGATGTCGGTCCGCTCGGGAGAACTCACGTCATCGCCGAACGTGAGGCGGAACCCGGCGTCGCGCGGCCCCCGGCACTGGGCAAACGACGGGGCGGCGATGTTGGTTGTGCCGAAGGCCTTAAGCGTGTGCTTCAGGAAATTGCCGCCGATCCCGTGACTGAACAGAGCGACGGCCTCCGGGCCGTACGCGCTCATGATCCGCTGCATTTTTTCGGCGATGTAGTTGAACGCCTCGTCCCAGGTGACCGCTACCCATTCCTCCTCGCCGCGATTGCGCTTGCGTATGAGAGGGGAGCGGAGCCGATCGGGATCATCGTGTGCGCCGATGCCTCCGGTGCCGCGCGGACAGAGCCGGCCGCGGCTGAGCGGGTCGAGCGGATTACCCTCAAGCTTCCAGAGAGAGCCGTCCTTGACATGGGCGATGACGCCGCACTTCCAAAAGCAAAGGTCGCAAAACGTCGGCACCGTCCGCGTGGCGGGAAGGTTGTTGCCGCCGGGGCCCGAGAGCATGTTGCGGGCCTTGATCATGCCGCCGCCTGCAGCAGCCATCGCCGCGACAGCGCCAGTGATCTTCAGGAATTTTCTGCGTGAGAAGGAATTCACGGTCGTATGGATGTGGCGAGCGCGTGGTCGCGGGGAGGATAGGCGTAATCGGACGGGGAGGCGCGTTGTTCGCCCCACCGTGTCATCGATTTCCCGGTGCCCCGCGTGCCGTCAGCTGGCCGGAGGCCCCTGGGTTTCGACGGGGATGGAGTACTGCTGAAGAATCTGTTTGAGCTGACTGCAGTCCGAAGTTTCTATGTAGACCCTGCAGGTCCTGCATTCCGTGCTCTTGCACGACCAGGACTTCTCGGTGACCATCCAGCAGGGAGCATCGTGATCGCGATACGCAGCGCACTGGTTCCGCTCCTCTTCGGAGCACCCCTTCATCTTCCAGCATGGTATCAGTGCCATCATGCGGCGAATGCCGGCGATGCTGACTTTCTCAGCGTTAATTGTCTTTCGGATGCAGCGGATTCTCTGCAGGTCATGCTCAGCGAACAGGCGGTGACGAGATGCCTTGCGCTGCGGTATGATCAATCCCTCGCGCTCGTACATGCGAATCGTCGGAACGGAAACGCCGATCAGGTCTGCTGCTTCGCCGATCGTGTAGAGGCGTTGCCCGGTCTGCCGCATCAACGCGGAGGTGGTATTTGCGTACATAGTAGTCCCTTCAGGATACCTGTACTTATGGGTAGCAGATTCAGTGCCATACGGCGGGTGTCAAACTGACAGGTATTTCAAAGGTTTTTCCACCCATACAGTTTTTTTTCCGACAGTTGCTCAAGGAGCATTCTCACATTTGGTACCCCCGCTGAGATGAATCAGATTGAATTGTCCGATTTAGAATTCAACGAATGCATCCTTGCCTCATGGGACTTCTCTTCCCCAATGCAGTTTGTGCGCTGTGGCACCTCCTCCACAGTGAGGCGACCTGACCCTCCTTGTGAATTCTGAATTGGTCATTCGACTCCATTTTCCAATCTTTTCACACCCCTACCCCCTACCTCCTTATCGCTCTTCATGGCACAGCGTTTGGCCTAGTCAACCCGCATGCCTCAAACTGCGTTTTCTCAAGTTCACCGTCTTCATTCACACCATGTACGGAGGGATCCATGAAGAGATTGCTCCCGGCTGTCGTTCTTTTCCTGCTCGTGGTGCTGCAGCCTGCCGCGCAGGGACAGATACACTTCACCGCAGTGCTCGACGGCTCTCAGGAGGTGCCGGCGGTGGTGACAACGGCAAGCGGATCCGGCTCGTTCGAACTGAGCGACGACATGAGCGAGCTTCGCTACGTCATCACATACAGGGGACTGAGCGGGACGCTCTCGGCGGGAGGACACTTCCACGCGGGTAAGCCAGGCCAGATCGGCGGGGTTGTGCGGACCATTGCCTCAACCGGGGGCGCGGCGTCCGCGACCATCTCAGGAACCTGGAAAAGCACCGACGTATCACAGCCCCTGACCGCGGCGCTCGTCGAGTCACTGCTTACCGGGCGCGTCTACGTGAATTTCCATACGACCGCCAACCCGGGGGGAGAAATTCGCGGGCAGGTGAACCTCGCCACGTCGCTCCACTTCGAATCGAACCTGGACGGTTCGCAGGAGAATCCTCCTGTTGTGACCACAGCAGGCGGAACGGGAGTGTTTGTGCTTGATCCGACGAGGACAGAGGTGGACTATTGGGTCACCTATCGCGGGTTGAGCGGACCCCTCAGTGCCGGCGGACACGTTCACACGGGTGCGCCCGGTCAAAGCGGTGGTGTCGTCAAGACGCTTGCTGCGAGCGGCGACTCTGCTAACGCCACCGTCAAAGGGTCCTGGAGGTCGACGGACGGAACCCAACCGCTGACGCCGGCAATCGTTGATTCGATGATTGCAGGCAAGACCTACGCGAATTTCCATACCACGGCGCATCCGGGAGGAGAAATCCGGGGCCGGCTGGTGCTGAAGGGAGGGACAGGGTTTGTGGCGTCGCTTGAAGGATCAAAAGAGAACCCACCGACGGTGTCGAATGCGACCGGGACGGGCTCATTCATTCTGAACAGTGCGCATACACAGGTATCGTATGCGCTCACCTACATCCGCCTTGCGAGCAACCTGACGGCGGGAGGTCATATTCACGCCGGTAACCCGGCGCGGAACGGGGGAATCGTCAAGACTCTTGCAGCGGGCGGGGATTCGTCGTATGGCACCATCTCGGGAACATGGACGACGACCGACGTTTCGCAGCAGCTCACCCCTGCGCTCGTCGAATCGCTCTTTACAGGGAAGCTCTATGCCAACTTCCACTCATCGTCGTATCCCGGCGGCGAGATCCGAAGCCAGCTTGACATGACAACCGGTACAGGGTTCACCGCCCGGCTCGACGGAAGTCAGGAGAATCCGGCAGTCGCCACGGCGGGTCAGGGCACCGCATCCGTCGTCCTGGATCCCGACAGGAACAGCATTCACTACAGCGTGACGTATTTTGGTCTGAGTGGTCCGCTCTCCGGCGCAGGGGGGCACTTCCATGTGGCCCCTGCAGGCATCAACGGACCCGTCGTGAAAAACGTTGCCGCGGGATTCGATTCCGCGTCGAAGACGATCACGGACGACTGGAGCACGACGGATGTCTCCCAGCCGCTGACCGCTGCTCTTGTCGACTCTCTGGTGGCTGGAAAAATCTACATGAACTTCCACACCACCGCATACCCCGGTGGCGAGATACGCGGACAGGTAAAGTTCGGGCCCGAATTGCTTACGTCGGTCGAAACCGCGGAGGCACCTCTTCCTGAGACATTCCGGCTCGAGCAGAATTATCCAAACCCGTTCAATCCATCCACCTCGATCCGGTTTGAGCTTCCCGCTTCTTCACAGGTGACCTTGCGCATCTACGATATCCTGGGGCGCGAGGTAGCGACGCTGATCGACGGAATCGTGCCTGCGGGCGCGAGCGTGGTGAGGTGGGATGCAAAGGGGATGGCCAGCGGTGTCTACCTTTATCGTCTGACGACCGACCGCGGAGCAGTGGAAACACGAAGCATGATTCTCGTCAAGTAAGGGAGCTCCCTCAGGGGACCCACAGTTCAATCAGAGGAGCATTCCATGAATCGCCAGGCAACACTCCAGTCCATCGCTATGCTGTCCAGCATCATGCTTCTCGCGGCGGGATGCAAGGACCTTGGCACGGGGCCCATGACCGGGGTCCCTGCACCGCCGGGATCGGTTACGCGGTCATTCAGCAAGGATATCATTCCCATCTTCCAGCAGTACGGATGCTACCAGTGTCACGGGGGGACGAACAATCTTGACACGCATACCGTAGCGGGACTCCTGAGAGGAGGAGATCACGGGCCCGCGATCGTGCCGGGCAATGCCGACTCCAGCCTGATCATGAGGAAGACTTCGCCAACACCTCCATTCGGTGACCGGATGCCGCAGGGTGGGCCGTATCTGCCGGATGGGGTGAGGGGAGTGATTGCGGAATGGATCAGTCAGGGAGCGAAGGATAACTGAGAAAAGCCGGAGAGTAGGGAGTAAGGTGGTAGGGGGCAAGGAGGGAGCGCTCCACCCTTACGCCCTACCCTGTACCCCTTACTTCCAGCTCCCTTGATGCAACGACGCTCACTTGCCAACGTGCCAGTGCAAGATCGCCGGCGTGCCGTCTGGGGAGCGGCTGAAGACGATGGTGTGATAGTGCGGTTTAGCTTTTCCTGCCAGGGGTTCGGTGCGAAAGACCATGTACGCCGTCTTCTCCGCCCCGAAGATCTGGCTTGTTGTAAACACGACCTTTCTTTCGCTTTCCTCTATTGTGCCCTTTCCTGCCTGCTGGTCCCGAACGACATCATGCAACTGCTTCAGATACCCCCCTGCAATAGCGGTAGCGTGTGGTGCGAGCAGCGTGGAAATATCCTGTGGTGATTTGCTACCCTCCAGGAGCCCGCGAATTGCTGCCACTAGGAGGCTGTCCTTCGGAGAGACTGTCTCGCGCGCGGTAGGAAGGGTGTCGGGTTTCCCGGATAACTTGTATCTGAACGGGACCGAGACCCAGACGGCAACGGGCGTGTTTCCGATGTACGCCGGCTTGAACACAAACTTCTTCGCTGCCTCGATTGACGGGGCGTTGAAGATTTCAGCGTCGCTTTTCAACACGACGACGTCACGCACGGCGCCGGTCGAATCCACCCAGATCTTCACCCACACCTTTCCTTCCATCCCCGCCTTCTGGGCAAGCTCGGGGAAGTAGGGGTCGACTTTCTTGATGACCTCGGGTTGAACGTCGACATCGATAAAATCCGCCGGCGGTCTCCCCTTTGACGTATCCTGAACAGCGGTGATCAACGGATTGGAAAGTGCAAGCAGGGCACTGCTGTCCTGATCCGCCTGTTCCGGCTCCTGGGCGAATGCGGAGACGCCGACAAGGAGAGCGGCGAAGAGCGCAAATTTGTGATTCATAATATCCTCCATTGTCATTGTACGGGTTTCCTGTCAGCAGGCTGCGGTGCATGAACCTCGATAGCAGGAAGACTCATGATATAAACAGTCTCCTGCTTCTGTGGCTGTTGCGGCGGGGCGCTGAGCCAGAGACTGACTGAGAAGAGCGTGATTGTCAGCAGCGTCACCGCGATTGCCGCAGCGGCGGCAAGAGGTATCTGAATACGCGATGCCAACAAGCGCCGGACCGGCGTCGATCGAGTCTGCGGCAGACGGAGGGACAAGACCCTTCGGTCGAGCGCGGGCGGGACTGGAATCGGCGGAGCCGACAGGAGCGTGCTCCGCATAGCGAGCACCCTGCTCATGAATGTGCGGCACGTGCCGCATTCTGCGAGATGTCCAAACATCGCGGCAGCGTCGAGGCCGCTGACCTCACCGTCGACGTACGCACTGCTGTGCATCTGTGCTTCTTCATGTGTCATGGCCGTTCCCTCTCATCCCACCATGGCGCCAGCCGCTCTGCCAGGGCTCTCCGCGCCTTGAACAATCGTGATTTCACAGAACTCTCAGTGTCACCGGTAATTTCGGCAATCTCGGCGTAGCTTAACCCGTCCAATTCCCTCAGCACGATCACTTCCCGGTATTCCGTCTTCAATGCGGCCAGCGCCGTGCGCAACGCCTCTCCGACATCCTTCCGCTCCAGGGCCATCTGCGGGGTCTCCGAGTCGGGGATAAGGTCCGGATCCGCCGTATTCCCGTTCCGTCTGCCCCGCAGAAGCATCAGTGCCTCGTTCCGGGCGACCCGGTAAAGCCATGACCGGAGGGCCCTGGGTTCCGTGATGTGGCCCGCCTCATGCCGGAGCTTGAGGAATGTCTCCTGGACCGCATCCTGTGCAAGTGAATCATCGGCAAGCAAGCGGACGCAGAAGCCGTAGAGCCGGGCTTTGTAGCGCTCGTACAACGCCGCGAAGGCACGCGCGTCGCCGCTGCGAACCTGTGCCAGGAGCTGCTGGTCGTCCGTGTCTCGCACGAGGTGATCCGGCTGACGTTGGTCTGCTGCTAAGATGCACAAGCCGGCCAAAAGTTGCTCAGTGTTGTTCCCTCCACGCGATTGTGTATATTGCAGAGGATATCCAATTGGCCGGAAGTGCAGATTTTGCGACGAATATTGTTTGCGGGCCTGATCCTGACAGGGGTGTTGAGCGCCACTGCGTGGTACTATTATGGCAAGGATTACACGAGCGAATTCGCCGCGAAGAAGGGAACGCTCTCCGAATTCAACGTCTCGCCGGCGGGAAGAGATTCGATGTTTGAAAAGTCATGGCTCACGCTGAAGACGGAAGCAGGATTCAGCGTCGAATGCGGCATGCTGGTGCCGCGCACGGCAGGGAAGAAATATTCTGCGATCATCCTGCTGGGTGGAAAAGCAACCGGCAAACACGCTGTCGACTATGCCATCGACATCGACAACGTGATCATCGTAGCGCCCGATTATCCGTACGCCCCAAGAGAGTCATACACACTGCTTGAATTCCTCGCCGACGTCCCGGAAATCCGCCAGGCGCTCCTCGACATGGTCCCGGCCGCAATGCTGGTGACCGACTATCTCTGGACCCGGGCGGACGTGGATACGACAAAGATCGTGCTTCTCGGCTACAGCTTCGGCGCACCGTTTGTCCCCTGCATCATTGCCAACGATCGGCGGGCTGCGGTGGCTGCCATCGTGTATGGCGGCGGCGATCTTCGGTCAATGATTCAACACAATGTTGCCCGCTACGAGGGGCCGGCGGCGAGCTGGTTCGTTGGTGCGCTCTCAGGTTTGCTGCTCGGACCGATGGAGCCGATGCGGTTTATCGGCAGAATCTCACCGACCCCGCTGATCATGATCAACGGGACAGAGGACGAACAGATCCCGCGGCGGAATGTGGAACTCCTCTATCACGCGGCCGGGGAGCCAAAGAGAATTCGGTGGCTGGAATCGAGGCACGTGAGGCCGGATAACCCGGAACTGGCGAGGAAGATCGTGAGGGCATTAAAGGAGGAGATGGAGAAAGCAGGGGTGCTTAGATCGGACAGTTTCGGATTTTGAGCATTACGGGATTGGGATTTGTTTGGAGCTTGGGTTTTGTGATTTGAGATTTCTCCCTTGGCGAAGCTCCAAAATTCAAATCTCAAATCTCAAACAAATTCCAATACCCAAATGCTCGAAATCTGAAACGTCGCGTTTTTTCTGCCTACTCCCTGCTGCTTACTGACTTCTCCCTGCGGTAATACCGCTCCGCATATTCCACCACCATCCTCTCGGTATTGTAGACGGGTATCAACGTCGCCATCGCATGCCGCACGCGCTTCAGCCACCGGTGCGGGATGCCGTCCTTTCCGCGGTCGTAGAAGAGCGGGAGAACGTGTTGTTCGAGGACGGCGCGAAACGATGCGGCGTCCAGGTCGTCCTGCAGCTGCTCGGTGCTGGCCGTGGTGTCTTCGCCGATCTTCCAGCCGTTCTCTTCGTCATACGCTTCCCGCCACCAACCGTCCATTGTGCTCAGGTGCAGTCCGCCGTGGATGCCGATCTTCATTCCGCTTGTGCCGCTGGCTTCCATCGGCCGCCGCGGAGTGTTAAGCCAGACATCGGCGCCGGCGACGAGGTGGCGCGCAACGTTGATATCGTAGTCCTCGATGAACACCACCTTGCCGAAGAGATCCAGTCGTTTGGAGATGTTGATGATATCCTGAATGAAGTGCTTTCCGGCGTCGTCCCGCGGGTGCGCCTTGCCGGCGAAGATGAGCTGGAGGGGTCTCTCCTTGGTGGTAAGCGTCCTGATTGCCCATTCAAAATCGCGGAAGAAGAGCGGCGCCCGCTTGTAGGTCGCAAAGCGCCGCGCAAAGCCGATCGTGAGCACATCGGGCGACAGGACGGTATCGAATATCGAGAGGTCGTTCCCACCGTACCGCAGACTCTGCGCGCGGAGGCGTTTCCGCGCAAATTCTACCAGCTCGCGCCTGAGAGACGTTCGCAGCGCCCAGAGTTCCACGTCGGACACATTCTTTGCTGAAAGCGCCTCGTGCCAGAACTTGCGGTCGCGCAATCGTTCTTTCCATCCGGGCCCGAGACGGGTCGACCAGAACTCGTCGGCTGTTGCAACGGTCCACCCGGCGGTGTGCACACCGTTCGTCACGTGACCGATCGGGACTTTGTCGGTCGGGATTGCCGGGAACAGACCTTTCCACATCTCGCGGCTGACCTGACCGTGCAGCGCGCTGACGCCATTGGCGGCGCGGCAGAATCTCAGCGCGAGGACGGTCATGGTAAATGGTTCCCCCTCATCGTCGGGGTGCACGCGTCCGTACCGCATGATCTTCGCTACCGGGATCCCCATCGCGTGCGCAAACGCAGGAAACGCCGCGTTCATCAATCCGCCGTCGAAGCGGTCATGGCCCGCAGGCACGGGGGTATGGGTGGTGAAGACGCAGGACGACTTGACGAACGCTTCTGCATCGGCGAGCGATTTGCCCTCACGAACCTGTTCGCGGAGCAGTTCCAGCGTGAGAAATGCCGAGTGACCTTCGTTCAGGTGGAAGGTGGCGGGATGGATCCCGGCGGCCCGCAGGATGCGGACGCCTCCGATGCCGAGGACGATCTCCTGCGCGACTCGCGTCCAATTGTCCCCGCCGTAGACATGCGCTGTGAGGTCACGGAACCGCTGATCGTTCCGGGGATGATCGGTGTCGAGGAGGTAGATCGTGACGCGTCCGACCCGGGCCGTCCAGGCTTGCACGTGCACCGTGTCGCCGCCGATCTCGACCACGACGGCAATGCGATTCCCTGCGCGGTCCAATGCTGGCTCGATCGGCAGCCGGGAGGGGTCGTACCCCGGGTAGCGCTCCTGCTGCCACCCATCGCCGGTGATCTGCTGCTGAAAGTATCCCTGTCGGTAGAAAAGGGTAACGCCGGTGAACGGAAGGCCGAGATCGCTGGCCGACTTCGCATGGTCTCCGGCAAGAATTCCGAGCCCTCCGGAGTAAATGCGGAGACTCTCGTGGAGGCCAAACTCAGCGCTGAAGTACGCGATGGGAGCTTTTGCCAGCGACTTTCCCTGCTTGTGTGTCCACGTCCGGCGCGACTCGATGTACGTGCGGAACTGCTTGAGCACGGTCTGAACCCGGCTGAACAGCGCGGCGTTCTGCAGTCGCGCCCGGAGCTCATGCCCGCTGACCCACTGCAGGACTTCCACCGGATTGTGATTGCTTTCCTCCCACGTGAAGGGGGAGAGCTCATGAAAGATCTGCTGGGCCGCGGGGTTCCATGACCACCAGAGATTGTACGCAAGCGAGTGAAGCCCTTCGACAGCCGCCGTGACGGCTGCGTCGGTCACTTTGGTCCGTGCCACGCTGTGTCAGCTACCTCCGGATTGTGAAACATCGGACGGGTCCGTCTGTGAGCCGCCCAATCATGCGCGGGATGCCTCCTCCATCGTCTCCGCCTTCTTCTTCGACATCCTGTTGCGGAGATTGGCATCCAGAAATCTCTTGCGAATCCTGATGCTCTCCGGCGTGACCTCCACCAGCTCGCCGTCGCCGATCCACTCGATCGCCTGTTCGAGCGTCATGATGCGGGGAGGCTCGAGGCGGACCGCCTCGTCGGATCCTGAGGCGCGCATGTTCGTGAGCTGTTTCGTCCTGCAGACGTTCACCGTCATGTCCTGCTCGCGCGAGTTCTCGCCGACGACCATCCCTTCATAGACTTTTGTTCCCGGCTCGATAAAAAAGACCGAGCGCTCCTGCAGCTTCCACATGCCATAGGCGACCGATTCACCTGTTTCCATCGCCACCAGCGCTCCCTTGGTCCTGTGCGCCATGTCCCCTTTGTAGGGTTCGTAGCCGTGGAAATTATGGTGGAGGATGCCGGTGCCTTTCGTTTGCGTCATGAACTCGCCGCGGAAACCGATCAGTCCACGGGCAGGGACAATGAATTCGAGCCGGGTGTTCCCGCTGCTGGTCACCATGTTCTTCATCTCACCCCGCCGGCGGCCAAGATTTTCAATAACGACGCCGACAAACTCATCGGGGACGTCGATGATCACGTGCTCCATCGGTTCCGAGAGGACGTCGTCAATCCGCCTGTAGATCACCTCGGGGCGGGAGACCTGAAACTCAAACCCTTCGCGGCGCATCGTCTCGATGAGGATGGCCAGATGGAGCTCTCCCCGTCCGCTCACGTTGAACGTGTCGGGGGAATCAGTGAGCTCAATCCGGAGACTCACATTGGATCGGAGCTCGCGCGCGAGCCGCTCGCTCAGATGTCGGGTGGTCACATACCGCCCTTCCGTTCCGGCGAATGGGGAGTTGTTGACCAGGAAATTCATTGAGAGGGTAGGTTCCTCGATAGCCACGAAGGGGAGCGGCGACGGGTCGGCCTCGTCGGCGATGGTTTCGCCGATGTCGACATCCTCCATTCCGGCAATTGCAATAATGTCCCCCGCCGAAGCCTCGTTCACCTCAATCCGCTTCAACCCGTCGAAAGTGTAGATCTTGGTGACGCGCGCGTCCTCGATTGCGCCATCCCGGTGAATCACCTTCATCGGCGCCCCCATCCGGATTGTGCCTCGGTGGATGCGTCCGATACCGAGCCGCCCCAGATAATCGTTGTAGTCGATCGTGGTCACGAGCATCTGGAAGGGCGAAGCCGCGTCCCCCGGAGGCGGAGGCACGTGGCCGACGATCGCTTCCATGAGGGGGACGAGGTCGCTGCTCTCCTGGTCGATCTCGTTTTTCGCGATCCCCTGTTTGGCGATGCAATAGACGGTCGGGAAGTCGAGCTGGTGATCGTTTGCGCCCAGGGAGAGAAAGAGCTCAAAGACGAGATCCAGCACCTCGTGAGGCCGCGCGTCCTTTCGGTCGATCTTGTTGATGACGACGACCGGCTTCAGGTTCAGGTCGAGCGATTTCTTCAGGACGAACTTAGTGCCGGGGAGAGGCCCTTCAGCGGCGTCCACGAGGAGAAGCACGCCGTCCACCATGGTGAGGGTCCGTTCCACCTCACCGCCGAAGTCGGCGTGGCCGGGAGTATCGACAATGTTGATCTTGATTCCGTTGTAGTGGATCGCGGTGTTTTTGGCGAGGATGGTGATTCCCCGTTCACGCTCCAGGTCATTGGAATCCATTACCCGCGTGACCAACTGCTGGTTCTGGCGGAAGATACCGGTCTGGCGCAGCATGTGGTCCACGAGAGTTGTCTTCCCGTGATCGACGTGCGCGATAATGGCGATGTTCCGTACGTCCTTCCTTCGCTGCATGAAGCTCCCTGCTTCCAGAAAAAAAAGCCTCAAGCGGGTACCGATCGCCCGAGGTCTCCACATTGCCGCCCCGTCCATCCTGCGCCGGACGTGCTCAACTTAAGCCACTAAACGTAAGGAAAATTGCAGAGAGTTGCAAAAAGCTGTGAAACGGGTATCAACCGCGCGCCTACATCAGCCCTGCGACCCCAAGCGTGAAGCGAAACCCCTTCGGCGTGCTGTGTCGCCATGTGAAGTCGGCGCGGAAGAGATCCAGAATCCTGCTGATACTGAATCCCGATTCGTAGTACCACCCATCGGTAACGGCAGGAGCAGGCACAATGCCATTTGACCACGTGCGCCCGGCGCCTCCGTGGATGATCAGCTCGATGGAGTTCTCATAGAGAAACGGAATGCCCAGCGCAAGAAATGGAATCGACCGGAAGTTGTGCTCCACAGAAAGCGACACTACCCCCGTGCCGCCAAACTCCCGCACCTCCATTGCCTTCATCACGCCGAGCGGCGCAAAGCTCCCGGATGCGCTCTCGATGGCAAATTGCCTCTGAATCGGCAGCTCGCCCGTCGACCACCCCGCCGTTGCCCTGATGCGGAACCCGGGCTTCAAGAGATAGCTGTGG
This sequence comes from Bacteroidota bacterium, assembly GCA_040756745.1. Taxonomy (GTDB): domain Bacteria; phylum Bacteroidota; class Ignavibacteria; order UBA10030; family UBA6906; genus JBFLYO01. The sequence goes on from JBFLYO010000031.1 coordinate 20,193, forward strand.
CCGAATGTGGGGAACCCCAGCGTCAGCAGCGCATCGTAGCGTGTGAAATGGAACTGTCCTCCCGTGAACGAAGGAGAAGAGTGCTCGATGGAAAACTCAAGCGAGTTGCGCAGGATGAAATCAAACGGTACCGGCTTCGGACCGAGCCGGAAATCCGCCTTCAGGGACCGGAGTATCTCTTCGGCGGCGGGAGGGTTCGGCCGGTACTGGCGTGAACGGGAAAAGAAGCTGTAATCAGTGGTTTGCGGTGACTCTCTGTGCTGCTCGAGGATGAAAGAGAGATCTGCGGCAACCTCGTTCGATGGCTGGAATGTGATGAACAGTCTCCCCCCGTCGGCGCGATGATAGTTGCGGTAATCGTTGCGGGAAACGAGCGAAGTGAACGAGTTGAACAGTTCGCCATAGTAGCCCCGGTCGGGAGCATGGTCGATGCGCCTGTACGCTTCGCCGCCGATGCCGACGGCTCTTTTGTGAGTCGGAAACCAGGTCAGGCCCAGCTGGTACGTCGTCAACTTGCTGGAAAAACCATATCCGAGGCGGGCCTCCGCGGAAACCTGAGGGAAGAGCGAGTCGAAGGAAGCAAGGCCGCCCAGGTGAAAGCCCTCAACACGGTTGAAGTACACATCGGCATGGGAAAGAAGTGAGCTCAGCCCCCCGGCATCTCCACCAATCGTCATGGCAGCGCCGCCGGGGCGGAACTGGACGTCGAGGGTCTGAGTGGAATCGAGGGTCTTGTACGCCTTCTCCTCGTCGGTGCTGAGCGGCAGCACGGAATGCGCAGCCCAGGAGGCGGAGTCGTACCGCGCAGCGGCAGAATCAACTTGCAGACGGGGCTTCCGGAATATCGTGTCGGGAATCGCAACGTTGATGGCATAGTCGGTAATTACCGACGTCTGCGCGAATCCAATCTTCGGGAGCACTATCCCCGGGATGCCAAGCGTGAACGAGCCCTCAATCCGGATGTCGGCAGGCATCCAGTAGGTGGACTCGCAGAGCGAAAACTGCTGCCGGTAGCGCAGCTCTCCTTCGCGGACGAACGGGATGCGGAACGCAACACCGGGGCGCACGTCCACCCCGACGAGGGCATAACTTCCTCCCGCAACTGATACAGTTCCCTCGAAGAGTGGTACAGTACGGGTTCTGGGGGTCAGCTGAATCTCAAACACCTCCTGGCCGAAGCTCGCACGGGTGCGGAGAAGCCGGTAATCATAGTAGGTGAGTGCATCGATTGCTGTTGGGCCGACAAAGGTATAGCCCACGAACCGGATTTCATCGTCGGTGAAGTTGAGTATGCGGCCGACGGACGCAAAGTTGAAACCAGCCGCTACGTTAGCCGTCTGGCGCTTCCGAGTAATGATCTCGCGGAGCGTGTCCCCCTGTTGCCAGTATCCTTTGGTGAACGATTCCGTGACTGCCGCAACGGCCGTATCGCGGTACAGAGTCTGCCGTGTGAAGGCCTGCATCTCATACGACTTCAACCGTTCGATCCAGCGCCGCTTGTTGGCAATGGCGCGTCTGATAATTTCGATGGCCGGGTCTTCCGACGATATCACGATCTCGGGGAGGACAATGGGAGAGGGCTGAAGAAGGACATCGCAACGGAACGGATGAACCTGCTGTACCGCGACCGTATCGGTCTTGTAACCGAGCATGGAGACGATCAGTCGCGAGTTCAGATCGTCGAGGATCAGGACGAACTCACCGTCGGCGTTGGTGATTGTGCCGCGGGAGGTTCCAATGACACGAACATTTGCAGCTGCAAGTCCATCGCCGGAAGAGGCATCGCGTACAGAGCCAACGAGGCGCGTCTGAGCCATGGCGACATGAGGGAGCATGGTGCAGAGAATGCCAATGAGCAGGGCAAGATTGAGATCGAGATTGAGATTAAGGTTGAGGTTAAGGATAAGGTGGAGGGGGGAAACCAAATTGAGGCGTTTCATAAGGGTTTTCGGGTTGCACCGACAGGTGGACGCGTATAGCAGGTTGTACGGATGCGGGAAGCATCCGTTGCGAGGGTGCAAAATAAAGAGGGGTGCCCTGCAATGCAAGGGCACCCCCCCCGGAGCAACGATGAAGGGTTCAGCCGAGGAATTTGCCGTGTTTCAATTTTGCGAAGAAGCCGGAATGCTCTTTTTGCGGAGCGGCGGGAGGGATCGGGTCGAGCTCCATCTTCGGCGGATCAGGAGGCAACAGGCCTTCGAGGATCTTCGGCGGACGCGATGCTTCTCTCCAGAGCGCCCTCTCCCGGTCCTCACGCTCCAGCTCTTTTTGCCGCATAAGCTCTTCCAGCCGCTGTGAGTCTTCCGGGCTGAGCATCGACGTGGCCGGCCTCCGCGCCGAGGGAGACTGGCCATTTGCCGCCGCCAACCGCTGGCTCCCCTCCTTCTTTGCCTTCCGCATCATCTCGATTGCCGGGAGGAGCGTCCGTTCCGTTTCGATCACGTAGGGGCTGACCGGATCCAGCAGGTAAGCGTTCATTAGTGAGTCGAATGCCGTTTCGTACGCTCCGCGCCGCAGCAGTTCCGTTGCCTTCGACGTCAGCCGCTTCACCTGCGTTTCGATTTCATCGGGTTGCGGTCCGCCGTTGCCATTGCTCTTTATCCCCCCTTCAAACTCGTCGCCAACTGTGATGGAAAGGAAGCGTCCCCCGTTGGATTCCTCAGCCGCCAGCCTGTGGATCCGCTCCACGATTGCGTGGATATAGATATTGTCGGGCTCCAGCTTCTGCGCGATTGCGAGTTGCTTCATCGCAAGGTCGTATTCCTTCTCCTGGATGTATCGCTCTGCCACCCTGATATACTCCTTAGTGGCGGGGGATTGATGGCCTATTTTCATGGGGGATCTCCTGCGGATGATTAGGGGCGATGATCCGCAAGGGCCAATCTACACACGGAAGGCTCCAGAGTCAATACTTCGCAAATTCTTAGCGATATTTTTCTTTTTGCTAATCGTAAAAATCGGCGTTGATGCGTAACGAGTTTCAGTATCTCTCCTCAAGCAAGAGTTCAGGTGTTGAAATGGGACAGGTGACACGTGCAAGTGCCATGAGTCAAATCGTGATGAAACTCATCGTGATTCATCGGCGAATGTGTTTGTCGAATTCGTTCCAAGTGCGATGGTGATTGCGTATACTGTACCAAAGAATTACCGCAGAGACGCGGAGAGGAGAGATTGAGATCAAGATCGAGATCGAGGGGGAAAAAGCTCAAGGGGTGAAGCAAGTAGGGATGATGCAGGTCAAGGGATGAAGCAGGTCGAGGCCGAACCCCATACCGCCGCAGAGTGTTCTTTATGGAACAACGTGAGGGTGAGTGTCCATGAGTTCCCGACGGAAGTTCCTTGGCTCCGCGCTGGCCGTGCTCGGCGCGATGCCGGCACTGATCGCACAGGATCGCGCGCACCGGCGCTCGTGGTGGGAAATGGTGGCGACCGAGTATCCTCTGGAGGAGCCGCCGTTCCGCCCCGACCCGTCGATGTGGGACGATACGACGATTACCGCGGCGTGGCTCGGGCATGCGACTGTGCTGATCAACTTCTTCGGGATGAAGATCATCACCGACCCGGTGCTGCTTGACAGGATCGGTCTCAACGTTGCAGGACTGTTCACCATAGGTCCGCGACGGCTCGTCCGATCGCCTCTCGCCGTCGAAGAGCTTCCACCGCTCGACCTGATTCTCCTCTCGCATGCGCACATGGATCATCTCGATACCCGTACGATCGGGAAATTCGATCGCTCGGTGCCGGTCATCATGGCAAAACACACATCCGACGTCATCGCGGAGTACGATTTCGGAACGATCTATGAGCTCGACTGGGGACAGTGGACACAGATCGGCGACCTGCGCGTGGAGGCGCTGGAGGTAAGACACTTCGGGTGGCGGTACCCCTGGGAAGAGGACCGCTCGCGCGGCAATCCAAACGGGAGAAGCTACAACGCGTACCTCCTCTCCCGTCGCGGGCATCATATCGTCTTTGGAGGGGACACGTCGTTCCACGACAACTTCCTCTCGCTCCGACGGCGGAACATTCCGATCGATCTTGCTATGATGCCGATCGGTGCATACGACCCCTGGATCAGAAATCACGCAAACCCGGAACAGTCGCTCGCCATGGCAGAGCAGATGAAAGCCGCATCGCTATTGCCGATCCACTGGAACACGTTCGTCCAGAGCGCCGAGCCGCGGAATGAGCCGCTCGAGCGGTTGAAGGTCGCTGCAGAGGACGCAGGGGTTCCCCTCGCGCTGGAATCCATTGGACAGACATGGGCGCTGAAAACACTGAGCGCAGAGCGCGTTGTCCCTGAGCCTGTTGACGCATCATCGGGCACGCAATAAGATGAACAATGCCTCTCTCAACGGTAAGGTTGCCGTCATCACCGGTGCGTCCTCGGGTATCGGCGCGGCGCTTGGCGAGCTGGTTGCAAGGGAAGGAGCCGCGGTCGTCCTTGCCGCGCGGCGGAAGGAAAGGGTCGATGCAGTTGCATCGATAATCGTCTCGGCCGGAGGCAAGGCAATTGCAGTCCGGACGGACGTCACCAGGCGGGATGATGCGGAACAACTGATCGCAACGACGATCGATCGGTTTGGCCGACTTGATATCCTCGTCAATAATGCAGGGCGGGGTCATTTCGCCAGCGTTGAGGATACGACCGACGAAGTGATCCGGCGAATGTTCGAGCTGAACGTCTTTTCGCTCTGGTACACCACCCGTCCCGCGCTTGCCCAGATGCGGAAACAGGGGAGCGGCCACATTATTAATGTAGCAAGTATGGCCGGCAAGCTCGGCTACCCCTTCAACAGCGCTTACATTGCCGCAAAGCATGCATGCGTCGGATTTACCCACGCCCTCAGGATGGAGCTGATGGAGACGGGGATCACGGCCACCGTGGTGTGTCCGGCGGGGGTGAAGACCGACTGGGCGTCCGATACCGAAGGCGGGTCGATGCTCCCGATGTTCTCCGCCTCCACCGCGATGATCAAATCGATTGCGGCCGAACGGGGCATTAGCCTCCCGTCGATCGAAGGGATCCTGCCACCGGAAGCGATCGCAGAAAAGATCGTCGGGTGTATTTATCGTCCGGTGGCCGAGCTCTACACCCATAGCGGCGCCGCTGAATTCGTTGCCCGCGCAGCCGCACATCGCGAAGAAACTGAGCGCCAGCAACTCCCCGTGGTCCTCGGCGAACGCGCAGTGTATCAGCAGATCAAGTCAGGAATACCGAAGTCGAAGGAAACCCTTCCAGACTAGTCAGCCCACAATCTCTATGCGCCCCCCTCGTTCCATCCCCCTTAACCTTAACCTCAATCTTGATCTTAATCTTAATCTCAATCTCAATCTTCCCCTGCTCCTTATCCTTAACTTCCTCCTGCTTTTCCCTTCCTCCGGCCAGACCGTTATCCGGATCAACCAGCTGGGTTATCGCCCCTCCGGCGTCAAGGTTGCGGTGCTCCTCAGTCGGGATAGTGCGACGGCGATTTCGTCCTTCCTGGTTCGCGATGCGATCACCGGCAGGGTTGCTGCGCGTCTCTCCAGCATGGTGGACTGCGGGGCATACGCCGGATTTCGAAGAACATTCCGGCTCGACTTCTCGGGCGTGACCGAGCCGGGCGGATACCTGATCGAAGCGGCCGGTACGCGTTCGCCGGAATTCCGGGTGAATGACGATGTGTACGACGGGGCTGCAGATTTCCTGCTCACGTACATGCGCCAGCAACGCTGCGGCTTCAATCCGTTCCTCAATGATTCGTGCCACACGCACGATGGGTACGTGATTTACGGCGGCAAGGATGATTCGACGTTTATCGACGTCGTCGGGGGGTGGCACGATGCCGCCGATTATCTGCAGTACGTGACCACCTCAGCGACCGCCACAGCGCAGATGCTCCTGGCCTATAGAATGTATCCTTCAGCGTTCGGCGACGCGCACGACGCCGCCGGCCGGCCCAGGCCGAATGGCATCCCCGATGTACTCGATGAGGCAACATGGGGACTGCGGTGGCTCTTGAAAATGAACCCCCGCCCTGGTGAGATGTACAATCAGATTGCGGACGACAGAGACCATCAGGGATTCCGCATTCCCACGCTCGATTCTGTGGACTACGGGTTTGGTCGGGGCCGGCCAGTTTACCGGTGCACGGGAGAACCGCAGGGATTGTCTGAGTACAAGAACAGAAGCACGGGACTCGCTTCCACGGCGGGCAAGTTCGCATCCGCATTTGCCCTCGGCTCCCTGGCGCTGAAGCCGATCGATCTCGGTCTTGCCGAAACGCTCGCCTCCCGTGCGCGGAGTGCGTTCGCAACCGGTGTCGCGCATCCCGGCGTATGCCAGACTGCGCCCTGCCGGGCGCCCTACTTCTACGAAGAGGACAACTGGCTGGACGACATTGAGCTGGCTGCGGCGTCACTCCAGCTGCTGACGGGCGACACCGCTTATGGATCGGCAGCCCGTCAGTACGGTCGGGCCGAGGGAGTGACCCGCTGGATGCTCGACAATACCGCCCGGCATTATCAGTGGTATCCGTTCGTAAACGTGGGACACTACCTGCTCGCCGCTGAGGGTGGTAGTACCGCAAGAGCATTCCGGGATCTAATGCAAGCGGGGATCGATGAGGTGTATAACCGGGGGAAGAGCAATCCCTTTCTCTTCGGCATCCCGTTCATCTGGTGCTCGAACAATTACGTCAGCTCGACGCTCGCCGATCTGATCCTCCACCGCACTGCAACGGGGGACCGGCGCTATGAGGAAATGGAGGCATCGTTGCGCGACTGGCTGTTCGGATGCAATCCGTGGGGAACGAGCATGGTGATCGGACTTCCCAAAGGAGGAACTTCACCGCGCGATCCTCACTCGGCCTTCAGCCATGAACGGGGCTACCCGGTCGATGGCGGACTGGTGGACGGCCCTGTGACGCGTGAGATTTTTGCCGCGCTCAAAGGAGTCCATTTGAGCAAACCAGATCCGTATGCTGAGTTCCAGTCGGATATGGCTGTCTATCACGATGACTGGGCCGACTACTCCACCAATGAACCGACCATGGACGGAACAGCAGGGCTCACGCTTCCCCTTGCGGCGCTTGCTGCAGAGGGGAGAAAGCCCGGCATGGACCGGCAAACGCTGGTGCTTGGGGGCGTAGTGAGGATGGATACGACGGCAAAGACTGTCTATCTCTTCTTCAGCGGGCATGAATTCGACGACGACAGCCGCACGATCCGCTCGGCGTTGCAGAAGGCCGGTGTCAAAGCGTCGTTCTTCTTTACCGGAGATTTCTATCAGAAGCCCTTACATGCGTCGCTCATCAGAGGATTACTCAAGGATGGTCACTACCTTGGAGGGCACTCGGACAAGCATCTGCTCTACGCCGACTGGCGGCGGAGGGATTCGACGCTTGTGAGTCGTGAAAGGTTCTTTGCGGACCTGCGCGCGAACTACGAGGCGATGGGGAAGTTCAGGATCTCTCCGCGCGATGCGTGGGCGTTCCTGCCGCCGTACGAATGGTATAACAGGGAGGTGAGCGATTGGTGCGGGCAGGCGGGGTTGACGCTGGTGAGCTTCACGCCCGGGACGAGGACCAATGCTGATTATACCACGCCTGACATGGGAAGCAGATACCTCAGCAGCGGAGCGATTCTTGATTCGCTCCTCGCATTCGAAACAGCCCATACCCTGAATGGAGCCATGCTGCTGATGCACGTCGGGACGGATCCCGCCCGAACGGACAGATTTGCCCGTCGAGTTCCGGAACTGATCAGTGAGCTCAAGCGCCGCGGCTATCGGTTCGACCGGCTGCGATGATCACCATTAATAGAGAGCGGGTTTATCGTATTCCAGTTCCGTGATAACGAGCGTGAACCAGGTAAAATCCCCCCTCTTGAGCTTCCACGTCACCTCACTCTCCGCAGGGATGCGGATCCCCTCAAACGACCGGTGCCCTTTCATGGCAATCGACCAGATCTCCGGCGTGTGTTTCCCGTCCGCCTCCATATAGCGCTGCGCTTCGAAACCCACGACATCCCCCGAGTCGAAACGGAACACACCTGAAGCGGAGTCGCCTCCGTATGTCATTGTGACCTTTGCGGACACGGAGTCGATCGTCTCCCACCGCAGGTAGTTCTCGAGTGCCGCACTGGGGAACCAGGCGGTTTCCGCCAAATACCGCACCATTGTTCCCTGGTCGATCTCATCCCCTTTACTGTCGGCAATCGGGACCATGGAAAGGAGTTTGATCTGCATTCTTCCCTTCCCATCCGCATAGGAGTCGCGGCCCCTCACGGTGATGAACGGAGCCGAATGGACGCTGGCGTTCCAGAGGAAGGCGGGGGGATTGACCCGGAAGTACTGCTCCGTTTCCACCGGCGTCCATGATGCGTCAGGTGAGGTGCGCATGGCGCCGAGCTGTTTGAGCCGGACAGCATGCACGGGCTTCTTGCCGATCACGCCCGACCGCCAGAGCCATTCCTGCACGCAGGGGGGAAGGGAGGTGATGTCTTTCTCGATAATAGCCCGTCGATGCTCAGTGAATGGTGCTTCGTAGATCTTCAACACCCGCTCATGCGAGGTCTCGTTGAACTGCCACCCTGCATAGGAGACCAGCAGGACGGGGAAGAGCGCCGCGTTGACAATTGTCCCCGCCCGCGCTTCCTTCCAGAAGACGATGATGAGGACCTGGGAGATGACCATCCCGATGACAGCGATCCTCCACCATCCCTCTGCGCTGACGAGCAGAAGCGTGCCGGCGAGCACGAACGCGATGCATGCTGCCAGCCAGCAGACACCCGCCATCGTCGCGGTCTGGCCGGCGGGAGGGAGTAGCCGCGCGCCGGGGATGCGGTTCTCTTTGACGATTTTCCACTCCCTTGCGACGCCAAGGACGTGGATGAGACCATGGATGATGAGAGCAACAGCGAAAAGGGAGCGAAGGGTTGGTTCGATGCTCATGGTTGTCAATTGTCAATCGTCAAGTGTCCATCGTCAATTGGTCTCTATCCCCAGCCGATCCTCCTCCACAAACGCAATCCTCAACACTCTCTTCGCCTCGGTCCCGGTCGCATCGAACATCTCCAGCGTACCATCCTCCTGAATTCGCCACCTCCCCTCCACGCTCCCCGCTCCATCCGCCGGTCCTATCGGATGATCGATCAGGGTTCCATCTGGCCGGAGCTCAAACGATGCGCGACCACGTGAGCGTGGGAAGGGAAACCCCGCCGGGCGGTAGATGCGCTCGGTTGCGGTATCCTCCTCGTGAGAGTGGATCCAGTGGTTGTGAAGAAGGTGGACGTTCATGGATATTCAGGGTAGATTGAGATCAAGATCAAGATTGAGATCAAGATCAAGGGGCAAGGGTGACGCGTGTGGCCTTCTTCCTCGCCCCCATCCCTTTCCTTGGCCCGTCCAGCGCAGCGTGCATCCTCACCGCCTGCTGCGCCGTGAACATCACCATCGCATCATCGTCGACGTAGTCCATGTAGTTCATGAACATGTCGCCATTGGGCCCGTTGTTGCAGGTGACGTGCGGGAACTTCGGTTTGCCGTAATTCGGACCCGCCGCGTTCGGCGTGTCGGCGACGAAGTCGGTTCCGCTGCAGTCCTCCGTATCACCCCAGATGTGCCGGAGGTTGAGCCAGTGTCCCACCTCGTGCGTGGTGGTCCTCCCGAGATCGAACGGTGCAGTTGCGGTACCGGTCGTGCCGAAGGCGCTGTTCAGTATCACCACCCCGTCCGTTGCGGCCGGGCCACCGGGGAACTGCGCGTAGCCGAGCAGCCCGTCCCCCAGTGTGCAGACCCAGAGGTTAAGATATTTCGTTGAGGGCCAGGGGTTGGCGCCGCCCGTTTTCGCAGACTTCACTGTGTCGTCCGGGCCGAACGAGCTCTGCATTGTCTTCGTCGGCATGATGCCTGTTGTCGGCTTGCCGGACGGGTCTCGTGTGGCGAGCGCGAACTCCACCTGGATGTCCGACACCAGTCCGGTCCAGACCGACGGGACGTTCTTCCTGTCCCGGTTCGTTGCACGGAAATCCTTGTTCATCGCTGCGATCTGGCTCTTGATCTGTGCCGTCGAGATGTTCTCCTTGTCGGTGCGGTAGACAACGTGGACGACGACGGGGATAGTCCGGAGTTCTCTTCGCGGCGCCCGGAGCAATGTCAGGGATCGCGCGGTGATCCGTTCCAACTCCGCCTGCCTCAGTCGGAACTCGGGGACGGTTTCCAGCAGCCGGAAGTGTGCGCTCATTGTCCCGCATGTTCGTCGGACTGGGCTCTTAGATCGCTTCATGGCTTTACTCCACTCTCCATGTCTTTGTTCGGCGGTCCTTGAAATCTATCCGGCAGTGCCGAGAGAAGCAAGGAGGTTCAGGCCTGTAAGCTGCCCGAAGCACCTAATCTACGCGAGAATTGGTCATTTGGCCCAGTATTGTTCGCGACGTGAATAGAATAAAGTTCCATGGACTCCTTGTGGTTTCTTATTTAGCGAACACATATATTTCCGCGAACAAGCGGGAGGGCAGAGTCATGGTAATTAATGTCGAGGCTATACTTCGGTTTATTGTCGCCGTGCTGCTGTTTCCGACGCTTTTCCAGGAGTCGCTCATCGCGTTTGCGTGGGGTGTGGACGACGAACCCTGGATCATGCTGTTGAAGCGCATCGCTCTCCTTCTGCCGGTCTGTGCCGTGATCGGGGCCTGCTGGTTGACGGTCCCGTCAGTGCTCACGGCGCTGTTCCGCCAGAAGCGGAGGGAGTTTGTTACCGCGCTGTTCGTGACCTGGTGGGACCTCGGCAAGGCCATCGTCGCCTTCTGGGGGGGAATCATGAAGTTTGTGCTGGTCTTCCTCTGGTCCATCGTCGGCCTTGGGAAGATTATCGTTGTGGGTCTCTGGTCGTTTGTGCAGGAGGTGTTCTTCCTCCCCTTCCGCGTCATGCGGAACGCGGGACAAAGCGTCATCAGCTCTCACGTCCCCTGGGTGGCGGTGACGCTGACGGTCATCTGGTGCCTGATCGAGGCGCTGATCTTCACGTACGTGGTTTCGCCACTTGTACTGGACACTCTGTCAAACGTCACGGGCGAACAGCTTTCGATGAATCTCCTCCGCATCCCGCTCTTCATCTTTCTGTTCTTCGTCGTTCTCGGCAGCTATGCCGTGCTCTCGAACTTTGTCGACGCTGTGAAGAGTAAGAAGATCGCTTCGATCATCACGATTACCCTCATCGAGCTCGTGGTGATGTTTGTCGAGGTGATCTTCCTGTACCGGGAATTCGTAGACTCTCTCGTCCCCTGGTTCGCGCAGTACTCGCAGGGCTTTGAACTCGGCATGTACTGGACGATCGCCATCGCGGCGCTTGCCTGGTTCGGGGTGCGGAGCATTTCCTGGTTCCTCTTTGCGTCGCACGGAACGCCGACGATCCTGTCGGTCATCCAGGGGAGGGGAACCGGCGCGGCGGCGACGGCCGAGATGCCGGGGAATCGCGCCCAGCTCGTTTCGTCGGAGTTCGTGAAGAAACTGAAAGACGAGTCGGAGTGGGTGAAGAACAAGGGGGAGGAGCTCCTTGCGGCATTCATGCTTCCGCCGCTGGAGGTGGTTGCTGCGACGATCAATTTTGGCGCCCTGCTGTTGAACGGACGTCACCTCTTCCAGCTTCCGTTCAAGGGGTTTTATTCGCTCCTCAGTGCGAAGGCGCTGCTTTCGGACGCCGTTCCCAAACAGAGCACAAACCAGGAAGTCCTAAACTGAGACAGGGAGGGAGCCATGCGACGACACGTGATAGTGGCGGGGTTCTGGGCATGTCTGCTTGTCCTGGCCGGGTGCGGACTGAGCGGCGATGCCGGGAAACCGCGGCTGACGATGTTCGTGGGGGTGGACATCAGCGGTTCGTTTATGAAGAGTCCCTACTATGACGACGGAATCGATTTTCTCGCGCACTATCTGTACGCGCACCTGAATGGCCTGGGCGGACTCGAAGTGCCGAACGCGCTCTTCGTGAGCTCCATCGGGGGCGCAACAGTCGACGAGCCGAAGACATTCTTCCCGAGGCAGACGTTCGAGAACAAGAGCGTCGAAGAGATCGCTCAGCAGTTGAAGGAGATCTTCCCGCGCGGGAAAGAGAATCCGTTCACGGATTACAACGCTTTTTTCGAGCAGATTGCGCTCACGGTGAAGAACAAAAAACTTGTGCTGCGGCCCGTATCGGTGGTGATGATCAGCGACGGCATCCCCGACGTTGGGAGCGAGGGGAAGTCTGACTTCCGCAGCATCGACCTGAAGCCGCTCGAGACCCTTGCGCGCAACGTGACGGTGCGGCTGCTCTACACCCGTGCCGATGTCGGCAAGAACTGGCAGACGGCGGTGCGGCGAAGCAGGGTGAAGGTGTGGACACAGGATGCGGCAGTGATGGTTTCCTGGAAGGATCCCAAGATCTTCACAGCCGATACGCCGTTCGACCAGCAGTCGGCGTTTTTCCGGTGGATCGATGATAATGTGGATTTTGGGGTGGCGGCGAGGCGGGTGGATTGAGGCGATGGAGTGCCGAAGAGTAGGGAGTAGGGGGGGTAGGGTGTAAGGGGGGAAAGAACCAATTCAGATATCTGATATCAGATATCGGATATCTGAATTCGACCGGCTGGGATACGGATGTGCGGGGGGGACGGGGGGATTAGGGGAGTTGGGGACGAGGGGACCAGGGGACGAGGAGATGATTCTTCAATGACTCGATGAAGGAAGGAGGTGAGTTGAACAAGCTGCCACCAGGTTCGATCCATCCTTTCGCCTACCTTTGTGTGCGGCTTATCGTCGGTTGTGTTTTTCTCTCAGAAGGCATCCAGAAGTTTCTGTTTGCAGACGCGCTCGGCGTGGGGCGTTTCGTCAAGATCGGCATCCCGGCGCCGGAGATCATGGCTCCATTCGTAGGCGTTGTCGAGATCGTTTGCGGGGCGCTTGTGCTTCTCGGACTGTTCACGCGACTTGCCGCAATCCCCCTCATCATCGACATGCTTGTGGCGATTGCAACGACGAAGATTCCATTACTGCTCGAGAAAGGATTCTGGGCCATGGCCCACGAGGCGCGCACCGACTGGTCGATGTTGCTGGGATCGGTGTTCTTGCTGCTCACCGGGGCGGGCGCGTGGTCGTTGGATGCATGGGCTGGACGCGATGTATCCTCACCCCCTCGCTCCCCCTCTCCTCATTGAGGAGAGGGGGATGGGGGTGAGGTCCGCTTGACATTCTCCAAAATTCCTGCCATACTCTGCCGAATCACCTCCACTTGCGGTCATGACCGGCTGTTCCCGGGGTGGATCCCAGCTACCTCCCGGGCCGGACAGGATCGCGAAGCGATTCTCCTTTCACCTGTTCCGCTCTCGGTTTCTAATCCTTCCAACAGTATGCACGGAGGCAGCCATGACATTCCGAACGCTTCTCATCATCAAAGCCATTGTGTGCCTTGTCTTTGGCGTATTTCTTCTCGCGGCACCGGCAGTGCTGATTGGCCTGTTGGGTGCCGCACTCAACGACGGCGGCACGTTTACTGCCCGTGAATACGGCGCAGCGATGATCGGCACGCTCTTGCTCACATGGTTCGCAAAGGACGTGAAGGCAGCCGATGCCCGTGGTGCGATCCTGCTTGACCTTCTGGTCTATGATGGCATCGGGGTAGTTATCACGCTCCTTGTGGTGCTCTCCGGTGTGTTGAACGCGCTTGGCTGGGGAATCGTGGTGGTCTACCTCTTCTTCACGCTGGGATCGTGGTATATCCTTGCGAAAGAGAAGCCGTTCAAGAAGGTGAGTGCGGCGTAACGACACACAGAGGTTGATGTCAGTGGAGGCGGTGAGGAACGAGAGCGGTTCGGAATTAATGGTTCGTCATCAATCGGATCGGTCTTAACAGTCAATAGTTGAGTGTTAATATCGTATCCGATTAATTGGGAACCACTGACTTTCCCACTCGAGACAAGGAAGCGAAGCGGCTTGAGGTTATTCTGAACAAGATCATCGGACTCCTTCCCGATCTGCAGCAGTTTTACGGTGTGAGGGGAGGACGGCCGGGACTGATCGAGCAGGACGAAGGGGGACTTTTTGGCGAGCGAAGGGAGGGGATGCCGACACGCGAGGAAGAGGCCGCGGAACCTCCATCAACCGAAAAGTCAGTGATCGAACAGGCACTCGATCAAGCCGAGCGTGGAGACAGAGCGCTTGAGCCGGGGGACGAAATTGCCGCCGTCAGGCGGATACGGATGTCAAAATCCGGTCCTGCGCTCAGGCACGCACATGCTCCGGGGCGTTCGGACATCAGATGGATGGAAGGGGACACCGTGATGATCAACACGGCCCACCCCACGTATCTCAAGGCGTCGGAGAAGAAGGTACTGGAGTACCACAACCTTGTTGCGGCCGCCATGGCGATGCTGCGCGAGGTACCAACCGCCGGTGAGAAGATCGAGCTTCTGGAGCGATTCATGGCGGAATGGGGAAAGCTATAGGAAAAGACCAATTGACGACGGACGATTCTTACCCCGCTATTGGTTCGCACGCAATCTCTTGAGTACATCGGATCGCTCGCGGTCCCCCCCCCATTGACTTTACTCAATATATTGAGTATTTTTACTCAGCATATTGAGTAAACTGTCTTTGGAGGCGGTCATGTACAAGAGGCGGCAGTTCGGGCTCCTGAAGAAACGTCTGGAGGAGCGTCGGAGATTCATTCAGGTGCTGTCGGGGCCGCGGCAGTGCGGCAAGACCACGCTTGCGCGCCAGGTGGCGGGGGCGCTCAGGTATCCCGTCCGTAGTATCTCCGCAGACGATCCCGCATCCCTGGGCGGGGCCTGGTTATTGCAACAATGGGACATTGCGCGGATCCGCGGCCGCGAAGGCGGCCGCCGCGGCGCGTTGCTGGTCATTGACGAGGTGCAGAAGGTTGAGAACTGGGCCGAGACGGTAAAACGCCTGTGGGATGAAGACACGGCTTTCCGAATGCCGCTGCGCGTGCTGGTGTTGGGTTCGGCGGCTCTGCTTGTCCAGAAGGGGTTGACGGAAAGTCTGGCGGGACGGTTCGAGCTCGTGCGGCTTTCACACTGGTCGTTTGACGAGATGCGTGAAGCGTTCGACTGGCCGATCGACCGGTACATCTATTACGGCGGCTACCCGGGGGCCGCCGGTCTCGTGAAAGACCAGGAGCGATGGCGGTCCTATATCCGCGATGCGATGATAGAAACGACAGTATCGCGCGACATACTGCACCTGACCCGCGTCGACAAGCCCGCGCTGCTTCGCCGGCTCTTTCAGCTGGGTTGTGCGTACTCCGGAAGAAATCTCTCCTACCAGAAGATGCTCAGTCAGCTGCAGGGTGCCGGGAACACCACGACGCTGGCTCATTACCTTGAACTGCTCGAAGCCGCGGGGCTCCTGGCCGGACTGCAGAAGTACGCGGGGCAGCAGGCTCGCCAGAGGGGGTCGAGTCCAAAGCTGGTAGCATTGAATACCGCCCTCTTGTCAGCCCAGTTGCCGCAACGCTTTGAGGAGATGAAGTCGGACCGTAGTGCATGGGGGCAACTGGTGGAATCGGCTGTTGGAGCGCATATTGTCAACGGCGCCGCGCTGGCGGGGTTGAGGGTGTTTTACTGGCGCGAGCGGGGGGAGGAAGTGGACTTTGTGGTGCAGCGAGGGAAAGCCCTGACGGCGATCGAAGTGAAGAGCGGCGCCGTGAGGGAAGCTCTCCCCGGGATGGAGGCTTTCGTGCGCGCCTTCAAGCCTGTACGCACGCTCGTCATTGGACCGGACGGGATTCCAGTGGAGGAGTTTCTCTCGACGCCGCTGGAGAAATGGGTGGCGTAGCCATTGGCCTCACCGCGCCTTGACATTCTCGCGATTTCGTGCGATCATTGCGTTTGACACTTCCACTTCCAGTGCTTACCGGCTGTTCTCGAGCTGAATCCCGGCCAATTCAGCCCGTGTCGGAGAAGACTGTGAAGTTATGCCTATCGATTGTCGGTTGTTCTGTTCTTGAGTTCTGATTTCTCCCCTTGTTGCAACGAATGCCAGCTCAATGGATGAGTTCGGACGTGCAGAATAACCTCACCCCCCTGATCCCCCTCTCCTCACTGAGGAGAGGCGGAAGTAATGCAGGGCGAGGTGAGCAAAGGCTTCGGAATTAATGGCTCGTGATTAATCGGATGGGTTCTTAACAGTCAACCGTTGACTGTTAATATCCTATCCGATTAATGACGAACCATTAATTGGGAATTTGCTTTCGTGCAACAGAGCACACTTGAGTCTATTGAGACCGGGGACACCCCGACTGCTAAGCCACATCAAAGACTCCGAAAGCAGATACAGCGCCATTGATTCAAAGTTGAGGTAAAGCGGATTAGGATGCAGCGAAACCGACGCGGACGGGCTTGATTCTCACCTGGACTCGTACGACGATCTGTTTTTAAGGAGGATCAACAAATTCTAAGCATGCTTTGATTTCTGACAAATGGTATTCCTGACAGGAGCAATTGACAAGTAGCTCGTACGATTAGTCAAATGGACAAACCACCTGGTGGAATCAATGGCGGAGGATATTAAGGATATCATCGAAGCATTGATCAAGTTCCGCGATGAGAGGGATTGGAAGCAATTTCATGATGCGAAGGACCTCGCGCTAGCACTTTCGATAGAGGCATCAGAACTCAATGAACTATTTTTGTGGAAGTTGTCCGAGAACGTTGACGTCGCAAAACTCAAACACGAGCTTGCCGATGTGTTCACTTTCGCCTTCCTCTTGGCCGAGAAGTACGGGCTAAATGTGAAACAGATTGTAATGGACAAAATTGCATTGAACGCGGATCGATATCCCATTTCGAAATCAAAAGGGAACGCAAACAAGTACAATGATTTATGAGACTATACAGCGGGACGTCAAAACAATTCATTGAGGATACCGTCCAAAACAGGATTGCGGATCGACTTAGATCGTCCTTTGAACTGTATTATCGCTATGAACCAGGCCCGCAGGAGGTCGTTTCCTGGAGAAATTCACTCCGGGCAATGTGCTTGGTCATCGAGCACGCGCGTCTTCTTGACAATGGAATAATTCTTGAATACCAACTGCCATTGACATCCCGTCGGCTCGATTGCCTGATATGTGGAAAAGACGCCCAGAGAGAAGATAACGCTGCAATCATAGAGCTGAAGCAATGGGACAAATGTGAGGTCTCAGATTCAGAAGGGAGTGTTATGACGTGGGTTGGCGGTGCGCAAAGGGAAGTGCTGCACCCGTCTGTTCAGGTAGGGCAATATGCATTGTACCTACAGGATTATCATGCCGCATTCTATGATCAGAACCCGATCAAGCTTGCTGCATGCAGTTATTTGCATAACTATCGTAGGGATCATCACGATCCGATATTTGAGCCGGAACTCACTCAAACGCTCACCGATTACCCGATTTTCACATCCCAAGACGTGTCGCAATTACAGGAATTTCTCTCGATGAGGTTGAGTGGTGGCAAAGGTCAACAAGTATTGCACCGTGTGGAGGAGTCCACGGTCCGACCGAGCAAGAAATTGATGGATCACGTGGCACAAATGATCAGGGGACGCAAAGAGTATGTTCTCCTTGACGAACAGATGATAGTCTATCAACGCGTTCTTGCTGCGACGCATGGCTCCCACGCCCGCACGAAGACGGTGATCCTTGTGAGAGGTGGTCCTGGAACTGGGAAATCCGTCATCGCAATCAATCTCATGGCCGATTTGCTCATGAGAGACCTGGAGGTCCACTATGCAACCGGTTCACGGGCCTTCACAAGTACCCTCCGCGATATTATCGGCGTTCGAGGCAGCGCCCAGTTCAAATACTTTAACAGCTATGTAGACGCGAAGCCAAACACCATTGACGTTCTAATCGCAGATGAAGCGCACAGGATCCGAACAAGCAGCAGCACCAGGTTCACCCCACGGGCCAACAAATCAACGAAATCCCAAATCGAAGAGTTGATAGACGCAGCAAAGGCTTCGGTGTTCTTCATCGACGATCGGCAAATCGTCCGACCAGGGGAGGTCGGCTCGTCAAATTTGATTCTTGCCGCCGCGAAAAAACGAAGGTGCTCTATCTTTGAGTACAAGCTTGAGGCACAATTCCGATGCAGTGGTTCGGACGCCTTCGTAAACTGGGTAAACAATACGCTGGGGATAGAACGAACTGCGAATATTCTGTGGACAGGCGAGGAGAAATTCGAGTTCAAGATTTTCGATGGCCCTTCATCATTGGAGAAGGCAATACGAGGGCATGCAAAATCTGGTTCCTCGGCGAGACTCGTGGCTGGGTTCTGCTGGTCTTGGTCAGACCCACGGCGAGACGGTACCCTGGTAGACGATGTGGCGATAGGGAGCTGGAAGCATCCTTGGAACGCGAAGCCAGAAGCGACCCATCTTGCAAAAGGAATTCCGAAGGCTGTGCTTTGGGCTCATGACCCTGCCGGGATCGAGCAAGTAGGGTGTGTATATACTGCTCAGGGGTTTGAATTCGACTATGTGGGGGTGATTATTGGGCGCGATTTGCGTTTTGATTTCCGAAAGAAAGTCTGGCGCGGGTATCCCGAGGAATCACACGATTCTGTCGTCAAGCGAAGCGGAGATCGATTCACAGACCTTGTCAAGAACACCTACCGGGTTCTCTTGAGCCGTGGCTTGAAGGGGTGCTATGTAACCTTCCTCGACAAAGACACGGAGAAATTCTTCAGGAGTAGGATGGAAAAGTGATGGCTCTGCATCTCGAAGCAGACAGCAGGCCTATTCGACTCTATGCATCATTCTAGCGTCCGAAGTGAGTCATGAAGTTGTATGTGGGAGTCACCGATAATCGATGGTTCACCTATAATGCCGAACGCCGGCCGGACGAGGTAAATTTCTGGCGGCCGGGTGGTCGATCCGGCTTCGCGGCTCTCGAACAGGGTGCCCCCTTCCTGTTCAAGTTGCATTCTCCGGAGAACTTTATTGCGGGCGGTGGGTTCTTTTATGAGTTTTCAAAACTTCCCATCTCCCTAGCGTGGCGAGTCTTCGGAGAAAAGAATGGGTGTCCGGATCTTCCAGCGCTCCGCAAGGCCATCATCAAGTACAAAGAGAATGCTCCGCCCCCAGGAACCGACCCGATCATTGGATGCATAGTTCTGGCGATTCCATTCTTCTTCCCGCGTGAACTATGGATTCCGCCCCCCCTCAATTTCAAACCGAACACCGTCCAAGGCAAAACATATGAAACTTCCTCAGGTACCGGGAAGAGAATATGGAACGAAGTCCTTGCTCGACTCGGGACTCAACCAGGATACCTTGAGTTGGAGCCGGAGATTCGAAAGAAAGGACCGCTCTACGTTGTTGAGGGAAGAATCGGACAGAGCGGCTTCCGAACGAGTCTGATAGAGGCGTATCACCGTCGATGTGCAATCTCTCAGGAACGGACGATGCCCGCCCTTGAGGCATCCCATATCAAACCCTACAATCAATCAGGCCCTAACAAAGTGAGCAACGGCCTCCTGCTGCGCGCCGATCTGCACCAGATTTTCGACGAAGGGTACATCACAATCACAACGGATTTTCGCATCGAGGTGAGCAAGCGGATTAAGCAGGAGTATGAGAACGGAAGGGAATACTACCGGTTTAACGGTTTGCTGCTTCCGAACCTGCCGGATAGCCCCCACGAGCGGCCGGATCGCAGCTTCATACAGTGGCACAATGAGAATTTGTTTAGAGGGTAGTCGATCCAGCGAGTGCCACCACTCAATGCGACTCTCGGTATGCGGATCGGAGACGGGGGAAAACGTTAAGTATCATTCGATTGGTCAGGCGAGATGTCCAACGAAGGGATCACCACCCCTGCTCTACAATTCGATTAGTGGAGGTAGGGTCATGAAATCATTATCCACGCTGATTGTCGTCGCGGCATTCAGTCTCATCCTTCACGGTTGCCAAAGCGAGTACCCGTTGCCAGTCGCACCTGTTATCTTAAGCGTTGCCCCAATCGGCACGTCGCCTGCAAAGGGCGGCGCAGGAGGAGAAACGAGTCAACCGTATAGGGAGAAATTCAAAGGTTCACCTGATGGGTGGGTGAAAGCGGCCGGGCCGGGAATTCTCGAAGTGGTCGATGGCGCATTTCGCCACACATCGAACGGTTTTTCGGTCTGGTGTGAGTACTTCTACTCACCAAGGACATTCGGCAATGGGAAATATGGCATCGACGTGTACGTTGTCGATGGTGCTCTGAACACTGCATTTGGCTGGCGCGCCCCGTCAGTTTCGGAAGTGACCGCGAACGGGGGTGCGTACCAGATCACGTTCAATAATTCTGGCCTCGCGCCAGGGCCTGCCGGCCACTTCACGTTCGAGAAGTTCGACCCGCAAGGCCGCACAATGCTGCTGGATCTCCCGAATCAGTTCCTGGGACTTAATCATGTTGTGATTGATGACCGAGGAACCTCCGTGGAGATCTCTGTAAACGGCGTGAAGCATGGCCCCATCAACGTCCAAACCCTCACCGCACCGCAGGCGGGCTATATCTATCTGGTCGGTGGAGACCGGGGCGGAGGCGACTACTTCGATAATATCAAATTCAAGCCCAAGTGAGGATTGGTCGTAGCGACTGTGAAAATCAATCGCATTCTCCCGGCCACTCCCATCCCCTGCCTTCTTGGCGTCACCGTCGGCGACTTCTGGTCGTGGGCATACACCGACGCCCTGAGCAATCCCCATCGGTCCGCGTTCACGGAGTTCCTGGTCGCCAGCGCCCTCGGGGTCCGCAATACACCACCAACCACGCCGATACAAAGTCCCTTTTCGTAAATCCCACCGATCTGCTGTATTAATGCTGAGGCTTTTCCCTTGGTGAATCATTCAACATGCCGAGACCGGTCGTTTCTGTCCATATTGTCATGCGGAACATCCCCGACCCGTTCATCTACGAGTTGACGGGGGCTGAATGCAGGCGAATGCGAGCCCGTGCAGGACTCCCGAGGTGAATTCTCGACCATTGCCTCCGCAGATATCATCATTGCATCCCCCTGTGGGGGTTTGATTAATCAAACCCCCACAGGGGAGGAATCTCAGCAATCTCCCCCGCGGAATCTATGAGATACAATCCCAATATCCATCATCGCAAATCCACCCGGCTGAAGGGATGGGACTATTCCGAACCGGAGGGGTATTTCGTTACCATCTGTACGAAAAACAGGGAATGGTTTTTCGGCGAGGTCGTCGATGGGAAAATGCGGTTATCGGAGGCGGGCCGGATCGCGGATGAATGCTGGCGGGAAATTCCTGATCATTTTCCCAATGTATCGGCAGATGTGTATCAGATTATGCCGGATCATGTGCATGGGATTGTGCAAATTCAGAAAAGATCCGCTATCCTCAGTGGGGGTCGGGGCTTGATCAATCAAGCCCCGACAACAAGACGGGATCAAAGCCTGTCTGGGAAATCTGAGTGGATTTTGATGAAACAAGAGGGAATCTTGCTGGGCAAAATCATCCGTTCATTTAAGGCCCAATCCACCCGGCTGATTCACGCGACGGGCGACAATTCTTTTGCATGGCAGCGCAATTATCACGACCACATCATCCGCGATACCGTCGAGCACCTCCTCATCAAACGCTACATCGCACTCAATCCGCAGAGATGGGATAGAAAGGAACAGGACCGTCGCAATGAACGATCCCGCTACCCTTGCCGTAAGGGATCCTCCCAATACCCACCGTAAGGGACCCTCTCTCCCCCGTAAGGGGTTGATTCATCAAGCCCCCAATGGACTGGAAGGGCACGTCAATCCCCTACGGTGCCCGATGTCTCCAGTGTAGCACCACGCGCATGCACCTGTGAAACACATCCACCGGCTCGCAGTACATCAACGGGCAGCCGCCCACGAGGCAGGTGATCCCCTTCGCTTTCGCCTCCTCGACCGCATCCTGTGACACGCTCCCTGCGCCGATGCTTCGGTGAAACCAAACCTGCTTGATTCCACGCTGACCGCACTGCCGCACGAGCGAAAACGCGGCATCGGGCGGGGTAGCGACCATCAGAGAATCAACCTCCCCCGGGATGTTCATAAGGTCCGGGTAGCAGGGAACGCCTTCCAGTTCCGCGGCGTGAGGATTCACAGGCACAACATCGTGCCCAGTGTCCCGCAATCGGCGGAAGATAGCGTTTGCATAATGGTTTGGGTCTCTGGAGACTCCAGCGACGGCGATGCGATTGGCGGAGAGAAACACGGAGACGGAATCGGGAAGTTTTCTCATGACGAGCCTAGAAAGATTTCACCACAGAGACACAGAGGATTAGATTGAGATCAAGATCGAGATCAAGCCTGATGGCAACTCTTCACTCATCACTCTTCACTCCCAATCCGCGACCTGGTAATTCACCCGCACCAGCGTGTCAACGTAGAAGTGCTGCTCATCTACCTTAAACTCCTTCGGATCCATCGTTCCGAGGTCCAGCGTCTGCAATGTCGTCATTGGATAAATGAATGAGAATCGCCCCGGCGCCGTCGTTACCTTGATGGGCATGTAAAACGCTGCCACGTCGGCTCGCCAGCGATATCGTGCCGTGAGATGCCCGGCCTTGCTGGTAAGATTGACCTCGAGACGTGGAAGGTTGGCGTAGCGAAGATACTGGTCGAAAATATAGCCGTAATCTCCTCCGGTCATCGTGTTCACGTACCCGACGATGTCCTCCGTTGTTATCGTTTGATACTTGAACGTCTGCGCAATCCCCTTGATAATCGCAAACCAGAGTGAGTCGTTGTCCAACACCCCGCGGAGCGTGTTGAGCATCAACGACCCCTTCGGGTACATGTCCCTCGACCCTTCGTGGTTGACGTTGTAGGCGCCAATGATCGGCGCCCGGTTCCCCACCTCCGATTTCCTGGAGTTCACGTAGTCCAGCATTGCATCGTATCCCCACATGCACTCGACGTACATCGCCTCTGCATGGGCGCCGAAGCTCTCATGGATCCACATATCGGCAATGTCCTTCGACGTCACACTGTTCCCCCACCATTCGTGGGCCGATTCGTGCACGATGATGAAGTCGAACATCATCCCGTAACGCGACGAGGAGGTCCGCCGGTAGCCGTTCCGGAATTCGTTTCCGTACGCAACGGCACTCTGATGCTCCATGCCGTTATGCGGCGACTCCACCAGCTTGTAGCCGTCACGGGCGAATGGATAGGGGCCGAAGTCCTTCTCGAAGCAGCTCAACATCGATTTGACCTGCTCGAACTGTTTGCGTGCCTTTTCAAGGTTCGGCGGCAACACGTAGTAGTCCAGCGAGATTGTGTCGAGACCGGCGTACGTATC
>JBFLYO010000031.1:43603-45871 GCA_040756745.1 Bacteroidota bacterium
ATCCGGACGTCCAGGTGATACCATCGCACATCGTAACAGGTCCGTTCCGGCGTGAGCATCCCGCGAAGTGTATCGACCCGCGTGAACTCCCGTTTCTCGCGGAGGAGCTGAGCGTTCGCCGGGAGTGTGAATGCCAGGATCAGGACTGCAGTCTTCGTAAAGGCAAACGGAAATGCGCGCATGGGTTAGTTTGTCTGTCTCAATGACGGTGGGTCTGGAAGTTCATCTTCAGCTGGTCGAAGAGAAACGCAAAGACATCCGTCTCCTGAAGCACTCGTTCACTCAGCCCCGTCCCGATGCCGTGACCGCTTGCCGCGCTGGTCCGGAGGAGGATCGGCAACTCGGAGGCGGTCGCTTCCTGCAGTCGCGCGACCATCTTCCTGGAGTTGGCCGGGTCAACCCTGCCGTCATTGTCACCCGTCATCATGAGTATGGCGGGGTATTTCGCGCCGTTGACCACGTGATGATAGGGAGAATAGGCATAGAGTGCGTCGAATTGCGCCTTGTCCTTCACTGTTCCAAATTCCGTTACGTTGAACGCACCATTCGGGAAGAGCTCGACCTTGAGCATGTCGTAGATCCCAACGTGGCTCACCACGGCGCGAAGAAGTTCGGGATGCTGCGTCAACACCGCCCCCATCAGGAGTCCACCGTTGCTTCCTCCTTCGATTGCGAGACGCGAAGGATTGGTGTACTTCGCGTCGATCAGGTATTTCGCGCAAGCTGCGAAGTCATCGAACACATTCTGCTTCTTTGTGAGCTTCCCTGCCTCATGCCACGCTTCACCGAACTCGGCGCCGCCCCTCAGGTTTCCGACGACAAACACCCCTCCCTGATCGAACCAGATGCGTAGACGCGGGGTAAACCAGGGGGATTCACTGATCCCATAGCCCCCGTAGCCATACAACAGCACGGGATTGTTCCCGTCCAGCACCGTTCCTTTCTTTCTGAATACGAACATCGGGACTTTCGTGCCGTCCTTCGACACGGCGGACTCGCGCACGACCTCACAATCGTCGTACCGGACATGCGAGCTTCCTGCCAGCCGGGATCGCGACGTCGCATTGGCCAAAGGATTGTGTCGATAGTAGGCGAGTGGCTCGAGGAATGTCTCAACGGCATACAGGATTTCATCACCTTTGAGTGCAATAAGTCCACGGACGGAGGCAAGCGGTGGAAGGGATAAGAGGTTCTGGAATTCGCCTTTGAGATCGAAGACGCGAACCCGATAAGGGCCCCCATCGATGTCGGCCACATACAGCCGGCCCGCGGTAGGCAGAAAATCGGCTATCGAAACGTCGCTCTCAGGAACGACCACCGTTGCGCGTGCGAGAACAGGGTTGGAAAGGGGCAGAGCCAGGATCTTTCCTTTCGGGGCGTCTTTCACGGAGCGAAGATAGAGCCGTCCCTCGGCTCCGAACTTCGCAGACTTCACGCCGTCGCCGAATCCGGCGATTTCCTTCCATTTCCCTCCGGGGTTCATCAGTAAGTGGGCAAACTCACCGCCATCCCCGTTCGCAACCGTTGCCAGCACAAACCGCCCATCGTTCGTCGTCGAGAGGCGGATCTCCGCGATGGGCGGGAATTCTTTTCCGATGACGTACGTGTCGTGCGATGCCGGTGTACCGAGCCGGTGGAAGTACACCTGCTGATAGAAATACCGGTCCGCCGCCGGCCTCTCGTTCCCCTGCGGGTATCGCGTATAATAGAAGCCGCTCTTCATTGCATTCCAGGCAACGCTCCCTCCGCCGGTCGGGTAGTTCACCCGCGGCACAACGTCACCGAGCTCTTTGCCCGTCGCGGTTTCGAAGACATGCACCGATCCATCCTCGCTCCCGCCGCGGGAGAGAGAGACCGCGACAAGCTTTCCGTCAAGGGAAGGAACATAGAAGTCGATGGCGAGTGACCCGTCCGGGGCAATTGCGTTCGGATCGACGACGATCTTTTCGGTGGAAATATCGTCGGGCGAATCCACCACCACCAGCATCGGCTGGTTCTTCGGGGGCTGGTTCTTGATGGCGAATAGCTTCCCCTGCCAGGTCACCCTGGAATAGGAGACGGAAACGTCGTTGTACAATTCCTTGAGCCGCTCGGCGACCGCCGCCCGATATGGGATCTTCTGCAAAACCGACTGCGTGAACGCGTTCTGCTCATCGACCCAGGCCTTCACCTTCGGATCGCCGAAATCGGCAAGCCAGAGGTAATCGTCCGTCACCTGCGTGCCGTGATAGGTGTCGGTGACGGGATGCTTCTCAGTAGCTGGATACG
>JBFLYO010000032.1:0-45019 GCA_040756745.1 Bacteroidota bacterium
CCAACTGACGGTTTTATCTCAACGTCCGCACCGTATCCCCCCCTCCCCTTGCTAACCTCAATCGCGGTGGGTATACTACGGCAAGCCCCAGTGACTCTGCCAGTTCGCCCCTCCTCTGGAGGCGTTCAAGACCATGGACCACGATGCCATCGAAATCGTCGCCACCAGCCAGTCCATCCTGAACATCCTTGAACAGCTCAGGACGGTCGCGTTGTCAGATAGCACGGTGTTGCTGATCGGCGAGACCGGCGTCGGCAAGGAGCGATTCGCCGAATACCTTCACCACAAAAGCGTGCGAAGATTCAAACCGCTCGTCAAGGTCGGTGTCTCCACACTGCCACGAGAGCTGGTGGAAAGCGAGCTCTTCGGTCACGAGAAAGGGTCCTTCACCGGCGCGGCAGTGGAAAAGAAGGGGCTGTTCGAAGTGGCTAACGGAGGGAGCCTGTACTTCGACGACATTGACGACCTGCCGATCGAG
This sequence comes from Bacteroidota bacterium, assembly GCA_040756745.1. GTDB lineage: Bacteria > Bacteroidota > Ignavibacteria > UBA10030 > UBA6906 > JBFLYO01. The sequence continues at coordinate 479 of JBFLYO010000032.1, forward strand.
ATCCAGCCGAAACTCCTCCGTGCGATGGAAGCCCATGAGATCCAGCATGTGGGTGGGACGCGCCCAATACGGATCGACGTCCGATTTATCGCAGCATCGAAGGTGAGTCTCAAGGACCTCGTCGATCAGGGACGCTTCCGCGCTGACCTGTTCTATCGCTTAAACGTCGTCCCGATCACCATCCCCCCTCTCCGGGACCGCCGGGAGGATATCCCACCGTTGATTGAACAGTACGTCAGGCATTTCCTGCCAGACAAGCGGGTGACGGTCTCCAAAGAGGCCCTGAAAGCGTTCGTCAACTACTCCTGGCCGGGAAATGTCCGCGAACTGGTCAATGTCCTTGTCCGCGTGCTGCTCTTTGTGAACGATCACGTCGACCTCGAAGATCTTCCCCGTGAGATCCGTGGTGAAGACCCGATAAGCATGCTCATCAAGAGTTGCTCACGCTGTTTCTTTGAGGAGCGGATGAACTATGATCAGATCCTCGCCTGCCTTGAAACCAACCTGCTGCGTCAGGCGCTTGAGATGCACCACGGCAACAGGTCCCGCGCTGCGGACTTCCTCGGACTCAAACTCTCCACCTTCCGCGACAAGCTTGTGAAATATAACCTCGACGGGATTCCGATAGCCGATTAGCGGCTTTCCGTCACCCTCCTTTCTCTCCCTTCTGCTCTGAGGCGTTTCGGCTGCTTCCTTCCGGCACGTTGTTTGCGTGCGGACGGGTCGTTCACCGGATTCTGCATCAACCAAACAGACCCCCTGCGCATGACCTCCCGTTCGGTTCCCGGACTGCTGCAGGTAGTCCGTCGCTTCGGCAGGTTCGATGTCAACGCCTGCCTTGGCTGTGGAAGCTGCACAGTCGTCTGCTCACTTGCCACAGATTCGAGATCGTTTCCGCGCAAGCCGATGCGGCGCGCGCTCCTCGGATTAAGAGACTCTCTCCGAGGGGGGCTCGAACCCTGGCTCTGTCATGACTGCGGCGAGTGCGCAGTGACCTGTCCCCGGCAGGCCGAGCCGCGCGAGTCAATGATGACGCTGCGGCGCTACCTCATCGCCCAGTACGACTTTACGCACATCGCCTCCCGGGTTCTCGGCTCCCGCCTCGGTGAAATCCTCACTCTCTCTCTTGTCGGCCTGCTTGTGCTGGCTCTGGTGCTGGTCTATCATCTCACGTACAAGGAGATCCCGATGACGTTGTCGGAGTTTGTTGCAACGCCATTCGGGCTCGAGCACATGTTCCCCACCATCCAGAACTTCACGATGGTGGTGTTCGCGATCCCCATCGTCCTCCTCCTCATCAACATGCTCCGCATGCACCACTTTACTGCGAGGGAACTCGAACCGTTCCACATCCCGCTCCGATGCTATTTCCTCGAGGTGAAGTCGTTGCTCGTCCACATGCTATCGCACAAGAATATGAGAGCGTGTGCCGATGCAGTGCTCAAAAGGCGGTGGGCGAAGCACTGGCTTGTGGCCTTCGCGGTGTCGCTCATGCTGTTCGTGAAGTTCTTCTTTCTCGACTGGTTTCAAACGGATGCGATCCATCCGATCTATCATCCCCAGCGGTGGCTGGGGTACGCTGCAGCTGCCCTCATGCTGTACGTCCCCCTGGATATCCTGATCAGTCGGGCAAGAAAACGTGTGGAGATGCACAAGTTTTCTGCGCCGAGCGATCTGATCCTTCCCGCAATGTTATTCCTTGTTGCGTTGAGCGGCCTGGCGGTCCACGTATTCCGGTACCTGGAGTTTGGATTGACTTCCCACATTCTCTACGCGGTCCATCTCACCATTGCAGTCCCCCTCGTCCTCATCGAGCTGCCGTTCGGAAAATGGTCGCATGGCTTCTACCGGGCCTTCGCCCTCTATTTTCAGGCAGTGAGGGAACGCGCGATGGCGGAGGCACAGTCGAAGGAACCATTACACGACATTGTTCCTGCAGGAGTGGAATCTACATGAACGGAAACGGACACGACAAAAAGATCGGCGCCGCATTGGTGGTGGGAGGCGGCATCGGGAGCATGGCGGCAGCGCTCGATCTGGCCGAGGCAGGCATCAAGGTCTACCTCGTCGAGACCAAGCCCTCCATCGGCGGGGTGATGTCGCAACTCGACAAGACATTTCCCACGAACGACTGCGCGATGTGCACGATCGCCCCCCGGCTCGTCGCTATCGGGAGGCATAAGGATATTGATGTCCTCACGCTGTCAGACGTCGAGAGCATCCGGGGAACTCCGGGCAACTTCACGGTCGCGGTGAAACGAAGAGCCCGCTATGTGGATGAAGACGCATGCACGGGCTGCGGGGCATGCGTCGTCAATTGCCCGACGCGCAATCACGTGCAGATACAGGAGCGAGCCAAAGTAGAACTCCCGCCGGACCTGAAGGGCACGGTAATCCCGATCGTCGAACGGAACTTGCTGCGCGACGGGCCGCTGATGCCGATCCTTCAGCAGATTAATGCGGCGTTCAACTACCTGCCGGAGCCGGCGCTCCGGTACGTCGCGGAGGCAACCGGCTATTCGTTGTCGCACGTCCTGCGGGTGGCAACCTTCTACAATGCGTTCAGCATTGTGCCGCGAGGGAAGCATATCATCAACGTCTGCCTCGGGACCACGTGCTATGTGCGGGGGGGCGAACGCTTAATGGAGAAGTTCAGCGACACGCTCAAGGTGAAGCCGGAGGAAACCACACCGGACATGCACTTCACACTGAAAACCGTCCGCTGCATTGGCTGTTGTGGTCTGGCGCCTGCCGTCATGGTGGGTGATACCGTGTTTGGAAAACTCAGCAGGAAAGAGGTTCCGGGTATTGTCAATAAGTATCGAGGGACAGTAGGACATGCCGAAGCTCACGCTTGATGAACTGCGGAAGAAGCGAGAAGACGCCCGCAAGAGCATCTATCTCCGCGAGGGTGACTTCACAGGGAAGATCACCGTCCACTTGGGAACCTGTGGAATTGCAGCAGGGGCGAGAGCAATTGTGTCGACATTCCTGGAGGAGCTGGAAGCGAGCGGGCTTACGAATGTTGTTCTTACAACCTCCGGATGTGCCGGACTCTGTTCCAGGGAGCCAATGGCGACGGTCGAGATGCTCGATTTGCCGCCAGTGAAGTACGTTGAACTTACACCGGAGAAGGCAAAGCGAATCTTCAGGGAACACATCGTTGGCAGTACCATCGTAGCCGGTTACGCATTGGGAATCGGCTCAGAAACCGGAGGATGACACGATGGCTGCACGCAGAATAGAACTCATGCTCTGCAGCGGCACCGGTTGCGTTGCGGGCGGATCGTTCAGAATCAAGAAGGCCCTTGAAGAGGAAATCGCGAGGCGCGATCTGCAGGGCGAAGTGTCGATTGTGTCCACCGGCTGCAATGGCTTCTGTGGCCAGGGACCGCTTATGGTCGTTGAACCCGAAGGAATCCTCTATGGGTGGCTCGACCCCGAGGAGATTCCTTCACTGGTTCAGGAGCATTTTCTCAAGGGTCGTCCGGTCAAGAAACTCATGTTTGTTCCGAGAGAGAAAAAAGAGCCCGTGCCGCTCCTTCGGGACATACCGTTTTTCAAGAAACAGACACTCACGGTCCTGCGCAATAAAGGATTGATCGACCCCGAGCGGATTGATGACTACATAGCGAGAGACGGATACGTTGCATTGGAAACAGTGTTGACCTCGATGCAACCTGAGGAGGTGATAGAGCAAATCAGGAAATCAGGGCTGCGGGGGAGAGGGGGTGCAGGTTTCCCAACGGGCGTGAAATGGAAGGTGTGTCGGAATGAGCCGAGGACGCCGAAGTACATCATCTGCAACTGTGATGAGGGAGACCCCGGGGCCTACATGGATCGAAGCGTGTTCGAATCCGATCCCCAGTCCGTCATTGAGGGGCAAACCATCGCAGCCTACGCCATCGGCGCATCCCACGGGTACATCTATGTGCGATCGGAATACCCGCTCGCCATCAAACGCATGCAGATCGCGCTTCAGCAGGCGAGGGAGTACGGACTCCTCGGGGAGAACATCCTCGGTTCCGCGTTTTCCTTCGACCTGGAGATTCGAGAGGGCTCAGGCGCGTTCGTCTGCGGCGAGGAGACATCCCTCATTCACTCTATCGAAGGAAAAAGTCCGGAGCCGCGGCAGCGCCCGCCGTTTCCGGCTCAGGTGGGGCTATGGGGATGCCCGACGGTCATCAACAACGTGGAAACGCTGGCGAATGTTCCCGTCATCATCAATCGTGGGGCTGATTGGTTTTCTGGAATCGGGACCGAGACAAGCAAAGGAACGAAAATATTCTCGCTCGTGGGGAAGATCAACAACACGGGTCTGATCGAAGTGCCGATGGGGATGAAACTCCGGGAGATCATCTATGAGATAGGTGACGGCATCCCGGGAAACAAGAAATTTAAAGCCGTCCAGACGGGCGGTCCTTCGGGCGGATGCATCCCTGCCAGTCTCATGGACCTTCCCATCGATTATGAGAGTCTCATTCAAGCGGGTTCGATGATGGGCTCGGGCGGCATGATCGTGATGGACGAAGACACGTGCATGGTGGATGTTTCGAAATTCTACATCCAGTTCACCAACGATGAATCGTGCGGCAAGTGCTCCACGTGCAGAGACGGAAGTGCGGCGCTGCTGGAAGTTCTGACGCGAATAACGAACGGAGAAGGGCGAGACGGGGATATCGAGTTCCTTGAGGAGCTTGGCAAGGCAATCAAGGACGCATCTATGTGCGGACTCGGAACGAGTCTGCCCAATCCGGTTCTCTCGACTATCAGGTATTTCAGGGATGAGTACGAAGCGCATATAAAACAGAAAAGATGCCCTGCGGTCGTATGCCGGGGAATCATCTCCTCGCCCTGTCAATACATGTGTCCACTCCATACCGACGTTCCCGCCTATCTCACCTTGATTGCGAGGGGTCAATTCAAGGAGGCGCTCGAAGTAGTTCGCAGGACGAATCCTCTTCCCATCATTTGCGGAAGAGTGTGCATGGCACACTGTACAACAAAATGCAGGTCGAAAGAGGGGGGAGACGCAATCGCTGTCAGAGAACTCAAGAGATTTCTGACAGATTGGGAGCTCGCCTCAGGGGAATTGCCCGAGAGCGCTCCGTTTCCAAGGAAATATGATGAGAAGGTCGCCATTATCGGTTCAGGACCGGCAGGTCTCACTGCTGCCTACTACCTCGCCGAAAAGGGATATGCAGTTACTGTCTTTGAGAAGTTTCCGGTTGCCGGGGGGATGCTGGCGTTGGCCATCCCCGACTACAGATTGCCGAAGAAGTTGCTTCAGATGGAGATCGATGTCATCAGAGACGCAGGGGTTGACATCAAAACAAACTCACCAGTTGAAGACGTCGGTGCGGTCTTCCACGAGGGCTATAGGGCCGTGTTGATCGCTGTTGGTGCCCACAAGAATCGCAAGTTGGAGATTCCCGGGGAAGATGCTGAAGGTGTGATCGACCCCCTCACAGTGCTGAGAAAGGTGAACCTGGGCGAAGAAGTTCCGGCGTTGGGGAACAGGGTAGGAATCATCGGTGGCGGAAACACGGCAGTTGATGCAGCGAGAACGGCTCTGCGGTTGGGCTCAAAAGAGGTGGTGATATTTTACAGAAGAACTCGTCCTGAAATGCCGGCGATTCCGGAAGATGTCGAGGCGGCGTTCGAAGAAGGTGTGAAGATAGAATACCTGGTCGCACCCACGAGGGTAGTTGCAGAACATGGCAGATTAAAGGGGGTGGAATTCATTCGCACGAAACTGGGCGAGCCAGATGCGTCGGGCAGAAAGCGTCCGGTCCCCATCGAGGGCTCAGAATTCGTCGTCGAACTGGATTCTCTCCTCCCGGCGGTATCGCAGGACACAGAGATTCCGGCCGGCTTTGGCGTGGAGGTCACCAAAGGCAATGCGGTGAAAGTGAACAACGAAACTCTCATGACCAACCGAGACGGCGTTTTTGCCTGCGGAGATGCCGTTACACTTCCCACAGATGTGACATCCGCCATGGCAGAAGCCCGCAATGCCGCGGAGCTCATCCACAAGTACTTGAGGGGAGAGGAGGTGAAAAGGGAATATGCACTCATTACACCTTCGATCCGTGTCGAACCCATTGAGCTGGAGTCAGAGATCACAGACACCACGAGGCCGCTCATGCCGCGGATTCCCGCCGAGCGGAGAAAGGGTAATTTCGATGAAGTGGAACTCGGGTACATTAAGGAGGTGGCGATGAGGGAGGCGGCGCGCTGCCTCAGGTGTGACTGGGAGGTACAAAAGATGCGCGAGAGAGCGAGGGAACAGGAAATCGGAGTAGAGGCGTGAAACTTCAAGAGGTAATTGACATCCTGGGGGCACAGACCCTTGTCAACGGGGTTGACGCCGACGTCGTAGTTGAATCGGCGTGCGGTGCCGACTTGATGAGCGATGTGTTGACTTACGCGAAGGCCGGCGCATTGCTCCTGACCGGATTGACTACCGTGCAGGTCATTTACACAGCGGAAATGGCGGACATTCGTGCGATCTGCTTTGTACGGGGGAAAAAGCCGCCTGAGGAAACCGTCTCTCTCGCCCAGAGCAAGAAGATCACTCTTGTGAAGACAAGCCTTCCCATGTTCGAATCCTGCGGTAAGCTCTACCGGCACGGTCTCAAAGGCTGTTCGGAAACATGATGAGCGATGAGACATCTCCTGTTCCCACGACAGGCAAAGCACAGGAACTCATCTATGAGCTGAGAGTCGAGCAAGCGATGACGCGCGACGTCGTTGCAGTAACGCCGGACAATACGATGGACGACTTGCGGAACATCATGAGAGAGAAACAGATCTCCGGGACGCCTGTGATGGAGGGAGATGCGCTGGTGGGGATTGTCAGCATCGAAGATCTCATCAAATCGCTTGCTCAAGGTCAGCCACAGGCGAAGGTCCGCGATAAGATGTGCAGGAATGTCGTCACCCTCTATGCCGATGAGCCAATTGTACGTGCGCTCAATCGATTCAGCAGCTACCGGTACGGACGGTTTCCCGTCATTGACCGCAAGAGCAGAAAACTGGTGGGCATGCTGACAAAAGGCGACATCGTTCACTGCTTAATGAAGAGACTTGAAACGAATCGCATTCATGCAGAGCTTCGCCACTACAGACCGGGCCATCTGTTTGAGGATATCTCTTCCGACGAATCCACGCTGACGTTGCGCTATCGCATCACCGGGGGAGACTTCGACAAAGCCGGGCATGGTAGCAGTACCCTCAAAAACAGCCTGCTCACCATCGGCATCCACCCCGAAACCACGAGACGAATCACCATAGCCTCCTATGAGGCGGAAATGAACATTGTTGTGTTCACCCAGGGAGGCGACCTGATCGCGACGATCGAGCCCGATGGGGTGACGGTGCACGCCGTGGACAACGGCCCCGGCATCCCGGACATTGATCTTGCCATGCAGCCGGGATATTCGACGGCCCCCGATTGGGTGCGCGAGCTGGGTTTTGGCGCGGGCATGGGCCTGCCGAACATCAAGAACAACTCGGACGAAATGACGATCACGTCAACGGTTGGCGAGGGAACGAACCTGAAGTTCACAGTCCACACAACGGTATGACGCTGCAAGAGATCGCGGATGCCCTGAAGCTCGACGTCAAGACGAACGAGCACTTGCTCAAGAGAGAAGTCACCGACGGGTACGCAAGCGACATGTTGAGCGACGTCCTCGCGCATGCGGGCGAGGGAAGCATCTGGGTGACGCTCCAAACACACGCCAATATCGTTGCCGTCGCGGCCACAAAAGCCCTTGCAGGCATTATCATCGTGAACGGCCGGTCGCCGGAAGCAGAAACGCTCCTCAAAGCAGAAGAAGAGCACGTGCCGATCATGATCAGCGACCACTCGACGTATGGCGTCGTCGCCAGCCTCAGTGCGCTCGGGGTCAAAGGGCATGAGAGAGTATAAGGTGGACCTGCACATCCACACATGCCTGTCCCCCTGCGCCGATCTGGCAATGGGTCCGAAAGCGATTGTCCGTGAAGCAAGGCGAAAGGGTCTTGATGCCATCGGGATCTGCGACCACAATTCTGCGGCGAACGTCCCTGCGGTCAGAAAGACTGCACAGCGGGAGGGGATGCGTGTGATCGGCGGCATGGAGGTGACCTCCCAGGAGGAAGTCCACGTCCTTGCCCTTTTTGACCAAGAGGAAGAATTGCTCGCACTGCATGACATCGTGTATCGCAATCTCCGGGACACAAGCGATGAGAAACTGTGTGGTGATCAGGTGATCGTGAACGAGGAGGAAGAGGTGCTTGGATTCGCCACGAAGATGCTGATCGGTGCGACGGACATTGGCATCGAAAGACTCGTCGGAATCATCCATGAGCACGGCGGCCTGGCAGTTGCCGCACACGTCGACCGCGAAGGATTCGGGATCATCGGCCAGCTCGGGTTCATCCCCGAAGGGCTGCCGCTCGACGCGCTGGAGCTCGCGGATCCGGCAAGGAGAACGACGATCCCCCATCATGAACGGTTCGCGTTCATCACGTCGTCGGACGCTCATACACCGCGAGACATTGGGAGTAAATACACAAGGTTCGTGATGGAGGATGTCAGCGTCAGCGAAATGAAACGGAGTCTGGAAGGAGAAGGGGGAAGAAGAGTGAGCGTTTGACCATGGAAGATCTCTCGCTTCACATTCTCGACATCGTCGAAAACTCCATCAGGGCAAAGGCAAGGAATATCGGAATCAGGGTAGTGCAGGACACGGAACAGGATACGCTGATGATCGAAATCACCGATGACGGTGAAGGCATGGATCAGGAGACGGCGAAACGGTCGTCCGATCCGTTTTTCACCACAAAGGGGGTGAAGAAGGTCGGGCTCGGGCTCCCGTTTCTCGCCCAGTCAGCGGAGGAGGCGGAAGGAACACTGAACGTCGAGAGCTCCCCCGGGAAGGGGACAACAGTACGGGCAGTATTCAAGCTCGGTCATATCGACCGGAGACCATTGGGCAATCTGCATGAAACCGTGCGATGCCTCAGGGCGACGCATCCTGAGGTCAATATCGACTTTGAGTATCTCACGTCCCGCAAATGATCACGCTGACGATCAACGATAAGAAAACAGAGGCAGTCGAGGGAACCACACTTCTTTCTGCCATTGAGCGCCTCGGTCTCAGGGTCCCCACACTCTGCCATCACAAGGCCCTGACCCCCTACGGGGCCTGCCGGCTCTGTGTCGTCGAAGTACACGTTCCCGATCGAAAACCGGCTGTCCAGGCCTCCTGCTCTTATCCCGCCCTTGACGGCATTGCCGTATTCACCGACACCGACCGGGTTAAGCGTGCACGGGCGATCGTTGCCGAGTTGTTGCTGGCGCGCTGTCCGGAATCTGAAACGATACAGAGAATTGCCGCCGAGTACGGCGTCAAGGAGCCGCGCATCAGGAAAAAGTACGACGACTGCGTCTACTGCGGGCTGTGCGTTCGGATGTGTGAGGAGCGGATGGGCCGGAGCGCCATCGGGTTTACGGGACGTGGACCGAGGAAGAAGCTTGAGCCGCCGTTCAGCAAGCACAACGAATTGTGCTGGACCTGCGGCGCGTGCGATTTCATTTGCCCGGTCGGGAAGCAGGTGCGCGGGATGACTACGCCGTTTGCGCCTGTCCCGATTGAAAACTCGTACAATCTCGGACTCAGCGCCCGTCCCGCGATTTCACTCCTGTATCCGCAGGCGATACCGAACAAGCCGTACATCGACAATACTGCATGCCTGCATCTTACGCAGGATCAGTGCGGTATTTGCGAGGTGGTCTGCCAGGCGAAGGCGATCAAATACGATCAGCAGGATGAGACCCGCGAGCTGAACGTGGGAGCCGTTGTGATGGCGCCAGGATACGAGATCTTCGACCCGATTGTGAACAAGGATCTTGGGTACGGCCGGTATCGAAACGTCATCACCTCGCTCCAGTTCGAGCGCATCCTCTCGCCCTCGGGTCCGTACGATGGACACGTTGTGCGCCCCTCCGATCACACGAAGCCGAAACGGATTGCCTTCATCCAGTGCGTGGGCTCCCGCGACTACGAACGCGATTATTGCTCCGCGGTGTGCTGCATGTATGCAACCAAGGAGGCAATCATCGCGAAAGAGCATGCAGGTGCCGACCTCCACTGCGACATCTTTTTCATGGATCTGCGTGCCTTCAGCAAGGGGTTCGAGTCGTACTTCGAGTCGGCAAGAGCGCACGGCGTGAGATACATCCGTTGCCGCGTGCCGGCCGTGGAGGAAATCAGGGAGACAGGAAACCTCGTCATCAAGTACCTGACGGACGATGACCGGAGAGCGTCACAGGAATACGATCTCGTCGTGCTCTCCGTCGGCATGCAGCCCCCGCAGGGTGTCCGGAAGATCGCGGAGGTATTCGGGGTGACGCTGAACAGGTTCGGTTTCTGCTCAACGTCCGCGTTCAACCCGGTCGATGCCGGCCGCGAGGGGATCTATGTCGCCGGCCCGTTCACCGAACCGAAGGATATCCCCGAAACTGTCGCACAGGCGTCGGGCGCAGCGGCAAGAGTCATGACACTGCTGGGCGAGGCACGGGGCAGTATGATCATGCCGACCGTCTATCCCCCGGAGATTGATGTCAGCGGGCAGGATCCGCGCGTGGGGGTGTTCGTCTGCCACTGCGGAACCAACATTGCCGGTGTCGTGAATGTCCCGTCGGTCGTCGAATATGCACGGACCCTTCCGAATGTTGTCTATGCCGAAAACAATCTCTACACCTGTTCAAACGACAGCCTCGAACGCATCAAAGCAAAGATTAAAGAACACTCCCTCAATCGCGTCATCGTCGCATCGTGCACCCCGCGGACGCATGAAGCGCTGTTCCGCAGCGCCGTCAGAGCCGCCGGGCTGAACCCGTACTACTTCGAGATGGCGAACATCCGCGACCAGTGCTCCTGGGTCCATATGCACGAACCGGAGAAAGCCACTGAAAAATCGAAGGACCTGGTGCGCATGGCGGTGGCGAAAGTGAAGCTGAACGATCCGCTCTACGCCCGCCCGCTCGATGTGGTGCATGATGCCCTTGTGGTCGGCGGCGGAGTGGCGGGCCTGACGGCAGCGCTGTCTCTTGCGGAGCAGGGGTTCACAGTTCACCTCGTTGAAAAGGATGCCGAGCTTGGCGGTTATCTGCGGGGAGTTCACTATCTGCTGAATGGCGACGACCCGCAACTCGCCCTGCACACACTTGTCGCCTCTGTGACGTCCCACAAGAACGTCCGCGTATATACGAATGCTGCCCTCTCCGAAACGAAGGGTTCGCTCGGCAATTTCCAGTCGAAGATCACCGTCCGTGGGAACGGGAGCGCAGCCGAGGTCAGCCATGGCGTCGTCATAGTTGCTACGGGGGCGGAGATGTACAGACCTTCCGAATTCCTCTACGGCGAGGACAATCGAGTGCTGGTGCACAGGGAGCTCGAGCAGCGGCTGGCGTCCGGCGAGTTGAAGGCGGATGCCGTGGCGTTCATTCAGTGCGTCGGCTCGCGCAAGCCCGACCGTCCCTATTGCAGCCGCACCTGCTGTTCGGAGACGATCAAGCTCGCCCTACGGATCAAGGAGCGCCGGCCTCAAACTGAGGTGTATGTGCTGTACAGGGAGCTGCGGGCGTACGGATTCCGTGAATCGTACTACACGCAGGCGCGCCAACGCGGGGTGGCGTTCATTCGCTATGCAGATGACAGGCCGCCGACGGTCGTCGGACAGAACGGGAAACTCCTTGTCTCCGTTCGGGATGAGACGCTCGGCGAATCAATCCAGCTCCTGGTCGATAACGTGGTGCTGGCGGCGGCAACCGTCCCAGGCGAGGGGAACAAGGAACTCGCGCAGGTGCTGAAGGTGCCGTTGAGTGAAGACAAGTTCTTCCTCGAAGCGCACCGCAAACTCCGCCCCATCGATTTCGCCACCGACGGCATCTTCCTGTGCGGGAACGCTCATTCGCCGCTCGACGTGGATGAAGCGATCTCGCAGGCATTGGGCGCTGCGGCGCGCGCTGCAACGATTCTCACACGAGATCAGATCGAACTTGAGCCGACAATCTCGCACGTCGTGAACGACAACTGCGACGGGTGCGCGTATTGCGTTGATCCATGTCCGTTCAAGGCCATCACGCTCATCGAGTATGAAGTCGGCGGCGAAGTGAAAAAACGGGTTGAAGTGAACGAAGCGGTCTGCAAAGGCTGCGGCACCTGCATGGCGACATGCCCGAAGAAGGCCATCTTTGTCTGGCATTTCCGCCCCGAGCAGTTGCAGGCAGAAGTGAAAGCCGCGCTGGGGATCATGCAGTAGCGAGACTACTAGCGGTCAACGAGGCATATCCATGAGCGATGACACTCAAGCGTTCGAGCCCCTGATCATTCAATTCTGCTGCTATTGGTGCTCGTACACCGGCGCGGATCTGGCGGGAACTTCCCGCATCCAGTACCCGACAAATGCACGGATCATCCGTGTGCAATGCACGGGGATGCTGCATCCGAATCTCGTCATCGAGGCGTTGACGAGTGGGGCGGACGGCGTACTTGTGTGCGGGTGCCACCCCGGCGATTGTCACTATCTTGAAGGCAATCTCCGGGCAAAGGCACGGGCGGATGCAATTGAGTTGATGCTGCAGGATTTTGGAATCGAGCCGGAGCGCTTTCGCCTGGAATGGGTCTCAGCGTCCGAGGGGCAGCGCTTTGCGCAGGTGGTCACCGAAATGGTCGAGCAGGTCCGGAAAGTCGGGCCGAGTCCGTATCGCGTCGCCGTATGAAGTGAAATCACAGCTCATCCAACTCACCAACCATCATTCACCAGCTCACGGGAGGTCTCTATGGCAGCCCGCTTAGCACAAGAGTGGTTCACGATCTGCGGAGGGTGCGAAGTGACTATCCTCGATGTCGGCGAGCCGCTTCTGGACATCCTTGGAAAACTTGAGATAGTCCACATGCCGGTCCTCATGGATCACAAGGTCTTTGGGCAGACGGGAGAGAAGAAGGAAATGGAAATCCCAGAGGCGGATGTGGGCATCATCTCCGGAGGAATCAGAACGGAGGAGCACAAACTCCTTGCTCAGGAGATGCGAAAGAGATGCAAGACGCTCGTTGCCATGGGATCATGCGCCTGCTATGGCGGCATCCCGGCGCTTGCGAATCTCTCCACGGTGGCCGAGCTGGAGGAGAAGGTCTATCGCGGGTCGGTGTCGACCGAGTCCAACGGCATACCGAACGAACAAATCCCTCCCCTCACAGACAGGGTATACGCCCTTCATGAGGTCGTGAAGGTGGACGTGAAGCTGCCCGGATGCCCCACGACACCCGAGTTGTTCGTCGAAGCCGTCACGGCGTTGCTCGAAGGGAAGCCGTTCCAGTTAAGCGGCAAGAGCGTGTGCGACGAGTGCCCGTTCGTCCGTGAGAAGAAGGCGGTGTCCACTCTCAAGCGGCCGCTCGAGCCGATCGAATTCACCCCTGGTGCGCCAATGAACACCGTTCGCTGCATTATGGAACAGGGGTTCCTGTGTCAGGGGCCTGCAACCAAGGCAGGGTGCGGCGGAGCGGAAGGTACGCCGCGATGCATCCGCGCATACATGCCGTGCCGCGGCTGCTTCGGCCCGCTTTCGGAGAACGCGAATCCGATGGTCGACATGATGGGCGCGTTGGCCTCCATCGGTCTTGATGCAAAACAGATCGAAGACCGCGCCGCAACATTCAACCGCTTCGCGGGCGCGCAGGGCAGACTCCGTCCTGTTCCGGCGAAAGGAGGGAAACCGTCATGACACGCACACTGGTCATTCAACCCGTCAGCCGCATCGAAGGCCACGCCAAGGTGACGATCCAGCTCGATGATGCGGGCAATGTGCACGACACTCGCGTCAACGTGATCGAGCTTCGCGGCTTCGAGAAGTTCTGCGTTGGCAGGCCTGTCGAAGAAATGCCCCGCATCACGACGCGCATTTGTGGCGTCTGCCCCTGGTCGCATCATCTCGCCGCGGGTAAGGCGGTGGATGCCGTCTTCGGCGTTGAGCCCCCTCCGGCGGGCCGGAAGCTTCGCGAACTCTGCAACAGCATTGCCTACATGGAGGAGCACATTCTGCACTTCTATATCCTTGCTGGCGCGGACTTTGTGATGGGACCGGATGCGGACCCCGGCGTCCGAAACGTTATCGGAATCATTGCCAAGGCCCCCGACGTCGCGAAGAGGGTCGTCCGCGTGCGGCACATGGCGGCAAAGATGCTGGAGATGCTTGCGGGAAAGGCGATTCATCCGGATGCTGTTGTGCCGGGCGGGTTCAGCAAGCCGCTGGTTTCCGCCGACCGTGACCAGTTGCGGAAGATGGCTGACGAGTGCCTCGATCTCGCGAAATTCTCGATCGCCTTTGCGAAAGAGAACATCTTCCCGCAGTACCTGGAGACGGTGAAGTCGCTCGGCGTCATAGAGACCGGATTCCTCGGGACCGTCAAGGAGGACGGGTCGCTGAACCTCTACGACGGGAAGCTCCGGCTGATGTCGAAGGACGGGTCGTTCGTTGATTTCCCGTATGATAAGTACACCGACTACATCAGCGAGCACATTGAGCCGTGGAGCTACCTGAAGTTCCCGTACGACAAGCGGGCGGGGAAGTTCTCGATGGATCTGGACAACCCGAGCGGGATCTATCGGACGAACACGCTTGCGCGCATCAACGTGTGCGACCACATCGACACCCCGCTGGCGCAGGCGGAGCTTGAGGAATTCCGAAAGAGCTTCGGGCGTCCTGCCCAGCTCACATTGCTCTATCATTGGGCGAGACTCATCGAGCTCCTGTACAACGCGGAGAATGCGATCCGTCTGCTGGATGATCCGGTCATCACCGACCATGAGACGCGCGTGAAGGTGACACCGCGTGCTGCACGTGGGGTTGGCTGCGTCGAAGCGCCGCGCGGAACCCTGATCCATGACTATACGACAGACGAGAAGGGGCTCCTGACGAATGTCAATCTGATCGTCGGGACGACGCATAACAATGCCCCGATCAACATGTCGGTGAAGCAGGCAGCGAAATCGCTGATCAAGGAGGGCAAGTACGATCAAGGGATTCTTAATCGCGTGGAGATGGCCATCCGTGCCTACGACCCGTGCCTGTCGTGTGCCACGCACAAATTCGACGGGACGCTGGCGGTAAGGGTGGACATCTACAATGCGCAGGGTGAACTGATCGATTCGATGGCGAACTGAACAGGCAGGCGATGGGTGACATGCAGGGAGGTTCTTTGCCGGCCTACTGCACCAGCAGGGTGCTTGTGCTGGGGTGCGGGAACCGACTGTTCGGCGACGACGGCTTCGGTCCGGCGGTTATCGAATACCTCACTGCGCATTACGAGATCCCGGACGGCGTGTATGTGATGGATGTAGGCACCGGAGTCCGGAAGCTGCTTTTCACGCTCAGTGTCAGTCCGGAGTTGCCCGATACGATCTTCGTCCTTGACGCAGTCGACAAGGGAAAAGCCCCGGGAGAAATCTTCGAAATCGTTCTGGACGATATCCCGTCAGAGAAGAGCGAGGATTTCTCCCTTCACCTCTCCCCTTCCTCGAATCTTGCGAAAGAGCTCGAACAGAGAGGAGTGAGGGTGAGGGTGCTCGCGTGCCAGGTTGAGTCGGTTCCTCCGAGCGTGGAGGTTGGGCTTTCGGAGGCGGTTGGGCAGGCTGTGCAGAGGGTGTGTGAGGTGGTCGCGAGGGAGTTGGGTCTCAAGGAGCCCCTAACCCTCACCCCCGGCCCCTCTCCCGATTCGGGAGAGGGGAGAAGTTGACTCTGTTGTGGATGCTCAATTCACCGTTCGCCGTTAATCGGATCGCTGTCTAGCTGCCAACTCTTGAACTGTTAGCCGGGCTATCCGAATAATGGTGAACGGCGAATTGTTAGTTCAACCTGTCCAGGCCGCAGTTGTACCCTCACCCCCCTGCCTGCCGGTTTACCCGCCACGCTGTTTGGCGGGCAGGCAGGCGGCAGGCAGGGAAGATGGAGAACGAATCGGTGGTTCGGAGCCGCCGGCGAACTCTCATTGCGCGGAATCCGGGCAGCGGACGAGGAAGCAATTTCAACGTTGACTTTTGAGGACCTTTGCGCTATACTGTCGCCCTGCAGCAGCCACCAACATCACGAAAGGATCAAGACATGAAGACCGTTACGCTTTTTCTCTTCGCTGTCGTCTTGCTTCTATCTGCACCCAGCGGCCTGCCCGCCCAAACCTATCAGGGCTCGCAATACTGCCAGGCGTGTCATGGCGGAGTGGTCGGCAATCAGTTTTCATTGTGGCAGAACACTCTTCACTCAAAAATCCATTTGAGGCCGGATTCCGTATCTATCCGGCCTCTTTCGGCGTTCACGCAGGGCGATTCGATCAGTGTCGGCATTGCAACTGCAAAAGTATATCTCAGCAGGGTCGGCAACGAGTTCTTTGCTCGGGTGGGGGGAGGGGGCACAAACTACAAAATTGCCTATACGTACGGTTGGGGATTCAAGCAGAGGTATCTCGTCAAGATCGACACCTCGTACTACATGCTTCCCATTCAATACAATCTCACAGGATACCTCAACAATACATCCGGCACCTGGGTGGCATACAATGCAAGCAATTGGTTCAACACGGATGGATCGATCAAGCCTGTGAACAACACGTTCCGCGCAAAATCGTGGGATAAGAACTGCATGGGTTGCCACGTCACAGGAGGAAGAGTTGAGCGGGTGGTCGTCGGCGCCGATACCTCGTGGCATGCAACATGGTCGAACAATAATTCCGATTTGAACATCACCGTCGGCTGCGAGGCGTGCCACGGCCCTTCAACCGGCGGCGCGGGACTCGGACACCAGATGAACCCACGAAAGCTGGCAAGCAAACAGTCAAAGATCGAAGTCTGCGGTCAGTGTCATGTTCGCGCGTCGTCATGGCGGGGGGCAGGATTGGTGGGGACGCACGAGTTCAATAAGAACGAATTGAACGGTACCTACTTTAATCCGGCGGACACGACTCATCGCCTGGCGGAGTTCATGAACCTTTTGACGCCGGCTAATACGACGGGGGGGCCGGGCAACTGGTACGACGGCAAGACCGCCCGCCAGCATCACCAGCAGGTTCAAGAAATATTGGGCTCGAAGCACTTTACAACTTCGTTTTTGGAAATCACGTGCTTCACGTGCCACTACACGCACAAGGGGAATGGCGGAAACCATATGCTCGTCGATTCGCTCACGGTTGACACAACCCGGTATAAAGTGGATAATGACGACAATACGCTATGCCTTTCCTGCCATGCTACCCATGGTCCGTTCGCAGCCGTTCAACCGGCGTGGGTGCAGAATGAGCCGACATTTCGCGACTCGATTGGAAAATATGTGAAGCTGCACACGAAGCATAGTGTATACGATCCGCTGAATGCGTCGAACACCGGCGGCGGTGGTCGGTGTTCAAAATGCCACATGGCGAAGACCGCAACTTCGGCGGTTTCCTATGATATCCACTCACACACGTTTGCCGTTGTGCCGCCGATCCAGACCCTGCGCTACAAGGACTCGACGAGAGTTGCAACGGGCATGCTTAACTCCTGCGCGACAAGCTGCCATCGTAACCCCTCGGGCTCCACTGCTGCCGTTCCCACATTCGGCATCGGAGCCGATGCGAGTTTAACTAACTGGGCAGAGGCGACGGACCTTGCGCTTGCCGACACGCTCTGGCGCTACTGGCAGGCGTGGGGCTTCACAGGGGTGAAGGAAATCGCCCAGACGATTCCTGCGAAATACCATTTGTCCCAGAACTATCCCAACCCATTCAATCCGACAACAAGGATCACGGTTGATATTTCGCATCGGAATTCTGTTGTCCTCGCAATATATGATATCGTCGGCCGGCGTGTCGCAACGCTTATGGATGGCGAATACAATGCGGGGACGTATGAAATCACGTGGAACGGCAAGGACGACCGCGGCTTACCGGTCTCCACAGGCGTATATCTCTACAAATTCGACGCAGGAAATTTCTCGGCGACAAAGAAGATGATTCTGGTGAAATAAGGACATTTGTCCTCCCCGCATGAAGCCAGGAGCCCGGGCCGCCACTCAACCCGGGCTCCTTACTTTTTCCGGCCGATCGCGGTCAATGCTCCCGGCCTTCTTTCATCGTCAAGGCTTGCTACGAGGGAGAAAGCCTCAAAGAAGAGGAAGACTCAGACAGCTTTCCGTCGCTGTCTGTATTTTCCGCTGCGGATCAGTCTTGAGGCGGGAACGACCTTATTATAATAGTACACCCAGGCGAGGACCGTTTTTCCATTCTGCAGGGTTACGCTCACGAGGCGGCGGATGTACAGACTCTCAGCTTCTCGGCGCTGATCGTATTCCTCATATTGATCGAGCTGTTTCAATGCGGAAGCTGGGTTCTCAAGACGAAACACTTCTCCGTACGTTCTGAGGGTGCGCGATGGCAACGCGCCGGGGTATCGTCCCACGTTATAGAGTCCGGCCCGGATCGAGCCGTGACCTACGAACTCGGCCCCCAGCTTTTTCTGCCATCCGTTCAGGGTCGGTCGTCCGCGGCGCAGAGTTCCGTAAACAAAAATGTGCTTAGGTGTTGCAGCCATCTGTCCTATAGCTCCTCCAAAAGGGATGCAAGTTTCTCGTAGCCGTGTGATTTGTCCTGAACATACTTCAGAACGACGGGCTTCTTCAGACTTCTCAAGTAATAGTCAAAGAGCCCGATAACCTCTTCGTTCGAAATCTGTTTCTGTTCCCGAAGGTGTCCAATAAACTCAAAGAAATTCAGATAGTCCGTAAATTCCGATGGCTCTCTGGTGACATATTTATTGATCTTTGATTCGTCTCCCTCATCAATAGTGTTACGAACTACCTTCAGGTCAGGCTTCTCATAGAACTTTTCATAGAGATCCTTAAGCCACTTGGCCCGGTCGAGCTTCTTGGCCTTGCTGTATGTGTAGAGGCCCCAAACGCCTGCCACTAGAATGGCAAGGTTTGCGAGAATGTCCGTTGCGGATTTCCACTCTTCGAGCGACATTGTCCTCAACTGAATCGGTTTGTCTTGTGGTAATTTAAAAGAAACTTGAACAGATGCAAAACAGGTCGGGAGTTCGGAGTAGCAAGCCGATACAACTCAAAGAAAATACAGAAATGCTAACGACTGAAAAACACATAATCAGAAAAGCCGTCTTCATCTTAGCGATTGGCATTCTTTTCTCTTCTTTTGGGCAAGCTCAAGATTGAAGCACTTCCCCCACCTGGGACGTCTACCCCGCCCCCGCCAGACCAACTTTGTTCGCTCAATGGCGGGCTGGCGAACGACCGAGCAGAAGCAATATTCCGTTCGGTCGGATGGGCCTGTCCGCCGTGCTTTACCTTTTGGCGGATTCTCTTTACCCGCCGGAGTCGCCTTGATGGTGAGCCTGTCGAACCATCAGACGCAGGCGGGTCCCCGCGGCGGAGCCACCCTTGCATTCAGGCAGGCACTCGACAACGCCCGCCTTCGTCCTTTGGACTCCCGCCCTCGTTATCACTTCGGCGGACAAGTCGGCGCCAGACTTGCCGCATCGGCACCAAACAAAAAAACCGGTCAAGACCGGTCTTCTTTCTAGTTTCCCGATATATGCCTCGTGACTCATTCGCCCCCTAACCCCAGCTCCTTCCTCAATCGTCCCACATCCACCCGAAGGGAATCATCTTTTGCCGATTCGTTGCGGAGTTCAAAGTCCATCAGAAGCGACTCAAGGAGCTCCCGCCCGTCCCTGTCCTTTGCTGCCTGCCTCGGTGTCATTCCCCGCAGAGCGGGAATGGACTCGTCAAGCCAGCGCTCCCAATGCCGGTCCATCATCTCTTTCATCATGGCCTTCACCTCCGGGGACTCTCGCATCAGGCGGTCCTGCTCCGTCTCTTTGCCTTTGCCCCCTTTCGCGATTCCCTTCATGAGGCCCTCGTGTGAGCGTATCTCCGTCCGGAGAAGCACGGCGCTGTCGCCCAGGCGTTTCCTGATCTCTTTCTGAACTCGCCTGGCCCTGCGCTCGGAATTGACTTCGACAACAAGGCGCGATTTTCCGATTGTCAGTGTCGCCAAGGTGGTGCTGTCTCCGAATCCGCCTTTGTATCCCTTTCGCAGCCACTGGAGCGTTAGTTCGGTCGGGGTTCCGG
The DNA here is from genome assembly GCA_040756745.1 of Bacteroidota bacterium. Classification (GTDB taxonomy): domain Bacteria; phylum Bacteroidota; class Ignavibacteria; order UBA10030; family UBA6906; genus JBFLYO01. Next base: position 20,646 of record JBFLYO010000032.1, read on the forward strand.
TCCTGTTTCTCTTTGCTTCTTCGAGCATCTCCTCGTCCGCCATTCCCGTAGCCTTCTGCTCCAGATCCTTCAACGCTTCAAAGGCCTGTGCATATGATGGGATTTCAAACGTGAGCGTGTGGAACGCCAGAGGATCCCCGTCGGTATTCCGAATCTCGGGGGGGCGGTTCAATTCGTCTTGAAGCTCAAAGTACAATTCCCGCAGGTCCTCTTCGTGGTCGAGCAGTATGGCGCCGGACACGGGTTCGCCTGCCTTCGCCCCCCTTCCCTCCAGATACTCCCGGAAATCGAGTATCCGGTCCAGAAACACCGGTGGGATGATCATTGCCCCCGTTCCCATGAAGAAACTGCAACCATCCACTTCGACCACACGTGCAAGCAGAATGTGACCGGGCTTCAGCATGGTTGATGCAGACCGCTCCGTGACATGGAGTTCGCGCCGGCGCAGGATATCCCGTATCGTGACGCCTTCACCGGACCGCGCATCGATGGTCTGGTAGTAGCTGTACGGGGCGTTCACGGTGGCTTCGATGAATCGGCGGAGGTCGGGATCGATTTTTGCCCCCCCTTCAGCGAGAATCATCTCCGCGAGAGTCACCCCGTTCGCCGGTTTCCAGTTAAACATGAACCAGCGAGTGAAGGAATCTCCATCCGGACCGGCAACATCAAAACGGGTGCCGTCTGTAAGGCGGTATTCATTCCACGCACGTTCCATCACCTTTGCTCCATAGTGCCCCTTCGCATACCTCAGAATGTGATTCGCGGATTCAGCATCGTGCATTCGCAGCCTGTTGTACACGACGTCGGAGCCGGGACTGGCGGCTGCGCCGTGGCAGTGTTTGTACTTCTTCCCGCTGCCACAGTAGCAGGGGTCGTTCCGGCCAATTCGGTTGTGGTTGCTCTCGGTCATAAGGCTGGAACATAGCAATGTACACGCACAATCACAAACGGAGATACGGCATGTCACGATAACGAGCTGGAACAGGAAAGGATGATCCGGAGCAACGCCGTGGGAAGGGTCGGCATGATCGTGGGCGGAGAACCCGTATTTCCGCGTGACCAGATCCCGACCCAAAACGTCGGGATCCTCAAAATGACAAGGAGTTAGCTTCGCCCGCCCCGCGGGACTCGCTAACTCCTGTCATTATGGGAGTAGCCTTAACGGGAATCGAACCCGTATTTCAGCCTTGAGAGGGCTGCGTCCTGAACCGTTAGACGATAAGGCCCCACAATTGCGGAATGTGGATTGCGCCCGCCTGCCCCCCTGAATTCTGTGAGGCGGGCAGGGATTGCGGAATACTTTGAGTGGCAGTCATAACAGAAATATTGCCGCCCTAATTCCCTCTTGACCTCCCTGCAATCCATTGCAGAATCATTCCAGTGTACGCTTCACATAGTGTTCCGCAATCCGCATTCCGCAATCCGCAATGCTGCTGCCCCGCAAGGATTCGAACCTCGATAAGCAGATCCAGAGTCTGCTGTCTTGCCATTAGACGACGGGGCAATCATTCAAATCACATCTAATTTACGGAAATCTCTCGAAAGTGTCAAAGATGCCTGCCTGTCCCCGACCAGGCTTTCCGGCGTGGGGTGCGAAAATCCGGACGGATCGCCGATGACAATCGATACCCGACTCCTTTGGCAAGGTGCAAGAACCTTCGCGTTTGCTTTTGGAAATGGGGAGTGCTACGTTTCCACCACAGCCGCATCGGCGCTCGCTGACTTGATACGCCAACTGGGAAGCCGGCATCAGTCGAAGCGTCGTGAAGGGCTGCGCTCACCTGCTCGATCTCTTCCATCATGAACAGACTCTTCATTGCCTTCATCTGCGCGGTGGCGGCCCTGGGGGGACTGCTTTTCGGCTACGATACTGCAGTCATCTCAGGCGCCATCGGATATATGAGCAGGTATTTCGGCATGACTCCCACGATGGAAGGCTGGACCTCCTCGTGCGTGCTTCTGGGATGTGCTGTGGGCGCCGGGAGCGCAGGCTTTGTGAGCGACAGGATCGGCCGAAAGATGGCGCTCATGCTTGCGGCACTCTGCTTCTTTGCAAGCGCCCTCGGGACTTCGCTTGCCCCGACGCTCGGAGTATTTGTGGCCTTCAGAATTCTGGGGGGGCTCGGGATCGGCTCCGCATCGATCATTTCACCCATGTATATCGCGGAGGTCAGCCCGGCGCACATACGGGGAAAGATGGTGACTGTCAACCAGTTCGCCATCGTGACGGGGATGCTGCTGGTCTATTTTGTGAACTACGGCATCGCACGGCAGGGGACGGAAGAGTGGAACCAGACGGACGGATGGCGATGGATGTTCGGCTCAGGCGCCTTCCCCTCGTTCTTCCTCCTTGTTGCGCTTCTGTTCATTCCCGAGACGCCACGATGGGTGGCCCTCCATGCGCGCAATGGCATAGAACGGGCACGGAAGGTCATGATCCGAATCGGCGGGGAGGAGTACGCCCGCGACGAGCTGCGCGGCATTGAGAACAGCGCTAACCGCTCATCCTCCCCCCTGACGGAACTCCTGGCAAAGCCGTTTCGGACTGTGTTCCTCTTGGGGATCGCGCTTGCCGTCCTGCAGCAGATCACGGGGATCAATGTCTTTCTCTACTACGGTCCCGAGATCTTCAAATCGATTGTCCAGGGAACGAAAACGGACGTCGCACTCTTGCAGACCATCGTCATCGGCGCCTGCAACATGTTGTTCACCGTTGTTGCCTTCACGTCGGTGGACAGGTTTGGACGACGCCCGCTCATGCTCATCGGTGCAAGCGGGATGTGCCTGGCCCTCACAGCAATGGGTGTGGCTGCGTTTTTTGGCAGGACCGAGGGGTGGCTGCTGGCATTCATCCTCACCTACATTGCCTCGTTCGCCCTGGCGGTGGGTCCGGTGACCTGGGTGATTCTCTCGGAAATCTTTCCGACACGCATGCGGGCGACGGCCATGGCGATTGCCACCGTCTGCCTCTGGATTGCGAACTACGGGGTCTCGCAGACATTTCCCATGCTGGATAAATCGACACTCCTTGTCGATCTCTTCCATCATGCCTTTCCCTTCTGGGTCTATGCGGCCTTCTGCGTCGTCCTCTTTCTCCTGGTCCTGACCATGGTCCCGGAGACCAAGGGGAAGTCGCTGGAAGAGATAGAACGTACGTGGCACCAACGGGGAACACCATCATGACATCGCGCGAACGGGTGACCGCATCGCTGAACCACACGGAGCCCGATAAGATACCTTTCGATCTCGGCGGGAGCGCGGTGACGGGCATGCAGGTGAGCACAGTGTACCTGTTGCGGCAGGCACTTGCGCTCGACCCTCCCGGCACGCCGGTAAAGGTCGTGGAACCCTATCAGATGCTCGGAGAAATCGCCCCCGATCTGATGGACGCCATCGGCATCGATGTCGTGTGCCTCTGGGGAAGAAAGACGATGTTCGGGTTTGAAAACAAGGACTGGAAAGAGTGGCGCCTCTTCGATGGAACGCCGGTCCTGGTGCCAGGCGGGTTCAATACCGACCCGGAACCAAACGGAGACATCCTCCTCTATCCGGAAGGGGACAAGTCGGTCGCACCAAGCGGGAGGATGCCGAAGGACGGCTTCTATTGCGATGCAATCGTCCGCCAGGGAACAATCGATGAAGCGCGGCTCAACGTCGAGGAAAATACCGAGGAGTTTCAACCTATCGCCGAAGCCGATCTGCTCCATTTCAAGCACCAGGCCGAACGACTCTTCACACAGACCGACAAGGCAATCCTGGCGACATTTGGAGGGACGGCCTTCGGTGACATTGCGCTGGTTCCTGCGATGTGGCTGAAACACCCCCGGGGGATCAGGGATATCGAGGAGTGGTATGTCAGCACGGTGACGCGCAAGGAGTACGTCAGAAAGGTGTTCGAGAAACAGTGCAAGGTCGCCCTCCTGAATCTGGCAGAGATCCATGAGGCGGTGGGGGAGCGTGTTGTTGCGGTCTTTACCACTGGCACGGACTTTGGGACGCAACGCGGGCCTTTCATCTCCGTTGCGGCCTACCGGGACCTCTATCAGCCTTTCCACAAGGAAGTGAATAGTTGGATCCACAAGAACACGACATGGAAGTCGTTCATTCACTCGTGTGGTTCGGTCTATCAACTTATCCCTGAATTCATCGAGAGCGGGTTCGATATTCTCAATCCCGTCCAGTGCTCTGCCGCCGACATGGATCCCTCGCGGCTAAAGGCACGGTTCGGGAATGCAATCAGTTTCTGGGGCGGGAGCATCGACACACAGGGGACGCTCCCCTTCGGTACGCCGCAACAGGTTGCAGAGGAGGTGCGCTCGCGGGTGGAGATCTTCCGGACCGGCGGCGGCTACATCTTCAACGCCGTCCATAACGTTCAGGCTCGCGTCCCGATCAAAAACCTACTGGCGATGATCGAAACCTTCAATGCCTGCCGGGAGTATTAGTAGATAATTCTATGCGATGCGCGTCTCCCCTCACATTCTACCTCACATTACCTTGACTTTTCCCCTCAAATCGCATAGCTTTGTCAGGCCATACAAGCTGTCCTCATGTACCAGTTCCGAAAGGAAGCTTGCAATGAGGAAACCGTTTGCTTCACTGATTGCGATTATTCTTTTGGTCTGTTGTGCAGGCGCCTCCGCCCGGGCACAGAGCACGGTCGGAAGGTGGTCGCTGGGGCTGCATGGCGGGGGGAATTACTGGGTCACCGACTACAACAAGCTGAAGATAGGTCCGGGCGGTGATGCCTTTATCCGCTACGGCTTCCACCGCTTCTTCTCCCTCGGGATCGTCGGCGGTTACGAAGTCCTCAAGACCGAACAGACAACATCGCTGGGAGCCGGAGCGTTTCAAGGCTATATGCGCATGAATTCCGTACCGGTCGCGCTCGTTGCGTACATCCATCTCCTCCCCAGGCGCACCGTCAACCCCTACCTGTATATCGGCGGCGGGGCGCTCATGTACCAGCGCGGCAAGGAAGGTGGTGCATATCCTATCGACGGGAAATGGCGCTATTCCTATCTGGGCACCGCAGGGCTCGGGCTCGAGGCCTTCATGTCGAACGATATCAGTTTCGACCTGAGCGTGGGCGCGGTGAACATCGGCAACTGGACAGATGCCCGCAAGTCTTCGACGATCAACGGCTATGCGACAGCCAAGGCAGGACTGAATTTCTATTTCGGCAGCAGCGACGCCGATGACGACGACAACGACGGGCTGAGGAACGGCGAGGAACGGCGCTTCGGGACCGATCCCAAGAACCCGGACAGCGACGGCGACGGCCTGCTTGATGGCGAGGAGGTGAAGCGGTACCGCACCAATCCCACCCGGCCGGATACGGACGCCGACGGTCTGCCCGACGGGGAAGAGGTGGCGAAGTACCGCACCGACCCGACACGCTTCGATACCGACGGGGATGGGCTGTCCGACGGCGACGAAATCTTCAAGTACAAGACCGACCCCCTCAAGATCGACACCGACGGGGACGGCCTGCCCGATGGAGACGAAGTTGTGCGTTACAAGAGCGACCCGCTGCGGGTGGACTCGGACGGCGACGGGCTGTCGGATTGGGATGAGGTCAGGACGTACAAGACGGACCCGACAAACCCGGACACCGACGGCGACGGCCTGATGGACGGCGACGAGGTGAAGAAATACCGCACGAACCCGCTGAAGGCGGACTCCGACGGCGGTTCGGCAGACGACGGGTCCGAAGTGAAACGGGGAACGAATCCGCTCGACCCGCGCGATGATATTCCGCTGGTGCTCGAACGTGGGAAGAGCGTCATTCTCGAGGCGGTCAACTTTGAGATCGGCAGCGCCACGTTGACGAAGGAGTCTGAAGGGACGCTGGAGCGGGCATACGTTGCGCTCGTGGCCCATCCGGAAATCCGCATTGAGGTCGCGGGGTACACCGACAACACCGGCGGCGCGCGTGCCAATGACCGGCTCTCGCAGCGTCGCGCCGATGCAGTGAGCGCGTGGCTTGTGAAGAAAGGGATCTCCGCATCGCGGATCACCAGCGTGGGCCGCGGGAGCAGGGACCCGATCGCGCCGAACACGACTCCTGAAGGCCGCGCGAGGAACCGGCGCATCGAATTCCACGTGCGCTGACCCGGTGAGATGGAGTGCTGAACGCCGTCTCCTCCGCTGCGGGGGGGACGGCGTTTCTCTCTTTGACTTTCTCTCCTCTCTTCCTTACCTTTCACACTGAACGTTCAGCGTTTCCGCCCCCGGATTCAAGGAGTTAGTGGTTGATCACCAAGTACGGGTACGACGTTGTCGGCACCGTGGTGGCACTGGCTGTGGTTGGGACGCTCCTGGCCTGGTTCTTCGCGGATGCCAAAGTCGTCAAGTACGGGGTGAGCGGTGTGTTGCTGCTCTTCTTGCTCTTTACGCTGAATTTCTTCCGTGACCCGGATAGAGCGACCCCACCGGGGGAGGGTCTGATCATCGCTCCGGCCGACGGTGAAGTGGTGGCGATTACGCCAATGCGGGAGGATGAGTTCCTCAGGAGCGACGCGGTCCAGGTCAGTATCTTCATGTCTCCTCTCAATGTCCACGTCAACCGGTTCCCCATCGGGGGGACGGTGGGCTACTACCGCTACTTTCCGGGTGAGTTCCTTGTCGCATTTGATGAGAAGTCGTCCCACCGCAACGAGCGGACGCATATCGGGATCGAAGGCCCGCGGTGCAGGATCCTGTTCAAACAGATCGCGGGCTTCATCGCCCGGCGGATCGTTGCTGAAGTGAAACAGGGGGACCATGCCGTGGCGGGGGCGAGGTTCGGGATGATCAGATTCGGATCCCGGGTAGACGTGATTATGCCGCGCGAGGCGGACCTCCAGGTGCGACTCGGTGAGAAGACGGTGGCAGGAGAGACGGTGCTGGCGGTGGTGCCGTAAGGCACTCTTGTCCCACAGCCGGACAATCGAATGAAAATTACCCGTGCCGTTGTTCCCAGCCTCTTCACTGTGCTGAACATGTTCTGCGGGTTCATCTCAGTGATCCACACGAGCCAGGGAGAATTCGTGCAGGGGTCATGGTTCATTATTCTTGCGGCGGGGTTCGATGCGCTCGACGGCATCATGGCGCGCATCACCCGCTCATCGTCCGAATTCGGCGTCCAGATCGATTCGCTGTCAGACGTGGTGTCGTTCGGCGTCGCACCCGCGTTCATGGTCTATCAGATGTCCCTCTGGACGCTCGGCGCCCTGGGAGTACTTGTAAGCTCGATGGTGATGATCTTCGGCGGACTGCGGCTGGCCCGTTTCAACGTGCAGCTGGTGGGATTCGATAAGGAGTATTTCGTCGGCCTGCCCATCCCGTCGAGCGCCATCACGATCGCTTCGTTTACGATTGCGTATTTTGTGCCGGGCGTTGGACTCCCTGCCACGGCAGAGGCGCTGCTTCCATGGATGGTGGCGGGGCTTGCGCTCTTGATGGTGAGCAAGGTGAAGTACGACACACTTCCGAGGATCTCGCGGCGGGCCATACGGCGTGAGCCCTGGAAATTCGTCTTCGCCCTGCTCGCCGTTGTGGTCATTGCGGTCACGGCAGGCGAAGCATTGTTCCCGCTTCTTTTGCTGTTTATCGTTCTCGGGCTCGTCCGCTGGTGCATCACGACGGCACGCCGCTGGGCGTCACATGGAGAGAAATACGCGGACGAGCAATCCGTCGAGCCGACAAGCATCGATACCTGATAAGAATGAAACCCGTGTACCGCGCTGCTATCAGAGTCACCCTCCGGCCCTCCATCCTTGACCCCCAGGGGAAAGCGGTCCTCCATGCGATCGGTTCCCTCGGCGTGGGAGCGGTGAAGGATGTACGGATGGGGAAGTATGTCGATGTGCGGATCGACGCGTCGACCGAAGAAGAGGCCCGCCGCACCACAGAGGAAATCTGCCGGAAGCTGCTGGCGAACCCAGTGATGGAAGACTATGCCTATGAGCTGGTGAAGGAGCAATGAGCGGTGACCGGGTAAAATTCGGCGTCGTCGTGTTTCCTGGTTCCAACTGCGACCACGACGCCTACCACGTCTGCAAGCATGTTATGGGCCAGGATGCGGTGTTCCTCTGGCACAAGGAAGCGGATCTGCAGGGGGTCGATGTGGTGATCCTCCCCGGCGGGTTTTCCTACGGGGATTACCTCCGATGCGGTGCCATTGCCAGGTTTTCTCCGGTGATGAAGGAGGTCGCCCGGTTTGCCGATAGCGGCGGCACGGTGATCGGCATCTGCAACGGGTTCCAGATCCTGCTTGAGGCAGGAATGCTCCCCGGTGCGCTGCTGCGCAACGCGTCGCTCAGGTTCGTCTGCCGGTTCGTCCGCCTCCGCGTCGAGAACGCTGACACCCGCTTCACCCAGCGATGTGCTCCGGGCGAGGTCCTGCATATCCCCATCGCGCACGGCGAGGGGAATTACTACGCCGACGACGAGACCCTCCGCCGGCTCGAAGGGGAAGGGAGGGTGGTCTTCAGATATTGCGACGCGTCGGGTGCGTTGACACCCGAAGCGAATCCGAACGGATGCCTCGCGAATATTGCAGGGATCATCAATGAGCGGGGGAACGTGCTCGGCCTGATGCCGCACCCCGAACGTGCCTCCGATCCCCTGCTCGGTCACACAGACGGCCAAAAGCTCTTTCTCTCCCTGCTCGAGTACGTGACGGCCGGAGAGCATGCACTCACGAGTGTTGATACCATGAGGAGGTAGACGATGGGTAACCTGGGCGCAACGGAAATTCTCCTGATCCTGTTCGTGATCCTGATCTTCTTCGGCGCGAAGAAGATCCCGGAGCTTGCGCAGGGGCTGGGAAAGGGGATCCGGGAGTTCAAGAAGGCAACGCGCGAGATCGAGGACGACGTCGATTCGAGCGTCAAGAAGATCGACGAGAAACAGTCGACGACCCAGAAGTAGGGACGGAGCCATGTTCGAAAACATCGGCGGCAGCGAACTGCTGGTCGTCCTGTTCGTGGTGTTCCTGTTCTTCGGCCCGAAGAAGCTCCCCGAGCTCGGCAAGAGCCTGGGGAAGGGGCTGCGGGAATTCCGGAACGCCATGCGCGGCGTGCAGAAGGATATCGAACAAGCGACCAAGATGGACTGAGCATCCGTGGTGCATCACGCCAACACCACGTATGAGGCGACGCGCCGGGCGCTGGAAAGCGGAGCGACCACGGTCGAGCGCATCGCAGCGGACTACCTCGGGGCCATCGAGAAGGGGAAGCGCCTGAACGCGTTCCTTGCCGTGTTCGGCGATCGGGCGATGGCGCGGGCGCGGGAGGTCGACAGGAAGCTCGCAGCCGGGACCGCCGGACGTCTCGCCGGCATGGTGGTGGCGATTAAGGATGTCCTCTGTATGAAGGGGGAGCGCACCACCTGCGGCTCCAAAATCCTTGAGCAGTTCGTCGCTCCCTACGACGCGACGGCCGTCGAGCGGCTCGAAGCGGAAGATGCGGTCCTCATCGGCAAGACGAACATGGACGAGTTTGCCATGGGCTCGTCCACCGAAAACTCTGCTTTCGGTCCTGTACTCAACCCCGTCGATAACAATAAAGTCCCCGGCGGCTCCAGCGGCGGTTCCTGTGTTGCGGTTGCGGCCGGGATGGCTCACACGGCGCTCGGGACCGATACCGGCGGATCGATCCGTCAACCCGCTGCCTTCTGCGGCGTCGTTGGGCTGAAACCCACCTACGGCCGCGTCTCGCGCTACGGCCTCGTTGCCCTCTCCTCCTCCTTCGATCAGATCGGACCGTTTGCCAACTCGGTAGCAGACGCCGCACGCGTGCTGCAGGCGATCGCCGGGCATGACGAGCGCGACTCGACTTCCGCGACGGTTCCCGTCCCCGATTACGTATCTGCGCTCACCGGCAACGTCCGCGGGGTGAAGATCGGGCTTCCGAGTGAAGCGTTCGGCGAGGGGCTTCATCCGGAAGTCCGGCAAGCGATCGAGAAGACGACGGACCGGCTTCGCGAGTCCGGAGTGGTCGTCGAACAGGTCACTCTCCCGCATCTGGAATACGCGATCTCGACCTACTACATCCTGATGACCGCCGAGGCGTCTTCCAACCTCGCGCGGTATGACGGCGCGCGGTACGGCTACCGTTCGCCCGTCGTCCGCGATCTCGGCGAGATGTACGACAAATCACGTAGCGAGGGATTCGGGGCGGAGACGAAGCGGCGCATCATGCTCGGCACGTATGTCCTCTCCGCGGGATATTACGATGCGTACTACCGGAAAGCCCAGAAGGTGCGCCGGCTCATTCAGGATGATTTCTTCGCGGCATTTCGGTCCGTGGACTGCATCCTGATGCCCACGACACCGACGACGGCGTTCGGCATCGGCGAGAAGATTGACGACCCGCTGCAGATGTACCTGTCGGATATCTACACGGTCTCTGCCAACCTCGCGGGCGTACCCGCGATCAGCGTTCCCTGCGGCACCGATGCACAGGGCCTCCCGATCGGCGTGCAGCTTGTTGGCAGGCAGTTTGATGAGGAGATGATTCTGCGAGTGGGCGACATAGTGCAAAGGATGTAAGCACCAAATTTCAAGCACCAAATCGCAAACAAATCCTAAGCACCAAAGCACAATTCCAGAAACAATTCCGCAATTCGCATTTCGCAATCCGCAATTATGAGCATCCTCATAGATAGATCCACGCGAGTCCTGGTACAGGGCATCACCGGCGGCGAGGGGACGTTTCACACCAGACAGATGATCGAGTACGGCACGAAGGTCGTTGCCGGCGTAACGCCCGGGAAGGGGGGGACGAAGTACAAGGGAAACGAGAAAGACCCGTTCCCGCGTGAGGTGCCGGTCTTCAACACGGTGGCTGAAGCGGTGCGGGCCACGAGGGCGAACGCCTCGGTGATTTTTGTTCCGGCCGCGTTTGCGGCAGATGCCATCATCGAATCCGCCTCGGCCGGGATCGGCGTGATTGTCTGCATCACCGAAGGGATTCCGACGCGCGACATGCTGCGAGCGTATGAATTTGTTACCAAGAAAGGGGTCAGACTGATCGGCCCAAACTGCCCCGGCATTATTTCTCCCGGACTGTGCAAGATCGGCATCATGCCCGGATTCATTCATAAGAAGGGGCGGGTCGGCGTCATCTCGCGGAGCGGGACACTGACGTATGAAGCAGTTTGGCAGCTCACCGAAAGAGGGATCGGTCAATCGACCTGCATCGGCATAGGGGGCGACCCGGTGATCGGGACGCGTTTCGTCGATGCGCTTCAGCTTTTCAATGCCGATCGTGGAACCGATGCGGTGGTAATGATCGGAGAGATCGGCGGAACTGCGGAGGAAGAGGCGGCGGCGTACGTAAAGAAGTTCCTGAAGAAGCCGGTGGTTGGGTTTATTGCGGGGCGGACGGCTCCGCCGGGCCGACGCATGGGGCACGCTGGCGCCATCATTGCCGGCGGCAAGGGGACGGCGCAAGAAAAGATGGCCGCAATGAAGAAGGCGGGCATCCGAGTCGTCGAAAGCCCGGCGGCGATCGGGGACGAGGTCTTGGCGATACTGAAGCGGAAGAGGGCAGGGCGTAAGGTGGTAGGGGAGTAAGGGGGTAAGGAGAAGGCGGTAGCTTAACGCCATCTTTCTCCCTACTCCTTACCACCCTACACCCTACTCATGGCAACATTGTATCTCTGACAAATCATGGAGTCGACGTGACTGAGCGAACGCTCGCTATCCTCAAGCCCGACTGCGTCAAGAAGCAACTGATCGGCCAGGTCATTAGTCGCATCGAGAACGCCGGTTTCCGGATTCTCGCGATGAAGATGGTGAGGCTGTCGAACGAAACAGCCGGTGTATTCTACGCGGTCCACCGCGGGCGTCCGTTTTATGACGGTCTCGTGGATTTCATGAGCTCAGGTGTGTGCGTCCCGATCGCACTTGAAAAGGAGAACGCGGTGGCCGACTTTCGGAACCTGATCGGCGCGACGGATCCCAAGGATGCCGACCCTGGGACGATCCGGAAGGATTTCGCGTCGAACAAGGGGGAGAATATCGTGCATGGGTCGGATTCGCCAGAGAACGGGAATATAGAGATCGCTTTTTTCTTCTCAGACATGGAGCTGGTCCAGAACCACTAGCGCACGCTCTGCTCCTTCCCACGTCATGATCCTGGCCTATGCCCCTCCCCCGCTGGAAACGCATCACGCGCACCGAGCTTTCGCGGAACCCTTGGTGGACCTACTGTAAAGACGAGTACGAGCTCCCCACGGGCGCTCGCGGTGAGTATCACCTCGTCCACACCCACGGCGCTGCGCTGGTCGTGCCGGTGGCCGCCGATGGGAAACTGCTCATGGTCAACCAGTATCGCTACCTCTGCGACCGCGAAAGTATCGAATTCCCGTGCGGTGGGGTGAAGGAGGGATCGTCCCACAACGAAACCGCTTGGCACGAGTTGCGCGAGGAAACCGGCTACACGTCGGATGAGATCTTTCTCGTCGGCGAATTCAACCCGTACAACGGCATCACCGACGAAATCTGCAAGGTGTATATCGCCCGCGACCTCCGGTACGTCGGCGGCGACCCGGACGATACAGAGGAGTTCGAGCATCTCAGCCTGACCCCTTCAGAGATCGATCAGAAGATCAGCGACGGCATTATCTGGGACGGCATGACCATCGCCGCCTGGGGAATCGTACGCTCGAAACTTGACAGGACCACGCCATGAATCCGCTCCTACCCCTTATCCTTAACCTTATCCTCAATCTTAATCTCAATCTTAATCTTAATCTTAATCTCAATTTCCCCCCCGCCCGTCCCCAAGTTCGCTTCGGTGCCGATGTCCTTGCGAGCAATCGTTTTGACCTGTTGCGTGGCAAACGCATTGGCCTGATCACCAACCACTCCGGCCGCCTCTCCACCGGCGAATTCCTCCTCGATACCCTCATTGCCTCCGGCATCAGGGTCACCGCCCTCTTCGGGCCCGAACATGGGATCAGAGGGGAAACCCAGGCCGGCGTGATCGTTGCCGACTCCGTTGATGCGAAGACAGGGATCCCCGCGTATTCGCTCTATGGGGCCATCAGGAAACCAACCCCCGCTATGCTGAAGAACGTCGATGTGCTGGTGTACGACATCCAGGACGTCGGGGCGCGGTTCTACACGTACATCAGCACGATGGCTCTCTGCATGGAGGCCGCGGCGGAGCAGGGGATCGAATTCGTCGTGCTGGATCGCCCGAATCCGCTCGGCGGGCTCATCATCGACGGACCGATCCTCCCCGATTCGCTCCGATCATTCGTCGGTTCCTTCCCTGTGCCGGTTGCCTACGGGCTAACGATCGGCGAGCTCGCCACGATGGCCAATGAGGAGGGATGGCTTGCCGGACATGTCAAGGCACGGCTGAAGGTCATTCCGCTTGAGGGTTGGAGTCGCAGCATGGATTGGCGCGGCACGGGACTTCCCTGGATCCCCCCATCGCCGAACATCAAGACCCCTGAAGCGGCGCTTCTCTATCCCGGCACCTGCCTCGTTGAAGCGACGAATGTTTCGGAGGGAAGAGGGACAGACGCCCCGTTCCAACTGATCGGGGCGCCCTTTATCGAGCGAACACAGCTTGCCCGAGCCCTTCAACGCACTGCTCTCGACGGCGTAACCGTCAGAGAGACCACCTTCACCCCCATGGCATCAAAGCACGCCGGAAGACTCTGCACAGGAGTCTTCATCAGTCCGACCGACTCCGGGGCAGACCGGCCTGTCGCGCTTGGGGTTGCCCTTCTCTCGGTACTCGCCGAAGCCGCCCCCGATTCGTTTCTCATCCGCCCTTCCTCACTCAGGCGTCTCCTCGGCGATACTGAGGCGCATTCTCTCCTGCAGACCCGAACGAAACCGGGGAGCATCACATCCCGCTGGAGTGGCGACCTCAAACGGCTTAACGCTCTCTCTCGAAGGTATTGGCAGTACCCTGAGTAAGAACATAGCAGAGAGGGCATTTGCCTGCCAATTTCCTTGACTTTCCCTCCCTAATTTGTTAGATTTTAACGATTTTGAAGTTGACTTACCCTATTCCGAGGTGAGCCATGGGCGATTGGATCACCGTTGCTTTCGCCGGCTTGCGGCGAAAGATTCTATCGGTCAGTGGTGCGGTTGCCCTCCTGGCCCTTGCTGCACTCGTCACCGGAATCATGATCGGCTCACTTGCAGGCCGCATTGTATGCGGCCTGATTGTTGGATCGGCAGGGGTTTACTTTTTCGCAAGGCGACAGGTCGCGCGTGAGCAGGATCTGGGCGGCACATCCGGTCCGGAAGAGGAAGCGCATTCACAACCCCGTGAAGGGAATATGAAAAAGTTGCTCTTCGATGACTATCAGTCCGCGGCAGGGAAATATCAGGTCCGGCAGGTGAACGAGGAGGATGAGAAGAAGGTCATTCCCTCATCCAGGACGGCGCAACCGGTCTCTACCTCGCTCACTGGCGAATCAGTGCGGCAGATGGAGATTCCGGATTTCTTCGACCTGGATGCCGATACGCCGTACACCGAGACGGAGCCGAAGAGCGAGTTCCATTCGCTCGTCAACAAGGTGCTCCTTGTCCTGAAAGAAGTGTTGTTCGCCCACTCGGTTGCGTACTTCTGGGTGAACCGGGAAAAGAACACGCTGGTTCTGGAGTCGATGGCGACCGACAGCGACCTCTTTATGAATGAGCGGCGGTTCGCGATCGAGAACGATCTTGTCAGCCAGGTGGCCCTCTCGGGGAAACCGCAGTTGCTCGGGCGCATTAATCCTGCGTCGGAGAAGGAACTTCTCCGCTACTATCAGTCTCCCTCGTATGTGAAATCCGCGCTGGGTGTCCCGGTCTTTTTCATGGACCGCGCGCGCGGGATCCTGCCGGTGGGTGTTATTGTGGCCGACAGCAAAGCGGAAGATGCCTTCGGCCGCGAGACGCTCGAACTGCTCGGACGGTTCACGAAGCTTGTCAGCGCGCTGATCAAGAGTTATACGGACAAGTACGATCTGCTCCTGGATTCGGAACTGCTTGCGTCCATCCGACGCATGCACGACCGGATCAGGTCGGATGCAGGCGAGCTGTCGATCCTGGATGCGCTTGCCGACGAAGCGCATCGTCTCGCGCACTGGGAATACCTGACCGTGGCCATGTACGCTGACGACCGACGGGGATGGAGTCTTCAGAAAATCGTCAATAGACCGGGTCGCCCCTACGTCGCCCCCGATCAGATGATCGACGTGCAGGGGAGCATCGTCGGGAGCGTGATCGCCTCGAACAAGATTGTCGCGGTCCCGGATCTCGGCGCGGAAGAGCGGGTGAGATTCTACGGCGCTGAAAACCTGGATCGCAAGGGGGCGTTTCTCTGCGTTCCGATCAGCTCGGTGAACCGCTGCTACGGGGCACTGACGCTGGAGCGATCCAGCGGTGGAGAATTCGCTGGCAGCGAGGCGGAAACGATCTACCGGCTGGTGGAAGACGCCGCGGCATCGCTGGAAGTTCTGTATATGAACTCGCTGGTGAAGGACTTTGTCGCCGTGGATCATCTCACCGGTTCGTTGACGCGCAAGCATTTTCTGCGGAGACTTGAGGAAGAGATCCGGCGGGCCGAGGACTTCAGCACCGAGCTTTCGTCGGTGTCGGTGGCCATCGACGGCATGCCAGACCACCAGTCCCGTTACGGTCGCGAAGGATGCGACGTGATCCTGAACGAGACGGCCAAAATCCTCCGGGCCAATATCCGTCCGTACGACACGATCGGACGGCTGGAGAACGACCGGCTCGGCGTCCTCCTGATCAACACACCGGCGAGCGATGCGTACCTGTGGGCTGAGAAGATGCGCAAGCTTATCTCGAGCCATGTGATGACCGTCGGCGCGCGCAGTTTTTCGGTTACCGTGAGCGCAGGCGTGTGCGGACTGAGCGAGGGGATGGGGATGAACGAACTTGTCGCCGGCACAACGCAGGTTCTGGGCAAGGCGTTGGAACACGGCGGGAATCTGGTCAGAGTGTATTAATCGTACAGTGAAAGGAAAAAGCAGGGAATGGCAAAACAGCAATCGTTCGCGGACAAGGCAGCGAAATCAGCGCAGATGAAGGGTTCCAAATGTCCCGTGTGCGGCACGGTCTTCCAGCCGATTCTCATGGTGACCTCCGAGCGCTCGCGCATCGGGTCGAGCTGGAAATTCAACGAGCGCCGTGTGCAGGTCTGCAAGTGCAATGAAAAGCAGGTGTATGCTTAAGGCATGCAGGTCCGCCTGAGGCGTTACCTCCTGTAATCCAACTTCCGGGGTCGCCGATCGCAAAATTACTTCGGAGCCCCAGCGGCCTTCTCGCAATCACTCTGTCAACGACAAAGAAGATAGTTCTGATCGTCCTGGACGGCGTTGGCTGCGGCGAGCTCCCGGATGCCCGCCGCTATGGAGACGAGGGGAGCAACACGCTCGCCAACACCGCTCAGGCAGTGGGTGGGTTGCGCCTTCCCCGTCTGGAAGCGTTCGGGCTCGGGAACATTGTGCCGATTCAAGGTGTTCAACCCGCGGGTGTGCCGTCGGCCTCATTCGGCAAAATAGCTGAAAAATCGAAGGGGAAGGACAGCACCACCGGCCACTGGGAACTCGCCGGGCTTGTCGTGGAAAAAGAATTCCCGACCTACCCGAAGGGGTTTCCTGCATCATTGATCGACCGGTTCCTCAGTGTGACAGGATGTGCAGGATATCTGGGAAACAGGACGGCATCCGGCACGGCGATCATCCAGGAACTTGGCGATGAACATGTGCACACGGGATATCCGATCGTGTACACATCCGCCGACTCGGTCTTCCAGATTGCCGCGCATGAGGATGTGATCCCGATCGACCGGCTCTATCAGATTTGCACGCTGACACGTACGCATGTCTGCAACGGAGAACATGCGGTGGGCCGAGTGATCGCCCGGCCGTTCGTCGGGACTTCAGGTGCGTACCACCGCACGACGAACCGGCGTGATTTCTCCCTGGCTCCGCCCGCGCCAACGGTGCTGGATCTCCTGGCCGATGACGGCGTGGAGACAGTATCGGTGGGGAAGGTGGACGACCTGTTTGCCGGCCGCGGGCTGACATCGACGAACCATACGACGAGCAACGAGGAGGGAGTGAAGGCGCTCATTCGGGAAGGAAAGAAGCAACGGAACGCGCTGCTCTTTGCCAACCTGGTGGATTTTGACACGCTCTACGGTCACCGCAACGACCCGAAGGGGTTCGCAGCGGCACTGGAAAAGTTCGACGAGGCGCTCCCGGCAATTGCCGAGACGATCGGAGAGCACGACCTGTTGATGATCACCGCCGATCACGGTAACGACCCGGTGACACCAAGTACTGATCATTCGCGTGAGTACGTCCCGTTGCTCGCATACTCCGCGTCGCGCAAGAAGGGCAATGCGCTGGGGACGCGCGCATCATTTGCCGATGTCGGAAAGACCATCGCGGAGTTCTTCGGTCTCCGGACGTCGCTTGCAGGAGAGAGCTTTCTGCCGCAGGTGATGGCGGCATGAGCGTCCGGCGTAGCCCGCTCGAATTCGATGCAGTAATCGACCCGCACGGGAAGATCGTGGTGCCGAACCGGGCGATCATTGCGTTGGGTGCGCGGGCAGGGGCGACCTTGAAGGTGCGCCTCATCCCGGCGGATCTTTCGGGCGAGCTTGAGCGGCAGGGGGTGACCGACGAGGAGATCGATCAGATTGCAGCCGTGCAGCTTGAAGACCGGGAACAGGTGATTGCGTTCCTCCGGTCCGAGGGGGCCCTGGCCAGGAAGCCGCGGCGCGCACGGAAAGCCGGTTCGCGTTTGTGAAGTCCGGGAAGATTGTAATCCATGCTGATGTGATCCTGGATCACCTGCGCTCAGAACGCCCGCCGTCGATACTGCGCCGGGCAATGGGGCAGTATTTCTGTTACACCACGGTATTTCAGGCCGTCGAAGTGTTTGCTTCGTTGCGGACGCCGCGGGAGCGGCAATCCGCGCGGGATGCAATGTCGGCAATGAAGATTTTGGGGCTCAATCCCAGGAACGCGATGCGGTACGGGGGTCTTTTTGCCGCTCATCCCCGGCTGCGCACACTGGACCTCCTGACTGCCGGGTTGTGCCTGGAGAGCCGGCTGCCGCTCCTGACCCGCAGGGGGAAGGACTTCCGGGGGATCCGGGGATTGACCATCGTTCGCCCGCGCGCAATCGGCGGGAATGCGCGGGAATCGTCATCCGTTCACCCACATCATCGGTAGCGTCATGGTTCTCGGCAAGGTTGTCGGCACTGTGTGGGCGACCCGAAAGGACGAAGAGCTGGTCGGGATGAAATTCCAGATCGTAAAACATCTGGACCTGGAGTATAAAATGAAGGAGACGTTTGTCATCGCCGTGGACACCGTCCAGGCCGGTGTGGGGGACGTCGTCCTCGTTTGCAGCGGAAGCTCTGCGAGGCAGACCACGCTGACCAAGAACAAGCCGGTGGATGCCGTCATCATGGCGGTCGTGGACAAGCTCGATGTGGCGGACTGACAATGTTCCTGGCGCGCGTCATCGGCACGGTCTGGGGGACACGGAAGGATGAGCGGCTGAAGGGGTTCAAGCTCCAATTCATCCAGCCCATCGATCGCAGCAGGAAGGAAGTCGGGGATCCCATCGTCGCGGTCGATACGGTCGGCGCAGGCCCCGGAGAAACGGTCATGTACATCACCGCGCGGGAGGCGGTCATCCCTCTCCCCGTGGACGAAGCTCCAGTCGATGCGAGCATCGTGGGCATCGTGGACCGCATCGACATTTCGGAATAGCACGAGGTGCGTGAATGGTGAAGATCACCAAGCAGTATACGAATCGGGAAAGCCAGTCTCTCGACAAGTATCTGCAGGAAATCGGCAAAGTCGATCTGCTCAAATCGGAAGAGGAAATCGAGCTCGCCCAGCGGATCAAGAAGGGGGACCAGCGGGCGCTCGAAAAGCTCACCAAAGCCAATCTCCGTTTCGTGGTGAGCGTGGCGAAGCAGTACCAGAACCAGGGTCTCTCGCTCGGCGACCTGATCAACGAGGGGAACCTGGGATTGATCAAGGCGGCAAAACGGTTCGACGAGACTCGTGGGTTCAAGTTCATCTCGTATGCGGTGTGGTGGATCCGGCAGTCGATCCTCCAGGCGCTTGCGGAGCAGTCCCGCATCGTGCGCCTCCCGCTTAACCGCGTCGGTGCGCTGAATAAGATCGGCAAGGCGTTCAGCTCCCTGGAGCAGGAATTTGAGCGCGAGCCGAGCGCGAGTGAGCTGGCCGAAGAGCTCGATATGTCGCTTTTCGAGGTGTCCGACACGCTGAAAATCTCCGGGCGTCACCTCTCGATGGACGCGCCGTTTGCGCAAGGGGAGGACAACCGGCTGCTGGACGTCATCCAGGATGAACGCCAGCCGGCTCCCGACAATGAGCTGATGAAGGAGTCGCTCAGCAAGGAGGTGGAGCGCGCCCTCTCGACGCTGAGCGAGCGGGAGGCGGAGGTGATCCGGCTCTATTTCGGCCTCGGGCGCGAGCACTCGCTGACGCTGGAAGAGATCGGCGAGAAATTCAAGCTGACCCGCGAGCGTGTCCGGCAGATCAAGGAAAAGGCGATCCGCCGGCTCCGGCATGCCTCCCGGAGCAAGCAGTTGCGTGCGTACCTCGGTTGATGTGACGACGGCCCCCGTTGCGGGGGCTGTTCGATTTCCCGCCATGCGCCAGCGTTCCATCCGGCCAACCTTCGCGCAGGTTCTCCCCATAGCGGCGGCCCTCGCTGTCGCAGGATGCGTCACCACGGCTCCGCGGTTCCGGACGGCAGAGGATGAAGAGGGACGCATGGCGTCGAAGATCCGGGAGGAAGAGATGCGCGAGGACGACAGGCGGTTTGATCCGACGCTGATCAAGTCGCGCCTGGCGCCGACGCTGAAGCCCCGGCCTGCGGAGGAAGCCCCGCTGCCCCCCGGATTAAACCGCGACAAAGTGCTTCTTGATATTGTATCGCTCCTCGGAGTGCCGTACACCTATGGTGGCACCGGGAAGGACGGCTTGGATTGTTCGGCGTTTACCGCACGGGTCTACGAAGAGGCAACCCGGCACCCGCTCCCGCGGTCGACCGCCGACCAGTACGAAGAGGGAACTGAGGTGGTGCGGGATGAATTGAGGTTCGGCGACCTGGTGTTCTTCAATACGACCGGGCGGAACCCGTCGCACGTTGGCATATATATAGAGGACGATCTCTTCGCCCACGCAAGCGTCTCGTACGGCGTCACGATCTCCTCGCTCGAGAGCACCTATTACAGAAACCGGTTCATCGGAGCGAGACGGATTTTCCGTTGACAGAATCATTCCACTTCGAATAGTGAAGTAGCCAGGAGCAGTGAAGTGTCGGTATTGCCCATCTTTTTGTACGGACAGTCGGTCCTGCGGAAGAAGGCCAAGCCAGTCAGGCAGAAGGACGAAGAGATCGTGCGGCTTGCGGGGGACATGGTGGAAACCATGAAGCAGGCGAACGGCATCGGGCTGGCGGCGAACCAGGTAGGCGATTTGCGCCGGGTGATTGTCGTCGATCTCTCCGCGATCGAAGAAACAGCCGACCAGCCACCGCTCGCACTGATCAATCCGGAAGTGATCGAGAACTCGGGCTCATGGGGAATGGAGGAAGGATGTCTCAGTATTCCCGGCCTTCGCGAGGAAGTGACCCGTGCCGAGACGATCCGGGTCCGCTACCGCGATCTGGAGTTCAAGGAGCGGACGATCCCGGCATCGGGGATGCTGGCCCGAGTGCTGCTCCATGAGATCGATCACCTCGACGGGGTCCTGTTCGTCGATCACTTGAATGCCGTCACGCGGAAACTGCTCCGGGGGCGGTTGAATAAGATCGCCAAAGGTGAGGTGGAGGTGGAGTATCCGATTGTGGGGATGTCAAAAGAGAAGATAGGTTAAGGGGTGAAGCAGGATAAGGTTAAGGGGTGGAACAGAAAAAGGGGTGAAGCAGGCCCTTGACCTTAACCTCTCCCAGCCTGAACCCAGGCTCCTTAACCTCAATCAGCACCATCGCCCTGCACCTGCATGCCGCTCCGCATCGTCTTCATGGGTACCGCTGAGTTCGCGATCCCCACGCTGAACATCCTGCTCGAAAACGGTTACAGTGTTCCTGTTGTTGTCACGTCGCCCGACAAGCCGAAAGGGCGCGGCCAGGAACTGCTTCCGACACCGGTAAAGCAAAGAGCCCTTGAAGCCGGCCTCACCGTCCTCCAACCGGAAAACCTGCGCGATCCTTCGTTTGCAGATTCAATTCGCTCCTGCTCACCCGACCTGATTGTTGTTGTCGCATTCCGCATCCTCCCGAAGGAAGTGTTCACGATCCCCCGTCTCGGCTCGATGAATCTCCATGCCTCGCTTCTTCCAAAGTATCGCGGTGCTGCGCCCATCAACCGGGCAATCATGAACGGTGAAAAAGAAACGGGGGTGACTACGTTCCTGCTCGATGAAAAGGTTGACACCGGAAAAATTCTGCTGCAGGCGCGTGCGCCCATATTCGACAGTGATGACGCAGGCACAGTACACGACAAACTCGCGGAGATCGGCGCCCAAATCGTTCTTCACTCCGTCCGGCTGATTGAGCAGGGGAAAGCGGTCCCCCGGCCGCAGGACGATACACTTGCCACGCCTGCCCCGAAGATTTTCAAAGAGGATTGCCGGATCGACTGGAACCGCCCGGCCGAGGCGGTGCGCAACCAGATCCGGGGGCTTTCACCGTCGCCGGCAGCATTCACAACCCACGAGGTCAAGGTGATCAAGATCTTTCGGGCTTCTGTCGTTGAGGGAAAGTTGTCACCCGGAGCAGTCCAGGCGGGCAAGGATTTTCTGCACGTCGGTACTGGCGACAAGCTGATTTCCATTGAGGAGCTGCAGCAGGAAGGCAAGCGCCGAATGACGATCGCGGAGTTCCTCCGAGGCTATCGGCTTGCCGATGGAGAGCGATTGGGCATTGAGAGTGAAGAGTGATGAGTTAAGGGTGATGAGTTGGCCTTCCAACTCTTAACTCATCACTCATAACTCTTAACTCGCTATGCCACATCGCATTCGATCATAGTTTTTCCGCCCGTCTTCCCGCACTCGACCCACGTCTCTCCATCCACGATCCTCACATTCCTCGCCGCTCCGCCGTTCACCCGCAGCGTCGCAGCTATCAACGGGAGTCGGACGGAAGTATTAAATACTTGGGGCTGTTCGTGCGCTGTCAGCGTGATCAGGACGCAGATACGGCCTTCCTGACCCACGCACTCGATGGAAACCGTCCCGCCAGGGACAGGCGCTTCTGTGATCGAGAATTGACCATCTCCCTGAAACCACTCGGCGGGTATTCCGCTCAGCATTACCAGCTCCGGGTCACGCTGGTTGTCCTTCCATACCTCCCGGACAAACGCATCACGCAACGCCAGGCAGATCTCCGCAGCCGCCCAGCCGTGATGCCCGTCTCCCATCGACCCGCCGCCGGTCTGGGGATGAATCGCCTCCGGGAAATTGAGCGTCGGTGAGGCATGCGCCGCAACTGCGCTGAAGAGCTTCCAGAATTCGCTCCGATTCCCCTCGTGGAGCCAGGCATGCGCCAGATGCAGGGTGAGATACGCATTCATGCCGGAATGAATGAAGTCCTGAAAAAACATTCCGTCGACAAGGAACCGCTGCGCGAGTGTCTCAAGCGTTGCCCGCATCCGGCAGTCCTCAGCCGCAATCTCCTGCAGGGGATACCAGGTGACGCAGGTGCCGATCATTCCACAATCGACCCTACGTTCCGGACCAGCGGGTATCGGCGCGTCCGGGTTCCCGTCCCCCGTCCGGGCAATCGCGCGCTCCATGGCTGTACGATATTCATGCAGGAGTGCCTCAGCCGATCTGGCGGCCTCAGGCTTTCCGACCCTCTCGCAAATCCGGATGAAAGCGCTCACCCCCGCCATCGACCACCAGTTGTCCCAGAAGTAATGATCTGCCAGTCCGAGGTGTTCTGCACTGAGACCCGCGGGGAGAAGCCCCTCATACGGTGTTCCCTTATGTTCTCTACCGGTCAGCCGTTTCCTCCGGATCCATTCGACCCCCCGACTGAGCGGCTCGAACAACTGTCGAGCGAGTGTGTCGTTGCCTGTCAACGCGATATGCTGCCAGGCGGTCCAGAGCGCCTCTCCGTTTGAATCCCACTCCCCCTGCTGCGAGCGGAAATAGCCGTCCGGCTGCTGATGCGACGGGAACTGCTCTATAATTGAGCGGGTAACGTGATGAAACCCAAACACATCGAGTGCTCGCACCATCGCTGCCGCATCCCGGAACCAGAACTGGTGATACGTCCAGGGACCGGGTGTGATCGTATCGCCGTCGGTGAGCTGCAGGACCGTCGCCAGCGATGCCCTGAGGAGCGCATTGACCTTCTGATCTGGTGTCTCAATTTGCGCGCCCGTCTGCAGGAGGTCGTTCCACATTTTTACGACTGCTTGCGGCATTGTCGCAACTGCGGGCACTTCTTCCCCATCCTGCAAAGGTGCCTGTGCGGTGAATTCAAATGTTCCTCCCGGCTCAAGCGAAAAAGCATACACTGCATGCCCGTTCGCGAATCCGAGTGGACACCGTGTTTCGGCGATGTCGTCTGCGTGTTCGGCGCGTCCGAACGCTCCTGCTGAATCGCCTCGTTCATTCGATCCCCACCGGAGCGCCGTCGGCGGTGATGAGAGGGTGACAGTCTGGGTCTCATCGACAACGAATCTGTTTCGTTCCTGTTCAAATCGAATGGCGTACGTCAGGGCTACGCCTTCCGGATTGAACGGCCTGATCGCGATCGCAACGGCTCCGTCGCGCATTTCGCCAGTGGAATTCTTCACGGCCACGTGATGGGTTAACACGCTGTTGTGCGTGTATGTGGTCAGCGTTATGGCCAGTCCGTCACTGTCGAAGGATGTCTCCACAACTGGGACGTCATCGGACAATCGCTGATGTACGCTGTCAAGCCGGGAAGGAAACAGCACGCATTTTCCGGTGCGTACCCAAACATCGAACGACCAGCCGTTTCTGAAGGGGGTAACAAGACCGCGCGGGTCGATGATGGGTTCGTTGGGACAGCCGGGCATGCCGACCGCAGTCCAGTTTCTTCGGGTGAGGTTGATCGAAAGTCCCAGATGCGAGCGGGGAATAAATCCCGGATCCGATGGGTCGAATTGTCGTACAGCCCAGTAGGGTAACAGCCATCCGGGAAGCGATTGCAGCGCGGTGAAGTTCAGCAGTCCTCGCGAGAGCTGGATGGCATTCAGCGGGATGAGTTCCGTGGGGAGCGTCCTCCTGTCAAGACCGCTCATTTCATTTGCCGAGCGGAACATCCGCAATGCGAGGGGCGGGACCCTCAACAGCGCGGCAATGCGGGAAAC
>JBFLYO010000033.1:0-44647 GCA_040756745.1 Bacteroidota bacterium
CGATTATTCACCAGTCGCAGGCCTCGAAGCGGGCGCTTCCTTCTTCGCCGGGAACGCCGCAGGGGGTGAGGACAGTATCGGCAGCGTTCCCGTACTTGTGCTCTCTGCCGATGCGAGGTACGCGCTGAATCTCCTTTCCCTCCGGGGCGTTGTTGCGGCGATTTCCATCGGGAATGCGCCGGAAGTCAATGCGCGTTATGGCAACGCAGTTGCCGACCGCATCACCGGCGTTTCACTGGAAGCGGCGTACAATTTCCTCCCCCTGTTGATCCCGGACACCGAAGAGGACCTTTCGCTCTTCTTCCGATGGGAGCGGTACGACACGCAAGCGGCAACCTCCGGCTTCGCCCCGCTTCTCCAATACCGCCGCACGGATATCCAGCTGGGCCTGACATACAAGCCGTTGTACAATGTGGCCGTGAAGGCCGACTATCTCTGGCAGCGAAACGCATTGAACGCGGGAGCGTCGGCAAATACGGGACAGCTCAATGTTGGGGTGGGGTACTATTTCTTCTGAGATTGAGATTGAGACTGAGATTGAGATTAAGGTTGAGGGTAAGGACAAGGTTAAGGGGAGGGTGAGGATGAGGCAGCGCGCGGCGAGGGTGTCAGCTGGGGTGATTGTCGCCGTGATCGCTCATCTTCACGCGATCCAGGGAGAGGAATTAGTCCCAGAAGCAGTGCGGCGCGCCTTGCCGGAGGCAGAGACGTTTGAACAGCGATCGATCGTCTTGACGGGCGAACAGGCATCGGAGTTTCAGCAGAAAACGGGAGCGCTTCCGCCCCGTTCTCCCTATGTGCTCTACATTGGCATGCGTGGAGTGAGGGCCGCCGGCTTTGCGGTGGTGGACAACGTTAAGGGGAAGGACCAACTGATCACCTACGTCGTGACAACAGGGACCGATCTGAGAATTCGCGCAGTAGACATTATCGCCTATCGCGAGGCGTACGGGGGCGAAGTGCGGAACGCTTCCTGGCGGGAGCAGTTCCTGGGGAAATCTCCGGGTGACCCGCTCCGGCCGGGGCGCGAAATCCGCATCATCAGCGGGGCCACGATCTCCTCACGCGCAGTTACGCTGGGAGTGAAACGCGTCCTCGCGCTGCTGGAGACACTGAAGGAGGCGCTTCCGCAATGACGTATCGGTTGCGTGACGCGGAGCCGGCGCTCCGGCTGTTGATCACCTGCTTTCTGACCGTCCTGACCGCCGGCTATGTTGTCGGACTCGTGTTCGTCGGCCACACGACCTCGTACACTCCAGAGGGAGTTCGCGGGCAGTTCCTGGGATCGGGACCGGACCAGCCTGCCGACGAAATCACGTACGCAAAGTCCGCAGGGGAAATGTACACCCTCATCCACAACCACGTGCTCTCCCTGGGGATGATATTTCTTATCGTCGGCGCTCTCCTGCACGGCACGTCGGTATTCTCGCGGCGGCTGACGACACTCCTGATGATCGAGCCGTTTGCCGCAATCGTGACGACGTTCGGCGGCATCGCACTGGTCCGCACGGTGTCCCCACTCTGGTCCTGGTTGGTGATTGCGTCGGGCGTCTCTCTGGCGGCGGCCTACGTACTGGGTCTCTATGCAATCCTTGCAGAGATGTGGAGCAGAACGCGCGGCTCAGGGGGCGCTTGAATCTCCAGGAGGAATGCGGTATCTTGTGCCATCAGATTTCGGGGAGGGAATGAACTATGGAAGAGCAGAAGGCAGCCACGATCACGGAAGACAAGGTGTTTGAGGCATTGCGCGAGTGTTATGACCCTGAGATCCCGGTGAATCTCGTGGATCTCGGGCTGATTTACGACGTAAAGATTATCGACGATTGGGTCGGCGTGAAAATGACCCTGACGACTCCCGGCTGCGGCATGAGCGGGATGATCTCGCAAAACGTCCGGAACCGGGTCCTGAAAGTGCCCGGCGTTAAGGATGCCGACGTGCGGATCGTCTGGGATCCGCCGTGGTCCCCCGTCCGGATGTCCGAAGAGGCAAAGAAGAAATTGGGGATGCGAGGATAGCCGCCATCGCACCAGGAAACGCACAAAGGCCACCCCGCGGGGTGGCCTTTGCGTTGTGAGGCGATGCACGCACGAGCGCTCAGCGCGCTCCCCAGAGCATTTCAAGCTCGGAGAATGCTTCCGGAGGAATGACGGGGATGCCCGTCGTCGTCTTGGCGAGGGGAGCAGGAATTCCCGGAATCGCCCCCAGGTCGACGTACGTGACGTTCATCCCGAACTTCTCGTTCATGGCCTTGATGAACTGATTGGCGAGGATCCCCGCGCCGCGGGAAGATGGGTGCACCCCATCGAGACTGAAGATCCCGCCTGACACGTAGTCCGCAGTGTATTTCTGTCCGGCCCAGGAGTATCCGTTCGCCTTCACGCCGTTGAAGAAGGTGTTGATGTCGACTAAGGCAGCATTCTTTGCGGCCCCAATCGCAGCAATCGTCTGATTGAACGCGGCGATCGTGTTGGTCGCAGTGGTGATTTCCGCGGGGTCGAGCACGAGCGCGTCGGGCCAGGGGTTTTGGGGATGGAAGCCGAACACCTGGTTCGTGTCGATCCCCGGTGGAAGCGCCGGATACGCTTTATCGCGGTACCACTTACCTCCCGGTTTCCCCAGATACGCAGCGTAGGTGCTCCCGGTCAGGCAGATCAGCACCGAGTTGTCGGTGAGCGATGTCGAACCGGTGCCGGGGCCGGTTTCTCCATGATTCTGAAATTTCAGCGTAACCCCGGCGGGAAGCGACGGACGGATCTTCGGCCCGAGCGTTGTAAAGAATGGAATTGCCGTGACGTCAGGGATGTTCGCAACAACGATCTTCGCCGTTGGAAGGGCCGCACGCAACGAATCGAGCGCTTGCGCGAAAAGGGCGGCAAACGCCGTCGACGGTGTCGGGCTCGACGGCGACGCGCCGCCGCTCGTGGCATACCCCAGCACGTCGTTGTTCCCCAGCCAGAACGTCACCAGATCGGGTGACAGCCGTCGGGCTTGCGATAGTATGTTCCTGCCGAAGGCAGCGTTTCGCAGGATCAGGCTGAAGAGCGGGTTGCTCCGCGGGGGGAGGGCTTTCGATGTAAAGCTTGCGGTGTCAAGGAAATCAAAGACCACAGCGCCGGGGATCCCGAGGTTGTCGTAGGGTCGGCTGAGCGCGGTGTTGGTCGGCACGCCCGGGGTGAGCCCCCTCGGCCCGATCACCGGGCCGACCAGACTGATGATCTCGTAGCGCGACGCCTTCCCGTCCGCCCCCGGCGTCCCCGGGTCGGAGTAATACGGTTGTTCGAACGTGCCGATGTTCGCTCCCGCCAGACGCAGCTGGCCCGCAATCAGGTTCGGAAAGCTGTAATCCTGCGCAGATTTGTAGAGGCCGTTCGACTGATAGCCCGACGTGAGGCTGTTGCCGATCGCCACGTACCTGACCACGGTGGCGTTTCCCAGGTTCGGACCCGAGGCTGCCGGACCGGCGTCGATGCAGCCGGTGCAGTACACCACCACCAGGGCGACAACGGCAGCGAATGTGATTCTCCATGCGTTCATTGTACCATGCTCCGTTAGTGTGTGTGGTGTGGTCACTCAGAAGCGGTAGCCGAAATTCACTCCCCAGAGATCCACGTACGTGGTGTACGTGCCGTCGAAGCTGGTTTCGGGGATCGTGTTGACCGCGTCTCTCTGCTTGAATTTCAGGAAGAGATACGCAACGTCGATGCTGAAGTGCTCCGTGATGTCGTACCCGAGCCCGACGTTATAGCCGTTGCGGTTGGCGTCGGGGAGCAGGGGTTCCACGTATTCGGTCTTCACCGGCGAACGATCAAAGAGATAGCCCGCGCGGAGGTGGAGCATGTCGAGCGTGTACTCGCCGCCGAAACGGAGGATGTAGGTATTCTGATAGTTCTTTGGCGACGAGGTGGTGGAGTTGTTCGCCTTGAAGTCGATGGCAAGCACGTCATACGATGACCAGCCGATATATTGCACGTCGGCCTCGATCTCCAGGTCCGGAAGGGGGCGGTACGCAACGCCGAAGAATCCTGTGGCCGGGAGCGTGATCTTTGTCGCGACGGCGCCGTTCGGGAGATTGAGCGGCGGGTAGTTCGGATTGAACGACGCATTCCCTTCGGCGTCCACCTTGACGGACGAACGATAGGACACGCCAATGGAGAGCTCTGCGAGGGGTTTGTAGAGCAGTCCTGCAGTGAAGCCCACCCCCTTCGCCCCCATGCTGATCGACACCCTCGGGGGTTCGGGCAACTGGATGCTTGTGACGGCAACGGCGCGCTCAAGCAGAACGCTGCCGGTGGCATAGCTCAAGCCGGCACCAACCGAGAGATAGTCGGTCAGCCGGTAGGCGACCGTCGGGGTGATGAAAAACGTCTTCAGATCCACCTTGGTCGTGAGGAACTTCCCCGCCCAGTCGCGCGGCCATTCCGTGCCGAGCCCGTAGGGGTTGTTCACCCCGATCGCCGCGGTGAGGCGATCCATGACAGGATACGTCACGTAGAAGTTGATCGGGGTAAAGGTCATGGAGACCAGCGTGGTCTTTTCGCCGGGGTTCTTCTGGCGTGGACCGTAAAAGGCCGTGGCGGGAGTGATCGCCGACACTCCCAGATACACCGACGCCGTATTCTGAAACCCCAGCCCGGCCGGGTTGAAATAAATCGCGGACCCGTCGGTGGCCCTGGCGGCGAATGCGCCTCCCTGGGCCATGGCGCGGGCTCCGTGCTCATTCAGCTGGAAGCCGCCGGCGTGTGCCAGCGACACCAGGAACATCGACAGCGCGATCCCCCCCGCAACTTGTCGTAGACGCGTCATGATGACTCCTTGAGTGTGGGTGGTGTGATAGGACAGCTGGAAGACCAGGTGGACAAATGGATGCAAAGATCGGATACCAGACAGGCTGACGAACGCGAGTCCAGCGTGCCGGCGGGAGAGCGTGAGTGTTGAAAAAAGATACGTCAGGGGGGGGAAAAACTCAACAAAAAAAGGAGCGCCACCCTCAGACGTTAAACCGGAAGTGCGCAATATCGCCATCCTGCATGACATACTCACGCCCTTCGCTGTGCAGCAGCCCCGCATCCTTCACCGCCTGCTCCGAGCCGAGGCGCTGGAAGTCGGCAAACCGCATGATTTCGGCCCGGATAAAGCCTTTTTCAAAATCTGAGTGGATCGTCCCGGCGGCCTCCGGCGCCGTGGTGCCGCTCCTGATCGTCCAGGCATGGACCTCTTTGGGACCGGCGGTAAAGAACGTAATCAGGCTCAGGAGGGCATAGCCCTCGTGCACCACCCTGCTGAGCCCGGACTCCGCAAGCCCGAGCCCATCGAGGAATGCCTGCCGCTCCCCGTGGGGGAGCTCCGCGACCTCCGCTTCCACCGCCGCGCTGATGGTGACGACACGTGCCCCCTCTTTTGATGCGATCGCCTCGACCTCGCCGACATAGGCATTCCGTCCCGCAACGTCCCGCTCATGCACGTTGCAGACATACATCACCGGCTTGCGGGTCAGCAGGTGGAGGTCGCGCATCCACAGTTCCTCGTCCGCGCCGCTGATCGACACGTAACGGGCGAGCCGTCCGGTGAGAAGGTGTTCCCTGACGCGGGCGTACAGGTCGGCCTCCGCCCTCGGCTTCCTCTCGCCGGTCTTTGCTTTCTTCTGCGCTTCGCCGAGTTTTCGCTCGACAGTTTCAAGATCCTTGAGAATAAGTTCCGCCTCCACCACCTCAATGTCCCTCGCCGGATTGATGGAGCCATCGACATGGACGACATTCGGGTCGTCGAAGCACCGTACGACATGAGCAATGGCATCGACGTCCCGGATATGGGAAAGGAACTGGTTGCCGAGCCCCTCTCCCTTGCTTGCCCCGCGCACAAGCCCCGCGATATCGACGAACTCGATCGCGGTGGGTACGACTTTGGCCGGCCGGTAGACTGCCACGAGCGCATCGATGCGGGGATCGGGGAGCGCGACAACACCGACATTTGGGTCGATGGTACAAAAGGGATAGTTCGAGGACTCCGCGCGCGCCGCGGTGATGGCGTTGAACAGTGTCGACTTCCCGACATTCGGGAGGCCGACGATGCCGCAGTTAAATCCCATGGAGGACCGTCAGGGGTGGCGTGTGCACGGGGGTTGCGATGGCGCGCCGGTGACCGGCGCAGAGCGTCATACGGCCGGCTTCTTGCCGAGGATGCGGAGCACTTCGTTGCGGTCCACAAAATCCGGATCCGCCTCGCTCCAAAGCGCAAGGAGCCTGCTGCCGATCTCCACGGTCATCTGCGCATCCCCTTTGCGGTGATAGATCCGCGTGAGGGTCAGGAGCACGTCAGGGGCGTTTTGGTTCAGTGTGAGGGCCTCTTCACAGGCATCGAGTGCATCCTCGAAATCGCCTCGCGCGAGGAAAATTTCCGCCATCTGGCGGTAGACTGCAGCACGGGTCAGGGGGACCGAGTATTGGAGCGCACTGTCGCACGCCGCCTTCGCCTCTTCAAGACTCCCCTGCGCGGTCAGCAACCGGGCCCGCATGAGATGATAGCCGAGCATTGAGGGCGAATGCGTCAGGTTGCGCCTCTGCAGTTCCTCCTTGATACGGTCCGCGACCTGTGCGGCGGCGCCAAACTGGCCGGTTTTCGTGAGCGCGCTCAGGAGTCCGTACGCGGCATCGCCGTTGACGCTATCGATCGCAAGCGCCTTGCGGAACTGCTCGGCGGCGACCTCCAGCTTGCCCCGCTTCACGTTGAGCATCCCGTCGGCCACAAGATGCGAGGCCTCAAGCTGAGGACTTTCGGGCAGGAGCTCCAGGCTCCTGTGGTATTGCTCCTCTGCAGCGCGCAGTCTGCCGAGGATCGCATACACTCTCCCGATCTCCCTGATCGAGTACCAGTAGTCGGGTTTCAGTTCGAGCGACTTCCGATACTGTTCCAGCGCGTCGTCGTATCTCCCCGCTCTGACCAGGAGGTCGGCGTAGCTGGCACGAGGATCCGCATCAGCCGGTGCGAGCTGGATGTAGCGCTGCATCTGTTCCACGGCACGCTGCTGATCCCCAAGATTTGAGTACGCATAGCCCAGCGACATCACGGCCTGCGCGTAGGAGGTGTCGGCATCGACGGCCTTCTGATAATACCGCACGGCGGTGTCGTAGTCCTTGTCGAGCTCCTCCGCCAGGTTCCCCCGGAACAGATATCCCTCCTTCTCGTCGGGATAGAGCTTCAGGAGCGAGTCGACAGCCGCTGCGGCACCCGCGTTGTCGTACGACAGACGTTTATGCCACATACTGATAAACAGCCGCTCGCGTCGGCTAATCCCTGCGGAATGGCGAAGTGCCTGCTGCATGGCACTTCGCGCGGCCGGCAAATTCCGCGCGGCGGCATTGACCATCGCCAGGCGACACCATGCCATCGCAAACGAGGAGTCAAGCACGGTCGCGCGCTCGAATGCCCGTTTGGCCTCCGGATAGTAGAATCGCTCCCACGCCACGAGCCCCTCCCGGTAGGCGTTCAGGGCCTCGGGCGAATCACTGCTCAACCGCTTCTCCCCGCCACACCCTCCACCGAGGAGGAGCGCACATCCAATGAGGAAAACGGTCCGGCGAGGATCAGCCATGAGACCCTTTCGTGTCATTCCCCGGCGCGTCCCGTTTCTGGATTCGAACCGCCGGGTTGTCGCTCAGCGCGCGAAGGCGCGACAGTCCGGCCTCGACCCGTTCCACGCTCTCGGCAATGACAGAAAAATAATGTTCCTGCTTGTCGGGGTCCGGCTTGCCGTGCTGGAGATAGTACACCGCCATGCGCAACACCCCAAGTGGATTGCTGACATCGTGGGTAATCTCCCGAATCCCGTTTCTCAGGTGTTCAAGCGTCACTACGTGCTCTGGTTGGTCGCTTGCTGCCATTACATATTCCGAATGTCAAAAGCTAATATAGCAGAAATGCACGCGGGTGTCAACCCGCCGGCAGTCAATGCCACCTGGCGCTTTCGATGTTCCCGATTTCCCGCAGGAGGTCCTTCTTGGTGAATGCGGATTTGCTCATCAGGCCCGACACGTATGCGCCGAGCTGTTCCTGCGTCTCCGCATCGATGTCCATCGACGTGAGAATGATGATGGGGATCGCCCGCGTGGCGGGGATCTGTTTGAGTTGGTAGGCAACATTGAAGCCCGACGTCTCCGGCATGATGAGGTCGAGGATGATGAGGTCGGGCCGTTCGCGCGCGGCGATCTCGACCCCTTCCTTGCCGTGAAACGCTTTGAGCACGGTGTACCCTTCGTTCTCCAGGATAACCTGGATCAGGTCGACGGCGGTCCTGTCGTCGTCGATGATCAACACCGACGGCGGCCGGCGGTCGCTGCGAGGGAGGATGTGCACGCGGTCGAGCGCCTGGATCAAGTCGTCCCGATTTACGGGTTTCACGAAGTAATCCACCGCGCCGAGACTGAATCCCAGGTTCTTCTCGTCCATGATGGACACGATCACCACCGGGATGTTCCGGCACAGCGGGTGGCGCTTGAGTTCCTTCAGCACCTGCCAGCCGTCTTTGACCGGCAGCATCAGGTCGAGCGTGATCACGTTGGGCCTGAGCCGCTTGGCCAGGTCAAGCGCGTCGGCACCATTCCGCGCAACCTCCACGCGGTAGCCCGCAGACTCGATGTACATGCGGAGGAGGTCCGCGGCATGAGCGGCGTCCTCAATGATCAGCGCCAGCGGTCGTTCGCCCGGATTCTGCGAGCGGTTCTCCCTCTGTAGCGTCTCCAGAAGCATGCCCGCCTGCACCATCCGCTCGGATGTGGCATCCACCATCAAAGGAATGCGGAACAGCATGGTGGTCCCCCGCCCGGGGTCGCTCTCCACGCGGATGGAGCCGCCGTGCAGCTCGACGAGCTTTTTGGTGATCGCCAACCCGAGGCCGATCCCCTCCCGGTTCATTCCCCTCCCGCTCGCCGCCTGACGGAACGGCCTGAACAACTCCGCACACTCCTCGGGGCGCATCCCGATACCTTCATCCGTGACCGAAAACTGCAGATCGTTGTCAATGCGCTCGGACCGGACCGAAACGCGCCCACCCGGATGGCTGAATTTGACCGCATTGGACACCAGGTTGATCAGGATCTGCTTGAACCGGGTCTGGTCCACCACCAGCTCTTCGATGTCGGGCGCGAGTGCAAATTCCAGCCGGATCTCTTTTTCTGCTATCGCCGCGGCAAGCACGCGTCTGACGCTTTCCTCGAAATACGAAACGGGGTAACTGGCGACGTGCAATTCCATCTTCCCCGCCTCGATCTTCGACAGGTCCAGGATGTCGTTGATGATTTGCTGCAGATGACGTCCGCTCGTGTTGATATTCTTCAGGAAGTCCTGCACGGTGGCCTCCGGAAGCCCCTGCAACTGCTTGGCAAGGATATCGGAGAAGCCGATGATGGAGTTCAGCGGAGAGCGGAGCTCATGACTGAAGGTAGCGAGGAATTTCTTGAGTGTGTCGCTGGCCTCGAGGGTCTTTTGTGTCTGCGCCTCGAGCGCAATGTTCTTCATCCGGAGCTCATCCACAAGCCGCTTCCGACTCATGCCGCCGGCAAGATCGTGGGCGACGAGTGCGAGAAGGTCTGCTTCCGCCTGCATGAAGTCGCGTTCCTTGATGGAGAATAGCTCCAGGACACCCTGCAGTTCCCCCTGCACCATAAGCGGAACGATGGCCAGCGTCCTGAGCCGCGCCTCCTCGATCTCCCGCAAAAACACGCTCCCGAGCGTTCCCTCGGTCAGCGCGTCAGTTAAGAGCGGCGCTCCGGTACTTGCAACGCGGGCAACAGCATGCGGCGCATCGGGAACAACCCTCTGGTGCACAATGTCCCCGGGGAAATCGACCTCCATCAGCGCCGGCGCGACGAGCCGGATTTCATTCCCCCGCGGATCGTACAGGTAGATACTGACGAGTTGCGACGGAATATCAAACAGGAGCGCGATCTTCTCCGCCGCGCGCAAGCACAGCTCATCAAGATGCTGTGAAGTGTTGATGACCTGTGAAATCTCCATGAGGATCGCCTTGCGGTGTTCCTCCCGCTTCCGCTCGGTGATGTCCTGGAAGAAGACCGACAAACCCCCGGCTGCAGGGTAGATCCGGACATCGTACCAGGCCTCGAATCGTTCGTCTTTGTATGCGGTCTCGATGCTCTGGAACGTCTGCGTCGCCATCGCCGACCGGTACTTCTCGCCAAGCGGGGCACCTTCTGCGTTCGGGAAGATTTCGAACACGTGCTTCCCGAGCACTTCTTCCGCACTCAACCCGGTCCCCTCTGTGGCCGCCCGGTTCCAGTACGTGATACGGTATTCCTTGTCGAGTGCAAAGAAACCACCGCTGATGCTTTCAAGTATGCTTTCGTAGCGGGACTGCTCAGGCATAACTTCTCCGATTCAGAGAGACCAAAGCGAACATGCAGGGATTGGGATGCCCCTAAGTATGCAAAAATGGGGAGAAATGCAACTTCCTCTCGCCCAGAGGGTTAGAGGATTTTCCTCATTCAATGAATGAGATGATCGGGGGAATCTATTGGATTTGATGAAAAGGCATGTAACAGCGCGCCGGGGAGAACGGACATTCGCGGCATGAACCTGGTGATGGCGGGAATTCCCCCCGTTTGATTCTCCCTATCGTGGCCGCAATGTACTCCTTCGTTTCGTTTAACTCACGCGCCCCGAGGATTTTTTCGAACGGAAGTTCGGGAAGACTTGTGAAGAGGATACGCGTTCTGACGGAGTCAACGCTGAAAAGCCTCCGTACCATGACCCCGTAGAAGGTCAGCTGAGGCCAATAGCCCTCTGCACGAGAGCCTGCCAATTCCTCGGTGACGGAGTCGGTCTTGTAGTCGAGCACAGTCCACAGGCCTGCAGCGTCCCTGTAAAGTCGGTCGATCGTGCCGGTAATGAATTCATCTCCGAGCGCCGCAGATATGGAGAACTCTGTCCGTGCTTCGGTACCGGCAAGGATTCCCTTCCAGGCCTCGGAGGAAAGGACAGCGCGCACGAGGCGGCTGACCTCGGCGCCGAGCGATGCGGCATGTTGCTCATCCGGGAGGAGGTCGCGGCTGATGATAGTGCGGACAGTCCGCTCGACGGCATCCCCATCCAGCACCAACTCCCCCGCTTTCTCCATGACTGCGTGGAAAATCCGTCCGCGAAGTTCCGCCGGCTGGTCACGGTCCAGAAGATCCTCTTCCCCCTCTGGTGCAAAGGGCCCGCGTCCCAGCGGATATCCCAGGACGTAACGGTAATAGTATGCCGCGGGGCACTCCGAGTACGTGCGGATCTTGCTGGCTGAAAAAATCTCGCCCCTTGCCTCGGACCGCAGAGGTGCAATCGCGATCCGCACCTCGCCGGCTTTCGCGGTCGCAGGGAGCGCGGGTGGCTCAGGCGCGAGAGAGCGGACGATGCGCACACGGAGATCGTGCCGTTCGTCGGTGACGGAGGCGCTCTCTCCTGACTGCCGGTAGCGGGTAGTGATCGCGCCCCGCACAAGCTCGTCGGGAGTGCCGGCGAGTTCCGGAAACGCCTGACGGACCCAGGTGAACCAGGAATCCCTCCCTTTCTGTACGGCCGACGGATCACCGGAGAGAATCAGGACGTCCCTCGCCCTGGTGGCGGCAACGTACAGGATCCGTTGTTCCTCTTCCCTCTGGCGCATACGTTCGGACTGCCGCAGATATTCCGCAATCGGCGGAAGGGGGCCATCGTTCGTGGACAGTCTGAACCCGACGCCGAGCGACTCGTCGATGAACGGTTCCTTCTCCGGCGGCGAAGCGGCGTGGATTCGGGGGAGGAGCACGACGGGGAATTCCAGCCCTTTGGCGGCATGGACCGTCATGATACGCACGGCATCCGCTTCCGCGTCGATCGACGCCTGCGCTTCTTTCGGGTCTTCCTCGATGAGGCGGCGGAGACGCGCCGCAAAGTCGGAAAGTCCGGTGTAGCCCTGTGCCTCGAACCCTCGCGCCATCGTGACCAGCTTTTGCAGATTGGCGATGGCCTGTGGTCCGCGCGAGGTCGCGGAGAGCACGCCGGCGACATGCGTTCTGCGGATGATCCTGGTCAGCAACTCCGCCACAGGAAGGCGCACGCCGACCGACAGATCCTCAGTAAGGAACCCGAGGGCACGGCTCAGCGCAGGTACCGCGCCGACGAGCGGAGCTCCAGAGGAGATGGCATTCCAGAGGGACCCCCGCGTCCGCCCCCGGGCGATCCGGAAGAGGTCGGCATCAGACACCGTGAAAAACGGGGAGCGGAGGATTCCCGCAAGGGCAAGGTCATCATCAGGATTGAGGAGGAACCGAAGGTAGTTAAAGACATCATAGACGTCCTGCGTCTGGTAGAAGCCGACGCCTCCGCTCACCTGGAAGGGGATACCGTTCCGGAGGAACGCATGCTCGAATTCCTCAAGTCCCGTTCGCGCACGCAGGAGCACGGCAATGTCACGAAACGCAACCGGGCGGGGCTGCTCCGTCTCGTCAAACACCCGCGTCCCGTCGCGTCGTAGCGCCAGAATTCTCCGTGCCAGCAGCTCCGGCTCATTCAACGGCTCGCCCGCCCCCCCTCCTGCCAGAAGCACCTCAACGGAGCCGGGAGCATCATTCACCCGTGCCACCACAAGCGGTTCATAACTGCCGCCGTTCCCCCTTTCACCTCTCCAGAGGGGAGAGAACAGCGCATTCACGAAAGCGGCAATGTCCCGGAGTGGGCGGAAGCTTTCGGCAAGCGACTGCGCAGAGTCCCCTCCGGACACGTTGGCAATCGTGCTCCGGGTCCGGTCGAACACGCGCACATCGGCGTCCCGGAATCTGTAGATCGACTGTTTGGGGTCGCCGACGATAAAGAGATTGCCCGAGTCGAGGTTTTGCAGGAGAGGGAGCAGTATCTCAAGCTGGAGGGTATTCGTATCCTGGTACTCATCGACCATGACGTAACGGAAGCGGCGGGAGAGTGCAGCCCGGACCCCTTCGTTCTTTAATAGCTCACGCATCACGATCTGAAGATCTTCAAAATCCATGCGGGCGTCATCGGCCTTGGCCGCCGCGTAGCGCCCCAGTGCGTTGTGCGCCGCTGCGAGGAGGGTCCTCGAAGCGCGGAGCAGAGCAGGATGAGTGTCTCTTCCGACCCCTTCGGCGACGTAGGCCGTAAGAGGGTCGAGAAGTCGGCGACGCCAGTGGACCCGCGCGAGAGCAGCCATCACCTCGGGGGCCGGTTCCCCGTTTCCGAAAAAGGACTTGCGAGGCTTTCCCTCCCTGGTAAACATGGCATGCATCAGCTGTATACACGCCGTCGCACGCTCCTGCACCGACCCTTTGCCTTCCAGGACCGCAACCAGGGGTTGCACCTCCCCTTTCCCCCTGTCCGATGCTGCTGCGATAATAATTCCAAGATTTGAGAGGAGTTGCTCCGCGCTCATCTCGCGGGCACACGCAGTTGTCAATTCATCGTCCCACAGCCGGAGCACTTCCTCGTCCGTCCGGCGATACAGTCCTTCTGCGCCGTCGAGCCGTTCGAGCAGATCCCTTCGTTCGATGAGTCGGGTGAGCGCCCGCAGCGCCCGTTCCCTCCCAAGCCGGCGAAGGAGGTCAAGCAGATCCCTGCGCGAAGGATCGTCCCGCTCTTTCCTGAGGACCTCCTGGAGGGCCCCCGCTATTGCGGCGCGGATCGCCTCCTGGCTGTCGACCTCCTCCATGACCGTGAAGGCGGCATCCACGCCAGCTTCGACAGGGAATTCTCTGAGGATCCGCGCACAGAACGAGTGGATGGTGCCTACGAAGGCGATGGGAAGCGCATCACGGAGGGTTTCCCAAGCCTCGAGGGCGGCGGGGTCTGTTGCTGCGGCGATTTCATCCTCCACCCTGCCTGCAATCCTGCGCCGGAGTTCGCCTGCGGCCTTCTCCGTATACGTCAGCGCTACCACCTTGTCGGGAGCAAGCCCGCGGGCGACGATACCGACATATCGCTCCACGAGCACGCGCGTCTTGCCGGACCCCGCATTGGCGGTCAGGGCAATGTGGCGGGCGGCATCAAGTGCGCGACGTTGTGCGGGGGTGAGCTGCATGGGTGGGGACGGGCGCCCACACGCTAGGCAAGCTGCGTGCCGGTCAGCAGGCGGAGGGCGTCCTCGTATTTGCGTGAAGTTGTCCGGATGACCTCCTCCGGAAGCTGCGGTGCGGGGGGCTTCTTGTCCCAGCGGATGGAGAGCAAATAGTCGCGCACGAATTGCTTGTCGAAACTCGGCTGAGCACCGCCAGGGGCATACCGGTCCTTCGGCCAGAAACGGGAAGAATCGGGCGTTAACGCTTCGTCGATCCAGACCACTTCACCTGTTTCGTCGATGCCGAATTCAAACTTTGTGTCGGCGATGATGATGTCCCGCGACAGCGCGTAGGCAGCTCCTTGCGTATAGATCGACAGCGTCAGGTCTCTGATGCGCCCGGCGGTGTGCATGCCTACGAGACGGACCACCTCGTCGAACGTGATGTTCTCGTCGTGCGTGCCGATCTCGGCCTTTGTCGTCGGCGTGAACAGGGGCGCAGGCAGCTTGTCCGATTCACGGAGGCCGGGAGGGAGCGGGATTCCACAGATCTGCGACGAGCGCTGGTACTCCGCCCACCCGCTGCCCGACAGATAGCCACGGACGACGCATTCGACGGGGAGCGGACGAGTCTTGCGGACCAGCATGCTGCGTCCGGCGAAGACTTCCGGAAGGGCGCGGAAGCGTTCAGGGAAGTCGCCGATGTCGGTACTGATCACATGGTGCGGTACCAGAGGGGCGAGGTGCCTGAACCAGAAGGCGCTGATCTGCGTGAGCACTTTTCCCTTGTTGGGGATCCCGTCCGGGAGGATCACATCGAACGCGGAGATTCTGTCCGTGGCGGCGATCAGGAGTCTGTCGCCAAGATCGTAGATGTCGCGCACCTTCCCGCGCTTGGACGGAACGAGTCCTGCGCGGTCCGTGCTCACCACGACGGTATCGGGCATGGGGATCCACCTCAGATGGGATGGGGTACACCTGCCGTAAGAAAACGAATTGCCGGCGCGAAAACAAGAAGTCAAAAAAAACGCACCGGAGAAAAGCTCCGGTGCGTGGTGGGTGTGGCGTCTCCGTGATGGTCAGGACTCGATGGGAACGCCGAGAATATCCTCGATGGACCCGCGAACGAGTGCGCGCTGCGGGGGGGTCCCCGACGTCGGCCGGCTGACCGTGCCGAGCTTCAACCCCTTCCATTCGGACTCGATTTTGCCGCGCACGATCTCCTGGACGGCTCTCTGCACGTTCTTCGACTGAAGTTTCCCGCGCTTGCCGTGATCAATAAAGACATCCACTTCAATTCTGGCATGCGACACGCGCTTGGGGACGATCAAATAGCTCAACGCTTCCGCTTTCCTCCACTGATAGACGCCCTGGGCCGCGCTGAAGGTTGATGGGACGTTCCTATAGCTCTTGTCGTCTGCTGACGGAACAAAGGTGACAGTGACCCTGTCGTACTTGTGGGTCTGGCGGGAGGTGAGCATGCAGATGGTCTCCTGGGGTTTTGTTTTGCCTCGATCGCGCCGGTCTGCGGCGCGACATGAGGAAGGGCTCGGATAGGGATGCGACTCTTATTGTCAAAATGTAACGCAGAAATGGTGCTGAAAAGTGTGTCCTACCTCACGCGTCAAATCACAGCCAGGGAAATTGCGGTGGAGTAACGTCAATGAAATCAATGGATTGCGATTAATCGATGAACTTCACAGGCAGGCGAATTGCCGAGGAGAGGAATTCGAGGTATTTGGAGCGGGGGATTTCAACCGCCCCGAACTGTTTGACATGGTCGTTGATGATCTGCGAGTCGAGGAGGCGAAACCCCCGGTCGCGCAGGCGCTCCGCCAGTCGGACGAGAGCAAGTTTTGACGCATTGCTTTCGCGGCTGAACATGGATTCACCGAAGAAGGCTCCCCCGATCGCGAGCCCATACAGACCGCCGATCAGGGTATCGCCGCGCCAGGTTTCGACGGAGTGGGCGATCCCTCGCCGGTGGAGTTCCGTGTAGACCCTGATGATGTTGTCGGAGATCCACGTTTCCATTCCTTCTCCCCGTTCGGCGCACGCACGGATCACGCTGTCGAACGCACTGTTAATCGTGCAATGCCAATCCGCCCTGGCCATCACGCGCCGGAAACTTCGAGGGACATTGAAGGCATTGATCGGGATGATCGCACGGGGGTCGGGCGAAAACCACGAGATTGGACCCGTGCGCGATTCCGCCATGGGAAAGAATCCGTTCCTGTACGCTGCGAGCACAAGCTTCGCGTCAAAGCGTTGCGATGCCCGCTTTCGCTCCATGCCCACTCCTTTTAGTGCCGGCCTGATCAATGGATGTCATGCAGTCGGGTCAACGCGTCTGGTCTCCTCAATCGGCGAGGCTGACAACGACTTTCCCCACCGACTGACGCGTCTGGAGAAACGTGTGTGCCTCGACGATCTCGTCGAAGGGAAAGACCTTGCCGATCACGGGCTTCAGGGACCCTTCCTCGAAATAGCCGATGATCTCGTGTGCCGCCTCGGTGAAGTATCCCACTTTCCCTGTGAGCGTTCCGAGGTTGAACCCCATGATCCCCTTGTTGGCGGCCATCAGTGAAGGGGGAAACACCGGCCGCATCATGGAGAACGCGGCCGCCGCGCGCAGCCGGTTCATCGCCCCTTTGCCCGTCACCGATGAGACGCCAAACAGAATGTACCGTCCCATTTGCGCCAGCAGCTGCCAGCTCTTCTTGTATACCTCTCCTCCGACGGAATCCATCACGACATCGACGCCGGCGGAGCCGGTAATCCGGTTGATTTCCTCTGCGAAGTCCTTTTCGCGATAATTGATGCCGTGGTCCGCGCCATACCGGACGGCCAGTGCTACCTTTTCATCGGTTCCGGCGGTGGCAAAGATCTCAGCTCCGATACGTTTCGCGATCTGGATCGAGGCCAACCCGACTCCCCCGGCCGCAGCGTGGATCAGGACCCGTTCTCCTTTGCGGAGACAGGCGAGCCGCACGAGTCCGTGGTACGCGCTCATGCCGGTGGCAAGGAACGCCGCCGCCTCATCATACGCCATGGCCGCGGGAATCGGTGTGGTGTAGCGAGCGTCCAGCGCGACATACTCCGCATGACTCCCCCATCGTGAGTACCCCATCACGCGTTCGCGCCCGTTGAACTTCCTGACGTCGGGAGCAACCGCCGCGATGTCACCCGAGAACTCCAGCCCGGGCACGAAAGGTGGCTGCGGCGTATTGGGATACACGCCGAGCCGGCCGAACACATCTGCAAAGTTAAGCCCGATGGCGCGGACGCGCACCAGGACCTGCCCCGGACCGGGGGTTGGGACGGGGATGTCCCTCAGCTCCATGACCTCGGGGCCGCCGTACCGCGTGACGACTGCCGCCTTCATGTGCTATCCCTCCCGGGCCCGATGTACTGATCGAACAGCCGAACGAGCTTCTTTTGCGACACGGTGTCCAGGTCTTCGTCATCCTTGTCCCGCTTGACAAACATCTCAAATTCCTCCTGGTCGTATCGCTTCATGCGCCGCGACACCTCCATCAGCGACACGATCATCTTGTGTTGCTCATCATGTGTCATTCTGGTTCTCCCCGTTCCTTCGGTAAGTGTTTCAATGTCTGGATGCGGCAGACGGTCCGAACGTCGCACGACCCGCACACCTCCTCGACCAGCTCCGGGCGAGTAAGGGGGAACTCTCCCCCCGCCATTCCTTTGACCGCCTGTTCCGCGGCATCGCTGGCCCCGTCGATTACGTTCTGCAGCTCCCGTTCGTCC
The DNA here is from genome assembly GCA_040756745.1 of Bacteroidota bacterium. Classification (GTDB taxonomy): domain Bacteria; phylum Bacteroidota; class Ignavibacteria; order UBA10030; family UBA6906; genus JBFLYO01. The sequence continues at coordinate 17,805 of JBFLYO010000033.1, forward strand.
TGGACGAACTGCCTGTACTTCGAGCGGGCGGGGAAGGCCTTTCCCCGGAAGGTTTCGGCCGCGACCCCCGGTCTCAGCTCGACCGAGTCGCGAAGGCGGTAATAGAATCCCCCCGCAGGCGCAACCTCTCTCGATTCGCGCGCGCGCAGGAGCTCGCGGACGGCATGCAGATAGAGGGGAAGCTGCATGCTTCGCCCCTCCCGGATGTCCTTCAGACCCGGCACCTTGCTGCCGGTCTTGTAATCGATCACCGTGAAGAACCGGTCGCCCACGTCCACCCGGTCCACTTTTCCGCGGAGGCGGATCTGACCGAGCGTGACGGGATCGGGGGTGGAGAGGAGCGGGTCGACATTTCCTCCTGCCCCGGTCGCGCCGCCGAAACTCACCTCGAAGTATGCCGGACTGAGGGGCTCCTCGCGACGACGTTCACATTCCAGGAATTCACGGAGGAGGCCGTCGGTGCCGTCGTGCCCGAGGATTGCCTCCTTCTCAATTTCCCAAAAGACGTCCGGAATGTCGAACCGGTCGAACGTGCGACTCGCGATGGCGATTGCCTCGCGGACCGCTGCCTCAAATTCCTCATCGCTGAGCATGCGCAGGGGTGGGAGGTTCCGTTCCCGTCGGGCTGTGAAGAACTCAAAAAGGATCTCGTGCATTGCCGATCCCTTTTCGCCCGCCGTAATCTCTTCGGCGAACTCCTCCTCCGCTTCGAGTCGCAGCACCGCCCTGGCGAAGTAGCGGAACGGACACTCGGCATACGTTTCGAGTTGAGTTGCCGAAAAGACCCGCTCGTTCGTGCGCTCCAGAGCCTTCCGTTCGTCGTCTGCGAGCTGCGCAAGGATTCGGCCTTCGAACTCCGGCCGGGCGTGCGAGATCATCCTGCTCTCCTCGACGGCGGCCCGGGCAGCGACCTCGGCGCAGATGCGTTCGAGCCCCGGCGGCACGGGTGCTTCGGCCCCGGCCAACCCGATGTACCACCGGAGAAATTCGTCTGTTGCGCCGATATCAGAGGCAACCGGGTTCTCATCCGGCGTCTCGTAGCGTCGGACCCGTGCACACTTCGTCACGGCGTCCACGAACGACGAGCGAACGAGCTCGATGTCGCCATCGCGCAGGGGATAGGTAAGATACAGGTGCTCGGTCCAATTGGTTGCCGCCTGGTAGAAGAGGTATCGGTTCTCCCAGGTGTACCGCTGTTCCCGCAATGCCCGCCGATGGGCACTGAGAAACACCTCCGGCTGATAGACTGACGGGAATTCCCCGTCGACCAGACCGGCAACGATCATGACGTTGACGGGCAGCTCACGGGTCTCCTCGATCGACGTGACGAGGACACCGCGGCCGAATCGTTCGCGCACATTGTACCGTTCACGGCTGACCGCCGCTCTGAGGCGCTCGACGTGCATGCGGAGCGGGAGCGGGGTTCCCCCTTCACCCTGTGATTCGCTCATCGCCGTGACATCGCGCAGCACCTCACAGAACGACCTGAAGGCCCTGATGTCGCGTTCCATGACATCGGGATATTCACGGAGCGCCGGTGCGATCAACCGTCGTGAGACGCCCAGCGACCCGATGATATCGAGCACGCAACGTTCGAAGTCACGGGGGACAAGCTCGCCGTGGAGGGGCCGGAGGGTCTGTTCGATGGTCTCAAGGTCCACCTTTGCCTTCCGGTACGACGCGGCCTCTTCGTCGGCGCGCCGTACGTCACGGTCGTCTGTGCTCGCCGCCCGATCGGCATCGGCGAGTGACGCCGCCCGTTCCAGTCTGCCGCACCAGCTCGCGAACCCTGCTGTGGCCCTGACACGCGCGGCCGTTGAGGAAAGGTTTGCCGCGTCGAAGGGGGTCGCTGCGGACGGCCACAGGATCGAGGGCGAACCCGCCACGCGGAGGACATCCTCGCGGCGGAATCCCCGCAATGGAATGGCGAGGAGGCCGAGCAGCGTGACAACAATGGGAGAGCGGGAGAGGTCGTAACGGTCCGTGATGTTGACGGGGATCTCGTATCGGCTGAATTGCTCGCGCAGGATATCGGTGTAGAGCTGCGGACGATGGAGCGCAACGCAGATCGTGTGCAGCTCTCTCCCGGGGACTTCGGCAGCGAGCCGCTTGATCAGCCTGCAAATCAGTTCGACCTCATGGGTTCTGTCCCTGGCAGCCATGATGGTCACGCAGGACGAAAGATCTGCCGGCTTCGCTTCCCTTCTCCGCCTGAACAGGTTGCGGGCGAGGTGATCGGCGGCGCGTTTCGCCTCCGGGGGCTTTTTCGAGAAGCCGAAGAAGAACGCCGACGCCGCCCGCTCCCGGTCGCCGCGCACTTCCCGGAATCCGAACCCGGTCAGAAGTCGGTAGTTCTCTTCGAGGTGGCCGAACAGATCCCTGTTCTCTGCCGTGTAATCGAACATCATGGTCACCGAAAGACCCTTCACAGCGGAGACCCGCCGGATGACGCCGATCTCTGGAACCGAAAACTCATCGAACCCCGCCAGTGAGACGGTGACAACCGAAGGGAAGAGGGAGTGGAACGCGCGCCGGAACTGTTCCTGGGACCACCGGCCGGACAGAGCCCGGTAGATCCCCTCCAGGTCTTCAAGCGCAAGGGCGTCCAGACGCCGTTCGTACGAATCGTAGATCTTCGCTACGTCGGCGAGCTTGGGGTGTTCCTCCTCCCCGGCAAGCGACAGCTCCTCTTGGAGGTCGGAGGATGAGATGCCGGATTCCTTGAGCGTTACGAGCACCTCGACCAGGCGGTCGAACGTCCCCAGCGGAAGATGGACGTTACCCCCCCGCACGGTGAAATAGCGAAGCGAAGGGGCCACAGCGCGGACCGCTTCCTGAAAGAGGAGCGTCCGTGCCGGGCCTTCAACGACGTGGCGGGCGTCCGGCGACACGTTGTAGAGCGACCGGCAAAACGATTCGAGGGTATGGAGGGGCAGAGCGGGAGCCACCGCGCCGGGAGTCAGGCGCATGATCTCGCGCATCATGTGTCTGACCCGCCTCCTGGTCGGAACGATGACCAGGCATCCCTCCATGCGTGACTGCCGGACACGATCTTCAAACAGGAGCGCAGGAGGGCTCTCGCCGTGTTGCAGGATGACGGGCATGCCCGATGGTACAAAAAAAAACTCGCTCCCACAACGGGACCCTCGGCTTGATTTTGCGGCAGCGATTGGACACATTGGGGCGCAGACCACCGTCACGCGTGCCCAACTACGAACGGCCCTCACCCGCAATGCTCCGGCACATCCTCGCACTCCTCCGCCCGAAGCACTGGATCAAGAATCTCGTCGTGTTTGCCCCGCTCATTTTCGCAAAAGAGTTGTTCGAGCCGGGCCAGTTTCTCCTCGCCGTCGATGCGTTCCTGGCGTTCTGTCTCACCGCGAGCGCCGTCTACGTCATCAACGACATGGCTGACGCAGACGCGGACAGAGCACATCCGTTGAAGAAGAACCGCCCGATCGCCGCCCGGACGGTTTCCACTCGAACGGCAATGACACTCCTCGTCGTCCTCCTCGCGCTCGACATGCTGCTCTGTCTGGGCCTGGCCTCCCGCGCGGTGCTCCTGCTCGCGGCGTACTTCCTGATGAACCTGGCGTATTCGTTCAAACTGAAGGATGTCTTGCTGCTTGACGTCTTTGTCATTGCGGCGGGCTTCATGCTGCGGGTGCTGGCGGGCGCGTACGCCATCGGCGTACAGGTGTCGAGCTGGATCGTGCTTTGCTCGATGTTTATTTCTCTCTTCCTGGGTCTCGCGAAACGGCGGGGGGAAATCGTCCAGTTTCAGGGGACGGGCAACGACGCGCCGCGCGCTGTGCTGCGGCTCTACAGCGTGGGGTCACTCGAGCAGATGCTGACGATCGCGGCGGCGGGGGCGGTGATCTCCTATGCCCTCTACACCGTCGCGCCGCGGACGATGGAAATCTTCGGCACAGACAAGCTGATCTACACGACGGTCTTTGTCATTTACGGGGTATTCCGCTACCTCTTCCTGATCCACGCCGGCAAACAGATCGAAAATCCGACCAATGCGCTCACATCGGATGTCCCCATCCTCGTCAATGGGGCGCTCTGGATCCTCGCCTGCATCTACCTCATTTATTACCGTCTGGGCATCTTCTAGGGACGCTACACCGCGGCAATCACCCGCTCGAGCTTCGCCCGCGCCTCTTCGGCGACCACACGAAGCTCCGGCGTGTCCACAAGCGTGCTGATGACCCTCGGGTCGAATGCAGCGACGGTCGTTCCACCGCCCGTTTCATACACGACGACATTGCAGGGGAGCAGGAGCCCTATCGCTTCATCGGCGCTCAGGGCACGATAGGCAAGGGGGGGATTGCAGGCGCCGAGGATGACATATCGGCGGAAATCGACCCCCAGTTTCTGTCGCATCGTCTCTTTCACGTCGATCGTCGTGAGCACACCAAACCCCTCCCTTTTCAGCTCATCTGTCACCTTTGTCACTGCCTGATCGTACCCCAACCCCACACTGCGTGAAATGCCGTAGTTCATTGGTGTCTCCCTAATTCAGGCCGCAGGAGCCTCCGCAGCACGACCCGTCGCTGCATGAAGGCGCGCCGCCGGCATCGAAGGATGATGCGGAACTCTTCCCCATGCTGACGACAGGGGCTGAGATCAGCCGGGTGTGCGCCGTCGATCCGCAACGTGGGCAGATCACGTCCTCCACCACTTCGCGGACCTTGTGGAACACATCGTATGTTGCATGACAGGCGTCGCACCTGTAATCGTACGTCGGCATGGCTGCGGTTCCCTTTCTGTGATTTGGTTTCTGTCACCCGGGCAATCGGATGGTGCTTCCATCAGCCTTCCACGCCCGTGTGCCCAACATGAGATGCGAAAAACGCGAAAAAGATTCAACAGTAACCGGTTTGACTCTCCCCCCCTGAATCTGTATATTCGATCCAGAGGGTGAGTTCCCCCGCCCCGCGGGAGGAACCTTTATAAAGAGAGGGGGCGTTGTAAAATGTATACTTCCGGGGCGTTTTGACGGACAATCACTTCTCCAAGGGATCGGGATGGAAGGCAATTTCTCAAACAGGGTTCAGGATGTCATCCGGCTCAGCCGGGAGGAAGCGTTGCGGCTGGGGCATGACTACATCGGTACGGAGCACCTCCTCCTCGGCGTGATCCGGGAGGGCGAGGGTATCGCCGTCAAGATCCTGAGAAACCTTGGAGTCGACCTCTACAAGCTGAAGAAGGCAATCGAGGACACGGTCCGCACCTCGGGCGGGACGCTCACCATCGGGAACATCCCGCTGACGAAGCAGGCGGAGAAGGTTCTGAAGATCACGTACCTGGAAGCCAAGCTGTACAAGTCCGATGTGATCGGCACCGAGCATCTGCTACTTTCGCTTCTGCGCGACGACGACAACATCGCGGCGCAGATCCTCCATCAGTTCAACATCCACTACGACGTCGTCCGCGGCGAACTCGACAACATTATCAGCGGCAAGCCCTCCTCCCCTCCCCATGCACAGTCGGGCACGCCGGAGAAAAAGCCTGAAAAATCCAAGACCCCGGTGCTCGACAACTTCGGCCATGATCTGACGAAAATGGCGGCAGAGGACAAGCTCGACCCGATCGTCGGCCGGGAGAAGGAGATCGAGCGGGTCGCGCAGGTGCTCAGCAGGCGAAAGAAGAACAACCCTGTCCTGATCGGCGAGCCGGGCGTGGGAAAGACCGCCATCGCGGAGGGGCTGGCCATGCGCATCGTGCAGAAGAAGGTGAGCCGCGTGCTGCACGGGAAGCGCGTCGTCACGCTGGATCTTGCCGCCCTGGTGGCAGGAACCAAGTACCGCGGCCAGTTCGAAGAGCGGATGAAGGCCGTGATGAACGAGCTGGAGAAGGCGAAGGACGTCATCCTCTTCATCGACGAACTCCACACGATCGTCGGTGCCGGCGGCGCCTCGGGATCACTGGATGCCTCCAACATGTTCAAGCCCGCGCTCTCGCGAGGAGAGCTCCAGTGCATCGGCGCGACGACGCTCGATGAGTATCGACAGTATATCGAGAAGGACGGCGCCCTCGACCGGCGGTTCCAAAAGATCATGGTGGACCCGACAACGGTCGAGGAAACCATCCAGATTCTGCGGAACATCAAGCACAAATACGAGGAGCACCACGGCGTCCGCTACACGGACAAATCGATCGACGCAGCCGTGCGCCTGAGCGACCGGTACATCACCGACCGCTTCCTCCCCGACAAGGCGATCGACGTGCTGGACGAATCCGGCTCGCGGGTACACCTGGCCAACATCCATGTGCCGAAAGAGATCGTCGATCTCGAAGCCGAAGTGGAGAAGATCAAGCAGTCGAAGAATCAGGTCGTCAAGAACCAGAACTTCGAGGAGGCGGCGCGGCTGAGGGACCTCGAGAAGAAGCTTCTGAGCGACCTGGAGATCGCCAAGCGCGAATGGGAACTCAGGGCACAGGACACCGTGCATGACGTGACCGAAGACAACATGGCCGACGTCGTCGCGATGATGACCGGCATCCCCGTGAACAAGATCGCCCAGTCCGAATCCGAGAAACTCCTCCAGATGGATAAAGTCCTCAAGGACCAGGTCGTCGGACAGGATGAAGCGCTGGAGAAGCTGACCAAGGCAATCCGGCGGACGAGGGCGGGACTCAAGGATCCGCGGCGGCCGATCGGGTCATTCATCTTCCTGGGACCGACCGGTGTCGGGAAGACGGAGATGGCCAAGGCCCTTGCGCGGTACCTCTTCGACACGGAGGACGCGCTCATACGGATCGACATGAGCGAATATATGGAAAAGTTCGCCGTGTCCCGACTCGTGGGAGCCCCCCCCGGGTACGTCGGCTACGAGGAAGGAGGCCAGCTGACCGAGAAGGTACGGCGCAAGCCCTATGCCGTCGTCCTCCTCGATGAGATCGAAAAGGCGCATCCGGACGTGTTCAATATCCTCCTCCAGGTGCTGGACGACGGGATCCTGACCGACAGCCTCGGACGCCGGGTGGACTTCAAGAACACCATCCTCATCATGACGTCGAACATCGGCACGCGCGACCTGAAGAAGTCGGGCAGCTTCGGCTTCGGCGCACAGTCGGCGGCGGGTGACTACGGCGCAATGAAGTCGACCATTGAAGAAGCCCTCAAGCGGGTCTTCAACCCCGAGTTCCTGAACAGGATCGACGACACGATCATCTTCCACCAGCTTGAAATGTCCCACATCATGGACATCGTTACGATCCAGATGAAGGACATCACCAAGCGCGTGAGCGGACTGGGGATCACGATCGAGCTGACGAAGGCGGCAAAGGAATTCCTGGCCGACAAGGGGTACGATCCCTCCTTCGGCGCGCGCCCGCTACGTCGCGCCCTGCAGCGCTACGTCGAAGACCCCGTGGCCGAGGAACTCCTGAAGGGAAAGTACCCCGAAGGGACCACCATCAAGGTCCGGGTGAACAAGAAAACCGAGGATCTCCGGTTCAGCGCGATCCTTCCGGGCAAGAAAGAGGAGCCGGAGGACGAGGAGGAGGAGAAGCAAGCGGACGTGACGTAAGAATGAAGAGAGGAGAGAGATGAGAGAAGAGAGAGTGATGAGTTAAGAGTGATGAGTAAGGAGTTGAGATAATGAGAGCGCAGGAGGTGGCTGCGCTCTTTGTTTTTTCAGGGGCTGATGGACGGCGTATCGCACATTAACGACATACCCTCCACCTGGTACGGTGTTGCGATCGTCCTTGTCGCCTCACTCGTGCTGGCCATCTTGTATCGGGGCGATCCCCGGGAACGACTGAGATCGCTCGGCCTCTCGAACCGCGCCATCCTCCTCTGTTTCCTTTCCGCCGCTGCCCTTGTCACGATCCAGTTTGCCTTTCTCGAGACGCGAGTCTCGCCGTGGGGGGGAGCAGACGGGTACTTCTTAAGGGCAATCAACGTTGTGAAGTTCAGGGTATTCGGCGCAGAAACCTCGCCGACCGCGAAGTTTCCTCCCGGATACAGTTTCATGCTTGTCCCGTTCATCCTATTGTTCGGCGAATCTCCCTGGGCGTTTTTCATCCCGAACCTGCTCCTGCTTGCGGGGATCTCCTGCACTTCCCGCCAGATCCTCATCCGCCTTGGCGCCACAACTCCCCATGCCAACATCGCCGCCGCCGCGCTCCTGCTGTCACCGAATCGTCTCCTCTCCACGCTCGGCCCCTTCTCCGACGTGCCCTTCGCACTGTTGTGGACTGCATCGTTCTGCCTTCTGCTCCTATCGAACAGTCATGCGGAGAAGCGATCTCTCGCCTTCCTGGCGGGGTGCGTGGCAGGCACGGCAGGGCTTTTCAGAAGCCAGGGGGTATTGTATATCGTCCCCTTGGCCGCCGGCATCGGCGCGTGCAGGGGCGAGAGCCCATCATCGCGGTGGAGACGCGCAGGACTCCTCACAATCGGAGCCCTCTGCATCCTCATACCGTGGACGATAAGGAATATCCTGATATGGGGGAAGCTGGTCCCGATCTCAGCGAACGGCGGATACAATCTCGCGATTGGGAACAATCCGACTGACCCGGTGACCTGGAACAGCTATTGCGATACCTCTGCGGCATTGAAGGCATTGGCGGAACGCTCGGGCGGCAACGGATGGAATGAGGTCCAGATGGACAGTTTCTTCGCGCGGCAAGGCATCGACTACATAGCCCAAACGCCGGGACGCACGCTGGTCCGGGGGGGATTGAAGGTCGTACGGACGTTCATCTCGGATCTGTACACCTTTGGGACGCTTGAGTCGTACACCAACGCCCGGCGCATCTTCACGCCCCTCCGGAACCCGTTACCCACAGATCTAAGCGGCGCGCGGTTAGGCCAGTCACTCTACTCAGTCGCCTACCACCTGATCTTCATCCTCAACGGCGCAGCATATTACGTGCTGCTCGGCCTCACATTTTATTTCATGAGAGGAGAGAGACGTCCGCGATCACCGTCAAGCGTGGTGATCATGTCTCTTCTCTTCTGCGTTGCCGCCGTTGTATTCGTTCTCTTCGGGCTGAGCCGCTTCAAGGAACCGTTCGGGGCAGCTATGGTACTGTATCTGGCAGGAAAGGCCTACGGCCGGGAGGGTGAGTCGACCTAGGCGACGAGGCGTGCCATGAGTTTCCGCTTGGCCACGGGGAGCAGCGTTTCGGCATAGGGGAAATCCAGATCGACCTCGCACTCGTACGTGGCCGAAGTGGGGAGGTCGGGGTACTTCTTCAGCAACTCGAGCTTCACTGATTCGCGTGGGCGTTTCACAACCCCTTCTGCCAGTGATTCCAGCAGCACGCTTCGCAGGCTCCTGTATTGCTCACGGGAGGACGTGAAGAGGGATACCTGGTACCGGAACACGTGCAGGAGCCCCGCCCGCACGTCCGGGACGAACCAGTAGCCTTCGAGGCGATACGCGGGAAGGATTCCTACCTGCTCGATCACGATGTGCTCGTCGACGAAGTTGTAAATCTCAACCCCCTCCTCGATCACTTTGCCGATGACAGGCAGCGCCCACGCGATGAGTTCCAGGGCCTGATCGATATCAAACCTCTCATCATGAACCGGGTCGTTCACCACCTCGTGTGTCTCAAGGTCGAGGCCCCTGAGCCGCCGGGGGAACGACCGGTCGATATTCCCCTTGTTTGCGAGCACTTCCTGCAGTTCTTCCGCGAGCCGGATGAGCACCGCCAGGTGGGGGTACAACCGGCTATGTGCAAAATGCCCTCTGAGCTCCTTCAACTCCCGGAGGATCCTGTACTGACGCAGCTCCAGGTCCTGCGGACCCGAGAGAAACATCTCCAACCCGAGCCCTTCCATATATCACCGCAACAGATTGCGCACGTCGTCGTTTCGCCCGGCGGGGATCAATAGGAAACCCGCTCCGTCTCCCCCTTCCCGCCGACCTCGCTCATATGTTGCGCATAAATTATGCCAATTGTCGGAAGAGAGAGCAATCCCCCCCACAGGCGAAAAATCGGGTCGAGGTACATGCGAAGCGTGTCAATTCGAAACCACTCCGTCTGCTCGTGAGGACGTTTTTTCGTATGTGATTTTCAGCGTTGGGAACCAGGAGGGTCGGCCGGAATCCTTCGGGCCGGCACGCGTCAGGTCCTGTCTTCAGTCACCTTCTTCAGCTCCCTCACCATCTCATAGAACTCCTCGAGGGCCATCTCTCTCAGGAAGATCATTCCCCGGGCTGCGCGGAGGCGTGGATGTTCATTTTTGAGAAAGAAGTCCTCTCCGAGACAGGTCTTGATCATGCCGTACTGCTCCACCTGGATGCGTTGCGCGAGCTGCGAAAAAGGCCCGTCATGCTCGTAGCTCGGGAATGACGCCGCGCTTTGCGATCCGAAGCAGTTCATGAACGCGGAATTCAGCATCGACACGGAGTTGAGGGAAACTGGGACCATGAGGTTGACCTCGGCAATCCGATAGCGGTACCAGACATTCCGGTATCCCCAGACACGGACCGACTGATCTCCCGACTCCTTCGCATAGATTCGCAATGCTTCGCTCACGGCCTGGAGGGCCTTGTAGTGCGTATCGGGGCCGCTCCCTTCAGGGTCAAACGCAACAGTGACAACATTCGGTCTCACCTTCCTCATGACGTCGGCAATGGGGAGAACGTCCCTGTTCACCTCCGGCTCCGGCGAGAAGATGTCCCCCGTGTAGAATCCCAGACGGAGCGGGAAGATCGACGACGATTCAATCCCGAAATACGCCCAGAGCAGTTCGACCTCCCACTCACGGACGGTCCCCTTGAGGAGCTGGACGTGGTGTGGATCCTTGGCGCCTGGATATTGTGTCCGAAGGTACGAGATCAGTTCCTTCACCTTGTTCCTGAGCGTCGGCGCATCATTGGTGCGGTTGAGGCCAATCAGGTTACGGAGGAGGCGACGCGCTTCCGCCTCATCCTTCATCTCCTGGCTGTTTGCAGCGGCTCCGTCGAGGTAAAGATAGACGTCCTCCATTCGGTGAAGGTTGCCGTTACGGTCGAAGGAGCCTGACTGGAGCAGTGGGAGGAATTCACCGGTGTCAAGAAACGCATCCAGCTTCAGCAACAAGCCGAGGAAGTAGGGATTGGATACCGATGTGAAGCCGGAGGTCAAATTGGCGAAGAAGTGCTTGTTACTTGGGTCACGGACGAGGTGAGAGATGTAGGCAAGGTACCCGAGCATGATATCGTCGTGATGCGGCTCTGTATGCAGGAATGTCGTACCGGAAACAGGCCGAAGCCCGCGCTCGATCTTTGCCACGATACCTGCACGTGCCTGTGCCGCGATCGATCGCGCATCTGCGCCGCTCTTCTTGAGGATCTCCCGGCCGAACCTGTCGGTCGCAAAGTCCTCTGCCGTGAGATCCTGCAGCGGCGCAGGCTTCTCCAGTGCCAGCGCGGTCACAATGTCCTCTGCCAGCGCGGGCGAGGCCGTTGCCGCGCTGCACACGTCCTTGAACCGTCGCTCCGTCAACAGGCTTGCCGCTCCCCTCGTCAGGTAGAATCGGGCGTTCGGCATGTCCTGCAGCACCGAAGCAGGGTACTGCGGTCCCCTCGGCCGTTCCACGGCCATCTGCACGATCCGCGCCTTTGCATCTCCCGCAGCGCTGATGATGGCGGCGACCGACGGGTTGTACGTAATGGTGGCCAGCCCGATCGTGATGACCAGGCGGGCGCTGGAGATTTCAATCCCGCCGAGATCGGTGGCCGCGGCGGCCTGCGTTTCGTAGTTCGTTCCTGTGAGGCGCGTGACCGAGTAGAAACTGGACCCCCGCACGTTGAACGCGATGTGACCGTCGGGCCCGATGCCGCCGAGGAAGAACCCGATCCCCCCCATGGCCCGGATCGCCGTTTCATACTCCATGCAGAATTCGTCGACGCGGTTGATGACTTCCTTTTGAAGGCGTTCCAGGTTTGTCCGCGTCTGCCGCACGCGTAGGGTCAGGTCGACGACATTATCGGGAAACACCTCCGCCATGGTCTTCCCTGCCGGGAGGCCGAGGGAGGTCGCGTCGATCAGGAGCGCTTGTCCTGCGGAGAGTCCGAACCCCCGGAGATAGAATGCCGAGACGTAGTGATGGAAGCTGTTGTGCTGGGAGGAGTCCATGGGGTAGAACTCGTCGATCTGCACGAACCGCAGACTTCGCATGTCCGGGGGGCGCGACGCGTCTATGCCATACGATTCGAGCAAGGACCGAACCTCTTTGCTCTCCCAATGCCCAAGAATCCTTTTCACCCATTTGATGAAGTGTTCCGGCGTCTTGCCAGTGGGAAGCGAAATCACACCCCCAGGATTCTTGAGCACCCATTCGATGAAACGGAGCGCGGTGATCTTGCCGAGAGCGGGGAAATTGGCTACTTCGAGGATCTTGATCTTCTCTGTGGGGGGATAGATGAACGCGCGGCCGCTTTCTGCAACCGCTATCTCTTCAACCCGCGAGGTCGCGTCGTAGTGCACTCCATCCCTTTCGATTATCGGAGAAGTATGAGTTTCACTGTTTGTACAGATGCCAGGGGCTCCCCTCCGCGATCGGGAGTCAGGAACATCCGGCAGAAGTATACTCCGCTTGCACTTCGGGATCCGTCGAAGCGGACCTCATGCGTCCCCGCTTCCATTGTTCCATTCACAAGCATGGCAACTTCCTGCCCGATGGCGTCGTACACCGCAAGCCTCACCCCTCTCCGGCGTTCGAGTGAGTACCGAATCGTGGTCGACGGATTGAACGGATTGGGATAGTTCTGGTAGAGGACGAAGCTTCGCGCCAACGGGTCCCCGTCGTCCGTACGCGAAGGCCCTCCCATGGTCCTGCCGACGGCGTCCAGCAGCACCTGTTGCCCTGCAACAAGATCCTGCCCCAGCGCCCAGATCATGACTCCCGAGAGTCCTTTCGCTTTCGCGTAGGCGCACTTCAGCACAAGTGACGTCGTGTCGTCAAACGTTGTGAGCTGGGTTCCCGACGGCGCGATCAGATACGGGACCTGTGCGACGGGGTCCCACGTATATGCCCAGTTGTGCGCGAGTTTTGCCGGAATGTCACTGTATGTGACGTCGGTGGTGGGTTCCGTCTTGGGCGCGTACAATGCGGTTGCGAGAAAGTTTCTGCCATAGAACGGGAGTCCGAGCGCCAGCTGTGACGCCGGAATGCCCCGTGTCTCATTCAGGTAGCGAATGCCTTGATCGACTGAACCGTCATACTCCCAGGCCGGAACATACAGCGGGGCATTATGCCCTGCATGAGACGACCAGCTCCCATGAAAATCATACGTCATTGCGTTGAACCATGCAACTGAAATTCGCAGCGAAGCGAAATCGTGCCACTGGCCCGACCAGTTGGTGACGCCCACTGCCATGGTGATGATCCATGAGGTGTCGGCGGCGCGGAAGGCTTCGTGCAGCTCTCGGATGAGCGTGGCTTCATTCGCCCGCTCCGCCGCGTTCTGTGGGCCCTCCCAGTCCATATCGGCGCCGTCGTACTCGTATGCGGTCAGGTGGGCAACAACGTTGTCGATGAAGGCCCGCCGCAGTGCCGAGTCTGCTGCAACCTGTGCGAACGCCCCGCTCTGCGCGGCTCCGCCGAACGAAAGCAGGATCTTCCGCCCCGCACGGTGGGTCGCGTGAATCAGCGCAGTATCGACGGTGCCTTCGCCGAAGGCGATGCTCCCGTCGGCCTGTGGCCATGCGAATGCGTGCATCACGTGCGTCAGGAAGACGAACTTCATCGCCTGTGGCGGTAACGCGGACCTGGACCACATTGGATAGTAGCCGATAATACGATACTGCGAAAACCCCGGCACACATGCAACAAGGAGCAACAGGAAGAGGAGGCAACGCCTCGTCGGGGGACTTCCTCCGCAGGTGGCATTGAGCATACGAGGGATCATGGAGTTCACCGGAATGAAAACAGTCGGACCCACCGCCAGAGACAACAATCGGCCGGCGATGGGTCCGATGTGGGAATCAGCGTCTTACTTCACGAGCATCATCAACTTCGCTTCCCTCTTTGTTCCCTGCTGCAGCACGTAGAAATACGCGCCGGTCGCATTCCTGCTCATGTCGAGGTTGACACGGTAGGTGCCCGGCGCATGTTCGACCCCCTCGAGGACGGTCCCCACGAGCTGGCCGGCGACATTGTACACGGTGAGACTCACCTTCCCCGCCGTCACGACCGAGAACTGGATCGTGGTGGACGGGTTGAAGGGATTCGGGTAGTTCTGTTCCAGTCGGAACGACTGCGGGATCTCACCCGTGACATTCTCTTCCACGGCGTCGGGAGCGCCGAGCTTGGTGAAGTAGAAGTGGTCAAGCAGGAACTTCACGCTGTCGGCCCCGCTGCTGTCGGCATCCACGCCAAAGTGGAGGCTCATCAGCGAATCGAGATGCAGGTAGGTATCCGCCGACGCCCAGCCGGGGACGGTCAGGTCGTTCAGCGGGATCGCCACTTCGGTCCACGTGTTCTGGTAGTTGTTCTCCAGGCCCGCGGCCCAGAGCCCGAACTGCCCAAACGCGTTCGCCCAGCGCCAGGGACCTCCCCTGCTGTCATAGAGATCGACGACGAATTGCAGTCGCTTCCAGGTCGTCGTGGGGGTGACGGTCTTGTACGAGAAGCGAAGTTCGGTCGCGGTCGTGGCGTTCAGCGGCGTTGGGTAGTTGTACGTGAAGTCGGTCCACGAGCCCCAGCCGGCCGCCTGCGTTCTGATGGCGACATCAACCAGCATGGAGCCGGTCCCCTCCATGTAGTCATCGGGGTGATCGGCGACGACGGCCTTGATATTGGCGCCGGGCTGGGTGCCGATCACCCAGTCGGCGGCGGGTCCGTCCATCGACTGCGCCTGGATCACGCTCTGTTTCTTTGTGGCGCGAATGTTGTCGATCAGGAAAGTGATACTATCCGCGGCGGAGCTGTCGCCATCGACGCCGAAGCCGAGTCGAAGAATATGGTTGCCGTGCCATGTCCCATCCCCGATCGTTCCCCACCAGTTCGGGTACCTGAGCGCCTGGATCGGGATCACGACTTCAAACCAGCCCGTGAGTGTCGGTGAGATCCACTTGTCGTGCGGGTAGTAGAAGATATTCAGATCGCCCGTGCCTGCGGCATAGCGCCAGAGCACGATGCTTCCCGCATTGTTGTAGTACACCGAATCGTACAGGTCGAGAACGAATTGCAGATTCCGGTTGTCGGAGATATGGGCTCCCGCGTGGCTCGGCGGCGTCGTGATCTTCATGTCGAACCGGATATCATCGTATGCCGACAGGTCAAGCGGCGAGGCGAACGTCCACTGGGCGTCGGTCCATGTCCCCCATGAGGCGGCAAACCCCCGTATGTATGCCTCCACTTTCATCGAGCCGACCCCTTCCGAGTATTCGTCGGGGTAATCGCTAAGGAGCAACTGGTTGGTCGTGCCCGGTTGGACACCGACCGACCAGCTCCCGGGCGCTCCCGTGTCGAGCGTCAGGATCTGCCGCTGCGCGAACAGGGAGGGTACCGCCAGCAGCAGACCGAGCGTCACGGCCAGAAACAGTCCTGGCTTTTTCATGGTTGATTCTCCTAAGTGAATGAGTTGAGGATCGTTGTACGATTCCCCCAGAGGACGGTGCGTTTTAGGGTGACATGGCCAACCGCCTCCTTTCTGTTGACAGTTCATAATTGAGTGAGTGTTGCCGCTACTGCCTGCCATAGTCTGGAGCGCCGTTCTTCCCCATCGCTATCCGAATGACTCTCCGGTTGGCACCGACGGCGTGGTCTCTGTTGCAATACAGGTACTGCCCCGTTCCCCAGATCAGTTGCGTTGCGGGAGGCCTCAGCACGCCCGGGTACAGCGCCGACGGCGTGCCTCCGGGCGGGATCATCAGGATCGGATCCGCATTGTCAGACCCGACGTAGATCGTCCCATCAGCCGCAATGGCCAGCGACAGCACGGCCGAGGCAGGGAACGTGCCCGGGGCCTGCGACCAGCTCAGCACCTGCACGGAAGTTCCGAGGTCTCCGTCGGCGTTGAGGATTGCGCTCTTCCACACGCCGGGCGTCGCACCGGGCGATGCGGCGGCCAGATACAGATCGCCATTGAAGACCTTCAGTGCCTTGATGGTCATCGTCGAGTAGGTGCCGACAATTCGCTTTGACCCGTCCGGCTTGACGACGCTGACGCCGGCCCGGTCGCCACCGGCAAAGAAGTTGCCGTTCTGGTCAAACTCGATGGCAGTTGCCCGCCCTGGAAGCACGGTATACAGGACGGTTACCCCCCCGCCCGGCGCGATCCTATAGACATTCGGATTGTTCGTCTGCTGCAGGTACAGATACCCTCCGGGGCCCATTCTCATGTCGGAGGCTTTCGGCCAGGGTCGCGACAGCCCATCCTTCAGGGTGCCGTAGAGCGTCTTGGAGGTATAGGGAGGAGTTGGCGGAATTGTGAAGACGCGGGCTGTGTCTCCGGTGGCCGCTTTGAGCTGTGCATAGACGATTTCCGCAGCGTCCACGGCGAGCGAGTAACATTCATCCAGATCGCCAAAGCCGCCGTATTCAATCCCGGCATGCTCCACCGTGTAGGGGCCGAACTTCGCGCTCTCATAGGCGCCCGCCACCACGACCGTGATCGTGTACCCGCCGTTGTCAAGATCAGGCGGGATGACCACGAGAGCAGTGTCGGTGGCCGAGACTACGGTTCCCATCTCGACGCCGAAATAGACGACATTGTTGGTATCCACTCGCGAGAAGTTTCGCCCCGAGACGGTCACCCGGGTGATTCCCCCGAGGGCGCTTGCGGGGTTGACGGCCCGGATCGAGGGGGTCCCGGCGCCGGGGTCGTTGGGGTCCCACACGACGGGCGGCTCATCTTTCGTGCAACCCGCCAGAAGGAACAGGAATCCCGCCACCAGGCCGGGACCGGAGAGGAACAGGAGATTGCGATTCATCGCTCAGCTCCGAAAGTAAGGAGTCACGGTCACGTTCCGTCATCCTCACAGCCCGACGCGCAGCGTGACCCGGTGCGCGTCGTTGAAGACGCCGAACGGCGTGTATGCGTAATCCACCGCTATGCCGAACTGGTGAAGTCCGAAGCCCGTCGTGAACCCCTGCTCATCGCTGTTCACGATGTATCCCCCCCGAAGATCCAGGGCGTCGATCAGACTCACCTCACCACCCACGAACACCTGTTCGTAGTAATCGCGGTTGTGGACGGCATCCACAGAGAGGTACGCGGCTTGTATGATGCTCCGGTCTTCCAGGAAGTCCATGAGGTCCATGGACACGCCGATGGTGAACGTCAGCGGGAGCTCGAATGCCTGCTCCTCGAATGCGACCTCCTTGGCGAAGTTGCGGACCGACATGCCGAAGGCGAAGCTCTTGAATCCGGGCTTGAAGAGTGTGCCAAAATCGAACGCGAGGACGGACGCCTGGTTCTTTTTCAGCTGAGGCCCCTGGCCCGTCGGGACGAGGCTCTCGCCAAGGTTCTGCATCACCCACCGCACGTCTCCACCCACGGAAAAGGCCTCCGACAGCGCCTTCGCATACCCGATGCCTGCGGCGAGACCGTAGGCATTGATCGTTCCGTTGTCGACGTAACCGATGTTGTTCGCCGCGACGCTTGTGCCGAGGATTTCACCGTAGTCGACAAACTGCACGCTCAGGCCGAACACGCCGAGGTCCCCGGAGGCGGGGCGGTAAGCGACGCTCGCGGTCGAGTGCTTGATATCTGCGATCCACTTGTTGTAGCTCGCTGCAAAGTCGAGGAGCCGGTCGGTTTCCGCCATACACGCGGGGTTGAAAAACAATGAGGCGGATCGGAGCCGCATGGTGGTGACCGCACCCGCGAGAGCCGCCGCCCGTGCATCCGACATCACGCTCAGGAACTGCATCCCTGTCTGGGCGAGCTTCACGTTCTCCTCGGCCCCTGCGGGGCCGGAACCCGCGACGAGGAGAACGGTCAGGATCGATGCAAGTTTTCGCATGGCTGTTCTCCCGGCATTAGCGTATGACAATGAATTTCCGGACGGCAACAGCGCCTTCCGGCGTCTCGAATACCGCGATGTACAGCCCGCTCACGATAATCTGTCGTGAAGAGGTCGTCTGGTCCCAGAGCTGGTCGCCGCTGCCGTCGTTATGCTCGAGTGTGTTCACCAGGTCGCCGCGTTCCGTGTAGATCTTGATCGTGCAGACTGGGGGCAGCCCGTAGAAGGCGATGCGATCCGGTGCCGTGCTGCCGAAATACATGTTGGCGAGCGCCGCGGCCCGATGGTAGGGGTTCGGGACAACGCGGATGCTGTCGAGAGTCGCGACCTGCGCCGGGCGGCGGAGGAAGGCGGGGGTATTCGTCATCGTCAGGAACTTGCTGCTGGTCAGTGGCACGCCTGCATTGGTCGTCCCGTCGTCTCTGCTGACGATGTAGTAGTAATAGTTGATCGAGCGCTGAGGCGTGGTATCGTCATACGACGTGACAGACTTGTCGACCGATGCAACCTTGGTGTAAAACGTGTCCGGCTGTCCCGTTGCGCGGTAGATGTCGTAGCCGACGAGGTTCGGCCACGCCACCCCGCTCCACGTGAGCCGGATCCGGTCGCCCCCCGACGTCACCTGAAACGTGCCCGGCGCGGGTGGCGACAGCGGGAGCTGATACCCGCCGTTGAAGTTCGCCCTGGCGCGGCGGAACGTCTGCAGGAGTGAATCCACCCCCGTCATGACCCAGGCATCCTTGTACACGTCTCTGTCGGTCGTCGTAGCTCCGCCGGGCAGCGTGAAGGGCGGCTGGTTGCGAAGCCATGTCGCGCCGATCGCGAAGGCCTGTTGCCGGCTCAATCCTGCCACCGCTTCGGCTATCACAATGCGGACGCTGTCACCCGGCGCCAGAGTGTAGGGGCCGAATCCCTTCCCTTGCGCGTATCCCCCCGCATCGGACCCCCATTGATCGGCGTAACCGCTCCCGACGGCGTCGGCATGGGTGGGGCTGGGATGCCCCGCCGTCATCGCCTGGTACTTCCGGCCCATTTGTGTGGGATCAAACTGATTGTTCGTTTGTGGGCCGGTGTCGTTGCCGAGATACATTGTCGTCATCGGCTGCGAGGGATCGTCGGAATGATCGGTTGCGCTTCTGTCGGCGTGAAGCGTTACGGTCCCCACGATATGGACTGCGGCAAGATGTCCGTCCCCCTGCGAGTACGGGAGGCCGAGGTCGTCGGGAATCGGGCTTTGCGAATCCCGCCCGTACCAGGAGTATTGTGCTCGGAGATCGAACCCCGGCGCGGCAGGATTGGTCCCGATGACCTGGTTCACCGCGTTCCGCCCCCAATCGATATGGTTCGACGGATACCATCCCCGCTTGAACGACTCGTTGCCGAAGGCGTAGCGGTACGAAAAATGCAGCACGACGCCGGTGAGCGTCTTCGTCTCGATGGTGCCGCGGCTGTCGACGATCCCCGTGTTCTTCAGGACATACTCATAGATGAAGTAGTTGTCATGGTCCTGATGCGTGAACGCAAGGATGCGGCGCCGTATCGTGATGCCGATATAGGTATTCAGTTCGTTCACGATCATCCTGTCCGCCCGGAGCGTGTCGCGCGCTTCGTCCACTTCATCGTTCAGCGCATTGTCGGTGGCGGTCAGCCCGTCCACCGTGACGATTGGCGCTTTGTATCGTCCGTACATCACGAAGCTGGCGGGCATCACCTCGCCCGCGGGGTCCGCCGTGCGGGGGCCGACCGCAACGACCTTGTACGGCACGACTGTGTTCAGTGTGCGATCGAAGTAGTTGGTCGTCCCCAGCCACATTGCCTTCCCCGCTTCGTTGTTCTGCCAGGGGAACTCCGCCGGCCACATCAGGCCGT
Organism: Bacteroidota bacterium; assembly: GCA_040756745.1. Taxonomy (GTDB): domain Bacteria; phylum Bacteroidota; class Ignavibacteria; order UBA10030; family UBA6906; genus JBFLYO01. The sequence goes on from JBFLYO010000033.1 coordinate 37,602, forward strand.
CGTTTTGCTCTGTGGCGTTGCCGGTCCGCCCGATCTCCATTTCGCAGCCGTAGCTCGAAAACCAGCTGCGCAGCGACCCCACGCGGAGCCACCGAACCTGTTGCGGCACCTGGGCGGAAGCGTCAACAAGGAGCACAAGGACCGTCGCCGCTCCGATCGCTCCGCGTCTCACGCACCGGGAGATTGTCGTATTGCTTGAGGACATGTGCACACCCTTCAGACAGGAAAGTGAGTGTGAGGGGAACCCTCGCGATCAGAATTCAACTGTCGCCGTGATCCCGTAGAAAATATTGCGGGGATTCAGAAACGTAAATGACGTCATGTTCGGCATGTCGATATACGCCTTGTCGTCGAGCACCTGCTGCAAACGCGCCGGATCCACCTCGGACCACTGGTTGTTCAAGAAGTTCATGTACCGGCCGGTCGATTTTTCGTAGTAGATGACGTTCGGCAGGGGGTTCTGGACGTTGCCGATAAGGACGGTCCACTCCATCGGCTGGTACGGCACGCCATCCTTGCGGAAATCGCCCGGCCTGTCGCTCCCCGGGATGTTGTCGTACGCGTTGCTGGCCGGAAGATGGAGCGATTCGAAATAGTACTGCTGGTCCTTCGGATCATAGAATGCGTTCAGGTTCAGCCGCCTCGTGTTGAATACATTCGTCATGTCCATCAACAGCGTGAGCTGCAGCGGCCCCAGGGGGATCGTCTTGCTTAATCGCAGGTTGAGGTTCCACCAGTCCACCGTCTGCAGGTTGGGAGGAATGGATGCGCTGATCTTCGGATGCCACGACACATAGTACCCCGATCGCCAGTCGCCCAGCAGGGTCAGGCTCCAGTCGGCTGCCAGGTACTGCATGAAGTCCGGACTGCCGAGATCGTGCGGGGTGAAGAGGGTGATGCTCGTACGGGCGAACGGGGTCGGGATGCTCCTGTACTGCGGGTAATTATTCCGGGTCTGATCGAAGTAGATCTGCTGCGTGGGATCATCGGACACCACCGCCTTGTCGAAGAAGCCGCCGGAGACCGCCTGGTATGTATAATTGAGGAAGCCATACACCCAGGGCCCCCGCGTCTTTCTCAGCGTCAGTTCGAAACCCCGGATGTCCTGGTAATTGTTGGTGTTGACCTGGAAGTAGTCCACGCCGTTGCGCCCGCTCACATACTCAGTGAAGCCCTGCTGGTCCGAGATGTCGCGGTAGAAGGCCGCGACCTGGATCAGGTACGTGTTGTCGAAGAGCGAGTGATCGTACCCCAGTTCATATGCGATGGTCTTCGACATCGGCAGACTTGGGTTGCCGAACTGCTTGACGGCCCCCCCTGCTCCGCGCGACTGGCGTAGCAGCTGCTCGTACGTCGGCAACTGCCGGAAATGTCCGTAGTTGAAGAACAGCTTTGAATCCTCCGTGATCGGGTGCGAAATGCCGAGGCGGGGGCTCAGCTCGAACCTCGCTGTCGAAGCCGTCGTGGGGTACGGGATGCCCGGGTTGTTCCCTCCGAAGAATGACTTGCTGAACGGATCAATCTGCGGCCATTCGGTGCGCGCGTTGCTGTAGTCCGCACGCAGTCCCAGGTTTGCCACCCACCCTTCGAATTCCAGCTTGTCCTCGACGTAGAGCGCGGCGCGAATGGGGGTTCGCCGGATATCGACCGTGTCGTTCTCGTTGGGGAACTGCACGGAGACATAGCCGTAGTCGAGCTGGAGGTCGTTGTACACCATCTCCGCGCCCGCTTTCACCTGGTTATACCTGTCCAGCTGGACCGTGAGGCTCCCTTTCAGCGTGGTGGCGGAAATCCGGCTATTGTCGCGCGTAGTACTGGTGTGTCCCCCCATCCACATGCCGTTGATGCCGACATGATTGATCGGGTCGAATCCGAAGGGAGCTTCGTCCACGAAGTAGCCGGGGAAGAGCTCGTACCTGGCCGTCGTATCGCGCGGTGCGACCGGCCCCGTGTTGTACGTTCTGTACAGATGCTCCAGGCGCACTTCGTAGAACGCCGTCGGGCTCAGGACGTGTGTGAACTGCGCTGCAAGCGAGCCGTGGCGCACGTTCGCAACGCTGTAGTACGAATCGAGGAAGAGGCGAGCTTCCACGCTGGCAGGCTGGAGCGAGAAATCCTGCGAGATCCGGTCGGGGCTTCGGAGGAAGTCGAAACTGCCGAGCGACTCGACGTCGTTCGGGGCGACGTTGAGGCTTCTTCCTATGGTGCCCGTCACGTCCAGCTTCATCGACTTCGCGATATCCGAGGTCAGCCGGAGCGACCAGACATCCTCGTAGTAGTCAGGGAGGGAAAGCGGGACGAGGAGCATTTCCCGCTGGTTTCGGAACGACAGGAAGAAGCGGAGATTCCCAAGATCCTCGCTCACCGACGTGATCGGAATGAGCGGGCCGCCGATGCCGAAATCGAGATTATAGTCGGGTGCCTTTGGATCGTCCCGTTTTCGATGCTGCCAGGCGAAGAGCCGCTGGGCGGCGGCCGGCGTGAGGGCCCTCGGGTCGCCGGCAGCAAACATCTGTTCTGAGACAGCGTTCCATCCGCCGTCAAACTGCGGATACTGGCGCTGCATGTAGATATCCCACGCCCCGTTGCGTGTTCCGCTCCACGCGACTGCGGGGTCGAGGAACGGGCGAAGCCACATTGAGTTGGGGTTAAAGGGAGAGATGCCGAAGTACTTGTTGCCGGGAGGGCCGTAGCGACCAGTGAACGACACTGTGTAGGCGCCGGTTTTGCCTTCCCTCGTCACGACGTTAATGATGCCTGCCTGCAGCTGGCCATACTCCGCATTGAACCCGCCCCGCTCGATGTTCACCTCCTTCACCGCGCTGATCGGCACGCTGGCGATCGGCTGATTGTTGCGGGGGTCGCGCAGGGTCACGCCATCGAGCAGGAAGAGCGATTGATCCGCCGCGCCGCCGCGGATCACCAGTCCACCTTCCACGCCTGCCTGAAGCGTTGCCACTTCGGCAACGCTCGTCACGGGAAGTGAACGGACCTCGTCGCTCGTCACCGACGCGACGCTGGTCGAGACGTCGCGCTGGACCGCCTTCCGTTCCGCCGTGATCACGACCTCGCCGGCCTCGATGGCTTGCTGACCCAAGTCGACGTTGACGGTGGTCGTCTGGTCGATCTTCACCGTCACGTCAGTCACCACGAGGGGGGCGTAGCCGACGAGGCTGGCTTTGACGCGGTACGTCCCCGGGGGAACATTGAGGATCACGAAGTTGCCATCGGCGTCGGTTGGCGCGCCAAGCGTTGTTCCTTCCACCGCCATGTTGACCCCGACAAGCGGTTCATGCGTGTCCTTGTCCGTCGCACGTCCGGCAATTTTCCCGGTGGTCCCTGCCGTCGCCTCGATATGCATCAAGCAGACGGCAAGCAGCACACAGAGCGCGCCTGCGGTTGTTCCCGTGCGTGTCATCGTTGCATTCCTCCTTGCTGAAGTGCTGTTGAGCACCGTGCCGCCGGGTGCGGTTCCCCGGATCAAGGCCGCGTCGTTCACAAGGTCAACCGGACGTCGCCGAACGACCTCCGAACGGCAAGCGCCGCGGCGCCGAGAAGCGAAGGGCGCGCGGTCAACGACGTCGGAAGGATCGGTGTGCCGTGGTACTTGCCGAAGAACGAACGGCTGCGCACTTCCTGGATGATCGACGACGAGACCAGGTCCCATGCCCGCGTGATGTGGCCACCGATGATGATCGCGGCCGGATCGACCGCCTTGATGACATTCGCGACGCCGATGCCGATGAATTTTCCCGAGATCCGAAGCTCTTCCACCGCAAGCGGATCCCCCGCCCTCGCAGCGGCGATAACGTCGTCAATAGTCAGTGAATCTTCCTTCCCGCCGCCGAGTCCCCGTGCAAGCGCGTACCGGCGGGCGGTCGCAATGTCCGACGCGTACGCTTCCCAGCATCCGCGATTACCGCATGCGCAGGGCGCCCCTCCCTCCAGGAGGACCATGTGGCCGAATTCCCCCGCAAGATGCGTGTCGCCGTTGAGTATCCTGCGGTCGATGACGATCCCGGTCCCGATGCCGCGCCCCACCGACAGGAAGACGAAATTGGACAGATTGATGTCGTGCCTGCCGAACCAGAGTTCTCCGAGCGCCGCCGCCTTCGCGTCGTTTTCCACGGCAGTGACCTGGACCTCGGGACAGCATCGTCGGAGAACGTCGCCGATGGCGACATTCTCCCACCCGAGGTTCGGCGCAAACACCACCCGGGCCTGCGGAGAATCCACGACCCCCGCAACGCTGATGCCGACACCCTTGAACTGCGGAAGCCGGTTCCTCGTCCTGAGGCTGACGAGAGTCTTGACGCAATTGCTGACGAACTCTTCTGGCGAATGACTATCGGTCGGGATCTTGTCGGTCTGCATGACCGTCCCGTCGATGTCCACGACCGCCACGCGCGTCGCCGCTGAGTCGAACGAAATCGCTCCGTAGAGATTGCGCCCCTTTCTCAGCCGGAGACTCAACGGATGCCTGCCGATGGTTTCACTCCGCTCGGCGTTTTCCGCGATCAGGTCCTCCTTCAGGAGGCCCGACACGATGCTCGACACCGTGCTCTTGTTCAGCCGGGTCACACGCGCAATCGCCGCACGGGAAATCGGCTGCCGTTCTCTGATGACACTCAGTATGACGCCGCGATTGATATTGCGAACGACCCTCGAATTGGCGCTGACGACGTGCTCGTGTTTCGTCTTCCTGCTTGTGTTCATCAGTGACTTTCATCAGTCCGTTACATAGGGCGTCAGAAAGTTTGTTGGTTATAACAACCAACTAATTATTTGCTTGCTATTCTCACCTGAGAGTATTACAATTGGAGCAATTCAAGAGAACAGGTCGAATGAAGGAAGGATCGTTGGTTGTCACAACCAACTTTATGGAATATACGCTTGGAAGCGGTACTTGTCAAGTGAAATCTTCTCAGCCGGCCAGGGCAAGGAAGATGCCAACGATCGAAGGATCCTCTGCATGACCCCGAATCCCCCGCTTCAAGTCCACGCGGCCCGCTGGGTGCCGACCGTCTACTTCGCCGAAGGGCTCCCATTCGTCACAATCGCAACGGTTTCCGTGCTCATGTACAAGAGCATGGGGATTTCCGACGCCCAGATCGCCTTTTTCACAACCCTGGTCATGTGGCCCTGGACCCTTAAGCCCCTGTGGGGTCCGCTGCTGGAAATGTTCAAGACGAAAAAATACTTCGTCGTAGCCACGCAGTTTATCGGAGGGATCGCCTTCGGCCTCCTGGCCTTCACCCTGCCGCTCGACGACTTCTTCCGTTACTCCCTCGCCCTGTTTACGATTATCGCCTTCAACTCGGCCACCCACGACATCGCCGCCGACGGCCTCTATATTCATGCGCTCTCGGAAAAGCTGCAGGCCCAGTATGTCGGCTGGCAAGGGGCGTCGTACAACGTGGCAAAGGTGCTCGCACAGGGGGCATTCGTCTACATCGCCGGTCAGCTTGAAACGCGGGTCGGCGTTACCCCGGCCTGGATGATCGTCATGGGAGCGTTCGGCACGATACTCTTCGTGCTGAGTCTCTACCACGCCCGAGTGCTCCCGTCCGGAGGGGCCGGAAGCGACGTCAAGACCGCACGGGAGGCGTTCGCGACATTTTGGGACGTCGTCCGCACGTTCTTCCGGAAGAAAAATATCATCTGGGGAATCGCATTCATCGTCCTGTACAGGAGTGCCGAGGGGCAGATCGTGAAGATCGTTCCACTGTTCCTCCGCGCCGCGCGCGAGCAGGGAGGGCTGGGGCTCGGAACATCGGAGATTGGCATCATCTATGGTGTCTTCGGCGCGGCGGCATTCGTGCTCGGCTCCGTTCTCGCCGGCTACTACGTCGCCCGACGAGGCCTCCGCAACGCCCTTCTCCCCCTTTGTGCCGCCTTCAATGTCCCGATGGCCGTCTATGCGTTCCTTGCGTTCACGATGCCGACCGACTTCGTGATCATCTGCCTCGCGATCGTCTTCGAATATCTCGGCTACGGATTCGGCTTCGTGGGGCTCATCCTCTTTATGATGCAGCAGATTGCCCCGGGCAGGTACAAGATGGCGCATTACGCGTTCGGGACGGCAATCATGAACCTGGGCTTCATGATCCCGTCGATGCTCAGCGGGTACATCAGCGATTTCCTCGGCTACAGGAATTTCTTCCTCTGGGTGCTCGTGGCAACGATCCCCTCGTTCCTTGTGGCCTGGCTGGTGCCGTTCCGTGACACTTCGGCAGAGCCGGCCCCGAGCGAGAACTCTTGATCAACGACCTTCCCGCAAATGACCGGCACGATCGTGGGACGCGATACGGTTGGTGATGCAATGATCCTTGGACCTAGAATCGTCGGGACGGATACCGGCGGACACGCGGGTGAAGGCCTTACGGCACTCATCCTTTGGTGCACACAGTTACCGCGACGTTCCGCCACGCGCGTTTGCAGCGCAAGTAATCCCGGAGCAGCATATGCGATACGGCTTTTTTGACGACGACCATAAGGAGTATGTCATTGAGCGGCCCGATGTCCCAGTCTCATGGACAAACTATCTGGGCGTAAAGAACCTCTGCGCCGTGATCTCACACAATGCAGGCGGCTATGCGTTCTACCGCTCTGCGGAACACCGTCGGATCACGCGGTTCCGCCAGAACGGCGTACCGCTCGACCGCCCCGGCCACTACGTCTATGTCCGCGACGATGCAACGGGCGAGTACTGGTCTGTGTCCTGGCAGCCAGTCGGCATCCCACTCGACGGAGCTCGCGGCAGGCCGCCTGAAACCGCACAGTACGAGTGCCGGCACGGTCTCTCCTATTCGCGATTCCGGTGCGACTACCGGGGGATCAAGGCCGAACAGACACTGTTCATCCCCCTTCATGACGACGTCGAACTCTGGGACGTGCGGATCCGGAATACCTCGTCCGAAGCCCGCACGTTGAGTCTGTTCGCTTATCTCGAATTCTCGTTCCACCACATCGAGATCGACAACCAGAATCTCCAGATGTCGCTCTACGCCAGCGGGTCCAGCTACGCCGACGGGGTGATCGAATAC